>NZ_JBVKAK010000015.1:0-172503 GCF_055639435.1 Streptomyces sp. NPDC039430 | reverse complement strand
CGGTCTTGCGTTTCCGACTCTATCAGACTCTTTCCTGTCCGATTCCCCGTCGGAGCGGGGCCGCCTTCCAGTTTTCCGCTTTCGCGTTTCCCTTTTCAGCGATTCCGACTCTATCAGATTCATTCGGCGTGTTCTGCTTCGTGAATTCTGATGACCTTCGGATTGGTCTTGCCTTTCGGCTGATCCGACTTTAGCAGATGCATTCGGGCCGATTCATCGGCCTTGGTGGTCTGGATGTCGAATCGAAGGGGCCGCATGGAAATTCGATTCCCGCTGCGAGCCGCATAGAAATGATCAATTGCTCTCGCAGTATGTCCTACTTCGAGGCAACCGTTCAAATCTACCTCCCCACGCCAACCGTGTCAACGGTCGTTGTGGGGCGAAGAGGAGACTAACAGGTGTCGGGCGGGATACGCACATCAGGCGGCGACAGGGAGTTCGGCGCTGCGGTCTGCGGCCTCGACGTCTCCCGTCTCGCCCTCTCGTACGGCCCGTCCGCCGAGGATGTAGACGTAGCAGAGGAAGGCCGCCTCAGCTGCTACGCCGATGGCGATGCGCGCCCAGGTGGGGAGGCCGGACGGGGTCACGAAGCCCTCTATCAGGCCCGATACGAAGAGGACGAGCGCCAGGCCGATGGCCATGCCGAGCGCGGCGCGGCCCTGCTGGGCCATGGCGGTGCGTCGGCTGTAGGGGCCCGGGTCGATCAGTGTCCATCCGAGTCGGAGTCCCGTACCCGCGGCGACGAAGACCGCTGTCAGTTCGAGCAGGCCGTGCGGGAGTATCAGCCCCAGGAAGATGTCGAGGCGGCCGGCCGAGGACATCAGGCCGATGCCGACTCCCAGGTTGAGCACGTTGACGAAGAGGATCCAGACGACCGGGAGGCAGAGAAAGGCGCCCAGGACGAGGCACATGGCGGCGGCCTGGGCGTTGTTCGTCCAGACCTGCGCCGCGAAGGACGCCGCCGGATGGCTTGAGTAGTACGTCTCGTACTCACCCCCGGGTCTGGTCATCCGGCGCAGCTCGTCCGGGGCCGCGATCGCCGACTGGATCTCGGGGTGTGCCCCGATCCACAAGCCGATGACGGCGGCCAGCAGGGTGGAGAGGATCGCCGTCGGGATCCACCAGCGCCGGGAGCGGTAGACAGCCGCAGGAAAACCGGCCGTAAGGAATCGGGCGGCGTCGCGCCAGGTGGCCCGGCGGGCTCCGGTGACCGTGGCGCGGGCTCGGGCCACGAGCTGGGTGAGGCGCGTCGTGAGCGCCGGGTCCGGGGCGGTGGACTGGATCAGTGAGAGATGGGTGGCCGTGCGCTGGTAGAGAGCGACGAGTTCGTCGGCCTCGGCTCCGGTGAGGCGGCGCCCGCGGCGCAGGAGCTGGTCCAGGCGGTCCCACTCTGCGCGGTGGGCTGTCACGAAGACATCGAGGTCCATGGGCGGCTGCTGCTCCAGGCACTGGGTGCGTACGGTCCCTACTACTGCGCCGCCCACTGCGCGGCCGGCGCACCGCTGCCGCTGCTCCTGCCACTGCCACTGCCACTGCCGCGACGCGCTGCGGGCCAGCTTGGCAGACTGAGGACTTCAGGGGCAGAGAAGGTCCGGCGATGGGTGGGGCACCGGTGAATGAGCTTGTGACGGGCGACGCGGTGGTACTCGGGCTGCGCCCGGCGAGGCTGCCGAGCCGGGCGCTGGCGGTCGCCATCGACCTGGCGGTCGCCTGGACGGCCTATGTGCTGGTGTCGGTCGCCATCGCGCTGTCGACGGGCTCCCTCGACGAGGCGGCGGTCATGGCGCTGTCAGTCGCCTCGTTTGTGCTGGTCCTGGTGGGCGGTCCGATCGCCGTGGAGACCCTCAGCCATGGACGCTCGCTGGGGAAGATGGCGTGCGGACTGCGCGTGGTCCGGGACGACGGCGGGCCCATCCGCTTTCGGCAGGCGCTGGTGCGCGGGGCGATAGGGGTCGTGGAGATTTTGCTGTCGTTCGGGGTCATCGCCTGTATCGCGTCGCTGGTCTCGGCGCGGGGGCGGCGGATCGGGGACGTCTTCGCGGGGACCCTGGTCGTACGGGAGCGGGTGCCGGTGACGCATACGGCCATGGTCCCGCCGCCCCCGCCGTGGCTCGCGGGCCGGTTCGCCGAGCTGGACCTGTCCTCGGTGCCGGACGATCTGTGGCTCGCGATACGCCAGTACCTGACGCGGATGGGGCAGCTCGACGCCGGGGTGAGCTGGTCGATGGCCGAGCGGCTCGCGGGCGAGCTGGCGGCGCGCACCGGAGCGCCGGCGCCGCAGGGGATCCCCTCGGGCGCCTATCTGGCCGCCGTCGTGCATGAGCGGCAGGCCCGGGACGCCCGACGGGCCTTCGGTGCCTCCCTGGGCCCCATGTCTGGGCCCAGCGTCCCCGACGTTCCCCGCCCAGCCCCGGCCCCCGCCCAGGCGGCTGTCCCGGCCCAGGCCGCCGCTCCAGGCCCTTTCCGGGCTCCGGCTCCCGCACCGCTTCCGTCCACCACGCCCACGCAGTCCGAAGCCGGTGCGCCCCCGGCCACCGGGTTCGCCCCACCGGCGTAGGCGTCGGGGCCGGGTCGGGCAGGGCAGGGCACGCGTCGGGGCACCAAGGCGTCGCGGCTCAGAGCGTCAAGGCGTCAGGGCAGGACCGACGGTGGGGATTCCAGGTCTTCGAGCTCGATGCCGGGGGCCGAGAGGACCACATCGCCGGCGAGGTGAACCGTGTGCTGTTCGCCCGTGTCCAGGGCGCTGACCTGGTACTCGTCCACGGTCAGGGGTCCATTGTCAGTGCCGTGCGCTTCACTGTTCACCAGGGCCCAGGACTGATCGAGAGTACGGGGAGCGAGGACGGGATCCGTGAAGGCGACCAGGCGTACGCGGGTCGCGGGGGAACCGGGGGTGAGACGCAGCAGTCGCGCGGTCGCGACGAGGAACGCGGGGGAGGTGCCGGTGAAGGCATGGGCGCGGACGTTGCCTTCGGTGGCGTGGGTGCCGGTGGGGTCGGTACGGACCCAGGTGACGCCGTCGAGTGCGGCGCCACGGATCTGCCAGCTCGCGGCGTGGAGTTGAAGACGGATGGGGCGGCCGAGTTCGTCGAGGGCCAGATCGACGGAGCCGGAGTGGTCGCCGGAGGGAGTGGTGATCTGAGAGACATAGCGCCAGCCGGAGGGGCCGGGGGCGCAGTGGAAGTGTTCGTCACCGAGAGGAGCGTGATCGTGCGGATCATGGAGCGAATAACGGCCGCGGGGCATGGGGGCTTTCCGGTCCTTCGGGTCCTTCGGGTTCTTCCGGTCCTTCGGGTCCTCGGCGTCTGACACCTTTCCTCACCGCGCACGGGACAGGCCCCCGACACGGGGGTGCGGGGGCCTGTCCGGTACCGCGGGGGTACCCATGGCTTACGGGGGCACCTGCTGAGGACCGAGGTAGGCGGCAGTCCGGCTATGAGCTGTCCGGCTGGATCGCCGTGCGGCAGGTGTACAGCCGGACCGCCCGTACCTCAGAGGGTGTGTCAGTAGCGGTAGTGGTCCGGCTTGTACGGGCCCTCGACCTTGACGCCGATGTAGTCGGCCTGCTCGGGACGGAGCGTCGTCAGCTTCACACCGAGCGCGTCGAGGTGGAGGCGGGCGACCTTCTCGTCCAGGTGCTTGGGGAGCACGTAGACGTCGGTCGGGTACTCCTCCGGCTTGGTGAACAGCTCGATCTGGGCCAGGGTCTGGTCCGCGAACGAGTTGGACATCACGAAGGACGGGTGGCCGGTCGCGTTGCCCAGGTTCAGCAGGCGGCCCTCGGACAGGACGATGAGCGTTTTCCCGTCCGGGAAGGTCCAGGTGTGGACCTGCGGCTTGACCTCGTCCTTGACGATGCCGTCGATCTTGGCGAGGCCGGCCATGTCGATCTCGTTGTCGAAGTGACCGATGTTCCCGACGATCGCCTGGTGCTTCATCTTGGCCATGTCCGAGGCCATGATGATGTCCTTGTTGCCCGTGGTCGTCACGAAGATGTCGGCGATGCCGACGACATCGTCGAGGGTCGAGACCTGGTAGCCGTCCATCGCCGCCTGGAGGGCGCAGATCGGGTCGATCTCCGTGATGATCACGCGGGCGCCCTGGCCGCGCAGCGACTCCGCGCAGCCCTTGCCGACGTCGCCGTAGCCGAAGACGACCGCGACCTTGCCGCCGATGAGGACGTCGGTGGCGCGGTTGATGCCGTCGATCAGGGAGTGGCGGCAGCCGTACTTGTTGTCGAACTTGGACTTGGTGACCGCGTCATTGACGTTGATCGCCGGGAAGAGAAGGCTTCCGTCGCGGTGCATCTCGTACAGACGGTGCACGCCGGTGGTGGTCTCTTCGGTGACACCGCGGATCTCGGACGCCAGACGGGTCCACTTCTGCGGGTTCTCGGAGAGGGTGCGGTTCAGCAGACGGAGGATGTAGCCGAACTCCTCGCTGTCCGCGGTGGCCGGGTCGGGGGCCGCGCCGGCCTTCTCGAACTCGACGCCCTTGTGCACCAGGAGGGTGGCGTCACCACCGTCGTCGAGGATCATGTTCGGGCCGCCGGTGGGCGTGTTCGGCCACGTCAGGGCCTGCTCCGTGCACCACCAGTACTCCTCCAGCGTCTCGCCCTTCCAGGCGTAGACCGGGACACCCTGGGGGTTCTCGGGGGTGCCCTCGGGGCCGACCGCGATGGCGGCGGCGGCGTGGTCCTGGGTGGAGAAGATGTTGCAGGACGCCCAGCGGACCTCGGCACCGAGGGCCGTCAGGGTCTCGATGAGGACCGCGGTCTGCACCGTCATGTGCAGGGAGCCGGTGATACGCGCGCCGGCCAGCGGCTGGGTGGCCGCGTACTCCTTGCGGATCGACATCAGACCGGGCATCTCGTGCTCGGCGAGGGTGATCTCCTTGCGGCCGAACTCGGCGAGCGAGAGATCGGCGACCTTGAAGTCCTGTCGGTTGGCGACAGTCGTCATAACGAGCTGCTCCTCGTAAATCGGGTCGAGGGTGGGTACGTGCGGCTGGCTCTGCGGCGGCGGGCATACGAATGCCCGGGCCCCCGCGGCACAGTCCGTCGGAGGCCCTCTCTCCCTCGGCCGGTCCGCGACTGCGGGCCGCCCGACCGCCATCAGCAGCGACGTCTGGCTCTGCAGACGAATCTACACCGACCGGCCCACGGCCCCACAGCCGAACGGAAAACGGATCATGAAGTGATCACGGTCGGGCCATGGGGATCGGGAGTGGAGCCAGGAGGGGAGCCGGGATCGGGGCGGGGAGTGGGGCGGGGAGGGTTCAGGAGTCGGTGGTACCGCCGGGGGCCTGACTGGCCTGGTCCTTACCGGGGTTGGTGCCCGCCGCGGCGGCCGTCTCGCTGTAGATGTCCGGCTCCAGATAGATCACGCGGGCGATCGGGACCGCCTCGCGGATCCGGGACTCGGCGGCGTTGATGGCCTGGGCGACCTCGCCGGCCGTGTCGTTGTGCTCGACCGCGATCTTGGCGGCGACCAGCAGTTCCTCGGGGCCGAGGTGGAGCGTACGCATGTGGATGATGCCGGTCACCACATCACCGTCGACGAGCGCCTTCTTGATCTTCTCCACGTCCTCGGTGCCGGCGGACTCGCCGAGGAGGAGGGACTTCGTCTCGGCTGCCAGTACCACCGCGATCAGGATGAGGAGGATGCCGATGCAGAGGGTGCCGATGCCGTCCCAGATGCCGTTGCCGGTCCCCAGGGCCAGCCCCACACCCGCCAGGGCGAGTACGAGACCGACGAGCGCGCCGAGGTCCTCCAGGAGCACGACGGGGAGTTCGGGGGCCTTGGCGCGGCGGACGAACTGCGTCCAGGAGAGCGAGCCCCGCGTGACGTTCGACTCCTTGATGGCCGTACGGAACGAGAACGCCTCCGCGATGATCGCGAAGACGAGCACGCCGACCGGCCAGTACCAGGCCTCGATCTCGTGGGGGTGCTTGATCTTCTCGTAGCCCTCGTAGATGGCGAACATGCCACCGACGGAGAACAGCACGATCGAGACGAGGAAGGCATAGATATAACGCTCACGGCCGTAGCCGAAGGGATGCTGCGGGGTCGCCTCGCGCTTCGCCTTCTTGCCGCCGAGAAGCAGCAGCCCCTGGTTGCCGGAGTCGGCGAGGGAGTGCACGCTCTCCGCGAGCATCGACGACGAACCACTGAAGAGGAACGCCACGAACTTGGCTACTGCGATCGCGAGGTTGGCGCTCAGCGCCGCCACGATCGCCTTGGTTCCGCCTGACGCGCTCATTGGGTGCGAGGTGTCCCTTCATCGGTGCTGCGGCCCTGGCGCCGCGGTACGGCGGGACATTGTTGCAGCCGCCGGAACGGCCGGCGCATCAGACCACCACTGTGGCCCGGAACACGGTGCCCGTACCGGACAGTTCGGCCTTCTCGCCCGCCGCGACGAAGACCGAGCCGCCCGGGGCCAGCTCGATGTCGTTCGCCAGCGGTGCGCCCGCCGTGCAGAGCAGGATCTGGGGCGTCGCGGCGGTGAGGTCGCGCGGCTCGGCGCCGGGCGCGAGGGCGTAGCGGGAGAGCCTGAACTCGTCGATGGGCGTCTCGTACAGTTCCTCGCCCGTGGGCGACGCCTCCGGGCGCAGGACACCGGGGTCGGTCGCCTCGAAGCGGACGATACGGAGCAGCTCGGGTACGTCCACGTGCTTGGGGGTGAGCCCGCAGCGCAGGACATTGTCCGAGTTGGCCATGATCTCGACGCCGAGGCCGTTGAGATAGGCGTGCGGGACGCCCGCGCCGAGGAAGAGCGCCTCGCCCGGCTGGAGTTGTACGTAGTTGAGCAGCATGGCGGCGATGACGCCCGGGTCGCCCGGGTAGTGGTGGGCGATCGAGACGTACGGCGCGTAGTCCCCGCCGAGCCGGTCCGCCGCCGTGGCCGCGGCGGTGACGGTGGCGGCCATCTCGTCCGGATCGGCGGTGAGGACGGCGGTCAGCACCTCGCGCAGCGCGGCCTCTTCGGGGTGGGCGCGCAGGAGGTCGACGTACGGCTTGAGCGAGTCGACGTCCAGCCGCGCGAGCAGCTCGGCGCTCGCCTCCGGGGCGCGGAAGCCGCACAGGCCGTCGAAGGGGGTGAGCGCGCAGATCAGTTCGGGCTTGTGGTTGGCGTCCTTGTAGTTGCGGTGCGGCGCGTCGACCGGGACCCCGCGGCGCTCCTCCGCCTCGTATCCCTCCTTCGCCTGGGCGAGGTCGGGGTGGACCTGGAGGGAGAGCGGGGAGCCGGCGGCGAGGAGCTTGAGCAGGAACGGCAGCCGGGGGCCGAACTTCCGGACGGCGGCCGCGCCGAGTTCCGCCTCGGGGTCCGCGTCGATGACGGCGGAGAGCGCCTGTGCGCCGGTGACATGGCCCCGGTCGAGACGGGACGGGGCTCCCGGGTGGGCGCCCATCCACATCTCGGCCTGGGGCTCACCCGTGGGAGCGGTGCCGAGCAGCTCCGGGATGGCGGTGGTCGAACCCCAGGCGTAGGGGCGCACGGTGTTGGAGAGGCGGTCCATGGGGTGAGCTTTCTCGTACGGGGTGACGGAACGGCGGCGTGCGGTGGCGGCACGGATGTGGCGAGGGTGAAGGTGTCGTGAGGGTGGGGGTGACGGTGAGGACGGGGACGGGGACGGGGACGGGGACGGGAGTGGGATTCGGGCTGGGGGACGGGGATTCGGGGCTGGTCGGTCGGAGGGCGTGCGGCCGGGTCGTACGGCCGGCGTGTGCGGGGCGGGCCGGGTCGGGCCGGCTCGCGGTCGCGCGGCCGGGTTCGGCTCGCGGTCGCGCGGGGGCCGGGCCCGGCGTACGGCCGCGGGGCCTGGTCCGGCCCACGACTACCGCGGCCGGTCCGGCCCACGACTACCGAGGTGCGCTCGGGCTCACGGCTACCGGGGTCCGCTCCGGCTCAGGCGGGGGCGGCCCCCGCGAGGGCCAGATAGACCGTGGCGAAGTCGGTGACGGCGATCAGCTCGGCGAGGGCCTCCAGCTCGCTGCCCTCTTCGGGCTCCAGTTCGCTGATGGCCGTGTCATGGCCGAGCGCGAGTTCGCGGGCGGCGGGGGCCGCGGTCAGTCCGCCCGCCGGACGGTCGCGGAGCAGGACGACACGGGCGCGCCACGCCTGCGGCTCCTCGACCCGGTCGCGGAAGAAGTCGTCGGGGTCGGCGGCGCCGCCCGCGAAGTGCCCGGCGAGCAGCGCGCTGTGGGCCGGGAGGGCTTCGGGCAGTTCGGCGGCGAGGGCGGGACGGCCGGTCAGTTCGGCCAGTACGGCGGCGAAGCGCCGCCCGGCAGGGGCGGCGGCCGGGCCCTCCGTCCAGATCAGCGGGAGGCTGTCGGCCAGCTCGGCGGCGAGGGTCTTGGCCGGGTTGCTGTACGTCGCGATGGCCAGGCCGCAGCGTTCGGCGGTGCGGTCCAGCCGGTCGGCGACGAGTTGGAGGGTCTCGGCCGGCGCGGTGAGCAGCCCGACGCGGTCCAGGAGCGCGAGCAGCGGGACGAACAGGGCCCAGAGCGCGCCGGGGCCGGTTACCGGTGTCGCCTCGGGCTCGTACCACTCGTCGAGGCCGGACCGACCGGGCTCACCAGCCTGTCCGTACGGACCGTTGCCGCCGTTGCCGCCGTTGCCGCCGTTCTGGGTGGACTGGCCGTACTGGCCGTTCGGTGCCGTGGCCATCGGGACCATCAGTCCGTGCGTCCCGCCGACGACCTCGCTCAGCGGCGACTGACGCGGGGCGACGGCGACGACCGTACAGCCGCGGCGGTACGCCTGCTCGGCGAGGAGCGCGAGGCCGGGCTCGCTGCCCTCCGTGGTGGCGATCAGCAGCAGGTCCACGGGGCCGGCCCAGCCCGGGAGCGTCCAGCGCAGCGCGCCCGCCGCGGCGGCGACGCCGGTGGGCCGGAGCCGGGTGACGGGCGCGGCGTTCGCGGTGAGCGCGGCGATCAGGTCGGCGACGCCGGTCGCGGCGGCGCCGGAACCGGCGATCAGTACGGCACGCGGACGGCCTTCCGGCGCGAGTCCGGTGATCCCGGCCTCCGCGGTGTGCCGAAGGGCGGTGCGCACTCTCGCTCCGGCCTCCGCGGCGCCGCGCAGCAGACCGTTGTGGTCGGCGTGGGCCAAAGCGTCGGGAGCGTCGAGCAACGACTCGTCGAGCATGGGGTTGGGCCTCCGATCGCCGGGCGCGGGCCTCGCGGGCACGGGGCGTTGACGCGGGGCGTTGTGGACAGCGCTTGCGTGGTCAGGCGGGGCGGCGTGCCTCGTCGACGAGGAGGACCGGGATGTCGTCCCGTACCGGATAGGCCAGACCGCAGTCCTCGCCGGTGCAGATCAGCTCGGGGGTGTCGGCCGCGGTGCGGTCGCTGAGCGGCGCGTGGCAGGCCGGACAGGCGAGGATCTCCAGAAGGCCGGCTTCGAGCGGCATGGGGATGGGGTCCCTTCGTGCGGGTGGTTCGGGCCATGTCAGGGTACCGCCGGGCACTGTCGGGCGGGGACCGCCGGCCGCCCCGGGCGGAGCAGGCCGCCCGGGGCCGGACCGACCGGCCACCGCGGGCCGCCCCGGACCGGACCGGCCGCCGCCGCCGTACGGTCGTGCCCCGCGTGGAGCCGCGTGCCGCCCGGACCCGCCCCGGCGGCACACGGCCACGCGGGGCTACGCGCGGATCAGCGCCAGCGTCTCGTCCCTGACCCGCTCCATCGTCGCCTTGTCGCGCGCCTCGACGTTCAGGCGCAGCAGCGGCTCCGTGTTGGAGGGGCGGAGGTTGAACCACCAGTCCGCCGCCGTCACCGTCAGCCCGTCCAGTTCGTCGAACGTGACGCCCTCGCGGGCGGCGAAGGCCGCGCGTACCGCCGCCGTGCGGGCCCGCTGGTCGTCGACCGTGGAGTTGATCTCTCCGGAGCCCGCGTAGCGGTCGTACGAGGCGACCAGCTCGGAGAGCGGTCCCCGCTGGCCGCCGAGCGCCGCCAGGACATGGAGCGCGGCGAGCATGCCCGTGTCGGCGTTCCAGAAGTCGCGGAAGTAGTAGTGCGCGGAGTGCTCGCCGCCGAAGACCGCTCCCGTACCGGCCATCTCCTGCTTGATGAAGGAGTGTCCGACGCGGGTGCGTACGGGCGTGCCGCCGTGCTCCCTGACGACCTCGGGGACCGACCAGGACGTGATGAGGTTGTGGATGATCGTCCCGCCCGGGTACTTGGCCAGCTCGCGCGCCGCGACCAGGGCGGTGATCGCCGACGGGGAGACGCCCTCGCCGCGCTCGTCGACGACGAAGCAGCGGTCGGCATCGCCGTCGAAGGCGAGTCCCAGATCGGCGCCCTCGGCCAGGACACGGGCCTGGAGGTCCACGATGTTCTTCGGGTCCAGCGGGTTGGCCTCGTGGTTCGGGAACGTACCGTCCAGCTCGAAGTACATCGGCACCACATCGAGCGGCAGGTCCGCGAAGACCGTCGGTACGGTGTGTCCGCCCATCCCGTTGCCCGCGTCCACGACGACCTTCAGCGGGCGGATCGCCGAGACGTCGACGAGGGACAGCAGATACGCGGCGTAGTCCGTGAGGGTGTCCCGTTGCCGGAGGTGGCCGGGCCTGGTGACCGAGGCCGGGGCACCGTCCGTCAGCCAGCCCTCGGCCAGCGCGCGGATCTCCGCCAGCCCGGTGTCCTGGCCGACCGGCGCCGCCCCGGCCCGGCACATCTTGATCCCGTTGTACTGGGCCGGGTTGTGGGACGCGGTGAACATCGCGCCGGGCAGGCCCATGTCCCCCGACGCGTAGTACAGCTGGTCGGTGGAGCACAGTCCGATGATCGTGGCGTCGGCTCCGCGCGAGACGGCGCCCCGGGCGAAGCTCGACGCCAGACCCGGTGAGGAGGGCCGCATGTCATGGCCGATCACGATCGCCTCGGCGCCGGTGACCTCGACGAAGGCGGCGCCGAAGAGCTCGGCGAGCCGGTCGTCCAGTTGATCCGGGTACACCCCTCGCACGTCGTACGCCTTCACGATCTGCGACAAATCGGCCACGGCCAACGCCTCCAGAAGTTCCTGTCACCGCGGTCTGCACGGTCTGCACGGTCTGCGGGGTCTGTTCGGTCTGCTCGGTCTGCTCGGTCTGTTGCGATCCGCACCGGCTGCTGTGATCCGCCGCGGCCCGCTTCAAACTACCCGCCGGACACCTGTCGACGGTCCGGCGGACAGCCGTAAGTCCCGGGACCCGGGCGACGGCCCGGGCGACGATCCCGGCGGCGCGTCCCACGGCGCGTCCCACGGCGCGTCCCACAAGGTCAGGGAAGCATCCACCCGAGCACCGCGGTGCTCTGCCCCAGCACGATGAGACACATCACCAGCAACAGGCCCAGGCTCCAGGGCAGTACCTTGCGCAGCAGATCCCCTTCCTTGCCCGCGAGTCCGACCGCGGCGCACGCGATCGTCAGGTTCTGCGGCGAGATCATCTTGCCGAGCACTCCCCCGGAGCTGTTCGCCGCCGCCAGCAGTTCGGGCGACAGGCCGGACTGGGCCGCCGCCGTCACCTGGAGCGCGCCGAAGAGTGCGTTGGCCGAGGTGTCCGAGCCCGAGACCGCGACGCCGAACCATCCCAGGATCGGCGAGAGGAACGCGAGTCCCGCGCCCGCCGCGGCGACGAAGTGGCCGATGGTGCCCGCCTGTCCGGACAGATTCATGACGTACGCGAGGGCCAGTACGGAGGTGACGGTGAGGATCGCGTACCGCAGTTCGTACACGGTCGCCGCCCACTCCCGCGCCGCGTCCTTCGCGCGTACGCCGAGGACGACGGCCGTGAGGAGACCGGCGAGCAGCACGAGCGTGCCGCCCGTCGCGACGAGGGGCAGCGAGAAGACATTGGCGCCGACGCGGTTCCCGTCCGGGTCCGCGGCATCGAGCAACGGCCAGTCGAACACGCGCGTCGCCCTGGCCAGCGTCTCCTTGACCGGCGGGATCTGGGCGACGGAGAAGATCACCACGATCAGTGCGTACGGGGCGTAGGCGCGCAGCACTTCGGGGCGCGGGTCCTCGCGGTCCAGGTCCTCGCTGCGTACGCCCGTGAGCACGGCGGCGCGCACCGGTTCCGACGCGGGCCTGCGTGCCGACGGTACGGCCACCAGCGCCGCCGCTCCGGCCAGCGCGGCGCCGATGTCGGCGAGTTGGGCGGAGACGTAGTTGGCGGCGAGGAACTGCGCGGCGGCGAAGGCGACTCCGCACGCCAGCGCGGGCGCCCAGGTCTCGCGCAGGCCCCGCCTGCCGTCGACGAGCCAGACCAGCACGAGCGGTACGACGAGCGCGAGCAGCGGGGTCTGCCGGCCGACGACGGAGGCGACGGTGTCCAGCGGCAGATCGGTGACCTGCGCGAGCGTCACCACGGGGGTGCCCATCGCGCCGAAGGCCACGGGCGCGGTGTTGGCGACGAGCGAGACGACGGCGGCCTTGACCGGGGAGAAGCCGAGCGCCACCAGCATCACCGAGCAGATGGCCACCGGCGCCCCGAAGCCCGCGAGCGCTTCGAGCAGCGCGCCGAAGCAGAAGGCGATGACGAGTGCCTGGATGCGGGGGTCGTCGGAGAGCCGCCCGAAGGAGCGGCGCAGGATGTCGAAGTGGTGGGTGCGGACCGTCATCCGGTACACCCAGAGGGCGTTGACGACGATCCACATGATCGGGAAGAGCCCGAAGAGCGCTCCCTGGACGCCCGCCGAGAGGGTCTGGCCGAGGGGCATGCCGAAGACGAGCCAGCCGACCAGCACGGCGACGGCGAGACCGATGACGCCCGCGCGGTGGGCTTTCATACGGAGGGCGCCGAGCAGGATCAGCACGGTGGCCAGCGGGAGGGCGGCGACGAGGGCGGAGAGGGCGAGCGAGTCGGCGACGGGTTCCAGTTGCTGTACGTACACGACAGTCCTCCGGATTCCGCGATACGGAAAGTGATCTCTCACGAGTGGAGGAATGGTCGTGTCCGCGCCAAGGCGAGGTCAATGGCCCGTACAGGATCCATACCGGAAAGCCGCAAAGAACGCCCCTGCGGCGCTCGGGACTCAGGGCTGCCGGCTCGGAGGCGCGGGGCGCTCGGGGCTCAGACGCGCGGGGGCTCCAGCGGCTCAGGGCTCAGGGGAGCGCAGTACCCGCAGATGCCCCCGGCGCCCGGCCTCCGTCGGATCCGCCCCGCGTGCGCCGTTGCCGCCACCCCCGGCCGCCCGCTCCTGCGGGCGCGCGGCTTCACGTACGGCGTTGGCGAGCGCCTCCAGATCGTCACCGCTCGGGCGCGCCGGAGCCGAGCCGTCCGTCAGGCGGACGACCTCCCAGCCGCGCGGAGCGGTCAGCCGCTCGCTGTGTTCCGCACACAGGTCGTAGCAGTGAGGCTCGGCATAGGTGGCGAGCGGGCCGAGGACCGCGGTCGAGTCGGCATAGACGTACGTCAGTGTCGCGACAGCAGGGCGGCCGCACGCGGTGCGCGAACAGCGACGTACAGGGCTCACGATGTTGGACGGTACCGCACTCTTGAGCGGGCCGCGACGACTCCCCACCAGGTCACTCCCCCGTGTCGCGGCGTGATATCCCACTCAACTTGGCCGGAAGTAACTGCCCTGACCTGCAGGGAAAGAAGAGTGACCGAACAGCGACACTCCGTTACCTGGTCACGACTTGGGGCAAAAGCCGTCAAGGGCGGCGAGAGCGGTGATCGCGGGGACGCCTGGAATCGAGCCCAAGCTTGGCCTGAATGCTCAATATGCGACATGCCGTACGAGGGTGCGGCAGTCGCGATGTCGGCGGCGCCGGGAGGGCTACCCTGCGTCAGTGATGGACAGTCCTGTACCGCCCCGCCCGACCGAACCACGGCCGCGCCGCCGCGACCGCCACGGCCGCGGTATGCGTGGGCCCGTCGCCCCGCCCCAGGTGCCGCTCTCGACCAGCCGCTCCGAGTCCTTCCACGATCTCGTGCGGGACTCCGTGGACCGGCTGGAACGGCGCTGGCCGCAGCTGGCCGAGGTGGATTTCCTGGTCATGGAGGTACCGAGCCCGCAGGACGACACCGTTCCGCTCGGCAGCTCGGTCCCGGCGGACAAGGACCACCCGGCGCGCATCCTGGTCTACCGGCGCCCCGTGGAGATCCGTACCAAGAACCGCGACGACCGCGCGCTGCTGGTGCACGAGGTCGTGGTCGAGCAGGTCGCGGAACTGCTGGGGCTGGCACCCGAGTCCGTCGACCCCCGGTACGGACAGGAATAGACCGGACGCACGCGGCCGGCGGCCCGGGGCGCCGCGGCGGGCAGCCCTGGGCGGGACAGCCCTCAGCTGCCGTCGTCCAGGATCGACAGGTCTTCCTTGGCCTTCGGTACGGACACGGTCCCCCGGTCGTCCGGCAGCGTCTGGACCGTGAACATGGGGATACCGTCCTCCGGCAGCGCCAGCGTGCGCGCCGCGTGGACCGGACCGCCGCCCGGCTGCGGCTCGACCGTCAGCGCGTACGAGCCCTTCAGGCCACTGGGCACGGGCGGGGTGACCGCCAGGGTCGTACCGCCCTCGACGGTGTACGTCTTCTCGGCCGGCTCGCCCCCTCCGGTCCCCGCCGAGGCCGTGACCTTGACCTTCGCGGTCGCGCCCGGGGCGGTCAGCGAGAGCGTCGAGCCCTTGGCGCGGTTGTCCGCGACGGTCGACCGCGACGCGATCGGCGCGGTCGCCGGAATGAACGCGATCTCCCGCTTCTCGCCCTTGCCGCGCACCACGCGCAGCGCCGCGACCACCGGGGCCGCGTGCCCGCCCTCCGCCGGGGTGAGGATCAGGGAACCCGCCTGCCCCTTGGTGATGTCCGCCAGTTCGAGGGTCGCCGTCATCCGCGACTTGATGTGCATGGTCTCGTTGCCCGCCGGGGTGATCGTGCCGTCGGCGCCCGCCAGTTGCACCTTCAGATCGGCGTCGTCGGAACCCGTCGCGAACGCCACCAGCCGTACGTCGGTCGCGTCCGCCGGGATCCCGGGCAGCACCAGCCGCGACGCCGGGTCCGCCGCGGCGGCCAGCCAGTCGCTGCCGCCCGCACCGTCCGCCACGCGCACCGCCGCGCCGACCCGGCCCGAGCGGGTGGTGACATGCACGGTCACATCGGCCGAGGCGGCGGTGGTCAGAGTGGAGAGCAGCACCGGCACGCTGGACCTGGCCGGCACCGGAATGCCCTCGCCCACCTCGGACTTGACCGCGCCGTCCTTCCCGTACAGCTCGATGTCGGCGACGGCTGCGGTGTCGTCGGGGTTGGTGAGATGGACGTAGTCCTGGCGCGACCTCTCGGTGCTCGCGCCGGGGAACCAGAAGTCCGTGTCGGGGACGGTGCAGCTCAGGCCGAGCACGCCGCGCGCGTCGCCGACGCTGACCGTGGTGGTCTGCTGGGTGGTCCAGCCGGGCGCCAGCCGGCCGGTGGCCGTGCCGACGAGGGCGGGGGCCTCGGCTCCGCTCGCCTCGACGGAGACGGGCTTGCCCGGCTCCTTCAGACTGAGGAACGGCTTGTCCTTCGCCGGGTCCTTCTTCGTGCCCCCCGCGTCGTCCTTCGCCTTGTCGCCGGACGCGCCCTCGTCGGCGGCGTCCACCAACGTGACGACGGACTCCGTCAGTTCGGCCGTGCCGTCCGTCCCGGCGTCGCCCGTGCCCGCCGGTGTGATGGAGGTGTACGTCGTCTCCGCGACGTCCGAGACGCTCGGCGCCGGGCAGAGCTGGCTGGTGCGCTCCACGGGCAGCCGGGCCGGGCTCCGGGCGGCCGCCGTACCAGCCGGGTCGGGCGCGGTGAGGGTGGCGAAGCCGGTGACGGCGGCGAGGGCGGTGGCGGCCGCGATGAGGGAGAGGGTCGTACGGTTCACTGGTTACTGCTCCCGTCGGGGCGCCGGCGCTGGTCGTTCTCCGTGCCGTCGGCGTAGGGCTGCTGGGACTGCGGTGGTTGCTGGGCCTGCTGGGGCTGTTGCGTCTGCTGCCCGTAGCCGTACGGGTCGTACTGCGACGGGTCGTACTGCGACGGGTCGTACTGCCCTTCCTGGTACTGGCCTTCGCCTGGGTACTGGCCCTCCTGGTACTGGCCCTCCCCCTGGTACTGGCCGGCCTGGTACTGCCCCTCCTGGTACTGGCCGCCCGCGGGGTACTGGCCTTCCTGGTACGGGTCGGCCTGGTACTGCTGATACGGCTGCTGCTGGTACTGGCCCTCGCCGTACTGTCCGCCGTACTGCTGCTCGTTCGGGTACTGGGCCTGCGTGTAGTCCGCGCCCGCGTACGTGTTGGCGTCCCACTCTCCGTACGGGGGCTGCTGGGGCACCGCCCCGTACGCCGACTGCCGCTCCCCGTCCCCGACTTGGTCCTGACCGGCGCCGTACGGCTCCTCAACGGGCGCCGCGGGCGCGGCCGGAGAGGCGGGAGAGGCAGGCGAGCCGGAAGGAGCCGGAGGGGCGGCGGGCGCCGGCGGCACGGCCGGCTGCTGCGCGGTCGCGTACTCCCCCGTCACATCCGTCACATCCGTCACGTCCGCGTCCGTCTCGCTCTTCTCCGGTCCCTCGGCCTCCGCCGCCGCACGCAGCCTGCGCGCGCGCCGGCCCTCGCCCGCCACCGGCTGCTCCGGGATGTCGATGTCCTCGTCGGGCAGGTCGTCGTCGATCTCCCGGCGCCGCCCCGGCAGGGCGAGCACCAGCA
The DNA here is from genome assembly GCF_055639435.1 of Streptomyces sp. NPDC039430. Classification (NCBI taxonomy): domain Bacteria; kingdom Bacillati; phylum Actinomycetota; class Actinomycetes; order Kitasatosporales; family Streptomycetaceae; genus Streptomyces; species Streptomyces sp. NPDC039430. Next base: position 155,858 of record NZ_JBVKAK010000015.1, on the reverse strand, counting down.
GGACGACGGTGAGCGCGCCCTGGGCCCAGATCCACGCGGTGTGCGTGATCGGGTCCTCGTACGTCAGGTCGAGACGGCCGCCCTCCGCGGGCAGTTCGAAGCCCTGGGCCCAGCCGTCGACGGTCTTCTTCGTGAGTACCGTGCCGTCGAGCGTGGCCTGCCAGCCCTCGGCGGCCCGGTCCGCGATCCGCAGCACGCGCCCGGAGGCTCCCGCCGGGATCTTCGTGTGCGCCTCGACCTGCGCGGACGCGACGGCCAGCGGCTCGCCCTCGCCCTTGCCGTCGACGATCGTGGCCCGCGAGATCTGCCGGTCGACGCGCCACAGCGCGCTGCCGTCCAGCTGGCTCAGCCGGGTCAGCCCGGGGGTGGCGTCCAGGACCCGGCCGGTCTGCCGCGGCACCCCGTCCCGTACGAGTACGTAGCGGATCGCGAAGCCGCTGAGCTGGTCGGTCTGGTCGGCGCCGGAGCCCGCGACGAGGTTGGCGACGACCTTGTCGAGCCGGGGATCGCCGCCGCCCGACGCGGTCAGTTCGGCGTCACCGAGCCGGCCGCCCGAGCCGCGGACCAGCGAGTACGAGACCTCGGCCGCCGATGTACCGCCGAGGACGAGCGTGCGCGGCTGGTCGCGGGTGATGCTCTCCTCCGCGACGAACGCGGGAACCTGCACCGGATCACGGCGCTCCAGCGGTCCGGACGCGCCGCTGATCATCCAGCCGAACGCGGCCAGCAGCGGGGCGAGTCCCGCCGCCACGGCGATGAGGACGGCGACGGGCTGGCGCCAGCCGAAGCTCTCCGCCGCGACGCGCTCCCTGGCGCCGTCCGCGCCGAGCACGGCCGCCGCGATCAGCGCGAGTCCGTAGAGCAGGGTGGCGGGGCCCGCCCAGCCCGAGTTGTTGGTGAGGACGGCGAAGACCAGCGCGAGGATCGCGACGGCCCAGGCCGAGCGGATCGCGAACTGCCGCTCACCGCGCAGCAGCGCCGCCAGCGCGGCCAGCACGATCCCGATCAGCAGGACACCGCCGGCCGCCTTGGGCCCGCCGGGGCTGATGCCGAGCAGATCGAGCGCGGAGGCCGTTCCCGTACCGAACTCCAGCCCCGCTTCCCGCAGGAAGGCGGACGGCGAGGTCAGCAGCGAGAGCGACCAGGGCGCCAGCAGCAGCAGGGGGGTGCCGAGCCCGGCGAGCACCCGCGGTCCGTAGGCGGCGAGGTCGTCGCGGCGCAGCGCCAGGACGCCGAGGCCGAGCAGCAGCGCCACCGGCCAGACGACGGGCGTGAAGGCCATCGCGAACGTCAGCAGGAAGGCGTACGCCCAGGTGGCGCGCCAGCTGCCGCGGCTCTCCCCGTTCGCGACGCCGCCCGCCCCGCCGCGCATCCCGTACGCGGCGACGGCGGCGCGGGCGATCAGCGGCAGCAGGACGGCGAGGACGGCCGTACCGAGCCGCCCGGTGGCCAGCGCGCCGGTCGCGGCGGGCAGGAAGGCGTACGCGACGCTCGCCCAGGCCCGCAGCAGCCGCGATTCGACCAGCGGGCGCGAGGCGAAGTAGGCGGTGACTCCGGCGAGCGGGACCGAGCAGACGAGGAGCAGGGTCAGCGCGAAGCCGGTGGAACCGAGGAACAGCGCGGAGAGCGCGGCGAGTACGGCGAGATAGGGGGGCGCGGTCTCGGTGACGCCGGTACCGACGGGATGCCAGCCGTCGGCGTACCGCGACCACAGGTCGGAGACATCGGCGGGCGCGGGCAGCAGCGCGCCGCCCGCGAGCGCGCCGCCGCCGAAGAGTCCGCGGCAGGAGACGAGCGAGACGAGCAGCAGGATCCCGAAGAGGACGGGTCCTGGCTTGTGCGCGAGCTTCTTCAGCCGGGCGAACTGCTCGATCTCCATGAAGTCGGCGTCGTCACCGCCGGGTCCCGACTCGACGGCGCCGTGCCGTGAGCCGCCCGCGTCGGCGTCCGAGTCGCCGCCGAGACTGCCGGCGATCTGCTCGACCGTGGCCCGGACGGTGGCGCCGGGCGGCGGGAAGAGCGGGCGCAGCTCGGCCGCCTCGACGACGCCCTTGCCGCGCTGCCGCCGGGCGCTGATGATCCGGCCGGGCCGCAGCAGGGTGCCGGAGAGTCCCATCACCTCGTCGACGGCCTGACCCGGCGCCTTGCCGACGAGATAGGCGAGGGTGCGCAGCAGGGTGCCGACGACCAGACGGAGCAGTACGTAGGGGAGGACGGCGGCCCGCGCGTTGGCGAGCATGGTGTAGACGGCGCCGGCCTTGTCGACGCGGTGCGGGTTGACGACGGAGCGGCCCGCGCAGTCGACCGTACGGCGCTCCCGGGCGGCTGCCTCGGCGTGCCGCAGCACGGCGTCGGGGGCGACGAGCACCCGGTGGCCCGCGGCGTGCACGCGCCAGCACAGGTCCACGTCGTCGCGCATCAGCGGGAGCCGGCGGTCGAAGCCGCCGAGTTCGTCCCAGACGTCGCGCCGGATGAGCATGCCGGCGCTGGAGACGGAGAGGACGGTACGGACCTGGTCGTGCTGGCCCTGGTCCTGTTCGCGCCGGTCGAGTCCGGTCCAGCGGCGTCCGCTGTTGGCGATGGAGACGCCGACTTCGAGGAGCTGCTTGCGGTCGTACCAGCCGCGCAGTTTGGGTCCGACGACCGCCGCGTACTGGTCGGAGTCGGCGACGCGCAGCAGCTCGGCGAGCGCGTCGGGGTCGGGCGCGCAGTCGTCGTGGAGGAGCCAGAGCCACTGCACCGGTTCGCCGTGCGGCAGTTCGGGCATGTCGTACGTGTCGTCGCGCCAGCTCCGGGTCACCGGGTCCCAGCCGCTCGGCCGCTTCAGATACGGCAGATCGTCGGGCGTGAGCACCCCCGCGGTGCGTACCGCCTCGTCCACGGCCGTACCGAATCCGGACCGGCGCGCGAGATGCAGGACGCGTTCCGCGCCGAGCGCTTCGGTGAGCAGCCGGGCGGAGTCGTCGGCGCTGCCGGTGTCGGCTGCCATGACGTTCTGTACGGGTCGTTCCTGGCCCAGCAGCCCGGCGAGGGCGTCGGGGAGCCAGCGCGCGCCGTCGTGGGCGACGAGCACCGCGGTCACGACGTGCCGGGGGAACTCGGGGGCGGTGGCGGCGGAAACGAACGCGGCGGTGGTGGGGGACATTGAGGTAGCGGGCCCTCCGGCCGGGGGGTCGCCCCGAAGGGGCGTGGGAGCGTCTCGGACGGGGCCCCACACTAACGGTAGGGGGGAGGGGCGGCGGACGGGCGGGAAACACAACGGTCCGCCGTCTGCGGGGAGGTGCAGACTGCGGACCGTGCCATACACGCCGTACACGCCGTACATAGGGAGCGGTGCCGGTGGTTCCGGGCGACCGGCCGGTGTTCGGTCCCGGCCACCGCGGCCGGGCGGGCCGGACGGCGGTCAGATCGCGGCCTTCTTCAGCCGGCGCCGTTCACGCTCCGACAAACCGCCCCAGATACCGAATCGCTCGTCATTGGCGAGGGCATACTCAAGGCATTCGGATCGGACCTCACAGGCGAGACAGACCTTCTTGGCCTCACGCGTCGAACCGCCCTTCTCGGGGAAGAAGGACTCGGGATCTGTCTGGGCGCACAAGGCGCGCTCCTGCCAGCCGAGTTCCTCGTCCGCGTCCTCGACCAGCAGTTGCTGGAACAGCTCGGTCATGTGCGCCCCTCGTCTGTCTTTTGCGTCCCCGTGATGTGGCCGCTATCGATTTCGGCCGAACGACACGAGTGAAATTACAAGTGCGGTGCTCCGGCCAGGTCAAGCCGAGATCTGCTATTGGGCCCGGTATTCACTCTGCGGAACCAAGGCTATGTGGAAAGTGTTCAAATCACCAAAAATCTGACACATGCCACTGGCCTGTTCGCATCCACCTCCTTCTCGACAAGAGAGACGTCGAGAATCGCAACCTTGTTGCGGATCACCCCCGGGAAGCGATCCGGATCACAGTCTGATCACAAGGGCGTGAAGGTGTTTACGAGCACGGTCGCTGCCCCATGTGTCCGCGCCCACCATCACCCAAACCGCTCTGCGCGCGGATCAACCGGATGAGGTGAAACATTGCGGCCAAATCGGCCATTGAGTTGACATCCGTCACCGGATTCGCAACCTTGGTTTCCATGCCAGCGAACCCCGCGCCCACCGCGACCCACCTCCGTGGACTCCGCAGCGCTCTCCGGGCCCGCTGTTGCTGTTGCGCTTCCGCCTGCTGTTGACGCCTCCGGGCTCCGGTCGGCCCTCACGCTCCTCCTGATCACTCTTCCGTGATCACCTTCGCGTCTTCCCCGCATTTCCTTCGCGACTCCCCCGCGATTCCACGCGCCCGTCGCGGCACCGCCGCACACCCTCTCCGCCGAGGAACCACCTCCCCCATGAACAGCGACAGCGACATCCAGATCGCCGGCGACCTCCTTGAGGTCCCGCATCTCCTCCAGCCCGCCCGGGAGCACCCGGCGACGGTGGCCGAGTTCGCCGGCCTCGCGCGCGCCCTCGCCGCCGACCGCGCGCAGTGGGCCCCGCTCGTCCAGTACGACGCCACCAGCCGCTGGTACCACCGGCTGCGCACCGGGCCCGGCTATGAGGTGTGGCTGCTCTCCTGGGTGCCCGGCCAGAGCAGCGGATCGCATGACCACGGCCTGTCCTCGGGCGTACTGACCGTGCTCGCCGGTGAACTGACGGAGCGTTCGGAGAGCGGAAGCCGCGCTCTCGCGCCGGGCGCGCAGCGGGTTTTCGCGCCGGGCTATGTCCATGAGGTCGTCAACGACGCGATCGAACCGGCCGTGAGCCTGCACATCTACTACCCGGGGCTGACGGACATGCCCATGCACTCCGCGAGCTGCGCCCCGGCGACCCAGGACGTCGTACCGGCCTGACATGCCCACCCGTCACCCGACCACCGCCCCTCAACGATCAGCCTGCGGCTGACAGACATGCCCACCCGTCACCCGACCACCGCCCCCCAACGATCAGCCCGCGGCTGACAGACTGGCCCACCCGTCACCCGACCACCGCCCCCCAACGATCAGCCTGCGGCTGACAGACTGTTCTTATGCGCATTGTGGTTCTGGCCGGCGGTATCGGCGGCGCCCGTTTTCTCCGTGGCCTCAAGCAGGCCGCGCCGGACGCGGACGTCACGGTGATCGGCAATACCGGTGACGACATCCATCTGTTCGGGCTGAAGGTCTGCCCCGACCTCGACACGGTGATGTACACCCTCGGCGGTGGCATCAATGAAGAACAGGGCTGGGGGCGTACGGACGAGACGTTCCAGGTCAAGACGGAGCTGGCGGCCTACGGCGTGGGACCCGAGTGGTTCGGACTCGGCGACCGCGACTTCGCCACCCATATCGTCCGTACGCAGATGCTCGGCGCCGGCTATCCGCTGAGCGCCGTCACCGAGGCGCTCTGTGCCCGCTGGAAGCCCGGCGTACGGCTGCTGCCCATGTCGGACGACCGCGTCGAGACGCATGTCGCCGTCGATGTGGACGGTGAGCGCAAGGCCGTGCACTTCCAGGAGTACTGGGTGAAGATGCGGGCGTCCGTGGACGCGCAGGCGGTCGTCCCGGTCGGCGCCGACCAGGCCAAGCCGGCGCCGGGGGTGCTGGAGGCGATCGCCGCGGCCGATGTCATCCTCTTCCCGCCGTCCAACCCCGTGGTCAGTATCGGGACGATCCTGGCCGTGCCCGGTATCCGGGAGGCCATCGCCGAGGCGGGCGTCCCGGTCGTCGGCCTCTCCCCCATCGTCGGGGACGCTCCGGTGCGCGGGATGGCCGACAAGGTGCTCGCCGCGATCGGCGTCGAGTCGACGGCCGAGGCCGTCGCCCTGCACTACGGCTCCGGGCTGCTGGACGGCTGGCTGGTCGACACCGTGGACGCGGCGGCGGTGGCCGGGATCGAGGCGGCGGGGATCCGCAGCCGCGCCGTCCCGCTGATGATGACCGACCTGGACGCGACCGCCGCGATGGCCCGTGAGGCGCTGGCGCTGGCCGAGGAGGTTCAGGCATGACGTCGTACCGCGTCCGCGCCCTGCCGGGACTGCCCGAGGTCCGTCCGGGCGACGACCTCGCCAAACTGATCGTGGCCGCCGGTCCCGGGCTCGTCGACGGCGATGTCCTGCTGGTCACCTCGAAGATCGTCTCCAAGGCCGAGGGCCGGATCCTGGCGGCCACGGACCGCGAGGCGGCGATCGACGCGGAGACCGTACGGGTCGTCGCGCGCCGCGGGCCCCTCCGTATCGTCGAGAACAAGCAGGGTCTGGTCATGGCGGCGGCCGGGGTCGACGCCTCCAACACCGCTGCCGGAACAGTGCTGTTGCTGCCGGAGGACTCCGACGCCTCGGCCCGGACGATACGGGAGGGGCTGCGCGACGCGCTCGGTGTGGACGTCGGGGTGATCGTCACCGACACCTTCGGGCGGCCCTGGCGCAACGGCCTCACCGATGTGGCGATCGGCGCCGCGGGCGTACGCGTCCTGGAGGACCTGCGCGGCGGGACCGACACCCAGGGCAACCCGCTGAACGCGACCGTCACCGCCCTCGCCGACGAACTGGCCGCCGCCGGTGACCTGGTGAAGGGCAAGGCCGAGGGGCTGCCGGTCGCCGTGGTGAGCGGCCTGGGCCAGCTCGTCGGCGACACGGACACGGACGCGCGGGCGCTGGTGCGGGTCGCGGCGGACGACATGTTCCGGCTCGGCACGTCCGAGGCGATACGGGAAGCGGTCACCCAGCGCCGTACGGTCCGGGAATTCACGGACGAGCCGGTCGACCCGGGCGCGGTCCGGCGCGCGGTCGCGGCCGCCGTCACCGCCCCGGCGCCGCATCACACGACACCGTGGCGGTTCGTCCTCCTGGAGTCGCCCGAGTCGCGCCTCCGCCTCCTCGACGCCATGCGCGACGCCTGGATCGCGGACCTGCGCCGCGACGGCAGGCCGGAGGAGTCCATCGCCAGGCGCGTACGCCGCGGCGATCTCCTGCGCGCGGCGCCGTACCTGGTGGTGCCATGCCTGGTGATGGACGGCTCGCACACCTACGGCGACCCCCGCCGCGACGGCGCGGAGCGCGAGATGTTCGTGGTCGCCATGGGCGCGGGCGTGCAGAACTTCCTGGTGGCGCTGGCGGGTGAGCGTCTCGGCTCCGCGTGGGTCTCCTCGACGATGTTCTGCCGGGATGTCGTACGGGACGTGCTGGACCTGCCCGAGGGCTGGGACCCGATGGGCGCGGTGGCGGTGGGCCACGCGGCGGCCCCGCCGAAGGACCGCCCGGCGCGCTCGCCGGAGTCCTTCCTCACGGTGCGGTAGGCACGCCGGATCTCTCCCTCACAGTCCGGCTCAGAGCCGGGCTCACAGCCGGGCGATGTTCCGGACCTCCATCCGGGGCGCCCGGCGGGCCGGGGTCCGGCCGCTGAGCAGGATCAGCCGGGTGGCGCGGTGCCGCTGGCCGGCGTACGGGGCGAGGAGTTCGAGCATCGCCGCGTCGTCGGCGTCCCGGTCGCCCGCGAGCGCGTGGCCGATGATGCCGGGAAGATGCAGATCGCCGACGGTGACGGCGTCGGGGGCGCCGTTGGAGCGCTGCACGACCTCGGCCGCGGTCCACGGGCCGATCCCCGGGATCAGCTCCAGCCGGGCGGCCGCACGCTCCGGCTCCATCGCCGCGGCCTCCTCCATCCGGCGCGCGACCCGGACGGCGCGCAGGATCGTCGAGGAGCGCTTGGCGTCGACGCCGGCCTTGTGCCACTCCCAGGAGGGGATCAGGGCCCAGGTCCGGGCGTCGGGCATGACGTACAGCCGCTCGCCCGGCGCGGATCCTGGCCCGGGTCCGGGCGCGGGCTCACCGTGTGTGCGTACCAGGATCCGCCAGGCGCGGTATGCCTCGACGGTGGTGACCTTCTGCTCCAGCACGGACGGGATCAGCGACTCCAGCACCAGTCCTGTGCGGCAGAGCCGCAGGCCCGGCCGGCGCCGCTGGGCCTCGACGACCAGGCGGTGGCGGGGGACGAACGCGTCCGGGTCGTCGCCCGCGCCGAGCAGCTCCGGGAGCTGCTCCAGCATCCACGCGGCGCCGGCGCCCCACGCCTCGGCCTCCACGACCCCACCGCGCCGCACGACCCGCAGCGTGCCGGGCCCGGCGGGCGTCCGGGAGGTCCGCCACACGGAACCGTCCGGGTACGCGCGAAACGTCGGATCGGCGGGCCCGCGCCGAAGCGGCCCGAGGACGAGCCCGAGGTCGTAGGGCTCGGGGGGCGTCCACCGGCGGCGTATGCCCACGGCGTCGGCGGCGCCCGCGGCGCCCGCGGGGCGCGGACGGGGCACCGGTCGTTGTGCGAAGCGGCCTGCCACGGTTGAGGTCCTCGGGGGTCGGGGTCACCCCCGAGGCTAAGCGGTGGACCGTCCGGCGGGGGTGCGGGGGTCTCCGCGGGCGGGGCCGGACGCGGTGCGCCGTCCGGTGCGCTCTCCTACGCGTCGGAGGAGAACCGCACCGCACCCGCCGGCAGTACCGCGTCGCACCACACCCGTACCCCCTGCCGCAGCTCGTTGTCCGCCCCGACCACCGCCCCGTCCCCCACCACCACGTCCGAGAGCACCGCCCGCGCGCCCACCCGGGCCCCCGCGCCTATCAGCGAGTCCGTGATCACCGCGCCCGGTTCCACGACGGCGCCGTCCAGGATCGTGCTGCCCGCGACGCGCGCGCCGTCGCCGATCAGGGCGGCCCGGCCGATCACCGTGCCGCCCGTGATCTTCGCGTCGGGGGCGACCGTGGCCGTGGGCAGGATCAGGCGTTCGCCGCACTGGCCCGGGACCGCCGGGGACGGGGCGCGGCCGAGGACGAGGTCCGCCGAGCCGCGTACGAAGGCCTGGGGGGTGCCCAGGTCCAGCCAGTACGTGGAGTCGACCATGCCCTGGAGGTGCGCGCCCGCGGCCAGCAGACCGGGGAAGGTCTCGCGTTCCACCGAGACCGGCCGGCCCGCCGGGATGGAGTCGATCACCGAGCGCCGGAACACATAGGCGCCGGCGTTGATCTGGTCGGTGACGATCTCCTCGGGCGTCTGCGGCTTCTCCAGGAAGGCCGTCACCCGCCCGTTCTCGTCGGTCGGCACCAGGCCGTAGGCGCGCGGGTCCTCGACCCGCGTCAGATGCAGCGAGACGTCCGCGCCGGATGACGCGTGGGTGCGGACGAGCGCCCGGATGTCGAGGCCCGTCAGGATGTCGCCGTTGAAGATCAGCACCGGCTCGTCGGGCCCGGAGTCCAGTCGGGAGGCCACATTCCGGATGGCGCCTCCCGTACCGAGCGGATCCCGCTCGGTCACGTACTCCAGGCTCAGGCCGAGGGACGAACCGTCGCCGAAGTACGGCTCGAAGACCTCGGCGAGGTAGGACGTCGCGAGGACGATGTGCTCGACGCCCGCCGCGCGCGCCCGCGCCAGCTGGTGCGTGAGGAACGGGACGCCGGCCGCCGGCACCATCGGCTTGGGGGTGCGGGCGGTGAGCGGCCGCAGCCGGGTGCCCTTGCCGCCGACCAGGAGGATCGCTTCTGTCACCGTGTCGTCTCCGCTTCCTGCTGGGGTCGGCGCTTCCGTCGGTACATGCATACACGTACGCGTACACGGAACCGACCAGTGTTCGCGGCCGCTCACGTCAGCGGCGCTGGTATCCGCCCGCCGCCTTCCGTACGGCGCTGAGCTTCCCGTAGAGCCGGTTTCCCGGACAGTCGGTGGAGAATCCGTCCCGGTGCCCGGAGATGGCGTTGAGCCTGACCTTTCTGCCCTTGCCGTACTTTCCGCTGCCCGCGGAGGTCAGCGTGACCTTCCCCCGCGCGTTGACGCCGTGCAGTGCGAGCTTCCACGCGGTGAGCTTGGCGACGGCGGTCGTCGCGGCGGCACGCGGATTCGTTCCGTCGTACGTTCCGAGGACGGCGATGCCCACGCTGTTGGTGTTGAAACCGAGTGTGTGGGCGCCCAGTACGGGCCTGGTCACTCCCCCGGCGCGGCCTTCGTAGATGTTTCCGCACTTGTCGATGGCGAAGTTGTAGCCGATGTCGCGCCAGCCGCTGCTCTTGACGTGGTAGCGGTAGATACTGCGCAGGACGGAGGGCGCCTGTCGGCAGCTGTAGTTGTTGCCCGTGCCGCTGTGGTGGACGAAGGCCGCCTTGAGGGTCTTGGAGTAGCCGAGCCGCTTCTCGCGGAGTCTCTCGTCCGCGCCCCAGCCCTGGCGCGTGATGATGCGCGGGCGCGGTGCGGCGTACGACCGCGCGGAGTCGGGCAGGGCGGCCGGTTCCATGGCCCTGGGCAGGGCCGGGAGCAGGTCCTCTGGGCCCTCGGGGCCCTCGGGGCCCTCGGGGCCCTCGGGGAGTGCCCAATCGCCGCCGCCCTCGGGGGAGATGGCGGTGTCGGGTACGGGCTCGCCGTCGTACGCCGGTTCGGCGCCTTCGTCCGGGGCGCCCCGCTGATCGTTTCCCGGGTCGATCAGTTCGAGCCGGAGCCCCCGCGGCAGCGGCGGGTACGCCGGGCCGTTCCCGGCCTCCTCGGCGGCCTGTACGCGCAGTTCCACGCCGTCCGAGCCACCGACCCAGAGCGGGGCGGTGGAGCCGCGTGTGTGTCCCGAGTCGCGTTCCGCCGTACCGGGGTCGGCGCCGTGTTCCCGGTTGTGCGTCTCCAGGTCCTGCCAGTCGGACCAGACGTGTGAACCGGCCGTGCGGGTGCGGACCTGGACCGTGCCGCGGAGTTCGGCGTCGGCGTCGTCCCATACGACGCCGAGCAGCGAGAAGGGACTGACGTCGCGCCGGGTCACGCCCTGTTCCGTGGCGGCGCCCGAGGACCGGTCCGAGCCGAGTGCGCTCAGCGGGAGCGACTGAGTGGAGCCCGGTACGTCTGCCGAGCCCGTGTTCTCCGTGTTCTCCGTGTTCTCCGTGTTCTGTGTGGCCTGTGGGACTTGTGGGGCGGCGCTCGCGCCCGACGGGGACAGCGGGAGGACCAGGGCGGCGGTGCACGCGACGCCGATCGAGGTTACAAGTGAGGCACGCATGTACCGATCCTGGGCGCGACCCGACCACCGCGCCCGCCGGAAAACTGACGGCCCGTCGGTCCAACCGGTGTACCCCGTCACCGGTACGGCGGTGGCGGTCCGGCCGCCCGGCGTACCCTTTCCCGGGTGAACTCCAGCGACCGTACCCCCGCCGACCTGCTGCGATCCGCTCTCGCCACGGACCCGGCCCGCCCCTTGGTCACGTTCTACGACGATGCCACCGGTGAGCGGGTCGAATTGTCCGTGGCCACCTTCGCCAATTGGGTGTCCAAGACCGCGAATCTGCTGCAGGGCGAGCTCGCCGCGGCGCCCGGCGACCGGCTCGCGCTGCTGCTTCCGGCGCACTGGCAGAGCGCGGTGTGGCTGCTCGCCTGTTCATCGGTCGGTGTGACGGTCGAGATCGGTGGTGACCCGGCCGGCGCGGATCTGGTGGTCAGCGGACCGGACACACTCGACGCGGCGCGCGCGTGCGGCGGCGAGCGGGTGGCGCTGGCGCTGCGTCCGCTGGGCGGCCGTTTCCCGCGCCCGCCCGAGGGCTTCATGGACTACGCGGTCGAGGTGCCGGGCCAGGGCGACCGGTTCGCGCCGTTCGCACCGGTGGACCCGGATGAATCCGCGCTGGTCGTGGGCGGTACGGAGCTGTCGGCGGCCCAACTCGTGGCGCGCGCGGGCGCGGACGCCGCGGAGCGCGGTCTCACGCCCGGCTCACGGCTGCTGTCGGGGCTGGCGTACGACAGTTGGGACGGGCTCTCGGCAGGGTTGTACGCCCCGCTCGCGGCGGGCGGGTCCGTTGTGCTCTGCCGCAACCTCGGGAAGCTGTCGGCGGAGGCGTTCGAACAGCGCGTCGAGAGCGAACGCGTGACCGACCGGGCGATGTGACGCACCGGCGGGCGGGCAAGACCGCTACCGGCCAAACTCGCCCGCCCGCCCCGCTCGTCCGAAGTGGCCGTTCCCCATCTGAGAATCCGCTGAGAAATCGACCCCACAAAGCACACTATCCGCTACATAACGGACCCCACTCTCAAGGCAGTCGCCCAACCTCTGTACGTGATCGGCGATACGCGCGACCCGCAGCACAACCAAGCGCGGCGCTCGCCCGTCTACCCCTGCAACCGGCGGCCCAGTGCGCCGCCGACGCCTTGAAGGATGGACGCAGACGTGACCGACAGAGCTGGCACGGCGACCGAACCGGACAACAAGTCCGGCAGTGAGCCGCCGACCGGAGCGCCTGGGCCCGACGACATCGATGCCGAGCCCGCCGCCACGCCCGCCAACCCCCGCCGCCACTGGCTGCGTTGGGCCGCGCTGGGCACCTCCGTCGTCATCCTGGCCACCGCCGGAGCCGGCTGGTGGTTCTATCAGAAGCTCGACGGGAACATCACCACCGACACCTCCGCCGCCACCGAGTTGCACACGTACGAGAAGGAACGCCCCACCCCGGTCGCCCTCGACGCGCAGAACATCCTGCTCATCGGCTCCGACAGCCGCTCCGGCGAGGGAAACAGCAAGTACGGGCGGGACGACGGCGGTTCACAGCGCTCCGACACCACGATCCTGCTGCACCTCGCGGCGGACCGGAAGAGCGCGACGGCCATGTCGATACCCCGCGACCTGATGGTGGAGATACCCGACTGCGCCAGGCCGGACGGCACCCGCGGCCAGGCCCGGTTCGCGCAGTTCAACTGGGCTTTCGAGACCGGCGGCGCCGCCTGCACGATCCGTACCGTCGAGAAGCTCACCGACATCCGCGTCGACCACCACATGGTGATCGACTTCAGCGGCTTCACGGACGTCGTGGACGCGGTGGACGGTGTCGAGGTCTGCCTCGACCAGCCGGTCAAGGACGTCCAGGCACGGCTCGAACTGCCCGCGGGCCGGCAGACCCTCGACGGCGAGCAGGCCCTCGGCTTCGTCCGCGCCCGCCATGGCATCGGTGACGGCAGCGACACCCAGCGCATGGACCGCCAGCAGCGATTCCTGGGGGCGCTCTTCAAGAAGGTGCAGAGCAATGGGGTGCTGCTCAATCCGGCCCGGCTCTATCCGGTGCTGGACGCGGCGACGAAGTCCCTCACCACCGACTCGGGGCTGGACTCTCTCGGCGACCTTTACGAACTGGCACGCTCGATGCGGAGCGTACCGATGGAAAAGGTGCAATTCCTGACCGTGCCGCGCCAGCCGTACAGTCAGGACCCGAATCGCGACGAACTCATCCCGTCCGCCGCGACCAGCCTCTTCGAGCGGCTGCGCGAGGACCAGCCCGTGTCGGTCTCGGCGGACGGGCAGGACGGGCAGGACGGGCAGGACGGGCAGGACGCGGGGAAGAGCGACGGAGAGGGTGACGGAAAGAGTGACGACACCGTGAAGAATTCGCGGAACGACAGCGGCGGCGGCAGCGAGACCGGGGCGACGGGGAGCCCTTCCCCGGCCCCCACTTTCCAGGGGACAAATGCCGCGGCGGGCATGTGCGGGTAAAGCCCGGCCCAAAGGCAGCTCTTCAGTCCATGAAGATTGGGCGGATTGCCCGCTTGTAAGGGATGAGGAATTTGTCACCAGCGTCGCTGGACGTCGAACGGGGCGGATAGTGTGACGCGATCCGGTGCATCCGGCCGTCAGGTCGCGCACTACAGGATCGAAAGACCGAGCGTCTTCGGGGGAAGACGCCTCGCGTGGCACCGACGGAGGATTCAAGCAACCGTGGATGCGCAAAGCCGTGGACAGGCGGACGAAATCGACCCCGCCGACCAGTGGGTCCTCAACCCGCAGACCGGTAATTACGAACTGCGACTGGACCACTCCACAGAGCAGCCGCCCTCCCCCCGGCCGCGCGGCGCCAGAAGAGCGAACGCTCCGCGAAAGGCGCCCGTGAGCCCCCCGTCCGACGAGGAAGCGCGGACGCGGGGCGACGCGCGCGCGGACTCACGGACGGAATCCCGTGCGGAATCCCGTGCGGAATCCCGTTCCGGAGGCCGTGGCCGGGGCGGGACGCGCGCCGACGTTCCGGGCCAGCGCAGCCGCCGCGCGGGGAAGGCCGAGCCGGCGGCCGCCGTCGGCCGCCGCAAGCGCAAGCCCCAGAAGTCGCGCAAGAAGAAGGCGCTGGTGTGGACCGGCGGTGTGATGGCGTTCCTCCTCGTGGGCCTCTCCGTCACCGGGTACTTCGTCTACCAGCACTTCAACGGCAACATCGACACGATCGACGTGCAGGGCGCGGGCAGTGGTGGCTTCAAGAAGGACGAGCCCATCAACATCCTGCTGATCGGCACGGACAAGCGGACCGGCGCGGGCAACGAGGGATACGGCGACGCGGGGAGTGTCGGGCACGCCGACACGACCCTCCTGTTCCATGTCTCCAAGGACCGTACGAACGCGACGGTGCTCTCCATCCCGCGCGACCTGATCACCGACATCCCCGACTGCGAGACCAAGACCGCCGACGGTACGAAGGTCATCCCGGGCAACTCGCAGGTGCGCTTCAACACCAGCCTCGGCCAGAGCGAGCGGGACCCCGGCTGCACGATGCGTACGGTCAAGGAGCTCACCGGGCTCACGGTCGACCACTTCATGATGGCCGACTTCGACGCGGTCAAGACGATGTCGACCGCGGTGGGCGGTGTGGAAGTGTGCGTGGCCAAGGACGTCGACGACCCGAAGTCGCACCTCAAGCTGAGCAAGGGCACCCACACCATCCAGGGCGAGCAGGCGCTCGCCTTCGTCCGTACCCGGCACGCCTTCGGCAACGAGAGCGACCTGAGCCGGATCGAGACCCAGCAGCAGTTCCTCAGCTCGATGATCCGGAAGATGAAGTCGGGCGACACGCTCACCAGCCCCAGCAAGCTGTTCAAGCTCGCGGAGGCGGCGACCAACGCGCTCACGGTCGACAGCGGGATCGGCAGCATCCAGAAGCTCAGCGATCTGGCCACGGAGCTGGCGAAGGTCAATCCGAAGAACATCACCTTCACGACGCTGCCGGTGCTCGACAACCCGGCGGAGGTCGTCAAGGCCACGGTCGTGGTCAACGACGCCCAGGCCGAGCCGCTGTTCTCGATGATGCAGAACGATGTCTCCCTGACCGAGGTGCAGCAGAAGGAGAAGGCGGACGAGAAGGCCGCCAAGGCCAAGCAGGAAGCACTCCTCAAGGGAACCAAGGCGGACGCGTCCGACGTCCGTGTCGATGTGTTCAACGGTGGCGGTCCGCAGGGCTCCGCGCAGGAGACCCTGAGCTGGCTGCAGAACACCGAGGGCGTGCTGAAGTCCACCAACAAGGGCAACGCCCCGGCGGATGTCGCCAAGACGACCCTGGAGTACGCGCCCAACCAGGCCGACCAGGCGCGGGCACTCGCGGAGATGATGGGCCTGCCCGCCACGGCGATGAAGCCGGGCACCGAGGACGCCGAAGGGCTTGAGGCGATGACGCTGACCCTCGGAAAGGACTTCAAGGGCGCGGGAGTGCCCATCACCGGACCGGCGAAGGCGCCGGAGGGTGTGCAGAAAGTGGAAGCGGACAAGCAGGTCTGCGCCAAGTAACGCCGGAGCGCCGGCCCATACGGACGGCCTGAAGAGGGAGTCTGGATGGGTCAGAGCAGCGTACGACGGGAGGGGACGCGCCAAGGCGTCCCGCATGCCGGAGAGTTGGGCTGGGACGACAGCCTGTACGACAGTGAGGGGCCACGGCAGGACGGCGCGGCCGAGGGCGGCGCGCCCGCGGCCGGCGGAAACGGCGACGACAGCGGGGGCGACGGCAAGGGCCGGCGCAAAAACGGGCGTGGCAAGGGCGGGCGCGGCGGCACGGCGCGCGGACGCGCGAAACGCGGGCCCTGGCGAATACTTCGCTGGGTCGCCGCCGGGCTGTCACTGCTGCTGCTCGCGACGGCCGGCGCCGGCTATCTCTACTACCGCCATCTCAACAGCAACATCCGCAGCGGCGAGCGCAGCAACGGCGCCAGCGGCCTGGACAAGCCCGCGGCCAACTCGGCGGGCCAGACCCCGCTGAACATCCTGCTGATCGGCTCGGACAGCCGGGCCGACCCCGAGAACGTCAAACTGGGCGGCAGCAAGGACACCGCGGGCAACCCGCCGCTCGGCGATGTGCAGATGCTCGTCCATGTCGCCGCCGACCGGAAGAACGCGTCGGTCGTGAGCATCCCGCGCGACACCCGTGTCGACATCCCGGAGTGCAAGGACGCCAAGACGGGAGAAACGTTTCCCGCGACCAACGCCATCATCAACGAGACGCTGGCCCGTGGCGGCCCCGGCTGCACCCTCTCCACCTGGGAGAAGCTGACCGGCGTCTATATCGACCACTGGATGACGATCGACTTCGCGGGCGTCGTGAAGATGGCCGACGCGATAGGCGGTGTCGATGTCTGCGTCAAGGAGAACGTCTGGGACCGGCCGCTGCCCGGCGTCCCGGGAGGCTCGGGACTGAAGCTCACGAAGGGCACGCACCAGATCCAGGGCAAGCAGGCGCTCCAGTGGCTGCGTACCCGGCACGCCTTCGAGAGCGACCTCGGCCGTGCCAAGGCCCAGCACATGTACATGAACTCGATGATCCGCGGGCTCAAGTCGCAGAGTGTCTTCACCGACACCCCCCGGCTGACCGGTCTCGCGGAGGCGGCCACGAAGTCGCTGGAGGTCTCCGAGGAGATCAAGACGGTCACGAAGCTGTTCGATCTGGCCATGCAGCTCAAGAGCGTGCCGACGAACCGCCTCACCATGACGACGATGCCGACCGTGCAGGATCCGCAGGACGCGAACCATCTGATCGCGGCGGAGGCGGACTCCCGCAAGATGTGGACGATGCTCCGCGACGACGTGGCCTTCGACAGCAACGGCGACACGGCGGAGAACGCCAAGAAGAAGCCGGCCGAGTCGGCCACGAAGGACCCGTCGGCGAAGCCCGGTGACACCGGCGTGATCGTACGCAACGGCACCGGCGGCGCGCAGAGCCCGGTGCCGCGCCGCGCGGCCGAGATCGCGAGCACGCTCAACGGCAAGGGCTTCACGCTGGCCAGGGCCGACTCTCAGCTGAGCCCGCAGGAGACGAGCACGGTCAGCTATCCGAGCGCGGACCTGGAGGGGGACGCGCAGGCGGTGGCCAAGGCTCTCGGCATTCCGCTGACGTCGGTCAAGAAGTCGACGGACGTCTCAGGGGTCACGGTGGTCGTGGGCGCCGACTGGCGCAGCGGCTCGTCCTTCCCGAAGGAGGACGAACCGAAGGCGGGCGGCGTACCGGACACGGCGGACGCGCTCAACGGCTCGACGAAGGACGCCTGCATGGACGTCTACGCGCCGTACCGCTTCTAGGCCCGGTACGGACCTGGGCCCTGGTTCGCACACAGACGCGAGCGCCGTCCGGTGGTCCGCCGGACGGCGCTCGCGTCTGTGTCGGGGCGTGGGACCCGGGAGTTACGCCTCGACGGGCCGCGCCGCCGGGCGGCGGCTCGCGATGACCTTCCTGGCGAGCGACCGCGGGCTGGTCAGGAAGCCGTAGCCCCACGACATGTGCATGGTGGCCAGTGCCACCGGAATCTGGAGCCGGGCCTTCAGCGACAGCCCCTTGCCCGCCGGGACGGAGCCCGCGACGATCGCGGCGAGATAGCCGGCCGGTACGACCAGCCCCCAGGGCGTCAGCACGGCGCCCACCACGATGCCCGCGGCGATGGCGCAGACGGCCGTCGGCGGGGCGAGGTAGCGCAGATTGATCGAGCCCGAGTGGTAGCGGGCGACGACATGGCGCCAGCGGCCGTAGTCCTTGTACTGCTTGGCGAGCGCCCGGACCGAGGGCCGCGGCCGGTACTGGACGCGCAGCTCGGGCGAGAACCAGATGGCGCCGCCCGACTCGCGGATACGGAAGTTCAGCTCCCAGTCCTGGGCGCGGATGAACTCCTCGTTGTAGCCGCCCTGCCGCTCCAGCGCCTCGCGCCGGAAGACACCCAGATACACGGTTTCGGCGGGCCCGGCCTCGCCACCGGTGTGGAAGGCCGCGTTGCCGACGCCGATCTTCGAGGTCATGGCGGCGGCGACCGCGTTCTCCCAGTCGTTCTCGCCCTCGGCGTGCATGATGCCGCCGACGTTCTGCGCGCCCGTCTCCTCCAGGAGCCGGACGGCGGTCGCGATGTAGTTCGGCGAGAGCATCCCGTGCCCGTCGACGCGGACCACGACGGGGTGCCTGGACGCCTTGATCGCGGCGTTCAGCGCGGCCGGGGTGCGGCCGGTCGGGTTGGGTACGGTCGTGACGCGGGCGCGCTCGTGGGACGCGGTCTCCCGTACCAGCTCCGCGGCGATCTCGTCCGTACGGTCCGTGGACGGGCCGAGCGCGATCACCACCTCCATCTCGCCGTCGTACTCCTGCTCCAGGATGTGCCGGACGGAGTTCCTCAGATGGCGTTCCTCATTGAGCACCGGCATGATCACGGAGACCGCGGGCGGCAGGGCAGGCATGTGGTCCTTCAGGGGTCCTTCGGCGGCGGTATGGCCGCCCACGTTACCGCGAACGGGGGACAGTGACGCGCGCCGCCCGGTTGCGGACCGGTGTCACTGATCGTATGGGCCTACCGTACACACGCTCCCCTCACCACCCTGTTCGCGCACGATCCCTGTCACGCGGAGGTGTTCCCCGTGCCCACGCCGCCCCGCACCACCCACCGCCCGGCCCCGTCCCGGCGGCCGGGGGAGCCGCAACGGCCGCGCTGGGGAATGCGGGTGGCGACGTCCCTCTCCGTACTGGTGCTGGGGGCGGGCGGGATCGGCCACGCGGTGGTCACCAGCCTCGACACCGGCATCGGCCGGGTCGATCCGTTCAAGGACATGAAGAACCGCCCCTCCGCGGGCCACGGTCTCAACCTCCTGCTCGTCGGCACGGACGGCCGCGACAAGATCACGGAGGAGGAGCGGCAGAAGTACCGGCTCGGCGGCCATCCCTGCCGCTGCACCGACACGATCATGCTGGTGCACCTCTCCGCGGACGGTGAGCGCGCGAGCGTCGTGAGCGTGCCGCGCGACAGTTACGCGGAGCTTCCCGAGCACACCGACGCGGTCACCGGCAAGCGTCACGAGCCGCACGCGGTGAAGCTCAACGCGGCGTACGCGGAGGGCGGCCCGCATCTGACGGTCAGCACCGTCGAACGCATGACGGGGGTGAAGATCAGCCACTATCTGGAGGTCGACTTCACCAGCTTCATGAAGACGGTGGACGCCCTGGGCGGCGTCGAGATCTGTACCCCCCGGGCGCTGAAGGACTCGTACACCGGACTCGATCTGACCCCGGGCACGCACAGCATGAACGGCGGCCAGGCGCTGCAGTACGTACGGTCCCGGCACATCGACGGCGCGGCCGACCTCGGGCGGATGGAGCGCCAGCAGCGCTTCCTGGCCGCGCTGATCGACCGGGCCACGAGCAGCGGAGTGCTGTTGAACCCGGTGCGGTTCAAGGAGGTCTCCTCGACGATGCTCGCGTCGGTACGGGCCGACGCGGGCTTCGGTACGGAGCAGCTGCTCGCCCTCAACGAGGCGATGCGCGGCTTCTCCCCCTCCTCGTCGGAGTTCACGTCGGTGCCGCTGGCCGGTGACAGCGTCGCGGTCAAGGGGGTGGGTTCCACGGTGAAGTGGGATCCGGTGAAGTCGAAGGAGCTGTTCCGGGCACTGCGCGAGGACCGACCGCTGACGACGCGGCACGGCCCGGCGGCCTCGCGGCCCGCCCATGAGCCGGAACCGGGACGGACACCGGGCCCGGGGCAGGAGCCGGGCCCGGGAAAGGAATCGGCGAAGCAGGAGGAGCCCGTGAAGCACGGGGAGCCGGCCGAGCCCACCGGGTCCGCCGGGTCCGCCGGGTCCGCCGGGTCCGCCGAGACGGTCGATGTGAAGCCGCAGGAGATCCGGGTCCAGGTCTACAACGGGACGCGCACGGACGGACTCGGCAAGCGGCTCGACGACGCGCTGCACGCCACCGGCTTCAACACGACCCGTGCCCCGCTCAACTCCGACGGGCCGGACCAGCGGCGCACGGTCGTGATGTACGACCCGCGCTGGGACCGCTCCGCGAAGTCCCTGGCGGCGGCGCTGCCGGGCAGTGAACTGCGCCCGGTGAAGCAGCAGGGCGCGACACTCAAGGTGGTGGCGGGGACCGACTTCACGGCGGTGACGCCGGTACGCCCGCGGGAGGCCCCCAAGGGCCGGTTCGGGGCGAAGACCGGCGACCAGGTGGTGTGTCCGTAGCCACGGCACACCGGGGAGCCGGGCGCGCCGCCGGTCAGCGGTGGTCGTCGATGCCCTCCGCCGCGCGCTTCGCCCGCAGTTCCTTGATCGCCCGCCGCCGGGCGAGCCGGTGCGTACGCCGGATCTGCGCTTCCTGGTAGCGCCGCTTGTCCCGCTCCGACTCGGGGATCACCGGGGGGACGGGCCGGGGGCTGCCGTTCGCGTCCACGGCGGCGAAGACGAGATAGGCGCTGCCGACCTGGGTCGCGGGGGTGGACTCGTTCCAGCGCTCGGCCATGACCCGGACGCCGACCTCCATCGACGACCGGCCGGTCCAGTTGACCTGGGCGCGGACATGGACGAGGTCCCCGACCCGTACCGGCACGAGGAAGACCATCTCGTCCATCGAGGCGGTGACCGCGGGTCCGCCGGAGTGGCGTCCGGCGACGGCGCCCGCCGCGTCGTCGACCAGCTTCATGATCACTCCGCCGTGCACCGTACCGAGGAGGTTGGTGTCGCTGACGGTCATGATGTGGCTGAGCGTGGTGCGCGAGGCGGAGGTGGGCTTACCCGGGATGTCGCTCTCCGGGGAGGGGGCCTGAGCTGTCATGTTCCCCACCCTATGCGGGGCTCCCTCAGGGCCCCGGGGGACTCCCGCCGTACCGCGGGCGGCTCCCTCGGGCGCCCTGGACGTCTTCCCTCAGACCCACGGACGTCTTCCCTCGGGCGCCCCGGACGTCTTCCCTCGGGCCCCGGCGTCGCCGTGGGTGACCACGCGAGCGGCGCCAGTCCACCGATGTGGTCCGCATTGCATCAGCTTGGCAACAGCCCCGACCCGATTTCCCACCTCCCCTGTCTGGCGCGCGGCCCGGCCCGGCACACTGGTCCGCATGAATGATTGGCCCGATGGATGGACCGGCGACCGCGGCGAGCGGGGCAACCGTTACGGGCGCGGCAGCGCGGGCGCGCAGCCCGAGGGCGCGCGCGCGATGCCGCATGTGCAGCCCCGCGGTGTCCCTCAGCAGTCCCAGGGGTACGACCGGGGCTATGAGCCCGGGTACGACAGCGGGTACAACACGGGCCAGGTCTACGGCTCGCCCCCCGGCGGCGGCGGTCGCGACGGCTACGGCGGTCCGCCGCCCGGCGTCCCCAGGGGACCGCGGCAGGCGCCCGACTGGCGCCGCCGTATCAAGGTCGGCGCGCTGACGCTGGTCGTGGTGATCCTCGCCGTCTCCATCGGCACGTACTTCTGGGCGGACGGGAAGCTCAAGCGCGAGGTCGATCTCTCCAAGGTCATCGAGCGGCCGGAGTCGGGCGACGGCACGAACTATCTGATCGTCGGCTCGGACAGCCGCGAGGGCATGTCCGCCGAGGAGAAGAAGAAGCTCCACACGGGCTCGGCCGAGGGCAAGCGCACCGACTCGATGATGATCCTGCACGACGGGTCGAACGGTCCGACGCTGATCTCGCTGCCGCGCGACTCGAACGTGACGATCCCGTCGTTCGTCGGCTCGGAGTCCGGCAAGACGTTCCCCAGCACGGGCCGGCAGACCAAGCTCAACGCGGCGTACGCCGAGGACGGCCCCGAACTGCTCGTCCGCACCGTCGAGTTCAACACCGGTCTGCACATCGACCACTACGTCGAGATCGGCTTCGCGGGCTTCGCCAATATCGTGGACGCGATCGGCGGGGTGGAGCTGGACATTCCGAAGGCGTTCAAGGACAAGAAGTCCGGCGCCGACTTCCAGGCGGGCACACAGACCCTGGACGGCGAGCAGGCCCTCGCCTTCGTACGGACGCGGTACGCCTTCGCCAACAGCGACCTGGACCGTACGAAGAACCAGCAGAAGTTCCTCGCGGCCCTGGCCGCGCAGACGGCGACGCCCGGCACGATCCTCAACCCGTTCGCGTTCTACCCGACCATGAGCGCGGGGCTGGACACGCTGATCGTGGACAAGGACATGTCGCTGTGGTCCCTGGGCCAGATGTTCTTCGCGATGAAGGGCGTCACGGGCGGCGACGGCACGTCCATGAACATGCCGATCTCGGGCAGCGTGGGCGGCAACCTGGTCTGGGACAAGGCCAAGGTCAAGGAGCTGGTGAACCAGCTGAACAACGACGAGAAGGTCACGGTCTCCGGCAACTGACGCCCGGGAGCTGACCGTCGCGGCGGCGGGGATCCGTACGTACGGATCCCCGCACTCCCGCCGGAGAGCCGCGCCGGGGCGCAGGGCGGAGCGTGCCGGCCTCTGGCGGACCGGGCCGGGCGGACCGGGCGGACTGGGCGGACTGGGCAGACCGGGCGGACCAGGTCTGATCACCGTAAACCCGCCTCCAGCACCTCACCGGCGGACATCGCGTACAACCTTCCTCCCGACCGAGAGGTCGAACGTGCCGTAGATCAACGCGTGCATGTCCGATGGAGGACCCTTGAAAAGGATCATGGCCGTGGTGACCACGGCCGTCGCGCTCTCCGCGTCCGCACTGATCGCCGCGCCCACGGCGCAGGCGGCCGAGGTCAGCCTCCGATCGTTCACGTGGAGCGCCGAGAAGGACGGCGAGATCCATGTGCTCTACGAGCACTGGGACCGGAACTCGCTTCCGTCCGATGTCACCCTCCGGGTCCGCGCGAAGGGCGGTGACGCCGTACTCGCCACGCTGGGTCTCGAAGACACCGGGCGCTGCACCACCGCGTCCGACTGTGAGGAGCAGCAGTTCCGGACCGGCCCGGTCGAACTGCCCGCGCTGGGCGTGTACACCGTCGATCTCGTGGTCAGGGCCGGCACGGCGGACGAGGTCGTCGACCGTGACAACGGTGAGCTCAACTACGGCCTCGATCCGGAGCTGATCGCCACCGCCGACCGCCAGCGGGTGTCGTACGACCACCGTGTCGTCACGGTGGACGGCACTCTCGTCGCGCGGGACCCGAACACGCACGAGAAGAAGCCGTTCGAAGGGGCCGGCGTCTACGCCCGCTACAAGTCCCAGGACTTCGTGACGACGACCGCCGACAAGGCGGGCCGCTTCTCCCTGCCCTTCGACTTCAACGGTTACGAGACCGACGCGCGGCTCGACGTCTGGTTCCAGGAGAACCTGGTGTCGTTCCCGGTGACGGTCCGCAAGCAGCCGCTGAACGTGACGGTGGACACCCCCGCCCGCTCGGTGACCGCCCCGTACGGGAGCGACGTCCCCGCGCGCGGCACGGTGACGCGTACGGCCGACGACGGCACGCGGAAGCCGGCGGGCGGCGTCGGCGTCCTGGTCGACGGCCGGCACCTCACGAGCACCAAGGCCGACGGCACCTTCTCGGGCGCCTTCCCCGCCACGAGGAACGGCGCCACGCGCCTTGAGCTGGGCCAGGAGCCGTGGTTCGAGAAGGCCGCGTCCCCGTACGACTTCCAGGTCAAGACGGCCGCCACGAGCACGTTCTCGGCGGTCGAGGCCGGTGTCGACAAGTACCGGAAGGTCACCTTCAGCGGCAGACTGGGCGTCACCTCGGGCTCGTACCCGGCCGGGACAACGGGGCGGGTCTCCATCGATCACTCGCAGGACGGCCAGAACTGGACGAGCGCGGGCCAGTTCACGGCCACGTACGGGGTCCCGTTCACCCAGGCCGCTCCTCTGAAGGGCTCGGCCGGCAGCTACTGGCGCCTGCGCCACCTGGGCGCCACGGGCGTGGAGAGCCGCGTGCACAAGCTCGGCCGTCAGTACACCGAGATCCGGAGCGACGACGTCACGCCCGAGGGCGTACCGAAGGGCACGAAGCTCACGGCCAAGGGCACGCTCATGCGGAAGTCCGGCTCCGCCTGGAAGGCGTACGCCGGCCAGAAGGTCCGCGTCTACTTCAAGGCCGCCACGCGCGGCGCGGTCTGGACGGAGCTGGGCAGCGCCAAGACCCTCACCAACGGCACGTTCAGCAAGCAGTTCACGGCGCTGCGGGACGGCACCTGGCAGATGCGCTACACCGACACGGTGAAGACGCACTACGCGTCGAGCGGCCGCGAGGACTACGTGGACGTGCGCTAGGAACGGGCCGTACGGGCTGTACGGGCCGTACGGGCCGTAGGCGGCGTGCTGGGAGGCCGATCGCGTCGAGCGGCAGCGTGGCGACCGTGGTGTCCGAGTGCTGCCACGCCTGCTGGTAGGGCCCGACGATCAGGTCGCGGGACTCGTCCTCGGTGGCCCCCATGCCGGGCGGTCTCCCACCGGGCACTGACCGCCGGTCCGGCGAGAGCGGCGGCCTCGTTCAGGTGATCGTGCCGCTCGGACCGGGGAACCATGGGGGAACCGGGGTAGAGCAGGAGCGTCGGCCGGCCGGTGAGAGGTGGGGACTGTGGAGCGTACGCAGGACAGAGACTCCGAGGACATCGTCGGTTCCGAGGATGTCGGTTCCGAGGGCACCGTCGGGCTGGCGCCGCAGGCGGCGGAGACGGCGGCGTACTTCGACTCCCTGGGCCTTGGGTATCAGCGAGCCTTCGAGGGCAGGAAGACCTCCCAGATCCAGGCGGCCGAGCGTCTGATGAGCCGGCTGGACCCCGGCGCCCGGGTGCTGGACGTGGGGTGCGGTACGGGGCTGCCGACCGCGGGACAGCTGAGCGAGGGCGGTATGGACGTCACGGGGATCGACGTCTCCGAGGGCCTGCTCGCCCACGCCCGCCGCCAGGTCCCGGGAGCACGTTTCGTCAAGGCCGATCTCTTCGACCGGGGACTGGACCTCGGATCGTTCGACGCTGTCGTGAGCTTCTACGCCCTCGTCGACCTGACGGCGGACGCGTTCATCGCCGCGCTGGAGAGACTGCGGGATCTCGCGGTCACCGGCGGCTCGCTGCTGGTCGCCGTCTCGGAGCGGCGTACGGACGACGAGGTGCGGTTCATGGACACGAGCTACCGTCCTGCCCTGTGCCGACGTGAGGACCTCGCCGACTGGGCCCGCCAAGCGGGGCTGTGGGTGGACGAGTTGGACATCTGTCCCGAGCAGGGATCCGAGGGGCAGCCCGAGACCGGCCTCTATCTCTGGGCCCGGCGCGCGTGAGCGGAAGCCCCCCGGTCCCCGGCGCGGGGTGCGCGGAGCGGATTACAGGCCGGCGCGCTTGGAGTCGAACGTGACCAGCCGGGCCGCGTGGGTTCCGGGCCGGTCGGGGTGCGCGAAGTCGAGGACCCTGTCCATCAGGTAGGGGTCGCCCTTGGCGGGGTACTGGCTGAGACCGGTGGCGCTCAGCCGCAACGGCTCGACGCCGGTGAGCACGACCGGCTCCCGCCCGGGGAGTTCGACGGTCGCGCTGACGAGGATGACATCGTTCTCGTCGTACGCGGGCGGGAAGTGCGAGGCGGGCCGCAGGACGCTCTTCGGGTCGATGTCGACGTCGCTCTGCTCCAGGGTGACACTGCCCCCGCCGGGGAGTTCGGCGCCGACCCGGAACCCGACGGTGCGCAACCGCACGCTGTTGACGGGGTCGTTGGGGTTGACCTCGACACGCTGTTTGATGCCGCCTCTGAAGTCGACGGTGTACGAGGTGCCCCCGTATTCGAAGAGACTCTTGATCGCGAGCATCGAGGAGGGGACCTCGGCGCCGATCGGCGGCAGCGGGTAGGAGCGGGCCGCGGCCGGAGCGGAACCGGGCGGGGCGGTCACGGGACCGACGGCGGCGGCGGGCAGTGCGCTGAGGGCCACGGCGGCGACACCGGCCGCGAGCGCCCGGACCAGTCGGGGGGACAGCAAGGGTTCCTCCTGCGTGTTCTCGAACGATGACAGGAGAATTGCACCGGCGTCGCCACCACCCACCGGGAGATTGCCACGATGGTGGGCCTGCCACGCCCCGACGCTGACGAACTGACGCCCGAGGGGGGCCGGTACTCGCCGGGACGTGACCGCTGACGCGCTGGCGTCCCTCGCGTGCCCGTGATCGGCCCGGGGCGCGGTCAAGCCGCCCGGGAGCCGATCATGGGGCACGCGTCACTTCGCGCGCACGCTGGGCTGTGAGGCCCCGTTACGGCAGGTTCCTCGCCATCACGATGCGCTGGACCTGGTTCGTTCCCTCGTAGATCTGGGTGATCTTGGCGTCGCGCATCATCCGCTCGACCGGGTAGTCGCGCGTGTAGCCGTAGCCGCCGAGGAGCTGGACCGCGTCCGTGGTGATCTCCATGGCCGCGTCGGAGGCGAAGCACTTGGCCGCCGCGCCGAAGAAGGTGAGGTCCTCCTTGGCGCTGCCCGCCGAGACGCGCTCCGACCTGGCCGCGGCGGAGTAGGTGAGCTGGCGGGCCGCTTCCAGCTTCATCGCCATGTCGGCGAGCATGAACTGCACGCCCTGGAAGTCGGCGATCGGCTTGCCGAACTGCTTGCGCTCCTGGACGTAGCCCTTCGCGTAGTCCAGCGCGCCCTGCGCGATGCCGAGTGCCTGGGCCGCGATCGTGATGCGGGTGTGGTCCAGGGTCTTCATCGCGGTGGCGAAGCCCGTGCCCTCCTCGCCGATCAGCCGGTCCGCGGGGATGCGGACGTTGTCGAGGTAGACCTCGCGGGTCGGGGAGCCCTTGATGCCGAGCTTCTTCTCCGGGGCGCCGAAGGAGACGCCCTCGTCGCCCTTCTCGACCACGAACGCGCTGATGCCCTTGGTGCGCTTGTCCGGGTCGGTGACGGCCATGACCGTGTAGTACTCGGAGACGCCCGCGTTGGTGATCCAGCGCTTCACGCCGTTGAGGACGTAGTGGTCGCCGTCCCGTACCGCCTTCGTCTTCATCCCGCCCGCGTCGGAGCCCGCGTCCGGCTCGGAGAGGCAGTACGAGAACATCGCGTCACCCTTGGCCAGCGGGCCCAGGTACGTCTTCTTCAGGTTCTCGGAGCCGGAGAGGATCACCGGCAGCGAGCCGAGCTTGTTCACGGCCGGGATCAGGGAGGACGAGGCACAGACCCGGGCGATCTCCTCGATGACGATCACCGTGGCGAGGGCATCGGCGCCGGCCCCGCCGTACTCCTCCGGCACATGGACCGCGTGCAGATCGGAGGCGACCAGCGCGTCCAGGGCCTCCTGCGGGAAGCGCGCCTCCTCGTCCACCGCCGCGGCGAACGGAGCGATCTTCGCCTCCGCGAGCGCGCGCACGGTGTCGCGGAGCATGTCGTGCTCTTCGGACGGGCGGTACAGGTCGAAATCAGCCGATCCGGCCACGGTCTTTCACTCCCCAAGATGCTAACTACCGTTAAGTAACACAATTTTAGGGGCCGAGGCCCCGCAGGCATAGGTGAGTTTGCCGACAGCCGCTTCGTACAGGAGAAGTGCCCCTGCGAAGCCCCCGCTACGCGCGGCTATGCTCGGGCCCGCACCTGCCCGCATCCCCCTGGAGCACTCACATGGCCCTCAAGATCACTGTGATCGGCACCGGCTATCTCGGCGCCACGCACGCCGCGGCCATGGCGGAGCTGGGCTTCGAGGTCCTCGGCCTCGATGTGGTGCCCGAGAAGATCGAACTGCTCTCCGCGGGCCGGGTCCCGATGTACGAGCCAGGCCTCGAAGAACTGCTGCGCAAACATGTCGCCGGGATCGAGGGATCGACCGGACGGCTGCGGTTCACCATGGACTGGGCCGAGATCGCGGAATTCGGCGATGTGCACTTCGTCTGCGTGAACACCCCGCAGAAGCACGGCGAGTACGCCTGCGACATGTCGTACGTCGACTCCGCGATCGAGAGCCTCTCCAAGCATCTGGGCCGGCCGGCCCTGGTCGTCGGCAAGTCGACGGTGCCCGTGGGCAGCGCGGAGCGGCTCGCGGCCCGCATCGTCGAGCTGGCGCCCGCGGGCGGCGAGGTGGAGTTGGCCTGGAACCCGGAGTTCCTGCGCGAGGGCTTCGCCGTACAGGACACGCTGCACCCCGACCGGATCGTGGTGGGCGTCCGCAGCGAGCACGCCGAGCGGGTGCTGCGCGAGGTGTACGCGACGCCGGTGGGCGAGGGGTCGCCGTTCGTGGTGACGGACTTCCCGACCGCCGAGCTGGTGAAGACCTCCGCGAACTCCTTCCTGGCCACGAAGATCTCGTTCATCAACGCGATGGCGGAGGTCTGCGAGGCGGCCGGCGGGGATGTGGTGAAGCTGGCGGAGGCGCTCGGGTACGACGAGCGGATCGGGAAGAAGTTCCTGCGCGCCGGGATCGGCTTCGGCGGCGGCTGTCTGCCGAAGGACATCCGGGCGTTCATGGCGCGGGCGGGCGAGCTGGGTGCCGACCAGGCGCTGACGTTCCTGCGTGAGGTCGACTCGATCAACATGCGGCGGCGCGGTCACATGGTGGAGCTGGCGCGCGAGGCCGTGGGCGGCGATTCCTCGTTCCTGGGGAAGCGGGTCGCGGTGCTGGGCGCCACCTTCAAGCCGGACTCGGACGACGTACGGGACTCCCCCGCGCTCAATGTCGCGGGGCAGATCCATCTCCAGGGCGGCCAGGTGACGGTGTACGACCCCAAGGGCATGGACAACGCCAAGCGGCTCTTCCCGACGCTGAGGTACGCGCCGTCCGCGCTGGACGCGGTGCGCGGCGCCGATGTCGTCCTGCATCTGACGGAGTGGAGCGAGTTCCGTGAGCTGGACCCGGCCGCCCTGGGCGAGGCGGCGTCGCGCCGGCTGATCCTGGACGGACGTAACGCGCTGGACCCGGCGCGGTGGCGCGCGGCGGGCTGGACGTACCGCGCGATGGGACGCCCGCGCGCCTGAGCCGGTCCGGGCCTGAGCGGTCCGCGCCTGAGCTGGTCCGCGCCTGAGCTGGTCCGGGCCTGGGCGTGCTCGGCCGGCCGCCGGAGCGACGAGCGCCGGAGCGGCCGGCCGCCGGGGCGCCGTGTACGCGCGCCCCGGCGGGAAGGCAGCGGACGTCAGCCGTCCAGTTCCCCGATCGTCGCCAGCGAAGGACCGCGCTCGTTCCGCAGGCCCCGCGCCACGTCCTCCGCCGCGCGCAGCACCCGTACCGCGTTCTGCCACGTCAGCTTCGCCAGGTCCGCCGTGGACCACTTACGGGCGAGGAGCTCCGCGATCAGGTTGGGGTAGCCCGCGACATCGTCCAGGCCGGCCGGGGTGAAGGCCGTGCCGTCGAAGTCGCCGCCGATGCCGATGTGGTCGATGCCGGCGGTCTCCCGCATATGGTCCAGATGGTCCGCGACCGTCGCCGCCGTGGCGTTCGGGCGGGGGTTGGACGCCTCGAACGCCCGGTGGATCTCCATCGCGGGCGCGGTGGTGTCGAGCGGGTGCAGACCGTGGGCCCGCATGTTCTCGTCCGCCGCCTGTGTCCAGGCCACGGCCGCGGGGAGGATGAACTTCGGTACGAACGTGGCCATCGCCACGCCGCCGTTCGCGGGCAGCTTCTCCAGCACATCGTCCGGGATGTTGCGGGGGTGGTCGCAGATCGCCCGTGCCGACGAGTGCGAGAAGATCACCGGCGCCCCGCTCGCGGCGAGCGCGTCGCGCATCGTCGTGGCGGCCACGTGCGAGAGGTCGACCAGCATGCCGGTCCGGTTCATCTCGCGGACCACCTCGCGGCCGAAGGCCGAGAGCCCGCCCACGTTCGGCACATCGGTCGCCGAGTCCGCCCACGCGAGATTGTCGTTATGGGTGAGCGTCATATAGCGGACACCCAGGGTGTGGAGGGCCCGCAGCGTGGCGAGGGAGTTGTTGATGGAGTGGCCGCCCTCGGCACCCATCAGGGAGGCGATCCTGCCGTGCCGCCGCGCCGTCTCCATGTCGTCGGCCGTCAGGGCGCGGGACAGGTCGCCCGGGTAGCGGGTCAGCAGCCGGCCGACCACGTCGATCTGCTCCAGCGTCGCGCTGACCGCGTCGTCCCCGGCCATGTCGGACCGTACGAACACGGACCAGAACTGCGCGCCGACGCCGCCGCGCCGCAGTCGGGGGATGTCCGTGTGCAGCGTGCCGGACAGGTCGTCCGCGATGTCGAGCCGGTCCAGGTCGTAGCGCACATGCTCGCGCAGCGCCCAGGGCAGGTCGTTGTGTCCGTCGACCACCGGGAAGTCGGCCAGCAGGGCTCGGGCCTCGTCGAGGAAGGGCGTGGAGTCCATGGCCGTGGCCGTCACTTTCCGAATCCGAAGTGGTCCGCGCCTTCGGCTTTCGCGCGCAGCCGCTTGCCCTTCACCGTCGCCTGGTCGTTCAACTCCTGCTGGAACTCCCGCATCCTGGCCTGGAGTTCGGGGTCGTGGGCGGCGAGGATACGGGCGGCCAGCAGCCCCGCGTTCCGGGCACCGCCGACCGAGACCGTGGCGACCGGCACACCGGCCGGCATCTGGACGATGGACAGCAGCGAGTCCATGCCGTCGAGGTACTTCAGCGGTACGGGGACGCCGATCACCGGCAGCGGGGTCACCGACGCGAGCATGCCGGGCAGATGCGCCGCGCCGCCCGCCCCCGCGATGATCGCCTTGAGGCCGCGCCCGGCGGCCTCCTCGCCGTACGCGATCATCTCGCGCGGCATGCGGTGCGCGGAGACGACATCCACCTCGTACGGGATCTCGAACTCGTGGAGGGCCTTCGCGGCGGCCTCCATGACGGGCCAGTCGGAGTCCGAGCCCATGACGACGCCGACCAGGGGGGTGGTGCGCGCGTCAGTGCCCGATGAGGGGCGGTGGCCGGGTGACGGGTGGGCTGTCATTCGGTGATCGTTCCTCGGAGGTAGCCGGCGGCGTGGCGGGCGCGCTCCAGCACGTCGTCCAGGTCGTCGCCGTAGGTGTTGACGTGCCCTACCTTGCGGCCGGGTTTCACGTCCTTGCCATACATATGGATCTTCAGCTGCGGGTCCCGGGCCATGCAGTGCAGATAGGCCGCGTACATATCCGGATAGTCGCCGCCGAGCACATTGCACATGACCGTCCAGGGCGCACGCGGGCGCGGGTCGCCGAGCGGCAGATCCAGTACGGCGCGCACATGGTTGGCGAACTGCGAGGTGATCGCGCCGTCCTGGGTCCAGTGCCCGGAGTTGTGCGGGCGCATCGCCAGCTCGTTGACGAGGATCCCGCCATCGCGGGTTTCGAACAGCTCCACCGCGAGATGGCCCACGACTCCCAGTTCGGCGGCTATCCGCAGGGCGAGCAGCTGGGCCTCGCCCGCCAGCTCGTCCGGCAGTCCCGGCGCCGGGGCGATGACGGTGTCGCAGACGCCGTCGACCTGCCGGGACTCCACCACGGGGTACGCCACGGCCTGGCCGTGCGGCGAGCGGACGATGTTCGCGGCCAGCTCCCGTACGAAGTCGACCTTCTCCTCGGCGAGCACGGGGACCCCGGCCAGGAAGGGCTGCGCGGCCTCCTCCTCGGACCGTACGAACCAGACGCCCTTGCCGTCGTAGCCGCCGCGCACCGTCTTGAGGATGACCGGGAAGCCGCCCACCTCGGCGGCGAAGGCCGCCGCGTCGGCCGGTCCTGTGACGATGCGGTGGCGCGGACAGGGGGCGCCCAGCTCGGTCAGTCTGGCCCGCATCACGCCCTTGTCCTGCGCGTGCACCAGCGCGTCGGGGCCCGGCCTGACGGGGATGCCGTCGGCCTCCAGGGCGCGCAGATGTTCGATCGGCACATGCTCATGATCGAACGTGATCACATCGCAGCCGCGCGCGAAGTCACGCAGCGTGTCCAGGTCGCGGTAGTCGCCGACGACGACCTCGCTCACCACCTGGGCAGCCGAGTCTTGCGGGGTGTCACTGAGGAGCTTGAATCTCAGGCCGAGGGGGATGCCCGCCTCGTGGGTCATACGGGCGAGCTGACCGCCGCCGACCATGCCGACTACCGGGAATGTCACGCCCCCAGGGTATCCGCCGCCCGGCGGACCCCGCCCCGCGCACGGCCGCGCCCGCGACTCGCGCGGGCGTCCCCCGTACGGGCGCCACCCACCGTGACCGAGTGTGACGTACGGTCGCCCAGGCGGCCGAAGGGGCCGCTGGTTAGCATGGTTCGGAACTGACGCCGACCGGACGGGGCTGAACGGGCATATGAGCGAACGGGGCGCACTCCGCGTGCGACTGGACCGGCTCGTCCGCGAGGTGGTCAAGTTCGGCGCGGTGGGCGGCGCGGGGCTGCTGGTCAACCTGCTGGTCTTCAATCTCGTGCGGCACACCACCACGCTCCCCGTGGTCCGGGCCAGCATCCTGGCGACCGTCGTCGCGATCGCCTTCAACTACGTGGGCTTCCGCTACTTCACCTACCGGGACCGGGACAAGAGCCGCCGCACGAAGGAGCTGACGCTCTTCCTGCTGTTCAGCGTGGTCGGCCTGGTCATCGAGAACGGTGTGCTCTACGCGGCGACGTACGGCTTCGGCTGGGACAGCCCGCTCCAGAGCAATGTCTTCAAGTTCCTCGGTATCGGGATCGCGACGCTCTTCCGCTTCTGGTCGTACCGGACCTGGGTGTTCCGCGCCCAGCCCGCGGCGGCGGCAGCGGCCGCGGATCTGCCGGACGAATCGTTCCTGGAGCCGAAGCCCCCGCGCCCCGACCGCGTCCGCGGCTGAGCAGCCCGCTCAGCGGACCGGCGACTCCGGGGACTTCGGCGTCTTGCGCGTACCGGCCTCCCGGCTGAGGAAGAGCGCGAAGACCGGCGGCTGCTGCTGGAGCAGCTCAAGACGGCCGCCGTCCGCCTCGGCCAGGTCGCGGGCGACGGCGAGGCCGATCCCGGTGGAGTTGCGGCCGCTGATGGTGCGCTCGAAGATCCGCGCCCCGAGGTCCGCCGGGACGCCGGGCCCCTCGTCGGTCACCTCGATGACGGACTGGTTGCCGGTGACGCGGGTGCGCAGGGCGACCGTACCGCCGCCGTGCATGAGCGAGTTCTCGATCAGCGCGGCCAGCACCTGGGCGACCGCGCCGGGCGTGCCGACGGCCCGCATCCCCTGCCGGCCCGAGCAGACGATGGCCCGCCCGGCGCTGCGATAGGCCGGGCGCCACTCCTCGATCTGCTGTTTGACGACCTCGTCGAGGTCGAAGGCGACGGCGGAGCCGGTCCGCGGGTCGCGCGCGTTGGTGAGCAGCCGTTCCACCACATCGGTCAGCCGCTCGACCTGCGCCAGCGCGACCATCGCCTCCTCCTTCACCGTGTCCAGGTCATCGGTGGCGGAGATCTCCTCCAGCCGCATGGACAGGGCGGTCAGCGGCGTACGGAGCTGGTGCGAGGCGTCGGCGGCGAGCCGCCGCTCGGCGGTGAGCATCCGGGCGATGCGCTCGGCGCTGGAGTCGAGGACATCGGCGACCCGGTCCAGCTCGGGCACCGCGTACCGCTTGTGCCGGGGGCGCGGGTCGCCGGAGCCGAGGCGCTCCGCGGTCTCCGCGAGATCGGTGAGCGGGGAGGCGAGCTTGTTGGCCTGGCGTACGGCGAGCAGGACGGCGGCGATGACCGCGAGCAGCGCCACCGCGCCGATGATCAGCAGGGTGCGGCCGACCTCGCGGGTCACCGAGGAGCGGGGCTCCTCGACGGTGACGATCTCGCCCTCCTCGCCCTTCTCCTTGGCCCGGATGACGCTGCCGGTCGGCCGCTCGCCGATCTCGACGACGGGCCGGCCCGGGATCTCGATCCGGGCGTACCGCGTCCGGTCGATCTGCTCGGCCAGCACCTTGGCGGTGACGTTGTCGCCGCCGAGGAGGCGGCCGTCGACGATGCTCACCAGCCGCACCGCCTCGGAGTCCACGCTCTCCTGGGCGCTGCTGCTGATCGTGCGGGTCTCGACGATGACGAGCGAGACCCCGAAGACGGCGATGACGACGAGCACCACGGCGAGCGTGGAGTTGATCAGACGGCGGCGCAAGGTGCCTTAGCTCTTCTCGAACCGGAAGCCGACGCCCCGTACGGTGGCGATATAGCGCGGGTTGGCCGCGTCGTCCCCGAGCTTCTTGCGGAGCCAGGAGATGTGCATGTCGAGGGTCTTGGTCGACGACCACCAGGTGGTGTCCCAGACCTCGCGCATCAGCTGGTCGCGGGTGACGACCCGGCCCGCGTCCCGTACCAGGACCCGCAGCAGGTCGAACTCCTTGGCGGTGAGCTGGAGTTCCTCGTCGCCCATCCAGGCGCGGTGCGACTCGACATCGATCCGTACGCCATGGGTGGCGGGGGCGGGCACGGGGTCCGAGGCGCCGCGCCGGAGCAGCGCCCGTACCCGCGCCAGCAGCTCCGCGAGCCGGAAGGGCTTGGTCACGTAGTCGTCGGCGCCGGCGTCCAGGCCGACCACGGTGTCCACCTCGTCGGCGCGGGCGGTCAGCACCAGGATCGGCACGGCGTGGCCTTCGGCGCGCAGCCGGCGGGCGACTTCGAGGCCGTCCATCCCGGGCAGGCCCAGGTCGAGTACGACCAGGTCGACTCCGCCCTGGAGTCCGGCGTCCAGCGCGGTCGGACCGTCTTCGCGGACCTCGACCTCGTAACCCTCCCGACGCAGGGCGCGGGCCAGCGGCTCCGAGATGGAAGCGTCGTCCTCGGCGAGCAGTACACGGGTCATGGGGTGATGGTAGACCGCACGGGGCGGCGCTTGGGCCCTGCTCGGCGATGCCTTCAGGATCGTGTGCGATCAGATGATCTACCTTCGAATATAAGAGTCTGACTGCACCAAACCCTGTGATCCATCCCTCAAGTCCTTCCTTATACGACTCTGTCATGTCGTATGGTGTCGAGACGCATGTAGTACCACTAGGAGACCTTTGGCCTGCTGAGTGCCAAGGGTCTCTTCTCTGCGTCTCCGCGCCGGGGACGGCCTGTACCGCCCCGGCCCGCCCCCCCCCACACCGGGCGCGTCACCGCTGACCGAGCGGCGCGTCCCGAGCAAGCAAGGATCGACCCATGGCGTCCAGCCTGACGAAGGACTCGCCCAGCGCCCCCGCCGGACCCGAGAAGACCTTCTTCGGCCACCCCCGCGGACTGGCCACGCTCTTCATGACCGAGATGTGGGAGCGCTTCAGCTTCTACGGCATGAGGGCCCTGCTCACGATCTATCTGATCTCCGGTGGTCCCGACGCCTCGAAGGGGCTTCAGGGCGGCGGCCTCGGGATGGATCTGGCCACCACCACGGCCGTCTACTCCATCTATCTGTCCATGGTCTATCTGCTGGCGATGCCCGGCGGCTGGCTGGGGGACAGACTCTGGGGCCCGCGCAAGACCGTCACGATCGCGGCCTGCACGATCATGGCGGGCCATCTCACCCTCGCCCTGCCGGGCACGGGAAGCTTCTTCGCCGGTCTGGCACTGGTGGCGCTCGGCTCGGGCCTGCTGAAGGCCAATATCTCCACGATGGTCGGCCATCTCTACGACGGCCCCAACGACCCGCGCCGTGACGGCGGGTTCACCATCTTCTACATGGGCATCAACATCGGTGCCTTCTTCGCCCCGCTGATCATCGGCACCGTCGGCGAGACCTACAACTGGCACCTCGGCTTCGCCCTCGCCGCCGTCGGCATGGGTATCGGCCTGGTCATGTTCCTGCTCGGCACGAAACATCTGAGCCCGGAGAGCAGCCGCGTCCCGACCCCGCTCTCCCGCGAGGAGCGCGTCACCTGGCTGCGCAAGGGCATGACGTGGCTGCTGATCGCCGCCGTCTTCTACGGCGCCGTCGGCCTCAGCGGCAACTTCACCCTCAACTGGGCGATGGTCCCGCTGACGCTCGCGGGCATCGCGATCCCGGCCGCCGTGCTGATCAGGATCAAGCGCGACAAGGAGCTGTCGGCGGCCGAGCAGAGCAGGATGTCCGGGTACATCTGGTTCTTCGTGGCCGCGGCCGTGTTCTGGATGATCTACGACCAGGGCGGCTCCACCGTCCAGGCGTTCGGTACGACGAAGGCCGCCGGCGAGCTGTTCGGGCTGGGCTTCCCGTCCTCCTGGTACCAGTCGCTGAACCCCGTGTTCATCATGGCGCTCGCGCCGGTCTTCGCCTGGTTCTGGCTCTGGCTGAGCCGCCGGGGGCAGGAGCCGAGCACGGTCGTGAAGTTCGCCGCCGGGCTGTTCCTCGTCGGCGTCTCGTTCTTCTTCTTCCTGATCCCGCTGGCGATGGCGGCGGACGGCACGCTGGTCAGCCCGATGTGGCTGGTGGGCATCTATCTGATCCAGACCGTGGGCGAGCTGTGCGTCTCCCCGGTGGGTCTGTCGGTGACGACGAAGATGGCGCCGGGGAAGTACGCGAGCCAGATGATGGGGGTCTGGTTCCTGGCGGTCACCGCGGGCGACTCCGTGACCGGTCTGCTCTCCATCGGCGGGGTCGATCTGGGGAAGACGGGTGTGGTGGCCCTGGAGGCGCTGCTGGCGTGCCTCGCCGGCTTCGCGGTCTTCATGTACCGCAGGAAGGTGCGGGCGCTGATGGGCGACATTCACTAGGCGACACGCACCGGGCGCTGTCTCCGGGCCAGTGCGCGGGCGACATCGGCGGCCGCTGTCCGGACGGGGCGTACGCGACGAAGAGGGCCACCGCACCGGGTAAGGGTGCGGCGGCCCTCTCGTACGGGCCTCTCGTACGGGCCTCTCGTACGCGCCTCTCGTACGCGCCTCTCGTACGCGCCTCTCGTACGGGCCTCTCGCGCGGGCCGCGCACGCGCGCCCGCTACGCGCGTCACGACGGAGCGGCCAGCTCCGCCCAGACCGTCTTGCCTGCCGCGCCGGGCGTCCGTACGACTCCCCAGTCCAGGCAGAGCCGCTGGACGATGAACATGCCGTGGCCGCCGGGGCGTCCCGCGCGGTGCGGCGTACGGGGGGCCGGCTGGCCCGTACCGCGGTCCGTGACCTCAAGACGCAGCACTTTGGCGGTCTGCGCGACCCGCAGCCCCTCCGGGCCCTCGGCGTGCAGACACGCGTTGGTGACCAGTTCGGAGACGACCAGCAGTACGTCCTCCGCCGCCGCGCGCCGGTCCGCGGTCGCGGCGGGGAGCCAGCCCCAGTCGTAGAGCGCCTGGCGGGTGAAGTCGCGCGCGAGCGGTACGACACCGCTGGCGCCGGCCAGGACGAGCGACCGCACCCGAGCGTCGGACGTCGTGGCAGCGGTGCCAGCGCCGTCCGGCTCAGGGCCGAGTTCGCCCGGCGGAGGCTGCCGGGTGGTGCTCATCAGCGCTTCACCTCACCGATTCACCAATTAGCCAGTGCTTGCGTACAGAGAGTGCGGGTCCTGCTCGTTCCGCCGGGGATCTTCTGCCCGCCCGAATCGTGACAACACCCACTTCACCGATCCGGAAATCGTGACGCGGGCAACAGGGGAGCAGGAGTGTGCGTCCGGGGGCGGAAACCCGGGATGCAGACGGGATGCAGAGTAGCGGGCCGGCTCAGTCGGCCAGGGCCTCTTCGAGGGAGTCATGGACGGTGAAGACCGCGTCCGCGCCGGTGATCTCGAAGACCCGCGCCACGACGGGCAGCATCGCCGCGAGATGGACCCCGCCGCCGGCCGCGTCCGCCTTCAGGCGGGCGCCCAGCAGGACGTTGAGTCCGGTCGAATCGCAGAATTCCAGTTGCGAACAGTCGACCACCAGACGTGACCGTCCCTGTTCGAGTGCTTCGTCCAGAGGAGTCCGCAACAGGTCGGCGGTGTGGTGATCCAACTCACCCGCCGCTGTCACTACCTCGCTCCGGCCCTCGGTCCGAACTTCGACCCGAAGCCGGCCCCTGTTCGTGCTGCCGACCGTCTGGCGGTCCATGGCCGTCCCTCTTCGCCGTGTCGTGCGCCGTCGTCAGATGGTGTCGTCTCATCGTCATCACATCCCGATGACGCCCGTCGAACATTACGCCTTTCGTACGGCGATCGGTACCCAAACTCCCCCACAATAAGGACATATGAAACAATTAACACTTGCAACTGTCCGTGCCGAGCGGGTAGGGGTTGTAGGGACACATCCGACCACGGCCGGCTTTGGAGGCGCCGCACACCGCAGCAGCGCGTATTGGCATCGGCAGCCATATGCCGAGAACGTATGGAGGAGACCCATGTCACCCCGGCTCGACGACCCGCGTACCCAGCAGGCGCCGTCGGCAACGCCGCCCGCACCTTCCGAGACCGACATCACACCGCCGGCCGGCTTCGAGGGCCCGGCCGAGGGCCTTGAGGGCCTGCCCGAGATCCCGCCCTTCGGCGAGGTGGGCGCGGTGGATGCCCGAGCCCTGTCGAAGACGCTCTTCGCCCGGCTGGAGACCCTTGAAGAGGGCACGCACGAGCACGCGTACGTCCGCAACACCCTGGTCGAGCTGAATCTCGCCCTGGTGAAGTTCGCGGCCGCCCGGTTCCGCTCCCGCAGCGAACCGATGGAGGACATCGTGCAGGTCGGCACGATCGGCCTGATCAAGGCGATCGACCGCTTCGAGCTGAGCCGTGGCGTCGAGTTCCCGACCTTCGCGATGCCGACCATCGTCGGCGAGATCAAGCGCTTCTTCCGCGACACGTCGTGGTCGGTACGGGTACCGCGCAGGCTCCAGGAACTCCGCCTCGACCTCGCCAAGGCGGGCGACGAACTGGCCCAGCAGCTCGACCGGGCGCCCACCGTCGGTGAACTCGCCCACCGCCTCGGCATCACCAACGAAGAAGTCGTCGAGGGCATGGCGGCGAGCAACGCGTACACCGCCAGCTCGCTGGACGCCCAGCCCGAGGACGACGACACCGAGGGCGCGCTCGCGGACCGGATCGGTTACGAGGACCACGGGCTTGAGGGCATCGAGTACGTCGAGTCCCTGAAGCCGCTGATCGCGAGCCTGCCGACGCGGGACCGGAAGATCCTCTCCCTGCGCTTCGTCGCCAATATGACGCAGTCGGAGATCGGCGAGGAGCTCAACATCTCGCAGATGCATGTGTCCCGGCTGCTCTCCCGCACCCTGAGGAAGCTCAGAAAGGGTCTGACGCTGGAGGAGTGACGGGCCGCCCCTTCCGGGGCCGGCGCTCCCCGCTTCCGCGCCCCCGCCCCCGCTTCCGCGCCCCCGCTCCCCGCTTCACCACCCTCGCTCCCGGCTTCGGCGGCCTTATTGACGGCTCGTCCGTTATGGGCCACATTGAGCCGGGCAGGGGAGCGTGGGGAGACGCGATGGCTCGTGGGGAGGGCTGCCCGGCGGAACACTCCGCGTACGCGGAGTTGGAGACGCTGATGCGCCGCCGCCTCGGCAGGGAATGCCTGTACGTGCCGTCGTGCCGGCTCGGGCTGTATGTGGCGCTGCGCCACTGGTGCGCGCCCGGCGGGCGCGTGCTGATGTCTCCGGTCAACGACGACGTCATCCTCTTCGTGGTGCTCGCCGCCGGACTGCGCCCCGTACAGGCGCCGTTGCGCGCCCGGGACGGGTCCATCGACCCGGCGGGCCTCCCGGAGTCCGGCTGGCGCGGGCTGTCCGCCGTCCTCACCACGAACCTGTACGGAAATCCCGATCCGGCCCCCGAACTGCGCGCCCGCTGCGACGCGTTGGGGATCCCGCTCATCGAGGACGCCGCGCACGCCATCGGCAGCGAGGTGGCGGGGCGGCCGGTCGGCGCGTTCGGGGACGCGTCCGTGTTCAGCCTCTCCAAGCATGTGGGCGCCCAGAGCGGCGGCTTCCTCGCGCTCGCGGATCCGGGGCTGCGTACGGAACTTTCCAGGGCCCGTGACGCCCTGCTCGAACCCTCCCGGCTCACCGCCGAACTCGCCTACGCGCTGCGCCCGTACGCCGAGGCCGGGGTCCGGGGACTGCGGCTGGTACGGGCCGCGCGCGCCGCGCTGCGGCTGCTCGGGCGCGAGGAGCGCGCGGAGATCCGGATGCCGCTGCGGCCGGGCGAGCTGAGGCGGGCGCTCGAAACGGCCCCGGGGCTCGGCGGGTTCCACTCCTGGATCCGGGTCGACATGCACGACTACCGGCTGCGCTCGGGCCGCTCCCGGCTGCACCGTACGCGGCGGCTGCTCGGCGGCCTCGACCAGCGGCTCGCCGCGCACCTCGGGGGGACGGAGAAACTGCTGGCCAGTCCGTGGGGCGACGCCGGCGGCACGGCCGGGGCGCAGCCGCTCTTCCGGGTGCCGCTGCTGGTGGAGGACCGGGACGCGGCCATCGCCGCGCTCGCGAGACACCGCGTCACCACCGGCTATCTCTACGATCCGCCGCTCGACGCCTACGCGGGCGAGGTCTTCACCGATCCGTCGCCCGCGCCGGGGCCGGCCGCCTGGTTCGCACGGCACGCCCTGCCCGCCGACCCGCGCCGGGCGGATCAGGTGATCGCCGTACTCGACGCACTGGGCGCGCGGCCCGCGCGCTGGAAGGAACCCGTACGGCAGGTGGAGCGCGGCGAAGGGCATGGCGGCGGTGGCTGACACCACCCGGTTACGCGGGCCGGGGACCGCCGGCCCCGACGCGCCCGGCGGCGACTCGATGTTCCGCAACGCCTATGCCCTGATGCTCTCCACCGGCGTCTCCGCCGCCCTGGGCCTGGGTTTCTGGCTGGTCGCCGCGCGCTACTACACCGAGGAGGCGGTCGGCCAGGGCTCGGCCGCCATCGCCGCGATGCGGCTGCTCGCCTCGCTCACCGCCACCACCATGATCGGCGCGGTGG
This sequence comes from Streptomyces sp. NPDC039430, assembly GCF_055639435.1. Classification (NCBI taxonomy): domain Bacteria; kingdom Bacillati; phylum Actinomycetota; class Actinomycetes; order Kitasatosporales; family Streptomycetaceae; genus Streptomyces; species Streptomyces sp. NPDC039430. The sequence continues at coordinate 115,193 of NZ_JBVKAK010000015.1, read as the reverse complement.
TGCGGTACGTACCGCGCGCGGGCCGCGCCACCGGCGCGCTGGTGTGGCGTACGTACGCGGTCAGTTCGCTGGTCGTCTGCGCCGCCTGTGTGGTGTTCCTGGCGACGCTCGATCTGTGGGGTCCCTCGTACGCGCCGCTCGACGGGGTCACGGCCGGAATCGTCTTCACCGCGGCCTGTGTCGCCTGGGCGCTGCTCACTCTCCAGGACGGCGTGCTGACCGGGCTGCGCAGGGCGTTCTGGGTGCCCGTCGGCAACGCCGCGTTCTCCCTCGGCAAGCTGCTCCTGCTGGCCGCGTTCGCCACGGCCATGCCGGTCCTCGGGGTCTTCGTCTCCTGGGCGGCGGCCATCGCCCTGTCCGTCCTGCCGCTCGGCTGGCTGGTCTTCCGCAGGCTGATCCCCCGCCAGGCCGCCGCCGACCACGACCGCGAGCCGCCCCGGGCGCGCGACATCGGACGGTTCCTCGCCGGGGACTCGGTCGGGGCGCTGTTCAGTCTGGCGATGATCAATCTGCTGCCGGTGCTGGTCGCGGTCCGCTTCAACGCCGCGCACAATGCCTTCTTCTACACCGCCTACACCGTCGGCGGCACGATGGAGTTCATGGCCATCAACATGGCCTCCTCGCTCACCGCGCACGCCTCGCACAGCCCGGACCGGCTGGCCGAGGGGGTGCGCGGGGCGCTGCGCCGGATGACGGTGCTGCTCGTGCCGGTGGTGCTGGTGCTGGTGGTCTTCGCGCCACAGATCCTCGCGCCGTTCGGGGCGGACTACGCGCGGCACGGCACGACGGTCCTGCGGCTGCTCGCCGCCGCCGCGCTCCCCCGGGTGGTCGTGGAGCTGTACATCGGGGTGCTGCGGGTCCAGGGGCGTACGGGCATGCTCGCCGCGCTCCAGGGCGCCATGTGCGTGCTCGTCCTCGGCAGCGCCCTGTTGCTGCTCGGTCCGGCGGGGATCGCCGGGGCGGGGCTGGCGATGCTGCTGTCGATGACGGTGATGGCGCTGATCGCGGCGCCGGGGCTGCGGGCGGCCCTGCGGAGCACGCGCGGCAGGCGGGCGCCCCGCCGGAAGGACACCGACGGGTACGGCACCGACTGGGCCCGTGAGGCCGCGCGGCTCCGCGCGGAGGCCTTGGCCGCCCCGGTCCATGTGCTGCCCGTACCCGCGAACTCCCCGGTCTCCGCCGCCTCCCCGGACTCCCCCGCGCCCCACCTTTCCGGCGCCTCCGCCGCTTCCGCCGCTTCCGCCGTGGACGAGAGCCGCACCGTCACCGTGCTCTGGCTGCTGTTCGGGCTGGCGGCCGGGCTGTTCTGGCCGCCGCTCGTCCGCCTCGGGGACATCGGCCGCGACCGGCTGACCGGTACCGAACTGCTGGCCGCCCTGCCCCCGTCGACGCTCGTCGCGGGCATTCTGCTGATCGTCGTCCAGTGCGCCGCCGTCTCGCTCGTACGGCCGGGCCCGGCGCTGCTCGCGCTCGGGCCGCCGGCCACCTTCGCCGCGCTGCACAGCGCGCCCGTACTGCTGGGCGTACGGCCCGACCGGGCGTCGGGGCCCTGGCACGAGCCGGTCGCGCGGCTCCTCGCCGATCTCCTCGCCGGTGTCTCCGACGCTGACGGTGTCCTGCGGGCGCTGCCCGTCGCTCTGCAACTGCTCTGCCTGGGGCTGGCCGCCGTCGCCCTGTGGGCGCTGGGGACGGACGGGCGCGTCACGACGGGTGCGGTGTGGGTGCTCGCGGTGGCGGGCTGGGCGGGGCAGCAGGAGTTCGCGGCGCAGGCGGTGCCGCTGACCCTGGGGGTGTGCGCGGTGGCCGCGACCGCGCCGGCCGTACGGGCGGTACGAGCCGTACGGGCCGCACGGGCCGCACGGGCCGCACGGCGGCGTTAGCGTACGGGCCGCACGGCGGCGTCACCGCGCCGGGAGCCGCTGACGGAAGTACGGGGCGCGCCCCGCCTCGCGGTACCCCTCAAGCGCCGGGCCCCTGTCCACCGTCAGATCGCAGCCCTCGCCCGGCACCGGCCGGTTCCAGTGGACCAGCGCCCGCACCCCCGGCAGCGTCGGCACCAGCGCCGGGATCTCGCGGTACCAGTCACGCTGCCGGCCGGGCCGGTCCGGGTCGGGTGCCGTGCTGAACTCGGCGAGCATGACGGGTTTCGTGGCGGACACGTTCGCCCGCAGCCACTCGTAGGACGGCCGCTGGCTGCGCTCGAAGTCCAGCCAGTTCTCCGAATCGTGGCAGCGGAAGTAGTTGTACTGGTCCATGCCGATCCAGTCGACGTAGTCGTCGCCCGGATAGAGGGACTTCATCAGTCCGGCGTTGCCCAGATAGCCGGAGACCGTCCACACCCACACCACGTTGTCCACGCCGAGCCGCTCGAACCGGTCGTGGAGGTGGCGGTAGGCGGCGACGAACTCCTCGGGCGTGCCCGCGTCCGGCGTACGGAAGTCGGCCTCCTGGTCGAAGGAGAGGAAGACGCGCTCGCCGTACGCCTTGAGGCGCCGGGCCTGCGGATCGATGATCTCCTCGTCGAACGTCCCGTCGGCGACCGCGCGCCAGCCGAGCTGGGTCTCGGTCCAGTTCTCGTGGTGCGGCTCGGTCCATACGGTGGACTCCCAGGCCAGCATCAGCAACCGGTCCCGGCCCAGCTCGCGTTCGTCGGAGGTGAGCAGCACTCCGTCCCGTTCGGTGCGGGACATGTCGTGGTAGTTGTGGACGAGGTCGAGCCTGCGCCCGATCTTCTTCTCGAAGGCGTACACCGCGTCCTTGAGCGAGCCGTCGCGCGCGTAGGGGATGTACGCGCCCCACCAGGCCCCGCACGGGGGTTCCAGCAACGCGGTCGGCGCACATGATCCGTGCGCCGCGTCCTGGTCCGTGTCCGCCGTGCCGCCCCGGGCGTGCCAGACACCGATCGCGGCGAGCAGCGCCCCCACGGCGGCCAGGACGAGGGCCGGCCAGGCCGTGCCGCCGGACCGGGGTGTGCCGCGCCGCCGAGCGCCGGAGCCGGGGGTGCGCCGCCGCGCTCCAGGAGCTTCTCCGGACCTGGAAGCGCCCTCCGTGCCCGTCATCGGCCGTTGCCGGCGGCGGGTCCGGCGCGCTCGTCCCTCCTGGGACGCCGCTCCACCGCCCCACGGGTCGCGGCGGGCAGCGGCAGGGCGGGCAGCGGTGCCACGGCCGTGCAGAACGCGGCGAGCGACACCAGGAACACCGTGGCCGTGAAGCCCCGCACCAGAAAGAGCGCGGTGGCCGTGAGCGTCGCGAGGGACAGGCTCAGCGGCGCGGCGAGCGCCAGCGCCTCCAGCCGGGCGCCGGGCCGCAGACCGCGCGGCAGCGGGAGCAGCAGCGCGCAGCCGGGGCCGAGGAGGACGAAGAGCAGGACGGGTATCCAGCGCAGCGGTACGCCGTCGGGCAGTTCCGTCGCGGCGAGCGCCGGCCAGCCGGAGAGCGCGAGGGCGGCTCTGAGCCAGGGCCCGGCCGGTGTCCTGGTGTCGTTCACCGTGGCTTCTCCTCAACCGCGTACGTACCTCGCGTACCTGGCGGGCCTTGGGATCCTGGCGTTTCCCCGGTTTCCCGGGTTCCCCGGGTTCCCCTGGTTCCCCGGGGCACGTGTTCCAGTTCGAGCCCGTGCTCGCTCTCCTCCACGACCCGGAAATACGGCGAGCGCTTCAGCGCCTCGCTCATCCGGTCGAAGCCGCCCGGCGGCAGATAGCCCTCGCCGGTGGTGGCCTCCTCCTGCGAGGGGGTGAGGATCACGAACGCCGGGCGCCCGTCCGGGATGCCCGCGTCGAGATACCCGGCCGGATCCCGGAGCATCTTCAGGTTCTCCGGCACTTCCTGTTCGGTGAAGAACCAGCGCTCGTAGTGGTCGTAGCGATAGTACGCGCCGGGGAACGACCCCGTGGTGGCGAGGATCAGCGCCCCGTCCGGCGCGCGGTCGTAGGCCCGCTTCACGAACGCGGTCTCGGCGGGCGGCGCGTACTGCATGCCTTCCTTGCCGTAGTACGACGGCAGGAAGCCCGCCAGCAGGGCGATGAGCGCCACGGGCAGCGCGACCGCCGACACGCCGCGCGCCACCCGCCGCGCCCTTCCCGTTCCCGCGACGGCGGGGACGAGCGCGGCGGCGGCGAAGAAGGCCGTGCCCGGCAGCCCGAACAGATAGACGCGGAACAGCATTTCGCCGCCGTAGTCGTTGACGGCGAACAGCGGGACGGGGGCGGCGACGGCCAGCAGCAGTGGCAGGGCGCTCCGTACCAGCCGGCGTCTCAGCAGAACGGCCGCGCCGGCGAGGCCGCCCAGGACCAGCACCATCAGGATGTTGGCGTTCCCCACCAGCTCGGGCCCCGGGCCGGTCGGTTCACCGGCGAATCCCGCGCGGGAGTTGTTCAGCAGATCGCCCGCCGAGTCGCGCAGGGTGCTCAGCGTGTCCAGGAACAGCACCCGCCCCATCGTCAGATCCCAGACGAGCATCAGCACGCCGGTGACCACGAGCAGCCCGAGATTGCGGTAACGGCGGGTCAGGCAGAGGGCCGTCAGCGTCATGCAGAGCATCACCGGGGTCAGCTGGTGCGAGGCGTTGACGGCCGCGATGAGCGGCGCCAGGATCGCCACGCCCGCCGCCCGCTGACGTGTGGTGGTGGGCGGCGGCACGGACGCGGCGGCCGGGTCGAGCAGGGACCGGTCGCGCAGCCGCCCGGCGGATCCCGGCCGTACGAAATGCCGTACGACCACGGCGAACACGGTCAGGAAGAGCAGATAGGCGAAGCCCTGCGGGGACAGATAGTCCTGGCCCACCCAGTTGGCGAGCTGGAAGATCCAGACGGCGGACCACACCAGCCGCCAGTCGTCGGTGAAGGTGCGGTAGACCAGGATCAGGACGGGCAGCGTCAGCAGTCCGAACAGGACCGGCGCCCAGTTGGTGTACGAGGCGGCGCCCGTCACCCCGAAGGCCCGGATGAGGGCCGCGTTGAGCGAGAAGAAGCCCGGCCACTGGTCGTACGCGGACATGCCGCCGGAGAGTTCGACGTGCGGGTATACGGTCCCCTCGGCCAGCAGCCTGGCGATCACGGCGTCGTGTTTGGACGCCCAGGCGTAGCGGACGGAGTCGTAGAGGAGGGCGGGCGGCGCCTTGAGCGCCACCAGCATCGCGACGCAGTAGGACAGCGGCCACCAGGGAGCGGTGCCCGCCCGGCGCAGGCTCAGCAGAAAACCGGCCGAGAGCACGACCAGCGAGGCGTAGAAGGCGACGGGGAAACGGTCGAGGAGTCCGAAGTCCCCGATGTCCCGGAAACCTATTCTCGGCAGCGACCAGGCCCAGAGCCCTGCCGCCACCGCCAACAGGAGCCAGGACAGCGGCTGTTGCAGCCGGAACGGCGTGAGCGCGCGGAACGGGGCAGCGGGCGGGCGTGGCGGCATGGCGGACAGGCGGGACGGGCGGGACAGGCGGGACAGGCGGGACGGGGCAGTGGGCAGGTGGGACGGGGTGGCGGACGGATGGGGCGGCGCGGCGGACGGGCGGGGCTCCCGTGGCATGGCCCCGCCTATCCGGCGAACTCGGGCCCGCGTACGCGGGCGCGCACGCGTCGGTACAGCCGCCATCCCAGCGTGGCCGGGGAATCCGGGAACGGCGCGACCCTGACCCGCTCGCCGCGCGCCCCCTCGCCCGCCATCCAGGACTCGATGTCCGCCACGGTGTGGGTGCGGCGGACGATGAGCCGGGCGATGCGGTACGGCTCGTCGCGCCCCGAGCTGAGCGCGTGACGGACGGCGACGGCGGAGGCGTACCCGGCGGCCTCGGCGGCCCGCCGGACCGCGCGGCTGTTGTAGCCGTGCGGATAGGCCAGATGCGCCACCTCATGCCCGAGGACGTCCTCCAACGCGCTTTTGGACTGGCGCAGTTCACGGTGGAGGCCGGGGGCGGTGAGGGTGTCCAGCTGGGGATGGGTGACGGTGTGGGCGCCCACCTCGATGCCGTATCCCTCCAGTGCGGCCGCCTGGGCGAGCGTCATCATCGGAGCGGGTGGCAGCAGACAGCCGTTGCCGGGCGCGAGAGCGGGCGCGAGGGCGCCGGTGGTCAGATAGGCGGTGGCGGGCAGCGCTCGGGCGGCGAGCGCCTCGGCCGTGGGGCCCGGCAGATCGGCGAAGCCGTCGTCGAAGGTGAGGACGACGGGCCGGGGTGGCAGGGCCGTGCCGTGGAGGAGATGGCGGACCAGCCCGCTGATCGGGACCGGTGTACGGCCGCAGGCGACGACGGCGTCCAGCTGGGCCGCGAAGTCCCGTGGAGTGACGGTGAATTCGGCGATCCAGGCGGGCGGGTCGTCCATGACGGCGTGGTAGAGCAGGACGGGGACGAGAGGGACGACGGGAGTGACGGGGATACGGACGGAGGCGGCGGGCAGGTCCTTCACGTCCGGCCCCCGTCCCCGGATATCCGTCTGCGCGCCTTCGCGTAGCCGAGGGGGCCGTAGAGCATGCCTCTGCGTTCCAGCCGGGAGAGGCCGCGCGGCCAGGGATAGGACCGCGCGCCGTGCGCGCCGGGCGCCGGTTCCGCCTCTCCGGCCGGGCGGTGAGCGGTGATCGCGCGGGCGTGGGCCAGGCCGCGCGGCAGCTTCGCCAGCAGGGCGGGCAGCAGCGCGGGACGGCGGACCAGGATCGCGGTGAGATACGCGGTGAGGCCGGCGCCGTATCCGTACGCCTGGTCCTCCAGGTCCCGCCAGGTCTCGCGGTGGTGGTGCCAGACGAGCGCCCACGGGGTGTAGCGCAGCCGGTGGCCGGCGGACAGGACGCGGACGAAGGCGTACAGGTCGTCGCCGCCCCTGGCGGGGGTGCCGGTGCCGGTGGCCGGGTCGAACCCTCCGACGGCCCGCAGCGCCTCGGCGCGGAAGGCCATATTGGCGCCGGAGCCGAAACTGCCTGCGGTGAACGGGAAGAGCGGTTCGTCGGCGGGCGGTCTGGCCGGGTCGTACAGGCGCGGTTCGAGACCCTTGGCGAAGCCGCCGTGGCTCTCCAGCAGGATCTGGGCGGGGGTGGTGAGCCGGGCGGGCAGGATCAGGCCGGTGACACACCCGAGTCCGGGGTCCGCCGCGAAGGGTGCGGTGAGCGCGGTGAGCCAGTGCGGGTCGGCGATCACGTCGTCGTCGGTGAAGGCGACGACCGCGCCGTCCGCCTCGGCGAGACCGCGATTGTGGGCGAGGGCCAGCCCGGGGCGCGGTTCGTGGACGTAGTCGACGCGGCCCGCGTAACGGGACGCCACCAGGTCGCGGGTGGCGGACGTGACGGGCGCGTTGTCGACGACGAGGACGCGGAAGTCCGGGTGGTCCTGGGCGAGGAGCGAGTCGAGGGCGCGGGCGAGCTGTCCGGCGCGCTCGCGGGTCCCGACGACGACGGTGGTACGGGGCGGGGCGTGCGGCTCGGCGGGCGGGTCGACGGCGGACGGCTCGGCAGCGGGCGGGTCGGCGGCGGACGGCTCGGCGGCGGGCGGGGCGTACCGGCCCGGGTCATGCCGCGCGCGGAAGGCGGCGGAGAGCACCTCGGCGGGGTCCTCCCCCGCTCCGACCCGGCAGGACACGGTGGCGGCGGGGCGGCCCCGCAGCCGTACGAGCGCGTAGATGTCCCCCTCGCCGAGGGGCGGCCCGCCGGGCGCGGGGCCCAAGGAGAGGACCGGGCCGTCGGGGCCGCCGAGATCGAGTTCGGCGACGGCGACGGACGCGCGTGCGGCACCGGACGCGTAGGTGGATCCGGACGTGGATCCGGACGTGGACGTCGACGTGGACGTCGATGTGGATGGACGCGTCATCTGCTCCCCCGTAGGTACCGCTCCCGCTCCCCAGACCCTGCCTGCCTCCGCGCGCCGGGGACCCCGCCCGGCCGGTCGCGCGTCACCCGGCACCGCCTCCGTCACCCGTCACCCGGCTCGCAGCCGGCCCAGCCGTTTCAGCGTCCGCCGCGCGTATCCCGCCAGCCCCGGCCTGCTCCGCACGAAGCCGTGCGCCCTGCGGGAGGGCTCCCTGCCCAGCCAGGAGAGGGCCGCCCGCGCGCCGGGCCGCGCCGCGGCTCCCTCGTACACCCGGAGCCCGCCGGTCTTCAGCGCGTCCTTGTACTCCGCGGCGCCGCGCCCCAGATCGAGCATCACGATCCCCGCCGCGGCGGCGGCCTCGGCCATGCGCAGATGCAGGATCAGCCCCGGCGAGAACTTCGCGAACTCCGGGTCGTAGGCGGGGAACCAGCAGGACAGCACCGTGCGCGAGCGCAGTCCGAAGTGCGCGGCGACGGGGCGGCCCGCCGCGTACAGCACGGAGAGCACGCCGGAGCAGCCCGGCGTACGGGTCTCCGCGAGCAGGCGTACCAGCGCGCTGATCCACTCCTGCGCGAACCGGTCGCGGCGGCCGGTCCTGCGGTACTGCGCCGACTTCCACGCCATGAGCGTGCGCAGGGCGGCCGGATCGCGTTCGTCGAAGACGAAGCGGACCTCTCCCGCCTGCCGGCCGAGCCTGCGCTCCTTCGCGGTGGTGGTACGGAAGAACGTGGGCGACCGCGTGCGCAGGGCCGCCTCGTAGGCGGCGTACCCCTCCCCGACCTCGATCACCGGCGACTCGAACCCCTCGGCGGCCGTCGGCACGAACAGCCCTTGCCCCGCCTCCAGGTTGTCGAACTCCCAGGCCGCGAGCGAGCAGCCGCCGAGCAGTTCGCGCGCGGTCAGCGGAAGGCCGGTACGGAGCACGGCGCCCTGGCAGTCGGAGACCCCGAGCCCGATGGCCCGTCCGTACCCCAACGGGCCCTTCTCGTACGGGAAGAAGCCGACGGGCCGGCCGGTGGCCCGCCCCTCCCGCTCCCCCCGCTCCTCCCGCAGGACCGCCACACGCGAGGCCGGTCGTACGCCGCCCACCGCGCGGGTGAACTCCGGTTCCATGAACGGGTTGGCCGGCGCGCCGGAGGCGGCCCGTAACGCGCGCCAGGCCGCGAGGTCGGGCTCGGCCAGCTCCCCCGGTGTCACCACCTCGACGCGCACGCGCGCGGCGCCACGTACCTCGCTCATCTCGACCCCCCGGTCGCGTCCCGCCCCGAAAGGACGGTACCCGCCCAAATCACTCCAGGACAACGGTCCGTAACAGGCCGGAACACCCCGGAAGCCGCCGGAAGCCGCCGGAACAGGCCGGAAGAAGCCGGAAGAGGCCGGAACCGCTCCTGTGCCGCGCCCCCCTCTCCCTCATAGGATCGGGAGCGACCCTGTATCAGGCGTGCCGGGAGGGAGAGTCCAGTGACGGCGTCATATGTGCCCCACCGGATGGACTCCTCCGGCGCCTGCCCGCACGCCTCCAACGCCGCGCTGCTGGCGAAGGGCGCCGCGGCCGAGGTCCTGCTCCCCGGGGACGTGCCGGCGGCGGCGGTGCTCGGGCACGAGGCGCTCAGGGAATTCATCGGCCATCCCGATGTCGCCAAGAACGCGCGGCATTTCACCGCGCTGCGCGAGGGGCGAATTCCGGACGGCTGGCCGCTGCGGACCTTCGCGACCGTGCAGGGCATGGTCACCTCGGACGGCGACGATCACCGGCGGCTGCGGTCGCTGGTGAGCAAGGCGTTCACGGCGCGGCGCGTGGAGGCGCTGCGGCCCGGCATCGAGCGGCTGACCGACGACCTGCTGGACGGTACGGAGACCGCGGCGGCGCGGGCGGACGACGGCGTGGTGGATCTGCGGGCGCACTTCGCGCTGCCGCTGCCCATGAGCGTCATCTGTGAACTGCTCGGCGTGGACGAGGAGTTCCGGGACCGGCTGCACGTACTGTCGAACCAGGTGGTGGCGACCGACATCGCGCCCGAGGAGGCCGTGGCCGCGAACCGGGAGATGGTGGCGGTGCTCACGGCGGTGGCCGCTTCCCGTAAGGACCGTCCCGGCGAGGACCTCACCAGCGCCCTGATCGCCGCGCGCGAGGAGGGCGGCGACCGGCTCGGCGAGGCCGAACTCATCGGCACGATGATCGTGATGATCATCGCCGGTCATGAGACCACGCTCAATCTGATCACCAACGCGGTGCGCGCGCTCTGCGCCCACCCGGACCAGCTGGAGCTGATCAGGGCCGGTGGGGCCGACTGGGCGGACGCGGTCGAGGAGACGCTGCGCTGGGACAGCCCGGTCAGTTTCTTCCCGTTCCGTTATCCGGTCCGGGACCTGACGGTGGACGGCACGCTGATCCCCGCGGGCACTCCGGTACTGGCGGGCTTCTCGGCCGCCGGCCGTGATCCCGCCGCCCACGGCCCGGACGCGGACCGCTTCGACATCACGCGGCGTACGCGCTCCACGACCCGCCATCTGTCGCTGGGCCACGGCACGCACTTCTGCCTGGGCGCACCTCTGGCGAGGATGGAGACGACGATCGCGCTGCGGCGGTTGTTCACACGCTTCCCGGACCTGAGGGTCACGGTCCCGGAAGAGGAGCTTCCGCGCCATCGGAGCTTTGTGGGCAACAGCGTGCGGGAACTGCCGGTGGTACTGCGTTAGCTGAGGCCCGCCGCAGCTGAGATCGGCACCAGAGGGCCTACAGGCGCAGCCCGACTGCCAGGGCGATGGTGAGCCCCAGCGTGCAGACCGCGACCACGAACCACGCCTGATGCTTCGCTTCAGGAGTCATGTCCGGTGCCGCCCTTCACGTTCGTGCAGGTAGTCCATGAACGTGCGGCACATGCGGGCCAGGGCACGCATGTGCACCCAGTTCGCCATGGCGCCGCCACCCGGCCCGCTGCCGGTCAGGTCGTACCAGTCCTTCAGCGCGCCCTTCGCCCTGACCGTGTGCTCGGTCTCGGGGATCCGTTCGACGCATCCGACGAGCAACGCCCCATGGTCGATCAGCCGGTTGGTGAGATCGGCGATCTCCACCGGCGGCGGCATCATGCGATGCGGGGCGAGCGCGCGGTCGATGTTCAGGGCTATGACATCGAAGGCGATATCGTCATATGCCAATGCCTTCCCGTGTGCGTTTTCCTCTGTGCCTCCGGCTCTGCGGTCTGTCACTGTGGTCACCTTGGCCCCCCGCTCTCTTCGTGTGTTCGGCGTCTACTTGAAGAGAAAACCGCGTTATTACCCTCCCCGGGTACCGTGGAGGGCAGGTCCGAGAATGAAAGCCATGAACGCTTGGGGGAGTTAAAGGCATGGCGAGTAACTCACGTCACTCACGCACACCCAATGCCGGGCTGGCCTCTCTGCTTGAGCAGGCGAAGTGGTCCCGTGCGCAGTTCGCACAGATCATCAATCGCATCGGCGCGGAAGCCGGGCTCCAGCTGCGCTACGACCAGTCCGCAGTCTCCCACTGGGTCGCGGGCACCACCCCGAAGGAGCAGGTCAGACCACTGATCGTGGAGGCGTTCGCGCGCAAGCTCAGGCGCCCGGTCACCCATGCCGAGGCCGGTCTGCCGGTCGCGGCCTCCGCGCACGTCCCGGCGGGCTCCGGCGTACCCGGCTCCTCCGTCGCTTCCGGCGTCAACACGTTCGAAGAACTGGTCGACATGGGAAGGGCCGATATGGACCCGTCGCGTCGCAGTTTGATAGCCGCAGGCTTGTTCTCCGCCGCGATTGTGGTACCGCTGTTTCCGGATCTGGCACATGCCGCCACCTCGGCGAGCGCGCCCCCCGGCAAGCGGACGGCCCGGATCGGCGCGCCGCAAGTACAGGCCGTACGTACGATGACCGATCGAATAGCGGACATTCTCGATGAGCTCGGCGGAGGGCACGCGCGCCCGATGGCCGCCGCGTTTCTCGTGAACACCGTCATGCCCTGGCTCAAGGCCGAGGCTCCGGAAGGCGTACGGAGCGACATGCTGTCGGCGGCGTCCGACCTGGTCTATCTGACCGGGTGGATGGCGATGTACGAGCGGGCGCACGGGCTCGGCCAGCGGTACTACCTCCGGGCCCTGGAACTGGCCGGCGCCGCCGAGGACCACACGACGTACTGCCGGACGCTGCGCGGCATGTCCCTCCAGGCGTCCAATCTCGGCTACGGCAAGCGCGCGCTGGAGCTCGCCGACTCGGCCGCCGAGGCGTCCCCGAAGGCCGGGCCGCGGCTGCGGGCCTTCCTCTCCGGGCAGCAGGCCCACTCCGCGGCGATGGTCGGCGACAAACGGCAGGCGTTCGCCCGGCTCAGGGAGACCGAGACGGCGCTGACGAAGGCCGACAACCGGCGTGAGTCCGTGGGCGGTTACGACGCGACCGCGTATCTGTTCCACACATCCCATGTGCTGTACGAGTTCAAGGATCTGCCGGGCTCGATATCCGCGCTCCAGCAGTCCCTGAAGGCGCAGCAGAAGAACGAACGGCAGGGCAGGGTCCACTTCCTCGCGGTGCTGGCGCAGCGTCAGCTGGAGCTGGGGCATCTGGAGGCCGCGTGCGCGAGCTGGTGGCAGTTCCTGGAGGACTACGAGCATGTCTCGTCGGCGCGGGGTGACGAGCACTTCGAGACGATGCAGCGCAGGCTGAAGCCGTACGCGAAGACGCAGGCGGTGCGGAGGCTGCGGGCGAAGATCGATGAGGTGGCCGTACTGAAGGGGTGAGGGCGCGCCGGGCGGCGCGGGTTCAGGACCGGGGGGCCGGCGAACCCGCGCCGGGCGGCGGGGAGCCCGTGGACCGGGGGGTCAGCGGGCCCGCTCGCCGGTGCCGGTGTGGGCCTTGGTCGGCCCGGCCCGGCCGGTCACCCCGGCTTCAGCGGACCCGTTCGCCGGCCCGCCAGACCGCCGTGACCAGGGGCACCCCGGGGCGGTACGCCAGGTGCACATGGCTCGGGGCGTCGAGGAGAGCGAGGTCGGCGCGGGCGCCCGGGGTGAGGCGGCCGATGTCCTGGCGGCGCAGCGCGGCCGCGCCGCCGGCCGTGGCCGACCAGACCGCCTCGTCCGGGGTCATGCCCATGTCGCGTACGGCGAGCGCGATACAGAACGGCATGGACGAGGTGAAGGACGAGCCCGGGTTGCAGTCCGTGGAGAGCGCGACGGTCGCGCCCGCGTCGAGGAGGCGGCGGGCGTCCGGCCAGGCGGCGCGGGTGGAGAACTCCGCGCCGGGGAGCAGCGTGGCCACGGTCGCGCTGTGGGCGAGGGCGTCCACGTCAGCGTCGGTCAGATGCGTGCAGTGGTCGGCGGACGCGGCGTCGAGTTCGACGGCGAGCTGGACACCGGGACCGTACGAGAGCTGGTTGGCGTGGACGCGGGGGTGCAGTCCTTTCGCGGCTCCCGCGGTGAGGATCGCGCGGGCCTGGTCCCCGTCGAAGGCGCCCTTCTCGCAGAAGACGTCGATCCAGCGGGCGTACGGGGCACAGGCGTCGAGCATCTCGCCGGTGACGAGGGCGACATACGCGGCCGGGTCACCGGCGTGGTCGGGCGGGACGATGTGCGCGCCGAGGTAGGTGACCTCGTCGGTCTGCGCGCGGGCGATACGGAGGGCGCGGGCCTCGTCCTCGACGGTCAGGCCGTAACCGGACTTGGTCTCCTGGGTGGTGGTGCCCTGGCGGAGCGCCTCGGCCAGGTAGCGGGCGACGTTGGCGCTCAGTTCGGTGTCGGTGGCGGCGCGGGTCGCGGCGACGGTGGTGCGGATACCGCCTGCGGAGTAGGCGCGGCCGGACATCCGGGCGTTGAACTCCTGGGTGCGGTCGCCCGCGAAGACGAGATGGGAGTGGGAGTCCACGAAGCCCGGGATCACGGCCCGGCCACCGGCGTCGACGGCGTTGTCAGTGGCGGGTGCTTTGCTTGATTCACCGACCCAGACCACGCGGTCGCCGTCGATGACGACGGCCGCGTCCTGGATCAGACCGATGGGGGTTCCGTCACCGAGGGAGGGGTCGTTGGTGACCAGACTGGCGATGTTGGTGAGGGCGGTGGTTCCCGCCGTGGTGGTGGTCGTCATCGTGACGGTCTTCTCCTTCGGCGGCGTCCGCGGCGTCAGCCGCGCAGGGCTGCGATCGACTCGGCGAGGGCCTTGGGCACGTCGGGGACGAGGGCGTGGACACCGTCCCGGACGATCTGGCGGCCCGCGACGACGGTGTGGCGTATATCCGCCGCGGAGGCGGCGAATACGGCTGTCTCCGCTCCGAGCCGGGTGAGCGTGCCCGCTGTTCTGACCGAGTCCAGGGCGAGGGTGGTGAGATCGGCGAGCGCGCCGCGCTCGATCCTGCCCGCCTCGTGCCAGCCGAGGGCCGCGTGGCCGGTGGAGGTCGCCGCGTGCAGGAGGGCGGCGGCCGTCCAGTGACCGCGGCTGCGGGTGCGCAGCCGTTCGTCGAGTTCCATCGCGCGGGCCTCTTCGAGGATGTCGATGACGGCGTGGCTGTCGCTGCCGAGCGAGAGCGGCGAGCCCGCCCGCTGGAGCCGGGCGGCGGGGCCGATGCCGTCGGCCAGATCGCGTTCCGTCGTGGGGCACATGCACGTGCCGGTGCGGGCGGCGCCCAGCAGGGCGATGTCCTCGTCGGTGAGATGGGTGTTGTGCACGCCGGTGGTACGGGCGCCGAGTACGCCGTGGTCGGCGAGCAGACGTGTGGGGGTGCGGCCGTGCACGTCGAGGCAGGCGTCGTTCTCCGCGGTCTGCTCGGAGAGATGCACATGCAGCGGCGCCCGGTGCGCCTCGGCCCACTCGGCGACGGTGGAGAGCTGCTCGGCGGGCACGGCGCGTACGGAGTGGATCGCCGCGCCGATCCGGGCGTGGGCGCTGTCCTTGTGGGCCGAGGCGAGGTCGGAGGCGCGTTCGGCCCAGGCGGTGGCCGTTCCGTCGGAGAAGCGGATCTGATGGCGGTCGGGGGGCGCGCCGCCGCGCCGCTTCGTGATGCCGGAGGAGAGATAGGCGGTGTCCAGGAGCGTGATCCGGATCCCGGCCTCGGCCGCCGCCGCGATCAGCGCCTCCCCCATCGCGTTCGGCCGGTCGTACGGAGCGCCGCCCGGGGTGTGGTGGAGGTAGTGGAACTCCCCGACGGCGGTGATACCGGCGAGCGCCATCTCCGCGTAGACGGCGCGGGCGAGGGCGTAGTACGAGTCGGGGGTGAGCTTGGCGGCGATTCCGTACATGATCTCGCGCCAGGTCCAGAAGGTGCCGGAGCCGACCTGGACGGTGCCGCGCAGGGCGCGGTGGAAGGCGTGGGAGTGGGCGTTGGCCAGGCCGGGGAGGGTCAGTCCGCGCAGGACGACCGCTTCGGGCGGCGGGGTCGTGACGCCGGTGCGGACGTCGGCGATCCGGCCGTCCGTGACGGCGACGGCGACACCCGGCTCGACATGGGTGCCGAGCCAGGCGTGTTCCAGCCAGTAGACGGGGCCGGCGGGCCCGGCCGGGACGGCGCGGCCGGGCGCGGCCGCGGTCCCGGTCCCGGTGCCGGGCTCCGGCTCGGTGGCCGCCCCGGGTGCGGTGGTCCGCCCGCTTCTGGTGGCCGTCCCGTCGTCCGTGACCCGCGTCCTGCCCGGTGCCGCTGTGGGGTGCGTCATGCGCGGGCGAGTCCTTCCAGTACGTCGGCCAGTGCCAGGACCCCGGCCACGCAGTCGTCCTCGGCCGCGGATTCGGCCGGGGAGTGCGAGACCCCGGTGGGGTTGCGTACGAACAGCATGGCGGTGGGGATGGAGCCGGACAAAATACCCGCGTCGTGCCCGGCGCCGGTGCCGAGGACGGGTACGGGAGCGCCGCGGCCGGGGCGCTGCCCGAGGATCTTGGCCAGCTCGTCCCGCAGGGCGTGTTCGAACTCGACGACGGGGGTGAAGGACTCCCGTACGACGGACAGCTCGATCCCGGCCCGGTCCGCGCACGCGCGGGCGGCGGCCTCGATACCGGCGACCACGGTGTCCAGGGCGGACTGGTCGGCGGCGCGGGAATCCAGCCAGCCACGGACGAGGGAGGGGATGGCGTTGACGCCGTTGGGTTCGACGGAGATCTTGCCGAAGGTGGCGAGGGCTCCGGCGAGTCCGGCCTCGCGGCGGGCGGCGAGCACGGTCTCCGCGTACGTCAGCATCGGGTCACGGCGGTCGGCGAGGCGGGTGGTGCCCGCGTGGTTGGCCTCTCCCCGGAAGTCGAAGCGCCATCGGCCGTGGGGCCAGATCGCCGACGCGATACCGACGGGGTCGCCGGACAGGTCGAGGGCGCGGCCCTGCTCGACATGCAGCTCGACGAACGCGCCGATCCGCGCGAGGCGTTCGGGGTCGGGGCCCAGCGTGGACGGGTCGTGGCCGGCCGCCTCCATCGCCTGCGGCAGCGTGATGCCGTCGCCGTCGCGCAGTTCATGGGCCTGCTCCGCGGTGAGCCGGCCCGCGGTGAGCCGGGAGCCGACACAGGCGAGACCGAAGCGGGCGCCTTCCTCGTCACCGAAGTTGGTGATGGCCAGGGGGCGGCTGAACCGCGCGCCCCTGGCACGGAGTTCGTCGAGTGCGGCGAAGGAGGAGACGACACCGAGCGGCCCGTCGAAGGCGCCGCCGTCCGGTACGGAGTCCAGATGCGACCCCGTCACGACGGCGTCCCCGGCGAGGGGATCGCCGAGCCAGGCCCACTGGTTGCCGTTGCGGTCGAGTTCGTAGGCCAGCCCGCGTGCCTCGGCCTGCGCGCGGAACCAGGCGCGGCAGTCGGCGTCGGCGGCGGTCCAGGCGTACCGCCGGTAGCCGCCGCTGCCGGAGTCGCGGCCGAGCGGGGCGAGTTCGCGCCACATCTCCTGGAAGGAGGGTGGCCGGCCGGCGTCGCCGGGCGCGCCCTCGGCGTGCCCCGGCGCGGGGGACGGTGACGCGGTCACTCGCCCTCCCGCATCGGGACGCGGACGTCGCGCTCGTCGGCGACCGCTTCCGCGATGTCGTAGCCCGCGTCGACATGGCGGATGACGCCCATGCCCGGGTCGTTGGTCAGGACGCGGCGGATCTTCTCGCCGGCGAGCTTCGTGCCGTCGGCCACCGAGACCTGCCCGGCGTGGATGGAGCGGCCCATGCCGACGCCGCCGCCGTGGTGGAGGGAGACCCAGGAGGCGCCGGAGGCGACATTGACCATGGCGTTGAGCAGCGGCCAGTCGGCGATGGCGTCGGAGCCGTCGAGCATGGCCTCGGTCTCGCGGTACGGGGAGGCGACCGAGCCGCAGTCCAGGTGGTCGCGCCCGATGACCAGCGGCGCGGCCAGCTCACCGGAGGCGACCATGTCGTTGAAGCGCTCGCCCGCCTTGTCGCGCTCGCCGTAGCCCAGCCAGCAGATCCGGGCGGGCAGGCCCTGGAAGTGGACGCGTTCGCCCGCCATCTTGATCCAGCGGTGCAGGGATTCGTTCTCCGGGAAGAGGTCGAGGATCGCCTTGTCCGTCTTGTGGATGTCGGACGCCTCGCCGGAGAGCGCGGCCCAGCGGAACGGGCCCTTGCCCTCGCAGAAGAGCGGCCGGATATAGGCGGGCACGAAGCCGGGGAAGGCGAAGGCCCTGTCGTATCCGGCGAGCTGGGCCTCACCCCGGATGGAGTTGCCGTAGTCGAACACCTCGGCGCCCGCGTCCATGAAGCCGACCATCGCCTCGACATGCCGGGCCATGGACGCACGGGCGCGCTGGGTGAAGTCGGCGGGCTTCTCGGCGGCGTACGAGGCCATCTCGTCGAAGTCGACGCCGAGCGGCAGATAGGCCAGCGGGTCGTGGGCGGAGGTCTGGTCCGTGACGATGTCGATGGGGGCACCCTCGGCGAGCATCCGGGGGAGCAGTTCCGCCGCGTTGCCGAGCAGGCCGATGGAGAGCGGCCGGCGCGCGTCCCGCGCCTCGGTCGCCAGCTGGAGCGCGTGTTCCAGGCTGTCGGCCCGTACGTCGAGATAGCGGTGCTCGATCCGGCGCTCGATGGCGCGCGGGTCGCAGTCGATACAGATGGCGACACCGTCGTTCATGGTGACGGCCAGCGGCTGGGCGCCGCCCATGCCGCCCAGACCGGCGGTGAGGGTGATCGTCCCGGCGAGCGTTCCGCCGAACTTCTTGGCGGCGACGGCGGCGAACGTCTCGTACGTGCCCTGGAGGATGCCCTGCGTGCCGATGTAGATCCAGGATCCGGCCGTCATCTGCCCGTACATGGTGAGCCCGAGGGCCTCCAGGCGCCGGAACTCCTCCCAGTTCGCCCAGTCGCCGACCAGGTTGGAGTTGGCGAGCAGCACGCGCGGCGCCCACTCATGGGTCTGCATCACCCCGACCGGACGGCCGGACTGGACGAGCATCGTCTCGTCCTGCTTGAGGGTGCGGAGCGTACGCACCATCGCGTCGAAGGAGCGCCAGTCGCGGGCGGCCTTGCCGGTGCCGCCGTAGACGACCAGCTTGTCCGGGTGTTCGGCGACCTCGGGGTCCAGGTTGTTCTGGAGCATGCGGAGGGCGGCTTCCTGCTGCCATCCCAGGGCGCTCAGTTCCGTACCGCGCGGAGCCCGTACAGGGCGTGGTCCTGACATGGCGATGCCTCCTCCGTGGTGACTCTGCCGACTGGCCTGCCGACCGGCCTGTTGGCCAATCTATTCACATCCTTGCCGGATGAATACTTGTAGTCAACAGCTGCGTGGCCGGTCGGCGGATGATTGGCTGGCAGACATGGCTTCGGTTCAGCACAACGATGACGGCGGCGGCACTCCCCCGCACGGCTCGAACGGCTCGAACGACAGGAACGACAGGAACGACAGGAACGGCTCCGCGGACGAAGGCACGAGCGCCGCCCCCGGCGCGGCGGCCCGCCGGGACCTCGCCGTACGGGCCGCCGTGGCACAGGGCCTGATCAGCGAGGCCGAGCCCGTCGTGGCCCTGCTCGACGTGGCCGGAATCCGCGCCTCCGCCGCCGCGCTCCGTACCGCCTTCGACGAGGTCACCGCCCCCGGCACGGCCGTTCTGCACGCCTTCGCGGTGAAGGCCGCGCCGCTGGTGGCCGTCGTGCGCCTGCTCGGCGAAGAGGGCATCGGCGCCGAGGTCGCCAGCCCGGGTGAGCTGGCCCTCGCCCGCGCGGCGGGCGTACGGCCCGAGCACACCGTCCTCGACTCCCCCGCCAAGACCACCGCCGAGCTGCACGAGGCCCTCGCCCTCGGCATCGCGGTCAACGCGGACAACCCCCAGGAACTGGACCGGCTCGACGCCCTCATCGGCTCCGGGCAGGGTTCCGGCCAGGGACCGGCCGCCGGACCCGGGCCGGCCGCCTCCCCGCTCGGGCTGCGGATCAACGCGCAGGTCGGCGGCGGTTCCATCGGCGCCCTCTCCACCGCCACCGCCACCGCCAAGTTCGGCATCGCGCTGCGCGACGAGGGCGCCCGCGCCTGGGTCGTCCAGGCGTTCCTGGACCGCCCCTGGCTCACCCGGCTGCACACCCACTCCGGCTCGCAGGGCGTCCCGCTGGAGCGGATGACCGAGGGCGTACGGACGGTGTACGAACTGGCCGAGGAGATCAACGCGGCGGCCGGCCGCCGGCAGATCGACACCCTCGACATCGGCGGCGGTCTCCCGGTCAACTTCGCCTCGGACGAGGAGACACCGACGTACGCGGCCTACGCCCGGCTGCTGAGGGAGACCGTCCCCGGGCTGCTGGACGGACGCTACGGACTGGTCACCGAATTCGGCCGTTCTCTGCTCGCCAAGCACGGCACGGTCCTCGCGCGCGTCGAATACGCCAAGTCCGCCGGTGGCCGCCCGATCGCGGTGACCCACGCGGGCGCGCAGGTCGCCACCCGTACCGTCTACGATCCCGCCTCCTGGCCGCTGCGCATCGCCGCGTACGACGCCGGGGGACGGCCCAGGACGGGCCCCGCCGTGGCCCAGGACATCGCGGGCCCGGCCTGTTTCGCGGGCGACCTGCTCGCCGAGAACCGGCCCCTGCCGCTGCTGGAGCAGGGCGATCTGGTGGCCGCCCTCGACACCGGCGCGTACTACTTCTCCAACCACTACGCGTACAACAGCCTGGCCAGGCCGGGTGTCCACGGCTTCGTGACGGTGCCGGGCGCGGCCGGCGGCGGGGTGCGCTTCGCGACGGTACGGGCCGCGCAGACGGTCGCGGAGATCGTCACCGAGTCGGGCGGCGGATACGCCGACGCGCTCCTGTAGGCCGGCCAGGACGACCGCCGGCCGGCCGGGACGGCCGGCGGACCGCCGACGGCGGGCCCGGCGGAGCGGTACGGGCGGCCCAGGGGCCGGGACGGCCGGAAGTGGCCGGTCCCCGGCAGCCCGGAGCGCATGTTCCGATGGAAAATGCCAGAACCCCCACCCCCCGCACGAACGTTGCGTAATCTCGCCGTCACTGCCGCACAACAGTGCGCCCGCACGCCCGGCTGGGAGGGGAGTCCGCGTGCCCGGAATCGACGCGTGCCTGCGCGAGGCCATGAACCTGCCGGGAGCGCGCGGAGCGGCGATCGTGGACTGGACGAGCGGTCTCGCGCTCGGCACGGCGGGCGAATCGCCCAACGGCGACCATGAGGCGACCGCCGCCGAGACGGCCGAACTGGCCAGAGCCGCCGCGGAGTACACGGCTTTCGCCCCGGCCGTCGCGGCCGGGCACAAGGGCCCGCCCGTCGAGGACCTCATCGTCACCACCCCTACCGGCTACCACCTCCTGAGCTTCGTCGAGACGACGTTCGACAGCAGCGTCTTCCTTCATCTCTGGCTCGACCGCGACACCGGAAACCTCGCTCTGGCCCGATTACGGCTGAGACAGCTCGCCGAACGGCTGGTGCTGGGATGACGGCGGCGTCCGCGCACCCCCCGACCCCGCCCCCCTCGCAGACCGCGGCCTCCTCTGCTCCCCCGCACTCCCCGGTCCCGCCGGTCTCCCCGATCCCCCCGATGCCCCCGGTCCCCCCGGTCTCCCCGATCCCTCCGATCCCCCCGGTGCCCCCGGTCTCCCCGATGCTCGTCCGGCTGGCCGGCGAACGCGCCACCGGAGCGCTCCTGCGCGACCACGGCACGCTCTATCTCGCCGACGGCCATGTCGTGCACGCGGAGAGCCCCGCCGCCCCCGGGATCGACGTCCTGCTCACCACCGGCGGCCGGCTGCCGCGCGCGGGCTGGGAAGAGGCGGTCGACCGGGCGGGCGCGCGCCGCGAGGTCGGCCGGTTCCTGGTCGACAGCGGCAGGATCGGCGGCGGCGAGCTGGAGATCTGCCATCTGGGCGCGCTGTTCGACGCCGCCTACTTCGCCCTCGCCCCCGGCAGCGGGCCCACTCGCTTCCGCTACGGCGTCGCGCACTGGATCGGTCCCGTACGCCCCGTCTCCGCGTCCGCCGTCGAGCGCGAGACCCGGCGCAGACGCGAACTCCTCGACCAGGTCTGGCCGTACGCGGCCGTGGACACCGCGCCCGTGCGGGCGCGCGAACCGGCGGCGGGCCAGGCGGTCACCCGCCGCCAACGCGTGCTGCTGGAGCTGGCGGACGGGGTACGGACACCACTGGCCATCGCCTGGGCGCTGGGCAGGCCCGCGTTCCACACCCTGCTGGACATCCGCCGGCTGGCCGCGGCCGGGCTGGTCGAGACGCCCGCCGAACCGGCGGCGGCCACGCCCACGGCGGTCCCCTCCTGGGTCGCGACGGTCTCGGCCGATCCCGACATCGCCCTGTTACGCCGGCTCCGCGACGCCCTGGAGGCAAGCCTGTGACTCCCCGTTCCATCCACCGGGCCCGGACAGGACCCGCCGTGTCCGACGTCGTGCCGGACCGCGCCACGCCGTCATGAGGCGCGCGCTGCGGGCACGTGCCGAGAGGAGACAGCTGATGACGGCGGAAGCCGAGGTACTGGGCGAGCTGAGGCGCCTGCGGGCCCGCCTCCCCCAGCTCACCGGCGCGCTCGCGGCCAGTACCGACGGACTGGTGCTGGCCCAGGACACCGCCGACGTGGAGGCGGAGGGGGTGGCCGCGCTCACCGCCGCCGCGCTGGGCGTCGCCCTGCGCCTCACGGACACCACGGGACAGGGCGGGTTCCGGGAGCTGCTGATCCGGGGCGAGCTGGGGTACGTCGCGACGTACGCGGCGGGCTCCTCCGCGGTGCTGACGCTCCTCGCGGAGCCCCGGATCAATGTGGGCCGGCTCCATCTGGAGGCCCGGCGGTCCAGCACCCGGATCGGTGAGCTGGTCGACGGGGCCCTGGAACGGCTGGAGAACGCCTGACCCATGAACCCATGACAGCCCCCGCCTCCACCCCCGCCCCCAGCCCCGCCCTCACCCCCAACTCACGCGAAACACACGGAACACACGGAAGACACGGAACACGCGCCACCCGGGCCCCGGGGACCTCCCGGACCGCCCGCACCGGACGGAAAGGAAGTGCGACATCCATGGCCAACACCGAAGCCGCCCTCAAGCAGGCCACCACCGTCATCGACGGCGCCCTGGGAGCCGCCCTCGTCGACTACGCCAGCGGCATGGCCCTCGGCACGGTCGGCGGTGGCAAGGACCTCGATCTGACGGTGGCCGCGGCCGGCAACACCGATGTGGTCCGGGCCAAGGTCCGCACCATGGAACTGCTCGGGCTCCAGGACGAGATCGAGGACATCCTGATCACCCTCGGCAGCCAGTACCACCTGATACGGCTGCTCAAGGGACGGGGCAACAACGGTCTGTTCCTCTATCTGGCGCTGGACAAGTCACGGGCGAATCTGGCGATGGCCCGCCACCAGCTGACGAGAATCGAGGCCGACCTGGAGGTCTGACGGCCCGCGCGCGGCGCTCGCGTCACGCGCGGGCCGGCCGTAGTACGGCCGCTCAGCGGCGGCGCCGTGCCCCGCCCGGCACGGCGTCACCGGCCGCGGTCCCCGTGGTCCGGTAGCCCTTGACCTTCTTGCCCACGGGGTGCCCGGTGCCGGCCCAGTCGGTGCGTACCCACAGCAGCGTGTCGTCCCGGCGCTCCCGGCGCCCCAGCCAGGCCGCCTTGAGCCACAGCCCGACGCCGGCGCCCGCCAGGGCCGGGCCCCCCGCGCCGGGCAGCGCGAACGAACTCCCCACCGCGACGGCGAAGGCGCCCAGCAGCCACCAGCGGTTCGCCTTGCGCCAGTTCCGCAGTGTCACGGCGCGGTCCTGGAGGAAGTCGAACTTCCCCGCCCGCTCGGCACGGTCCGCCCACTCCGTGTACCGGCGCCGGCGTACGAGCGCGACCACTCCGGCGCACACCACGAACAGCGCCGCTCCGGTGTAGCCGCCGATCCCGCGCCCGGTCAGTCCGGGGAGCAGGACACCGACGCCGGTGGCGAGGACCCCCAGCCACCACAACGGGACCGCACCGGCCCGTACGATCACGGCCACCCGTGCCAGAGACTGCCCTCCGCGCCCCACGATCCGCCTCCTCAAGCCTGTGTTGTGGCGGGCAGACTAATGAGGTTCTCTGAGCATTTCGTGAGAAGCGGCGCTCTCGGGCGGCAGCGGCCGCCGTCAGGGCAGCAGCAGCCGGCGCTCGCCCGCGACCGCCACCGCGGCGGCCCGGGTGTCCACGCCCAGCTTTCCGTAGATCCGTCCCAGATGGGTCTTGACCGTGGTCTCGCTGATGAACAGGGCCCGTGCGATCTCCCGGTTGCCCAGGCCAAGCGCCAGTTGGCGGAGGATGTCGCGTTCGCGCTCGGTCAGCACGGGGCGCGGGCTGCGCATCTGGGCCAGCACCCGGTCCGCGACCGGGGCCGACAGCGCGGTACGGCCCGCCGCCGCGTCGCGGATCGCGGCGAACAGTTCCTCCGGTCGCTCGGCCTTGAGCAGGTAGCCGGTGGCGCCCGCCTCGATGGCGCGGGTGATGTCGGCGTCGGTGTCGAACATGGTGAGCACCAGCACGCGCGGGCCCGGTGTGCCGGAACCCTCCGCACCACCCGGCGTCGGAGCCGGTGCCGGAGCCGACGTCAGCTGCCGGGTGGCCGTCACGCCGTCCATGCCACCACCGAGCTGAAGGTCCATCAGTACGACATCGGGGCGTACGCGGGCGGCCAGGGCGAGGGCCTCCTCACCGCTGCCCGCCTCGCCGACCACCTCGAAGCCGTCGGTGCTGGCCAGCAGCGCGCGCAGCCCGGCACGCACCACGGCGTGGTCGTCACAGAGCAGCAGCCGGATCGGCGACGGGGACTCCAGCGGGCTCACGATGCGGTCTCCCTCAGCGGATCGGGCGGGTCGAGCGGGCCGGGCAGATCTGGCGGGCCGGGCTGGCCGGGCGGGCCGGGCGGGTCCAGCGAGGCTACGGGGACGAGGGGCACGGCGGCCGACACCACCGTGCCCTCACCCGGCGTGGATTCCACGGTGAGCGCGCCGCCCGCCTGCCCCGCCCTGATACGCATCGCGGGCAGCCCGTGCCCGCGCCCGTCACCGGAGGCGGGCGCGGGCGCGCCGTCCGGGTCGAAGCCCCGTCCGTTGTCGGCGACGTCCAGCGAGATCTGGTCGTCCAGCCAGGTCAGGGTCAGCACGGCGCGCGTGGCGGTGGCGTGCTCCCGCACATTGGCCAGCGCGCCCTGGGCGATCCGCAGCAGCGCCGCCTCGGTCCGCGCCGGCAGCGGGCCGGGGGTGCCGTCGAGCCGGAAGGCCACCGTCAGGCCGGGACCGCTCTCGCGCGCGGCGAGGGCGTTCAACGCCTCGGGCAGGGCGACCCCGGCGAGGTCGGCCGGGGCCAGGTCATGGACGAACCGGCGGGCCTCGGCGAGGCCGCGCGAGGTGATCTCGGCCGCGTCCCGGATATGTCCGCGGGCCACGTCCGGCTCCGTACGCCAGACGCGTTCGGCGGCCTGGAGCAGCATCCGCTGGCTGGACAGGCTCTGCGCGAGGGTGTCGTGGATCTCCGAGGACAGCCGCTGCCGCTCCGCCAGGACGCCCGCCCGCCGCTCGGTGGCGGCGAGGTCGCGGCGGGTACGGACCAGGTCGTCGATCAGGGTGCGCTGCCGGGCCGCCTGGCGTCGCAGATGGACCAGGACGGCGGTGGCGACCGCCGCGATGGCCGGCGGGGCGATGACCATGTTGGGGTTGGGCATGCCCTCCGAGACCCGTATCTGGGAAGCGACGACCAGCGCGGTGAGAACGGCCACCACCGGCACCGCGATCCGCGCGGGCAGCGTGTGCAGTCCGGCGAAGAGCAGCGGCATGGCGCACCAGGTGGCGCTCGGCGCGAGGACGAGCAGCACGATCCAGACGGCCGAGACCGCGCCCAGCCAGACCAGATGCCGTGCGGTGGGCCGGGCGCCGGGCCGCGGCGCGGGCGCCAGCAGCTGCCCGAGGACGTAGAGCAGCCAGAAGACGGCGAACAGCGCGACGGTCCACGACGACGTACGCGCGTCGCCCTGATCCCGCGTCAGGAAGCGGACGAGCGAGGAGCCGAGCAGCAGGAAGAACGCGGCGTGCATGACCGCCGTCAGCCACCGCCCGTCCGGATCGGCCCGCGCGCCCGCCGGATCGGCCCCTTCGGCCTCCGGAGCGGCCCGATCGGCCTTCGTATCGGCCCGCGCGCCCTTTCCCGGAGCCGGGCTCGCGCCCACCGCCGTCACGGGCCGCACGACCGGCATGACTCCGTACGGTGCCGCACCGCCGGCCTCCTCATCGCTCGGGGTCTTCCGTGCTCCTCCCGGCCATAGCCTGCACGACGCGCCGCCGCAACCTCCAATCGGCTGATACCCGCGTCCTCAGGACCGACCGCGCGGGAGGGCCGGTCGGCCGCGTCCGGCGCGCGCCCGCGCACCCAGGCTGGTACCGAGAAAACCCGCGAGGCGAAGCCAGGCCCTGTCCGGTCCGGCACGGCCGCCGCGTCCGCACCGTACGAGGAGGAAGTGCCCCCGTGGCCACCAAGAACGTCACCGTCAATCGCGCCGCCCTCGGGCACCGCGTCTCCTACGCGCTGCGCCACCCCGACCGTGTGCCGCGCCATCTGGTCCGCGCGGCGCGGGACGCGTGGCTGCGGTACCGCTGGCCGGACCATGTCGCGTACTACCGCGCGGTGATGCGGTCCGACACCCGCGCCGACCCGGACGCGGCGGTCGGCAGCCGCAGCCGTGAGCGGTGGCTGGCGCTGGGCGCGATGCAGTTCGACTATCTGCTCGCCCACGGTCTGCGTCCCGAGCACCGGATGCTGGAGATCGGGTGCGGCAATCTGCGGGCGGGCTGGCGGTTCATCAGGCACCTGGAGCCGGGGCACTACTACGGCATCGACATCTCCCCCGACATCCTCGCCGCCGCGCAGGACACGATGGTGCGCGAGCGCCTGCAGAACCGGCTGCCCACGCTGACCCCGGTCCGCGATCTGACCCTGCGCTTCCTGCCCGACGCGCACTTCGACGTGGTGCACGCGCACAGCGTCTTCTCGCACTCCCCGCTCCCGGTCATCGAGGAGTGCTTCGCCAACGTCGGCCGGGTGATGGCCCCCGGCGGCTGGTTCGACTTCACCTTCGACCGCACCGAGGGCAAGGAGCACCAGGTACTGCGGGAGGACTTCTACTACCGCACCGAGACGCTGATCGCCCTGGCCGAGAAGCACGGTCTGGCGGCCCGCTTCATGGCCGACTGGGAGGAACTGCCGCACGGCCAGTCCAAGATCCGTGTCACCCACGGCCCGTCCTGAAGGCCCCCGGCCGAAGGTCCACCGGCCGAGGTCCACCTGCCGAAGGTCCACCGGCCGAAGGTCCACCGGCCGAAGGTCCACCGGCCGAAGGTCCACCGGCCGAAACGTCCCTGACCGGAGGCCCTGGGAAGAGGGCCTCCGACGAGGGTCACTCCACGAACAGCCCCCGCGCCGCCGCCCGCGCGTCGAACTCCTCCAGCCGCGCCTGCGCGTCCGGCAGCCCGTCGCACATCGCCTCCAGCAGCACCCGCCCCAGCAGCATCGGCGCGCACGCCGTGTCGAAGGCGAGCCCGGTGCCGACCGCCGCCGGGATCAGCAGGTCGCTGTGGCCCGCGACCGGCGCGAACGCCGAGTCGGCGACCGTCACCACCGTCAGCCCGGCCGACCGCGCGTACGCCAGCGCGTCCACGACCTCCTTCGGGTGGCGCGGCAGCGCGAAGCAGAGCAGCGCGGTGGCGCCGGCCGTCCTGGCCGCGTCGATCCGGTCGGCGAGCATCGTGCCGCCCTCGTCCAGCAGCCGTACGTCCGGATGGACCTTGGCCGCGAAGTAGGCGAAGCCGCGCGCCTGCGAGGAGGCGGCGCGCAGGCCGAGTACCGGCAGCGGGCGGGAGGCGGCGAGCAGTCGCCCGGCCTGTTCGACCGGGCCGGGATCGGCGAGCAGTTCGGCCAGCTGGCGCAGGTTCTCGATCTCGCCGCGTACGGCCTGCTGGTACTCGTTGTACGTGGACTCGCTCTCCTCAGGGCCGACGGGCGCGACATCGCGCAGATGCCGGCGCAGCGCCGGGTAGCCGTCGAAGCCGAGGGCGACCGCGAAGCGGGTGACGGACGGCTGGCTGACTCCCGCCAGGTCCGCCAGCTCGACGCTCGACAGGAACGGGGCGTCCGCCGGCCGCCGCACCATGCTGTGCGCGATGCGCCGCTGAGTGGGGGTCAGCCGGTGGCCCTCGAAAAGCTGCTGGAGTCGGGCGGCAGGGCTGTCGCTCATGCGATCCCCCTTGTCTGTTCGGTCGGTTCGGCCATGGTCCCGCCCGCCGTGGCCGGACCGTTCACCGGATGCGTCACGAGATCCGTGACCAGGTCGGTGAATTGATCGAGCAGCGCGGCGGCGGCTGTCACATCATCGGTCAACGGCCGGTCGGCGGCCTCGTCCTGGAGTACGGTCTCGGCCAGTTCGAGGGCCCTGCCGGCCGGAAGCCCGGGGTCCGGCCGCAGTCCGCGCTGGCGCAGGGCCCGTACGGCGGCGACCAGTTCGCAGCCGACGACCAGCCGGTACGCGCTGCCCAGGCGCAGGGTCTGGCGCGCGGCGAGCGAGGCGAAGCTCGCCTGCTCCTCCACGCCACGGGACAGTACCGCGTGGCCGAGCGAGGCCGGCGCGGAGAACGCCCGCAGATCGCCGAGCGCCGCCCCGGCCGCGTACTCCAGGATCATCACCCCGGAGCTGGCGGGCTCGGCGTCGGCGAGGAAGGGCCGCAGCCGGGTGAAGGCGGGTTCGTTGAGCGCGGAGAGCCGGGAGGTGGAGAGCCGCGCCGTCTGCACGAGCGAGAGCCTGAAGTGGTCGAGCGCCAGCGCGACCTGGGCCAGATAGAAGCCGCCGTGGTGGTACGCGGCGGGGATCGGGTCCGCCTCCGTGCCGGGGCGGATCAGCGGGTTCTCGGCGGCGGCGTTGATCTCGACGGCGAGGGCGTTCTCCAGCGCGTCGGCGGCGTCACGTGCCGGGCCGTGTATCTGCGGGACACAGCGGAAGCCGTACGGGTCCTGGATGCGGCCGATGGGTGGTCCCGGCCGTTCGGGGGCGCCGAGGATCGCCCGCATGTCGGCGGCGACGGCGTACGAGCCGGGGTGCGGGCGCGCGGCGTGCACGGGCTCCGCGTACGCCTCGTACGAGCCGTCGACGGCGAGCAGGGAGAGCGCGGCGACCAGTTCGGTGGCGGTGGTGAGCCGGCGCAGTTCGTGGAGGGCGAGCGCGGACTGGCCGAGGGTGAGGGCGTTGCTGCTGATCAGGGCGAGGGCGTCGTTGTTGTCGAGGGGCTGTGCCTCGGGCGCGGGGCCGCCCTGCCAGGGATGTTCACCGGCGAGGGCCAGCCCCATCTGGGCGAGGGCCGCGATGTCGCCCGTGCCGACCGAGCCGAACTCGTTCACCACGGGGTACGCGCCGGACTCCAGCGCCTCGCAGAGGGCGGTGACGACGGTGGGCCGCAGTCCCGCGCCGCCCGCGAGGAGCTGGTTGGCCCGTATGGCGAGCATGGCGCGGACCTCGCGGGCGGGCAGGGGGTCGCCGATGGCACCGGCGTGGCTGCGCAGCAGCCGCAGTCCGTGGTCGGCGGCGGCCTCGGTGGGCACGGCCTCGGTGCGGTTGGCGCCGACGCCGGTGGAGCGTCCGTACACCCGGCCGGAGGCGGCCAGCTCGCGCGCGAGGTGCCAGCTCTGTTCGACACGCTTCATCGCGTCGGTTCCGGGTACCGGACGAGCGGCGCCGTCCGCCAGGCGTACGACATCGGTCACCGGGAGGCTCTGTCCGTCCAGTACGACGATGGCCGTGCTCGGGGTGGTGCGCGGAGCCGATGGGTCCATCATGTGGGACGACATCATGCGCGAACGCCTCCTTATCGGACGCTATGTCTTGCCCTGCGGCCATCCGTAACCAGTGATTTACCCGGGGGCATTGACAATCTATTCAGACAACGAGAACTCTGCATGACTATATGCAGCCGGGCAAGGGACGCGGGGCAAGGGACGACTGATGATCAAATTCGACGCGGTGAACAAACGCTTCCCCAACGGCACCACGGCGGTTCACGACCTCACGCTGGAGATGCCGGAGGGCGGGATCACCGTTCTGGTCGGCTCCTCGGGCTGCGGCAAGACCACCACCCTCCGCATGATCAACCGGATGGTCGACCCGACGTCCGGGACCATCCGGCTCGGCGGCCGGGACGTGCTCGAACAGGACGCCGCCGAGCTGCGGCGCGGTATCGGCTATGTCATCCAGCAGTCGGGCCTCTTTCCACACCGTACGGTCCTCGACAACATCGCGACCGTGCCGCTGCTGCTCGGCTGGGGCCGCAAGAAGGCCCGTGCGCGGGCCGCCGAGCTGCTGGACACGGTCGGACTGACCGCCGAGGCGGGCAAGCGCTACCCGCACCAGCTCTCCGGCGGCCAGCAGCAGCGCGTGGGGGTGGCCAGGGCGCTCGCGGCCGATCCTCCCGTGCTGCTGATGGACGAGCCGTTCGGCGCGGTCGACCCGGTCGTACGGACCCAGCTCCAGGACGAGCTGGTCCGGCTCCAGCGCGACCTCAACAAGACCATCGCGTTCGTCACCCACGACATCGACGAGGCGGTACGGCTCGGCGACCGGATCGCCGTCTTCCGGACCGGCGGCCACCTCGTCCAGTGCGCCGCCCCCGCCGAGCTGCTGGCCCGTCCGGCGGACGAGTTCGTCGCCGACTTCCTCGGCGCGGAGCGCGAGCTGAAGCTGCTCTCGCTGACGACGCTCGCCGGGGTGCCGCTCCAGCGGGCCACGACGGTACGGGAGGACGCGCCGGCGCCGCCGGCCGGCTCGGGGCCCTGGCTGGTCGTCTCCGCGCGGAACGAGCCGCTGGGCTGGCTCGACCCGTACGGCACGGCCGCCGCCTCCCCCGGCGCCCCGCTCGCGCCCGTACGGCCGCTGCGCGACACCGACTCGCTGCTCGCCGCGCTGAACGAGTCGATCGCCTCCCCGGCCGGTCTGATAGCCCGGGTCGACGCCGACGGCGTGCTGACCGGGGTCACCTCGCGCGAGGCGATCCACGAGCACGCGGGCCGCAGGCACCAGGAGGCGGCGCGGGCCGCCGTGAGCGAGGCGGCGCGGGCGGCCGAAACCCTCACCGGAACGACGGGCCCCTCGCAGGACACCGCCACGGCCCTGGCGAAGACCCCGGGCGGGACGACCCCGGGCGGGACCGCATGACCATCGAGTGGGCGTGGATATCCGACCACGCGGGCGATCTCACCACCCTCACCCTCTCCCATCTCCAGGCCGCCCTGACCGCCGTGCTCCTCGGGCTGCTGATCTCGCTCCCGCTGGCCGTACTCGCCCATCGCGTCCGGCCGCTGCGCGGTTTCCTCCTCGGGCTCTCCAACGTCCTGTTCACGATCCCGTCCATCGCGGTCTTCGTCCTGCTGCTGCCCGTCTCCGGGCTGACCAGGACCACCACCGTCATCGGCCTGACGATCTACACGCTGGTCGTCCTGCTGCGGAACACCGTCGAGGGACTGGAGTCCGTCCCCGCCAAGGCGCGTGAGGCCGCCGTCGCCATGGGCACGCGCCCGCTGCGTACGCTCCTCACCGTCGAGCTGCCCCTCGCGCTCCCGGTGATCATGGCGGGCGTACGGATCGCCACCGTCATGTCGATCTCGCTGGTCAGCGTCGCCACCTACATCGGCGACGGCGGCCTCGGCCAGCTCTTCACCGACGGCTTCCAGCGCGATTTCCCCACCCCTGTGGTCGTCGGCGTCGTCCTGACCCTGCTGCTCGCGCTGGTCGCGGACGCGCTGCTGGTGGCCGTGCAGTACGTGCTCACGCCCTGGACGAGGCGGCCGGAGCGGCAGCGAAGGCAGCGGCACCCTCAGAGCGGGAAGGCCTGACCCGGCATGTACGAACTCTTCAAGGACCTCGGCTCCTGGCTGGTGTCGAGCGAGCAGTGGACGGGCCCGGACGGCATCGGACACCGTCTCGCCGAGCACCTCCAGTACTCGCTGATCGCGACCGTGATCGCCGCGCTGATCGCGCTGCCCGTCGGGCTGCTCATCGGGCACACCGGCCGGGGCGCGTTCCTCGCCATCAACCTCGCCTCGTTCGGCCGGGCCCTGCCCACGGTCGGGCTCGTCGTGCTGGTCTTCCTGGCCAGCGGGCTGTCCATGACCCCCGTGTACGTGGCGCTGGTGGCCCTCGCCGTCCCGTCGATCGTGACCAATACGTACGCGGGGATGAGCGCCGTCGACCCGGAGGTGAAGGACGCGGCCAGGGGCCAGGGCATGCGCGGCCGTCAGGTGCTGCTCCAGGTCGAGATCCCGCTCGCGCTGCCGCTGATCATGACCGGGCTGCGGCTCGCGCTGATCCAGGTGGTGGCGACGGCGACCATCGCCGCGTACGTCAGTTTCGGCGGGCTCGGCCGGTACGTCTTCGACGGCCTGGCCCAGCGCGACCTGGTCCAGGTACTGGGCGGGGCCGTGCTGGTCGCGGTCGTCGCCGTGGTCCTCGATCTGGCGCTGTCAGGGCTGCAGCGCGTCCTCTTCCGCCACCGCACCGCCGCCTAGGAGACCACTCCCGTGACCTCGGACTCACCCATGAACGCGCATGCGCACTCGCACTCGCACCCGAACTCACCGATGAACCGGCGCAGGCTGCTCGGCGGCCTGTTCGCCGCGGCCTCCGTCCCCGCGCTCGCCGCGTGCAGCAGCGGGATCACCTCCCTCGACGGCCAGGGCGGCGCGGGCGGTGGCGGCGGTTCCAGCGCGGACGGCATCACCATCGGCACCGCCAACTTCACCGAGAACCAGATCCTCGGCCATCTCTACGCGGCCGTGCTCGGCGCCGCGGGGGTGAAGACGAACGTCCGCGCCAACCTCGGCACCCGCGAGATCCTCATCCCGGCGCTCAAGGGCGGCGACATCGATCTGCTCCCCGAGTACCAGGGCGCCCTGCTGCACTACCTGGACCCCAAGGCGACCGCCACGGAGGAGGGCGAGATGCAGAACGCCCTCGCCGTCGCCCTCCCCGCGGGCCTCCAGATCCTCCCGTACGGGAAGGCCGAGGACTCCGACGCCTTCGCCGTCACCCGCGAGACCGCCGACCGGTTCGGCCTCAGGACGCTGGCGGATCTCGCGAAGCGGAACGGCAAGCTGGTCATCGGCGCGGCGCCCGAGGTGAAGAAACGGGTCGTCGGCGTCGTCGGGCTCAAGGACGTGTACGGCGTGGAGTTCAAGGAGTTCAAGTCGCTGGACTCCTCGGGACCGCTGGTCAAGGGCGCGCTGAAGAAAGGCGATGTGGACGTCGCCAATCTCTTCACCACGGACACGGACATCGCCGCCGAGGGCTGGGTGGTCCTCACCGACCCCAAGAACCTCGTCCCCGGCCAGCACATCGTCCCGCTGATCGCCGACCGCAAGGCCGACTCCACCGTCCGCAAGGCGCTGGCCCGGCTGGGCAACGCCCTGACGACCGAGGCCCTGACGGAACTCAACCGCCAGGTGGACAAGGACAAGAAGGACCCGGAGGACGTCGCGAACGCCTGGGCGGCGGACCACGGCCTGAGGAACCCCGCGGGGAAAAACGGGGGCTAGCCCCAATGCGCGGGGGACATCCCGCTTCGTACCGTAGCCGCCATGGAAGCCCGCGACCCTGAGCTCAAGAAGGAGCTCGACGCCACCCTTCAGGCCCGTAACGAGCTGGGGGCGGACTACGAGCCCGCACTGATCGAATCGTTCCTCGAAAAGGTGGAGCAGCGCATGGACGGGATGACCGACCGTCATGTCCGGCGGCGGCTCGCCGAGCAGCAGATGGCGGCCGCCCGGGGCGGCGGCCCCCGCCCGCCGAGCGCCTCGACGGGGTTCGGCGGGCGCTTCGGGTTCGGCGTCGTCTCGCTGGTCCTCGCCATTCCGCTGACCGCCATAGCCGCGGCGAACACCGGCTTCAAGGGCCTGGTCGTCTGCTGGCTGGGCATCGTCGCGGTGAACGCGGTGCATGCCGCCCACGGCTGGCCCTGGGCCGACCGCAGGCGGCGCGAGGACTCCGACTGGGAGGGGTGACCGGAACCGGCCGGTCCCCCGCGGGCTGTGACCGATGGCCCGGCGGGCCTTCGCCCGGGGTCCCGCAGGCCTCCGGCCGGGGCCCCGCGGCCGCTCCCCGCGGGCTGAAGGGTCACTCAAAAGATCACTCGAAAGAAGTAGTCGCGGGGACCGCCGCACCCCCGTTGCCGGGGGGCGGGACGACGACGGTCCCCGCGAGGGACACGTTCCGGGTCAGGGCCGGTCTCGTGTCCGGGCGTCCATGGAGTCCGGGAGCCGCTCCGGAGGTCCTTGACGCCGACAACCACCAATGTGCCGGACGCGTGTTAAGCCGGTGCTGCGCTGACGTGTCGCGCTCGTACCACTTTCGCGAACCCGCGCCTTCGCGGCTCCGGCCGGGCCGTTCCCGGCGCTACTTCACGTCCTTCGAGAGGTAGGCCAGCAGATCCTGCCTGCTCACGACGCCTGTCGGCTTGCCCTCCACCAGCACGATCGCGGCGTCGGCGCCGTTCGAGCCGCTCAGCGCCGCCATCAGATCGGCCACCGGCTCACCGGAGCCCACCTGCGGCAGCGGGGAGGACATGTGCTTCTCCAGCGGGTCACCGAGCGAGGCGCGCTGGGTGAAGAGCGCGTCGAGCAGCTCCCGCTCCACGACCGAACCGATGACCTCCGCGGCCATCACGTCCGGGTGGCCGGCGCCCGGCTTCACGATCGGCATCTGCGAGACGCCGTACTCCCGCAGGACCTCGATGGCCTCGCCGACCGTCTCCTCCGGGTGCATGTGGACGAGGGTCGGGATGGCGCCCTCCTTGTGCCGCAGGACGTCCCCGACGCTCACCGCGTCGCCGCCCTGCTCCAGGAAGCCGTAGTCGTTCATCCACTCGTCGTTGAAGATCTTGCTGAGATAGCCCCGGCCGCTGTCCGGCAGCAGAACGACCACGACATCGTCCGGGCCGAGCCCCTCGGCGACCTTCAGCGCCGCCACCACCGCCATGCCGCAGGAACCGCCGACGAGCAGGCCCTCCTCCTTGGCGAGGCGCCGGGTCATCTGGAAGGAGTCCTTGTCGGACACGGCGACGATCTCGTCGGTGACCGTACGGTCGTACGCCGTCGGCCAGAAGTCCTCACCGACGCCCTCGACCAGATAGGGCCGGCCGGAACCGCCCGAGTAGACCGACCCCTCCGGGTCGGCGCCCACGATCCGTACCCGCCCGTCGCTGGCCTCCTTGAGGAAGCGGCCGGTGCCGGAGATGGTGCCGCCGGTGCCGACGCCCGCGACGAAGTGGGTGATCCTCCCGTCCGTCTGCTTCCACAGCTCGGGACCGGTCGTCTCGTAGTGCGACCGCGGGTTGTTCGGGTTGCTGTACTGGTCCGGCTTCCAGGCCCCCGGTGTCTCATGGACCAGCCGGTCCGAGACGTTGTAGTACGAGTCGGGGTGCTCGGGATCGACGGCCGTCGGGCAGACGACGACCTCGGCGCCGTAGGCCCGGAGCACATTGATCTTGTCCGTGGATACCTTGTCCGGGCAGACGAAAATGCACTTGTAACCCTTGCGCTGGGCCACGATGGCGAGGCCGACGCCGGTGTTGCCGCTCGTCGGTTCGACGATCGTGCCGCCGGGCTTGAGCTCCCCGCTCTCCTCGGCTGCCTCGATCATGCGCAGGGCGATGCGGTCCTTCACCGAACCGCCGGGGTTGAAGTATTCGACCTTGGCAAGGACTGTCGCCTGAATGCCTTCGGTCACGCTGGTCAGCTTCAGCAGCGGGGTATTGCCGACCAGGCTGATCATCGAGTCGTGGAATTGCACCGTTGTCTCCGGGGTCTCCGTGATGGTCCGGCCAGCGTATGCGCATACGCGTGAGATTGGGCGACAGTCCTTACGGGGCAGTTAGCTGATGTACACGCGCGTACTCGTGCGTACGGCGGCTTGGAGGAGGTGGCACGGACTGTGTCGAGGGCGAGGGTGGCGCGGCGGATCGCCGCGGGCGCGGCCTACGGCGGCGGCAGCATCGGGCTCCTGGGAGCGGCGGGCGTCGGAGTGCTGCTGGCGGAGGTCCAGCTGGCGAAGCGGTCGGTGGGCGGCGGGACCGCCCCCGTACCGCCCAGTGGCGACGGATGGTACGGACTGGCCTTCGGCCACACGGAACCGCTGCGCATGGGCATGCTCGGCGATTCCACGGCCGCCGGACAGGGCGTACGGCGGGCGGGACAGACCCCGGGGGCGCTGCTGGCCTCGGGGCTGGCGGCGGTCGCCGAGCGGCCCGTGGATCTGTGGAACGTGGCGCTGCCGGGGGCGCGGTCGGACGATCTGGACCGGCAGGTGACGCTGCTGCTGTCGGATCCGTCCCGGGTGCCGGATGTCTGCGTGATCATGATCGGCGCGAACGACGTCACGCACCGGCTGCCCGCGACGCAGTCGGTGCGGTGTCTGGCGGCGGCCGTACGGCGGCTGCGTACGGCCGGGGCGGAGGTGGTCGTCGGCACCTGCCCGGATCTCGGCACGATCGAGCCGGTGTACCAGCCGCTGCGCTGGCTGGCGCGCCGGGTGAGCCGGCAGCTGGCCGCCGCGCAGACGATCGTGGCGGTCGAGCAGGGCGCCCGTACGGTCTCGCTGGGCGATCTGCTGGGGCCGGAGTTCGCCGCGAATCCGCGGGAGCTGTTCGGCCCTGACAACTACCACCCGTCCGCCGAGGGGTACGCGACGGCCGCGATGGCCGTTCTGCCCACGCTGTGCGCGGTGCTCAACCTGTGGCCGGAGACGGACCGCCTCGACGCGACCCGCGACGAGGACATGCTGCCGGTGGCCAAGGCGGCCTCGGCCGCGGCGGCCCAGGCGGGCACCGAGGTCACCGGCGCCCGTGCCCCGTGGGCCCTGCTGAAGCACCGTCGCCGCCGTCATCTGCCGACGGCGGCCGAGGCGACCCCGGCGGGGGCCGTCCCGAACGGAGCCGTCCCGGCGGGGGCCGTCCCGCCCGGAGCCGTCCCGTCGGGCGCGACACCGCCGGACGGGCCTCCGGACGGACCTCCGGACGCCGAGGAGACCCGTCAGGTGGGCTGGGAGGCATGACACCGGCTCCCGGCAAGGTCCCGGTCCCGGCCACCGCCACGTGAGCAAGCGCTTAGAAAAGAGGTCCGCATCACATGTCCCGCCCGGTGCCCCCGGCACTACGTGCGGGTAACTTCCCAGACAGACCCGCCCCCCGTCCGTCCCCCGTCAACCCTCGCCCTCATGGAGCCGTGATGCCCGAAGCCGTGATCGTCTCTGCCGCCCGTTCCCCGATCGGCCGGGCCTTCAAAGGCTCGCTGAAGGAGCTGCGGCCCGACGACCTGACCGCCACGATCATCGAGGCCGCGCTCGCCAGGGTCCCCGAGCTCGACCCGCGCGACATCGACGACCTGATGCTCGGCTGCGGGCTGCCCGGCGGCGAGCAGGGCCACAACCTCGGCCGGATCGTCGCCGTACAGCTGGGCATGGACCACCTCCCCGGCTGCACCATCACCCGCTACTGCTCCTCGTCCCTCCAGACCTCCCGGATGGCGCTGCACGCCATCAAGGCGGGCGAGGGCGATGTCTTCATCTCGGCCGGGGTCGAGATGGTCTCGCGCTCGGTGAACGGCTCCTCGGACGGCATGCCGGGCACGCACAACCCGGTCTTCGCGGACGCCGAGGCCCGCAGCGCCGAGGTCGCGCAGAGCACGGGCGCCGGGTGGCACGACCCCCGCGAGGACGGCCTGGTCCCCGACGCCTATATCGCGATGGGCCAGACCGCCGAGAACCTCGCCCGGCTCAAGGGGATCACCCGCCAGGACATGGACGAGTTCGGCGTACGGTCCCAGAACCTCGCCGAGGAAGCGATCAAGAACGGCTTCTGGGAGCGCGAGATCACGCCCGTGACGACCCCGGACGGCACGGTCGTGGCGAAGGACGACGGCCCGCGCGCGGGCGTCACGCTGGAGGGCGTCCAGGGCCTCAAGCCCGTCTTCCGCCCCGACGGCCTGGTGACGGCCGGCAACTGCTGCCCGCTCAACGACGGCGCCGCCGCGCTCGTGATCATGTCCGACACCAAGGCGCGCGAGCTGGGCCTGACCCCGCTGGCCCGGATCGTCTCCACCGGCGTCACCGGCCTGTCGCCCGAGATCATGGGCTACGGCCCGGTCGAGGCGTCCCGGCAGGCGCTCTCCCGCGCCGGGCTGACCATCGACGACATCGATCTGGTCGAGATCAACGAGGCGTTCGCCGCCCAGGTCATCCCGTCCTACCGGGACCTGGGCGTCCCGCTGGAGAAGCTGAACGTCAACGGCGGCGCCATCGCCGTCGGCCACCCCTT
The DNA here is from genome assembly GCF_055639435.1 of Streptomyces sp. NPDC039430. Taxonomy (NCBI): domain Bacteria; kingdom Bacillati; phylum Actinomycetota; class Actinomycetes; order Kitasatosporales; family Streptomycetaceae; genus Streptomyces; species Streptomyces sp. NPDC039430. Next base: position 77,657 of record NZ_JBVKAK010000015.1, on the reverse strand, counting down.
CGGCATGACGGGCGCGCGGATCACGGGCACGCTGATCAACAGCCTCCAGTTCCACGACAAGCAGTTCGGTCTGGAGACGATGTGCGTAGGCGGCGGCCAGGGCATGGCCATGGTCATCGAGCGTCTGAGCTGAACCGGACCCCGCCGGATTCTTAGCGGAGAGTAGTCGCGCGAGTCGGATAAGCGCACCTCAACCCCCTCGATCCTCAGTTGTGACTGAATCTCCCCCAGGATGTGACCTACGCCCGGGGGAGATTCCTTTTCCCAGGTCAGAGCAGCGATCAGGAGAGATATAAGGCCCAAAGACCTGTCCAATTCGTGACGTAATGCACTGACGGACGGCTCTCGCCTTCGACAAGCTGAGGTAGGAAGTCGGGGGTATCGATCGGAATCGGGAGTAGTCAGTGAGCGCCATGTCTCTTGCCCTGCTGCTGACCACAGCCGCCGCCACGGCCGTGGGCGTCGCCGCCCTGCACGCCGCCCACGGGCTGCGCAGGCAGGTCCGCGCGCTGCGCGGTGAGCTGGCCGCGTCGGTCCCGGGCGACCTCACCGCGGCCGTACCCCAGGCCAGAAGCGCCACCCACACCGACGACATACGGACCGCCGTCGCGGAGGCCCTCGCCGAGGAGCGCGAGCGCGAGCTGGCCGAGGCGCGCGCCTTCTGGGCCGCCCAGGAGGCCCGTGACGCCGCCGACACCCCGTCGCTGCTGGGCGGACTGCCCGGGTTCGGTACCGAGGAGAGCCCGTACTACGTGCCCCGCCAGGTGGACTTCACCGGGCTGGAGGCGCTGGACCTCGACGCCGCCGACGGACTCGACGACCTCGCCGACTACCCGGAGCTGACCGAGGTCAGCGAGGTGAGCGGGGTCGGTGAGGCAGGTGAGTTCGCGGAGGACTCCGCCGAGCTGGCCGCCGCCCGTCGCCGGCACCCCTCGCACCCGGACTTCGTACCGGTGCAGGCCCCCGTCGTCACCGACCACGAGCGCACGGTGTCGCGGCTCGACGCGCTCGCCGAGACCGGTACGGCGCTCGCGGACGTCCGTCCCGGCCCGCTGGGCACCCTCGACGTCTATGTCTTCGCCGACGGCACGACGCTCTGCATGACCCCGGGCCACCGCGAGACCGCCGAGCGGCTCGCCGTGGCGCTGCGGGAGGGCGAGGCCCCGGTCCTGCTGGGCGGCTCCGGAGTCTCCGGCGCGTACGCCCTGACGTTCTCGTGCGGCGGTGAGCACGTCTACATCCTCGCGGACCGCGTCATCGCGTCCCTGTAGCCCGGGTAGCCCCTCAGGTCCCTTGTGGCCCCTCCGGGAACCCCGCCGTCGCGGGGCGCGCTCAGAGCGCCGCCCGCGCCGCCGCCTTCTCCACCGATCTCACGGCCTCGTCCAGCTCTCTCACGGACGGGGCCGTTCGCAATGCTTCGGCCAGATCCCCGGCCGCGACCGTGAGCTGGTCCGCGACCACGAAGACGCCGGAGTCCGGCATGATCCTGGGCTCCTCGCCCGGGGCGTCGAGCCGCTGGGCCCGTACGGAGAGTTCCCTGGCCAGCGCCAGTGCCTCGGCGGCGGCTCCGCGTTGGAGCCGGCTCTGCGGGGCGGCCCGCAGCCGGTCGGCGAATCGGTCCACTGCGGCCGTCAGCGGCGTTGTATCGAGCACGCCGCGACCTTACGCGACCGGACAAGCGCTCCTACGGGACTGTTGCCAACGGGCGAACGCTCAGGCACGGTGGCGTGAAGGACCAGTACGCGCACAACGTCCGGAGGCGCCGATGTCCCTTGTCTTCTCCGAAGAGACCCATCGCAACATGCTCTCCCGCATCCCTCACTGCACCGGCAGAGAGATCTCCGACTGGCTTCGCACAGTCGAGGAAGGTCCGGCCCTCTTCCGCTTCGAGGAGAAGGTCAGCTGGCTGAGGAGCGAGCACAACCTCGCGTACGGCCACGCGAAGGCGATCATCCACGAATACGACCTGCGGCGGGCGGCCCGCCGCCTGCTCTGATCCGCCAACCGACACCCGACACCCGAGCCGTCGGACTCCGCGGAGTCGGACACAGCGGAAGGGGTCCGCGGGCACTGTGCCCGCGGACCCCTTCGTGCTGCTCAGCCTGTGCTACCCGGCCGTGCCGCGTCAGTCGTTGCCTTGCAGGATCGAGAACAGCCGCAGCATCTCCAGGTAGATCCACACCAGCGTCAGCGTGAGACCGAAGGCCGCGAGCCAGGACTCCTCGCGCGGAGCGCCGTACGCGACGCCGTCCTCGACCTGCTTGAAGTCGAGCGCGAGGAAGCAGGCGCCGAGGATGATCCCGACGATGCCGAAGATGATGCCCAGACCGCCGCTGCGGAAGCCGAGGCCGTCACCGCCGCCGAAGACGCTGAAGAGCAGGTTGGCGACCATCAGGAGCACGAAGCCCATGGCGGCGGCCATCACGAAACCGTAGAAGCGCCGGGTGACCCGGATCCAGCGCATCTTGTAGGCGAACAGCACACCGGCGAAGACCGCCATCGTGCCCATGACCGCCTGGACGACCACACCGGGCGCGAGGTACGTGCTCACCGCGGAGCTGATCACACCGAGGAAGACACCCTCGAAGGCGGCGTACGCCAGGATCAGCGCGGGCGTCGGCTTGCGCTTGAAGGACTGGATCAGCGAGAGGACCATCGCCACCAGCGCGGCACCGATCGCGATGCCGTACGACTTACCGAGGTTGGCGGGGTCCACCGGCAGCAGGACCCACGACAGGACGGCGGTGAGCACGACCGTGCCCAGCGTCATGCCGGTACGGCTCACGACGTCGTCGATCGTCATGACGTCGGGGCGCGCGGGCGCCTGCGGGCCGCCGAGCTGGGTGCCCTGCTGCGGGGCGTAGGGGTTGGTGGCGTACGGATTGGTCGCGTACGGGTTCGTCGCTACAGCGGGGCCCCCGGCCTGCGGCGCCGCGTTGAAGCCCGCGTGGCCGTTGTCGCGGCTGAAGCCCCGTCGCGAGAAGACCGGGTTACTGCTCCTCATCTCACTCCTCCATGGCCGCCCTGCGCGGCCTTGCGACAAGAGTAATGGGGCAGCAAAGCGTACGCCCTAGTGCTCGGGGAGGATCTTTCCTGGATCGTGACGCCCGGCGGGTGGGTCTCGTCACATCGGAGGGCCGTACCGGAGCGTCGCGCCGGAGCCTCCCGGGCCAGACCGGCGCGCCCACCGGCGCCGGCCGTCCCGTCCATCACCGGTGATGTGCCCGGAGCCGGACTTGAACCGGCACGCCCCCGAGGGGCAGCGAGGTTTAAGCTCGCCGTGTCTGCATTCCACCATCCGGGCAAGCGCGCAACGGCGCGTTGGCACAGGAGCCTATCGGGGCAGGCCACTCGAACAGCCGAGCGCCTACCCGATGTTGTCTTATTTTATTGACTTCTGAGGGTGCGTCAGGACACAAACGGAGCCATCGACACATGCCGGGCCCGGGGTGGTCATCTCCGACCCCGGCGTGCAGGAATGACGAAAAGTCGCCGCCCGGTCACGCATTTGGCATCGTCGGCTCGTACGCGCGGCTCGGAGACGACCTCCGGAGGACCCCCTGAGGGGGCGTGTCATCCCCGAGGAGGAGGGCGCGGCACGGCGGTCAGACCCAAGAGGGCCCCGGGAACGGTTACCGGGACGGACGACTCGTGCTCCCCCCGCCGTGAGGATGGAGGAGTCCTCACAGCGCACCACCGACAGGAGTGTCCTCCCGTGACCACCACCCAGTTCGCCCACCGCGCGACCGCCGTGGCCGCCCGCGCCTCCGATCTGTCGAAGGTCTACGGCCTGGGCGAGACCCAGGTGGTGGCACTCGACCGGGTCTCCGTGGACTTCCGGCAGGGAGAGTTCACCGCGATCATGGGCCCGTCCGGCTCCGGCAAGTCCACGCTGATGCACTGCGTGGCCGGCCTCGACAGCTTCAGCAGCGGCTCCGTACGGCTCGGCGAGACCGAGCTGTCGACCCTCAAGGACAAGCAGCTCACGCAGTTGCGCCGGGACAAGATCGGCTTCATCTTCCAGGCGTTCAACCTGCTGCCGACCCTGACCGCCCTGGAGAACATCACCCTCCCGATGGACATCGCGGGCCGCAAGCCCGACAAGCAGTGGCTGGACCAGGTGATCTCGATGATCGGGCTCGCCGACCGGCTCGGCCACCGGCCCACCCAGCTCTCCGGCGGCCAGCAGCAGCGCGTGGCCGTGGCCCGCGCGCTGGCCTCCCAGCCCGAGATCATCTTCGGCGACGAGCCGACCGGGAACCTGGACTCGCGCTCCGGCGCCGAGGTGCTGGGCTTCCTGCGCAACTCCGTACGCGAACTGGGCCAGACCGTCGTCATGGTGACGCACGATCCGGTGGCCGCCTCCTACGCGGACCGCGTCATCTTCCTCGCCGACGGCCGCATCGTCGACGAGATGCTGGACCCGAGCGCCGACGGCGTGCTCGACCGGATGAAGGCCTTCGACGCCAAGGGCCGTACGAGCTGACGCTCCGTCGGCTCCGTTCCGCCCGTACACGACCGCCGGCCCCCGGCCCGTCACCCGTCGGTCCGTACAACCCGCACGATCCGCACGCCCGGCACGACCCGCACATGACCGTTGACCCGTACGTGGTGTTTCACCCGTACGTGGCGCTCCGTCCGCGCGTGCTCGTTGACCTGTACGCGGCCCCCTCGGGCCGACGCCCCGGCGGCCGGCCCCGCTTCCGCCCCCTCGGTCCGGTCCGTCGTGCCGTCCCGTCTGTTCGGCCTGCCCTCTCCGCCCACCCTCACCAGGACTTCCACCATGTTCCGTACCGCCTTGCGCACCGTGCTCGCGCACAAGGCCAGGCTGCTGATGACCGTCCTCGCCGTCATGCTCGGCGTCGCCTTCGTCTCCGGCACCCTGGTCTTCACCGACACCCTCGGCAACGCCTTCGAGAAGCAGTCGTCCAAGAGCTACCAGGACGTCGCCGTCGGCGTCACCGCGTACGACACCCGCGACTCCGGCGACACCGACGCCGCCAAGGCGGCCCCCGGGGTCGCCCAGGAGACCGTCGGCAAGATCGAGGGCCTGGACGGGGTCGCCTCCGTCACCGGCCGGGTCAACGGCTTCGCCGGGGTCGCCGACCCCGACGGCAAGCTGATCGGCGACGGCTGGAGCAACACCGGCTCCAACTTCGCGCCCGGCAGGAACGGCAAGGACGCCGCCTACTCCTTCACCGACGGCGCGGGTCCCACCAAGGACGGTGAGATCGCACTCGACAAGACGACCGCGGCCAAGGGGAAGTACACGGTCGGCGAGCCGATACGGGTCGCCACCAACGGGCCGGTGAAGGAGTACACCCTCACCGGTGTCTTCACCACCGACGACGGACAGGTCAACGCGGGCGGCAGTCTCGTCCTCTTCGACACCGCCGTCGCGCAGAAGCTCTATCTGGAGCCCGGCTTCTACAGCGATCTCACGATCACCGCCGCCGCCGGGGCCTCCGAGAGCCGGATCCTGGACCAGGTCAAGCCCCTGCTGCCGAAGAACGCCGAGGCGAAGACCGGTGGGCAGCTCGCCACCGAGCAGGCCGACCAGATCGAGAGGGGCCTCTCCGGCCTCAACCAGATCCTGCTGGCCGCCGCCGCCGTCGCGCTCTTCGTCGGCATCTTCCTGATCTCCAACACGTTCACCATGCTGGTCGCCCAGCGCACCAGGGAACTGGCGCTGCTGCGCGCGGTCGGCGCCTCCCGCCGCCAGGTCAAGCGCTCGGTGCTGGCCGAGGCCGCGGTGGTCGGCGTGATCGCCTCCACGATCGGTTTCCTCTTCGGTCTCGGCCTCGCCATCGCGCTGCGCTCGCTGATGGGTGTGACGGGCGCGAAGATACCCGCGGGCGCGCTGGTGGTCTCGCCGACCGCCGTCGGCGCCGCCTTCGGTGTCGGGGTGCTGATCACGCTGCTCGCCGCCTGGCTGCCCGCCCGCAGGGCCGCGAAGATCCCGCCGGTGGCCGCGATGAACAGCGTGCACGGCGTGGCCACCACCAAGTCGCTCGTCGTACGGAACTCCATCGGCGGCGCGCTGGCCCTGCTCGGCTCCGCCATGATCGTCGCGGGCGCCGCGGCCGGTTCCGACGGCCGGATCCTCATCGGCGGCGGCGCGTTCCTGACGATGATCGGCGTGATCGTGCTGATCCCGCTGCTGTCGCGTCCGGTCATCGCGCTGGTACGGCCGCTGCTGCGCGGGGTCTTCGGGGTGTCCGGCAAGCTGGCCGGGCTGAACGCCGTCCGCAATCCGCGGCGTACCGGCGCCACCGCCTCCGCACTGGCCATCGGGCTCACGCTGGTCACCGGGCTGACGGTGATCGGTGTCACCGTCGGCCAGGCCGTGGACAGGATGACCACGGACAACATCAAGGCCGACTACATGGTGACGATGGCTGCCGCCGGTGATCTGGACGAGAGCGTGCTGACCGCGCTGGAGAAGGCGCCCGGCGTGAGCGCGGTCTCCCCGCAGCAGCTCGCCGCGCTGGAGATCAAGGGCGACTACCACTCCGCCTCCGCGGTCACCCCCGGGGACATCGAGAAAGTCATCAACATCGCCTCGGTCTCCGGCTCTCTGGACACGCTCGCCCAGGGCGAGATCGCGGTCGCCGAGGACACCGCGAAGTCCAACGGCTGGAAGGTCGGTGACACCGTGCAGGTCACCTTCAGCGACAAGAAGACGGGCGAGCTGAAGATCGGTGCCACCTACAAGAAGAACGAGTTCCTCTCGCCGGTGCTGATGTCGACCGAGCTGGCGTCCGCCCACGAGGCCAAGCCGTACATCCCCGAGGTGTGGGTGAAGATGGACGGCGGCGCGAGCGCCGCGAACGAGCAGGCGCTGGTGGACTCGCTGGGCAAGAACCCGGCGATCACGATGATGGACCAGCAGGACATCAGGAACGAGTTCGGCGGCTTCATCAACACCGCGCTGAACATCATGTACGGCCTGCTGGCGATGGCCCTGGTCATCGCGATCCTGGGGGTCGTCAACACGCTGGCGATGTCCGTCTTCGAGCGTCAGCAGGAGATCGGCATGCTGCGGGCCATCGGCCTGGACCGGGCCAAGGTCAAGCGGATGATCCGGCTGGAGGCCATCGTCATCTCGCTCTTCGGCGCGGTGATCGGGGTGGGGCTCGGGTCCTTCCTGGCCTGGGCGGCCGGCCAGACCATCAAGGACCAAGTCCCTGGCTACGCGCTGGTCATCCCGTGGGACCGGATCGGGATCTTCCTGGTCCTCGCCGGTCTGGTGGGCGTGCTCGCCGCGCTGTGGCCGGCGCGCAGCGCCGCGAAGCTGAACATGCTGACGGCCATCAAGACCGAGTAACGCGGTCCCGGTCGAGGAGAGAGCGGGAGAGGGACGGCAGAGGGCAGACGACGGGAGAGAGCGGGAGAGGGCGGGACCCCGGCGCGGGGTCCCGCCCTCTCCCGCGTACTCACGTGCCGGCGCAGTAGCGCATCAGCTGATCGTGGTTGGCCTTGTACTGGTCGTGGATCACGGCGTCGTCGATCTTCAGCAGGGTCTCGTCATTGGAACGCAGCGCCTGCCACGAGTAGTTGTGGCTTCCGGTCCAGACGATCTTCTTGTTGGCGACGCCCTCGTATGTCCCCTTCACCAGCACGTACTTGGAGTGCAGCCCGATCTTCGGCGCCCCGCTCGTGGGCGGGTCCTCCCAGCACTCCACGCGCTGGGTGAGCTTGCCGGAGACGAGGGAGGTGACGGTCCTGCCGAGCGACGGTACGCCGGTGCCCCCGCCGTTCGGATTGCCGTCGCCCGCGAGATACACCAGGCAGCCCGCCTTCTTCATGGCCACGAGCTTGCTCGCGATCTGGTCGCGGTAGAAGAGGTTCGCCGCCATCCGCACCTCGGAGTGGCGCGTCGACGAGCACGCGACCTTGTCGAGGAGGAGCTTGACCGTGTCGGTGGCCGGGTCCTTCCGGTAGTCCGTGCCGGAGGTCTCGCGGCGCGGGAAGAAGTACGTCTTGTACGCGGGGTCGGTCGCGCTGGACGGCGTCCGGTAGTACGTCGCGAGCCCCGGGCCCGCGGCGCCGTACCTCAGCTGGTCGGAGAAGTACGCCGCGTAGTTGTCGTAGAGACCGGGGTCGGCGATCGTCACGGCGTTGTTGAACAGGTCGGTGCGCTGGGTGCCGGTCATATTGGCCGAGGTCTGCACGACGACGTTCTCCGCGCCTCCCGTACGGGAGAAGAGGAAGAACTTGTTGTGGTTGATCGCGCGGCTGCCGATCGTGCGGTTGCCGACGCACGAGCGGTTCGACGGGCAGGACATCACCCAGGACGGCCGGGCGCGGTCGGTGCCGAGGCCCGCCGCGAGGTTCTCGTACTCGCCGCCCGCGGTCACCGTCTCGTGCGATTTGTAGTCGAGGAGCGCCCGGACGGCGACGCCGCGTTCCTTGGCCGCGATCAGGGCCTTGCGGACGCTGTCGTCGGTGAAGGTGTAGAGGGACAGGCCGATCGAGCTGCCCGCCGGGGAGCCGTCGATGAGCGAGACGACATGGTTCCTGATCCTGTCCCGCTGGGCGGTGGTGCCCGCGGGGTCGTTGAAGATCGCGCCGGTGGTGACCGGGGCGGCGGGGGCCCCGGCCGGTAACCCCGACGGCGCCGGGGATTCGCCCCTGGACGGGGGCTCGGCCTCGGACGGGGCCCGGAACTCGGACCCGTCGTCCCCGTCGGCCCACGCGGCGCCGGGAACGGCCAGGACGCACATCAGGGCGGCGGCCAGGCCCAACAGCCGGGTTCCGCGGTGTCCATGGCGACGGCGATGGTGGTGACGGTGGTGGTGGCGGTGCACACCGGTCTCCTGTTCGGTTCGGCTCGGGGAGCACATGACTCACGAAGCACGGACCTGGTGAAACCCCGCGGAAAGCGGAAAACGGAGCCGCCGGGCAGGGGTGTGCCCGGCGGCTCCGTCATCCAGGCCCGGACGGCAGAACGTACCAATTCGCCGTCACTGTCCGGGCCTGATCACCTCTTTGTCACCCGCATGGTGTGCCGCGTCAGCCGCCCCACACCCGCGCTCGCGCCGGCATCCCGGAGGCACCGCTCTCCGGGGTCTTCACGGCCAGGATCTGGTTGACGCCGATCTTGTTCCGCTCGAAGGAGACCGCGGAGGCCGCCATGTAGAGGCGCCAGACGCGGGCGCGTCCGGCGGAGGTGGCACGTACGGCCTCCGCCCAGTGGTCCTCCAGATTGGCCACCCAGCGGCGCAGGGTCAGGGCGTAGTGCTCCCGGATCGACTCGACGTCGCGGACCTCGAAGCCCGCCTCCTCCAGCGTGCCGACCGTCCTGCCGACCGGCGCCAGCTCGCCGTCGGGGAAGACGTACGCGTCGATGAACTCGTCGATGCGGTACTTGCTCTCGTCCTTCTCGGGACGGCGGGCGATCTGGTGGTTGAGCAGCCGGCCGCCCGGCGTGAGCAGGGCGTACAGATCGTCGGCGTACTCGCGGTACTTGACCGAGCCCACGTGCTCGGCCATCCCGATGGACGAGATCGCGTCGTACGGGCCGTCCCTGACGTCCCGGTAGTCCTGGACCCGCAGCTCGATACGGTCGGTGAGGCCCTCCTCCGCGACCCGCTTGCGCGCGTAGGCGGCCTGCTCCCGGGAAAGGGTGACGCCGGTGACGCGGGCGCCGTACTCGCGGGCGGCGTGGATGGCCATCGAGCCCCAGCCGCAGCCGACGTCGAGCAGCCGGTCGCCCTCCTTGAGGGCGAGCTTGCGGCAGATCAGATCGAGCTTGTCGCGCTGTGCGTCCTCAAGGGTGAAGCGGTCGTCGTAGCCGTTGCCGTCGCCCTCGCCGTTACCCCAGTAGGCGCACGAGTAGACCATCGAGGGGCCGAGCACCAGCTCGTAGAAGTCGTTGCCCACGTCGTAGTGGTGGCTGATCGCCGCCCGGTCGCGGCGCTTGGTGTGCAGCGCGCCGTGCCGCCGCCGGATCTCCTCGGCGGGCGGGGCGGGCGGCGGCCAGGGTCCCGCGATCTGTACGAACCCGCGCGCGAAGGCCCGCATACGGGGGTCGAGTACGGGGTGCACCTCGTCCTTGGCGTCGGCGCCGCGCTCCCAGATGAGCCCGGCGAGGAGGCCGAGGGCCTCGTAGAGATCGCCCTCCACATCGATCTCACCGGCCACCCAGGCGCGCGCCAGGCCCAGTTCGCCGGGTTTCCACAGGAGGCGACGCAGGGCACGACGGTTACGGATGATCAGGGCCGGGGCGTCCGGGGGACCGGATTCGCTGCCGTCCCAGGCACGGATACGGACCGGGAGCGGGGCCCCCAGCAACTCTTCGGCAAGAGTGGTCAGCCGCAGCGCGGCGTCGGCCATGGCGTACACCTCCGTGATGAGGAATACCGGAAATGCTCAACACCACGTAAACACCGGTCGGGTGCGGATGCAGTCCCGACGACGCGCAATGGGACGGCAAAATACCTGCATCTACCACGCACTTTAGGGTGGATGTGCCCGCTTTTCTCCCGGCGCTCGCGAGAACCCGCGCAGATGGCTGGTGGGCTCGGGGCGCGTAACCGGCGGGCGGGGGGCGCGCATCCGGCGGCTCGCGGGGGCGCGCGCGGGCACGCGAAAGGGCCGCCCGCACCACGGATGGCGGACGGCCCTTTCGGGGTTCAGCGCGGCGGCGTCAGGACGCCTTCGCCTTCTCCGGAGCGGACGGCGCGGCGGCTGCCGCCGGGGCCGGCTTGGCGGCCTCGTAGAACTCCTCGCGCGGCGTCTCCATGGCGCCGAGCGAGACGACCTCGCGCTTGAGGAACATCGCGAGCGTCCAGTCGGCGAAGACCCGGATCTTCCGGTTCCAGGTCGGCATGGCCATGCCGTGGTAGCCACGGTGCATGTACCAGGCCAGCCGGCCCTTGACCTTGAGCTTCATCTTGCCCAGGACGATCATCGCGACGCCCTTGTGCAGACCGAGACCGGCGACCGCACCCTTGTTGGCGTGGCTGTACTCCTTCTGCGGGAAGCCCCGCATACCGGAGATCACGTTGTCGCCGAGGACCTTCGCCTGCCGCAGCGCGTGCTGCGCGTTCGGCGGGCACCAGGCGTTCGGGTTGCCGGCCTTGCGGCCCACGACATCCGGGACCTGCGCGTTGTCGCCGGCGGCCCAGATGTAGTCGGTGCCCTGGACCTGGAGCTTCTCGCTGGTGTCCACATGGCCGCGGGGGCCGAGCGGCAGACCGAATCGGGCGAGGGCCGGGTTCGGCTTGACGCCGGCCGTCCACACGATGGTGTTGGAGTCGACCTCAAGGCCGTTGTTGAGCACGACACGGCCGTCCACACAGGAGTCCATGCCGGTCTTCAGGTAGACCTCGACACCGCGGCTCTCCAGGTGCTCCTTGCCCCAGGCGCCCAGCTTCGGGCCGACCTCGGGAAGGATCTTGTCGGCGACGTCGACGAGGAGGAAGCGCATGTCCTCGCGCTTCACGTTCGTGTAGTACTTGGCCGCGTCGCGCGCCAGGTCCTCGACCTCACCGACGGTCTCCGCGCCGGCGAAGCCGCCGCCCACGAAGACGAAGGTCAGCGCCTTGCGGCGGACCTCCTCGTCGGTCGTCGAGTCGGCCTTGTCGAGCTGCTCCAGTACGTGGTTGCGCAGGCCGATGGCCTCCTCGATGCCCTTCATACCGATGCCCTGCTCGGCGAGGCCGGGGATCGGGAAGGTACGGGAGACGGCGCCGAGCGCGATGACGAGGTAGTCGAAGGGCAGCTCATAGGCCTCGCCGACGAGCGGCGCGACCGTGGCGACCTTGCGGTCCTGGTCAATGGTCGTGACCCGGCCGGTGAGCACCTCAGCCTTGGGCAGCACGCGTCGCAGCGGGACGACGACATGCCGAGGCGAAATGCTGCCGGCGGCGGCTTCGGGGAGGAAGGGCTGGTACGTCATGTACGAGCGAGGGTCGACAACCGTGACGGTCGCCTCCCCGTAGCGCATCTTCTTCAGAATGCGACGAGCTGCGTACAGGCCTACGTACCCACCGCCTACAACGAGGATCCTGGGACGCTCCGTGGTGCTCATGCCATCGAGTATCCACCCCTCTCAGGGGGGTGGCTCGTGAGCCCCTTCACAAGGTAGGGGGCCCCTAGTGCTACACTGCGCGGCTCGCGTGACCGAGGTCATGGTCCATTGGGGGAACCACATAGCGGGTTTGGTCGTTGCCCACCCCTCGTGAGCTGGCCCTCCGCACTCAGGCGGGGGTGTACCGCCGCACCCTGTTCATACGCGCGTAACGCGCCCGGAACCGCCCGGTATAAGGGCGCAGGGCCCCCTTGGGCCTAACAGACCGCCCTCTGCATCAGCCCCGCCACCCCACAGGGCCGATTTCCTTGTGAAGAAGTTCACGAACTTTCTCGCGGCGGCCTCGCGGAGGGCTCACGGAGGATTCGCAGCGCCCTCCGAGAGCCCTCGGGGTGATGGGGTGGCCGACCCTGTCAGATGCCTTGTCCGATACCTAGGGGAAATCGGCACGGGCCTTGTTGACCAGGCGGTTCAGGGGCGGGCCGCCGGCCGCCCAGTTGTCGTCGTCGAAGTTGAGCGTGCCTTCGGCACTGGTCACCGATACGACGCGGGGGAAGTCCTCGTTTGCCCAGAACGCGAAGAACGCACTGCCCGAGGCACCGTGGTCGACGCTCGCCGTCTCCGTGTCCATGTAGAGGCCGTCGCCTTCCTGGCCGACGATTCCGGGGTTGTCGGCGTCCTCGAACGACACCTGGTCCTGGAAGAACGGCACTTCGTCGTTCCCGCGGTCGTGCGGGTACGACACGTTGAACCAGAACGGCTTGTCGTCCCAGTCGTTGCTGTACTCCCGCGTTCCCATGAAGCCCAGCTGGCTGCCGAGCGGCCGATCGAGCACGAAGACGATGTAGTCCAGCGAGACGCTGATCTCGTCGTCCGGGTTGTCCACCTCCCTGAACCAGTAGGTGCGGGTGGCGTTGGCGACGCCGAAGGGTGCCGCTCCTCGGTTGAACGACGGGGTGAACGCGACCGGGGCGAGGCTGGGGCCCGGCCAGTGCCAGTTCATGACGTGACTTGCCGTCAGCACATGGCGGGGACCGATCAGCGTGCCTGTCCCGATCTTCACCTCGGCCGAACCGGGGGCCACCGGGACCGTGACCCGGCCGACCGTGCTGAAGGGGTAGGCAAGGCTGTCCATCTCGACCCGCCGGTCGGGCTGGTACACGTTCAGCGGCCGGACCGGCCGGCCCTTGATCGGGCTCAGGCGCGTCGGCCGGTACCGGACGGGCTCCCGGCCCTCCGGCAGCCGGACCAGATCGAGGTGGGCGGGCCGGTAGCCGTCGGCGGCGTGATCGGGGACGTCACGGTCGACGACGTGCAGCCGGTTGACCACAGGTGCGAACGACTGCCGCCTCCCATTGGCCACCCGGACGTCCACCCGATGCACCTCGCCCGGCCCCAAGTGCTCGTCCAGCGAGGTGATGGACACCTCGACCTCCGGCTTGTCGACCTCGGTGCGGACGTAGAACGAGCTCTGGCACCCAGCTGACAGACCGGGCGGCTTGTCACGGCTCGCGGGCTCGGTCGGTCGCGCACGAAGTTCTTCGATGCTCATGGGCGGTGCCGGCTTGGACATGGCGCGCTCCTTCCCGGATCACCCGTTACTCCCAGTCTGGGCACGGCTGACGGGGCCCGCGACTCGGGCTTTGTTGCATGGGATGCGCATGGGACGCGCGAATGCCATGGATGCTGGGTGCGGGTTCGTACCGAGGGGTAGCCGGGGTGGGCCGGGAGGTGTGGATGCGGGTGGGGGCCGCCCCTGGGTTTGAGTTTCGCGGCTCCGGGCCGGGTATCAAGGGCGCTCCTGCGTCGCGTCGGCTGCGCCGATTCCGCTTCGCTCCACCCTTGACACCCGCCCCTCCACCGCAAGTGCGGCTTTGAGGGGGGCGGCCCGGGGGAGGGGTCCCCGGGGAAGCACCCATGTTCCGGGGACCGGTTGCCGACCGCAGGTCGGCGGGTGGTCCGCGCGGCAGTGGAGTGGGGCGGCCCGGCACCGGCTCGGCGGGCCGATGCGGGTGGGAGGCCGGGACTCATGCCCCGCTGTGCGGGTCCGTTGTCGCCTGCACCAGCCGACTGGCGCGGACGGGCCTGCACCCGACCTGTATGTCCCAGTTTGGCGGGCTGTTCTGGGGCTCCCCCGCCGGTGATGCGTCCTGAGCGCGGTTAAGTCGTCCCCACGACACATCACCGCCTCTGACCGGCCCAATCAGCGCCTCACCAGTCACACCCACCCCACCACCCACACACCCTCACCAGCGGGGCATGAGTCCCGGCCTCCCACATGCGGCCAGTCGCTTTGCCGGGGCCGGGCCGCCCCACTCCACTCCCGCGCGCCCCGCAGGGTCCACTCACCCGAGGCCGGGAGACAGCCCCCGGAACATGGGTGCTTCCCCGGGGACCCCTCCCCCGGGCCGCCCCCCTCAAAGCCGCACTTGCGGTGGAGGGGCGGGCGTCCAGGGTGAAGCGCAGCGCAATCGGCGCAGCCGACGCGACGCAGGAGCGCCCTTGACACCCGACCCGCAACCGCGAAACTCAAACCCAGGGGCGGCCCCCACCCGCATCCACACCCCCCGGCCCACCCCGGCTACCCCTCGGCACGAACCCGCACCCAACAACGCACCGCCACCAGCGGGGCATGAGTCTCAACTACCCACTCACATCAGCCCGCTGAGCCGGTGCCGCGCCACCCCACACCACTCCCGCGCAGACAAGCCACCCACCGTCACAGCCGGCCCAGTATGAGGGCCACGACAATCACCCACAGGCTCGCGCCGACCGTCACCGCGATGGCGGCGAGACGCGTCATTCACGGTCCCTCGTGCCCGGCGGCGGACAGCCGAAGATCCGCTCGTACAGAGCCGCTTCGTCCGGCGCCTGGTAGGCGAACAGCGCTTCCCAGCGCTTGTACTCCCGGTGAGCACGCCTTCGGCGTGGACTGACGAGCCGCACCGAGACGGAGAGCGCGCCCGCGAACCAGCGCCGCGCGCGCTTCACACTCCACCCCTGCTGCTCCACTTGTTGCGTTCCGCCACCCGCGCCCTGAGTTCTTCCGGCGACCCACCGGGAGGCCCGTCGCCGGGCGGAGTCTCCCCCGTACCGTCCCCGCCGAGCGGGTCCTTCCACACAAGGAGCGCGCCGTCCGCGCCGAACGTGGCGATCAGCAGGGACAGCAGCCGTCGTGCCTCGCTAGTCGCCATCGGACAACCGCCGCATCAGTCCGGCCTCAACTTCGCGCATCAGCGCGGGGGTTGCTGTCGCGTATCCGTCGCGCGGTACCCACTCCGGCACGAGCCGCCAGAAGTCCTCGGTCACGCCTTCGGTCGGATCCACCAGGCTTCACCCTTCTTACGATTAGTTACGAACCGTGTTCAGAGTGCGATGGGTCGCGCTACGTTGGGAAGCGGTTCACCGTCCGACCTGCGCATTGGTCTCACTGGCGCGCCTCCACACGCCTGACCTGCACGGATACGACGAGTGACGTCGAGTCTCAGGTCAGTGGTCAAGGAGGTTTCGCATGACGGAGCGACGCGATGTTGACGAACCGGTGAGGAGTCCCCGGGAGGCATTCGGCGAGGCGTTGCGCAACGCCCGCGAACTGCGGGCGGCCGGCAGGCTGTCGCAGTCGGCCCTGGCGAAGAAGGCGCGTACGTCGAAGTCCACCATCAGCCGCATCGAGCGCGGAGTCCCGCCGATCGCCAGCAACTTGCCCGCCGTGTTCGATCAGATCTTTGAGACCGACGGGCAGTTCAAGCGGCTCTACGAGGAGGTGGTCTCGCGATCCTTCCCAGCCCTGTACCGGCGGCGCATGAGCCTGGAACGGGAGGCCATCGCGATTTGGGAGTGGGCTCCCGCCGTCATTCCTGGTCTCTTTCAGACTGCCGAGTACGCTCGTACGCTTTTCCGGGCCGACAATCCGCGGGCATCTGACGATGAGATCTCCGCGTCAGTGCGGGCGCGACTCGCTCGGCAGGAACTACTCCGGGGTGATGCTCCCCCGAACGTCCGCGTTGTGCTGTGCGAATCCGTGATCCGGCGCCGCTTCGCAAGCCGCGATGTGATGCGCGAGCAACTTGCCGTGCTGCTGGGTCTCGCCGAACGACCCACCACACGCCTACAGGTACTGCCGCTCGATGCGGAACCGCATTCCCTCATGGAATGGCCGGTCACGTTCCTCACGACGTCAAACCATATGACGGTGGTGTGCGTTGAGACCTACCGTACGACGGGCATCATCGAAGAGTCCGAACACGTTCGAACAGCGGTGCGTGCCTACGATGGTTTGACGAGTGAGGCGCTTTCGGCCCGGGACAGCGCTGCCCTCGTTAGAGAGCAGATGGAGACACTGTGAGCCCCAATCCCGTCCCCACCACGTGGGTCAAGTCCACCTATAGCGGTCCTGCTGACGGCAGCAACTGCCTGGAGTGGTCGCCTTTGTACGCCCGCGCCCACAACCTCGTCCCCATCCGCGACAGCAAAGCCCCCCACCTCCCCCACCTCACCGTCACCCCCCACGCCTGGACCAGCTTCGTGGCCTTCGCCACCACCCACGCCGCCAAAAGCTGACCCCGTACCGCTCGCGGATTTCACCTGTTCGGACAGGAATGCGCGGCCTACGATGACTTGACCAGCTAGGCGCTTTCATCACGGGAGAGCGCTGCGTTCATCAGAAAGCAGATGGAGAGACTGTGAACCCCAACCCCGCTCCAAGCGCATGGGTGAAGTCGAGCTACAGCACGTACGAAGGCGGCAACTGCGTCGAGTGGTCCCCCTCCCACGCCCGCGCCCACAACCTCGTCCCCATCCGCGACAGCAAAGCCCCCCACCTCCCCCACCTCACCGTCACCCCCCACGCCTGGACCGACTTCGTGGCCTTCGCCACCACCCACGCCGCCAATGGCTGACCTCGTGCCGATCGCGGACTTCGCGGCACTGGACGAGGCGGCCGATCGACTGCTGGCACGTGAGGCCGAGGCAGTCCTGGCCGGTGGCAGTCCGACCGTAACGATGGCCGAGTTGCTTACGGACCTTTTCACCGACCGCGGTGAGCACCCCGAGGGCGCGGCGTGTACTGCTGACCTCCACGCTCTGGTCGTACGAGATCGCCTACGACGATGTCGGCCAGTAGCGGATCTCCAGCATTGTGCAGCCCGTCTCCGTCCGGTACGGACCGTGCGGCATCCCCGGCGGTCGCGACGCGTAGTAACCCGCCCCGAACGTCGCGCCCAGCGTCAGGTCGTGCAGTTCGCCTTCGAGGAGGTAGACCTCTTCGTAGTACTCGTGCCGGATGACCCCCGCCTCGGAGGTGTCCAGCCCCGGTGCCCAGCGCGCGAGACGAGTCAGCTCTCCCTCGTCGCCCGGCGCCGCGCTGAGCACCCGTTCCGTCACGCCCGGGTGGCCGTCAACGGCCCGCCACGGCAGGTCCGTTGTGTCGAGGAACTCGTGCATCGCCTTCATCCGGCGGTCGCCGCCGCCCAGGCGATCCCGTCCAGGATGTCGTGTTCGCTGACCACGACCTCCTGGGCTCCGGTCCGTTCCATGATCGCGAGGAGTACGAGGGCGCCCGCGCCGATGACGTCCACCCGGCCCGGGTGCATCACGGGGATCGCGGCGCGCTGCGCGTGCGTGGCGTGGAGCAGACGGGTGGTGATCTCCTGGACCTGGTCGTACCGGATCACGGAGTGGTGGATCGCGGCGGAGTCGTACTCGGTCAGGCCGAGCGCGATCGCGGCGACCGTGGTCACGGAACCGGCCAGTCCGACCAGGGTGCGGGCCTCGCGCAGCGGGACCGTCTGTTCGGCCTGGTCGAGTGCGGCCTCGATGTCGGCGCGGATCGCGGCGATCTCCGGCTCCGTGGGCGGATCGCTGACGGCGCCGTCCCGTACGAGGTGGCGCTCGGTCAGCCGTACGCAGCCGATGTCCACGGAGCGCGCGGCGCGCACCTGGTCGTCGCCGACGACGAACTCGGTCGAGCCCCCGCCGATGTCCACGACCAGGTAGCTGTCCCCGTCGGACGGGCCCAGTTCCTTCGTCGCGCCGGTGAAGGAGTACGCCGCCTCCTGGTCGCCGGTGATCACCTCGGGCTCCACGCCCAGGATGTCCAGGATCCCGCCGACGAACTCGTCGCGGTTCTCCGCGTCGCGCGAGGCGGAGGTGGCGACGAAGCGGACGCGCTCGGCGCCGTGTTCCTTGATGGCTGCGGCGTACTCGCGGCAGGCGGCGAAGGTACGTTCCAGCGCCTCGGGGGCGAGCCGGCCCGTCCTGTCCACGCCCTGGCCCAGGCGGACGATCTTCATCCGGCGGTCGAGGTCGACCAGTTCACCCGTCTCGGGGTGGGCGTCGGCGACGAGCAGGCGGATCGAGTTCGTACCGCAGTCGATGGCGGCGACCCTGGTCATTCCGTATCCCCCTCGTCGTCGGACGGACCACCGGACGGACCACCGGAAGGACCGTCGGAAGGACCGGACACGCACGGCGTCACACACGGGCCCTTCGCCCACCACTCCGGCAGCATCGCGATCGCCTCGTCTCCCAGCGGGTTCACCCCGGGCCCGGCCGCCAGTGAGTGGCCGACCAGGACATGCAGGCACTTCACCCGGTCCGGCATGCCGCCTGCGCTCGGGAAGCCCTCCAGGACCTCGATGGCGTCGCGGCGCGCGAGGTAGTCCTCATGGGCCGCGCGGTACGCGGCGGCCAGCTCGGGGTCGGTCGCGAGGCGCTCGGTCATCTCCTTCATGACGCCGTTCGCCTCCAGCGTGCCGATGGCCGAGGCCGCGCGCGGGCAGGTGAGGTAGTACGTCGTCGGGAAGGGCGTGCCGTCGGGGAGCCGCGGGGCGGTCTCGACCACGTCCGGCTGACCGCAGGGGCAGCGGTGCGCGATGGCGCGCAGGCCGCGCGGCGGGCGGCCGAGCTGTTCTTTGAATGCCGCGACGTCCGCGTCGGTGGGTTCCGTGCGTTCGGTCTGCGGAGGGGGCGTGTCCATGCCTGCCTAGGTATGTTCTGCGGTTCTCGGGTGTTCCGCGGTTCTGGGCTGAGTCTCTTGTGTCCGGCCGTATGGGTCCGGACCATCTGCATTGTCCGGACTATCTGCGTTGTCCGGACTATCTGCGTTGTCCGGACTATCTGTCCTGGCGGTCCGCGTTGTCCACGCCGTCCAGCACGTTCGAGTACCAGGGGCGGTCCGTCGCCCCCCGCTCCTCGCGGCGCTGCTCGCGAACGTCCGGGTCGATCACGGTGTAGCCGGTCTCCCCCGGCATCACGTAATGCAGATGCTCCCGGGCCAGCCGCTGGATATACGCGTCGTCCTGGAGCCGCGCCTTCTCGTCGCGCAGCTCCTCGACCCGCTGCTTCGCCTCGCGGGCCAGCCGCTCCTGGTCGGCGATCTCGTTCCGCTGCGACACGTACTGCCGCATCGGATACGCGAGCGCCACCACCAGTGTGCACACGACCAGGGCGAGGAAGGCGGCCCGGCCGGTGAGCCGGGAGCGGCGGTCCTGCCTGCGGTTCTGCGAGCGGTAGACCCGGGCGGCCGTCTGCTCGCCGAGCAGTCGCAGCCTGGTCGCGGTGGAGAACCGGTCCCGGTTCCCGGCCATGGCTCGCCTCCCCTGTTACGTCCCCTGTTGTACGTACGTCCCCGGACACGGTACGGGACCGCGACCGGGGACGTACGGACGACGGGCGGAGCCGCCCCTCGCCCTCATATCCAGAGGAACAGGATCAGGCGGAACGGAACCGCGGGAACGCGCTGCGGCCCGCGTACACCGCCGCGTCGTCGAGGATCTCCTCGATGCGCAGCAGCTGGTTGTACTTGGCGACGCGCTCGGAGCGGGCCGGGGCGCCGGTCTTGATCTGGCCGCAGTTGGTGGCGACGGCGAGGTCGGCGATGGTGACGTCCTCGGTCTCACCGGAGCGGTGGGACATCATGCACTTGAAGCCGTTGCGCTGGGCCAGCTCGACGGCGTCCAGGGTCTCGGTCAGCGAACCGATCTGGTTGACCTTGACGAGCAGGGCGTTGGCCGAGCCCTCCTCGATGCCGCGGGCGAGGCGCTCCGGGTTGGTGACGAACAGGTCGTCGCCGACGATCTGGACCTTGGAGCCGAGCTTGTCCGTGAGGACCTTCCAGCCGGCCCAGTCGTCCTCGAAGAGCGGGTCCTCGATGGAGACGAGCGGGTACGCGGCGACGAGCTCCTCGTAGTACTCGGTCAGCTCGGCGGCCGAGCGGGACTTGCCCTCGAACTCGTACGAGCCGTCCTTGTAGAACTCGGACGCGGCGACGTCGAGCGCGAGCGCGATGTCGCGGCCGGGGACGTAACCGGCCTCCTTGATCGCTTCGAGGATGAGGTCGAGCGCGGCGCGGTTCGACTCCAGGTTCGGCGCGAAGCCGCCCTCGTCGCCGAGGCCGGTGGAGAGGCCCTTCTGCTTCAGGACCTTCTTGAGCGTGTGGTAGACCTCGGCACCCCAGCGCAGGGCCTCGGAGAAGGACTCCGCGCCGATCGGGGCGATCATGAATTCCTGGATGTCGACATTGGAGTCGGCGTGCGAGCCGCCGTTCAGGATGTTCATCATCGGAACGGGCAGCAGGTGCGCGTTCGGGCCGCCGAGGTAGCGGAAGAGCGGGAGGTCCGAGGCCTCGGAGGCGGCGTGCGCGACGGCGAGGGAGACGCCGAGGATGGCGTTGGCGCCGAGCGACGACTTGTCCGGGGTGGCGTCCAGGTCGAACATCGCCTGGTCGATCAGGCGCTGCTCGGTGGCGTCGTACCCGACCAGCTCCGGGCCGATCTGCTCGATGACGGCGAGGACGGCCTTCTCGACACCCTTGCCCTGGTAGCGGTTCTGGTCACCGTCGCGGAGCTCAAGGGCCTCGAACGCACCGGTGGAGGCACCGGAGGGGACAGCAGCACGACCCGTGCTGCCGTCGTCGAGGCCGACCTCGACCTCGACCGTGGGGTTGCCTCGGGAGTCGAGGATTTCCCGGGCTACGACGACGTCGATGGACGGCACGAGCATCTCCTTCTGGGATGTGACGCTTGGAGTGCAGGGTCTCATTGGCCTTGCGACACGAGACTATCCGGCGCGGGGTCATCGGTCGGCCGGTGCCCGCCACCTAAGACGAACCTAAGACGAAATGAGGCCCGATTCCCGCACCGCGGGAGCCGGCGGGAGCCGTGGCCCGCCCGCGGGCGGGCCACAGCCGAAACCCCGGCCCGGCGCGTACGGGGGATTACGCGCCCGGCCGGGGTGGTCTCGGGTGGGGCCAGGGGCCCTTCGCGGGGGCGCGGGTTCCCTGGTTCCCGGGGCCGGCCTCGGGACATCCCCGGGTTCCCTGGTGGGTCCCGGGGGCCGACCCCGGGACCATCCCGGGGGCCGACCCCGGGATCCCCGAGTGGGCCCCCGGGGGGGGAGGCCCCGGTGGGAGGCCCCGGTGGGGTCAGCTCAGGTGGAGCTGCTGGCCCGGGTAGATCACGTCGGCGTCGCTGACGATGTCCTTGTTCAGGTCGAACAGCTTCTTCCAGCCACCCTTGACCTTCTCCGCCTTGGCGATCTTGGAGAGGGTGTCGCCGGACTCGACCTTGTACTCGCCGTCGCCCTTCTTGATCGTGGTGGGACGGCTCTCGCCGCGCGAGGCGGGCTGGGCGGCACCGCGCGTGGTCTCCGCGCTCTCCCGCTGCTGCGGCTGCGACTGCTGCTTCGGCTGGGTCTGCTGCTGCGACCGCTGCTTGGGCTGCGACTGCTGCTGGGTGCTCCGGTCGGCCGAGCCACCGTCGTACGCGGCGCTGGACAGGCCCACGCCGCAGTTCGGCCACGCGCCCTTGCCCTGGCCGGCGAGGACCTTCTCGGCGACGGCTATCTGCTGGGACTTGCTGGCCAGGTCGGCGCGGGCGGCGTACGCGGTACCGCCGTAGGCCGCCCAGGTGGACGGCGTGAACTGGAGGCCGCCGTAGAAGCCGTTCTCGGTGTTGATGGACCAGTTGCCCCCGGACTCGCACTGCGCGACCTTGTCCCACTCGGAGGCGGTCGCGGCGGTGGCCGAGGTCGCGCCGAGCAGCGGGGCGGCGACGGCGGCACCGGTGACGCCGGCGAGCGTGGCGTAGCGGGCGGCCTTCGACGGGCGGCGGTGCTTGGCCTTGCTGGAACGCAGCAGCATGGAACATCTCCTCACCGACGCCTACGAGGTCAGCTGTCGGGTTCGGGCCAAGTGAGTTGCCCGGCCTTGTGCTCTGGCGCACAAGGCTTCACCCCAAGCCGGTCCTCGGCCGTCTCTCGACGGCCGGAGCCCGGCGCGAACCTTTGGGTCCCCCGCTCCTGCCTACGGCGCATGACGCGTCGGTTACTCCCCCCGACCGACGGCAGGATTCGGCGTGACGGTCGACGGGGCCCGCGGTGCGAGCGGTTCAGACCGTAATCACAGGTCTGCCCGTTGTTCAAAGAAGCACATCAAGGAAAAATCGCCCTTACCTCCCCCTGGGGCGACCTCATTTGCGCAGGTGGGAGACGAAACGGCGCGACCCGTTGAGCAATTGGCCCCAGTTGCGGCGAAGAGACCCTTGTCTCACTTTCACAGAAGCGGACATAGAGTCTCTAACTGCCTCTACTTCACGCCCAGATCAAGGGTCTGGCCAGGAAGGATCAAGTCGGGGTCGGCGCCGACGGTGTCCTTGTTCGCCTCGTAGAGCGCGGACCATCCGCCGGGCACCTCGCGCTCGTCGGCGATGAGCCAGAGGCAGTCGCCGGCGCGGACGGTGTACTGACCATCCACCGCGTCCGCGCCGTCCGTTCCGTCCGCCGCGCCGCCCGCGTGACGTGCCGATCCGTCACCTCGCGAGGCATGACGGCCGGATTCGCGCTCTTCACCCGAATTGCCCGGTACGGAGTCCTCCGGAGAGGCGTCGCCACGGTGCTTGCCGTTGGCGCTGCCCCCTGCCTCCGCGTCACGGGCGGCGCCTGAGGCGCCGGAGGACTCGGAGGGGGCGGGCGTCGTGCCGTCAGGGGCGGTCGCGTCCGGGGTGGACGAGGACGTGCCCGGGGAGGCATCCGACGGGGAGCCCCCGGCCTTGTCCGACGCGTCGGAGGATCCGGACGGCTCGGACGGCTCGGACGTCCCGGTCTTCCCTGACGTCCCGGTCTTCCCTGACGTGCCGGAGGGCTTGGGGGTCCCGGACGACGCGGGCGCCGTCTCCCGTTCCGCCTCGGGCGCCGCACCGGGGTCCACGCCCGGCGCGGCGCTGCCCGCCGTCAGCCCGGAGATCGCGGCGCAGCTGGCCCATGCCTTCGGGCCCTGCGCGTCGAGGATCTTCTCGGCTATCGCGATCTGCTGCGATCTGCTGGCGAGGTCGGCACTGGCCGCGTACTCCGCGCCGCCGAAGTCGTCCCAGGTCTCCTGGGAGATCTGGAGTCCGCCGTAGTAGCCGTTGCGGAGGTCGGCGCTCCACATGCCGCCGCTCTCGCACTCGGCGACGCGGTCCCAGGTGGAGGCGTCCGCCGCGCCGGCGCTGGTGGCACCGAGCAGCGGAATGGCGATCGCGGAGCCGGTCACCCCTGCCGCGACGATCAGAGCGGGGGCCTGGCGAGGTCGACGGTGTCGGCCGTTCCCGGAGCGCATGCGATTGCCTTCCGTGTGACTGATGTTTCGACTACTGCGTGTGGCGGCTGAGTTTTCGAGAACGTAGCGGTACTCGAACTGCTGTCACAAGTCGATGCAGCGGAGATCACGTGAAAGTCACAGTCTTGACGGGTCGTCAGTAAACTTTCAGCCGGACAATGGCGTGAACTGCACCGGAAGCGTGCGCAATCCACGCATGATGAGCCCTCCGCGCCACCGCAAATCGGCAGGATCTCCCGCAAGCCGCACATCGGGCAGCCGGGTCAGCAGGGTGGCGAGCGCGGTCTGCCCCTCCACTCGGGCGAGCGGCGCGCCGAGGCAGTAGTGGATGCCGTGTCCGTAGCCCAGGTGCTGATTGTCACGCCGGGAGAGGTCGAGGGTGTCCGGATCCGTGAAGCGCTCGGGGTCGCGGTCGGCGGCGGCGAGGACGACGAGCACCGGATCGCCCGCCGCGATCCGCTGTCCGCCGAGCGTCAGCGGCTCGGTCGCGAAGCGCCAGGTCGCCAGCTCCACGGGGCCGTCGTAGCGGAGCAGTTCCTCGACCCCCGTCGCGAGCAGGCCGGTCTCCCCCGCTCCGAGCGAGCGCTGGAGCAGCGCGCGCTGCTCGGGGTGACGCAGCAGCGCGAACATGCCGTTGCCGATGAGGTTCACGGTCGTCTCGAAACCGGCGAAGAGGATGATGAAGGCCATCGCCGCGGCCTCGTTCTCGGTGAGATGTTCCCCGTGGTCGCCGGCCCGGATGAGTCCGGAGATCAGATCATCACCGCGGTCCGCCCTCTTGCGGTGGATGAGGTCGGCGAGATAGCCCCGCATCTTCTTGACGGAGCGCCCGACTCCGCCCCGTGGCCCGCCCGTGTGGCCTGGTTTTGAATGCCGCAGCATCATGCCCGCCCAGTCGCGGAAGTCGTCCTGGTCCTCGCGCGGCACCCCGAGCAGATCGCAGATCGCGTAGATGGGGAGCGGGAACGCGAAGTCATGGATCAGGTCCGCCTCGCCCTTCGCGGCGAAGTCGTCGATGAGCCGGTCGGTCAACTCCTGCACGCGCGGCGCGAATTCGGCCACGCGGCGGGGCGTGAACGCCTTCGACACCAGCCGCCGCAGCCGGGTGTGATCGGGCGGATCGATATTGAGCAGATGTGTCATCAGCTCCGCCTTGCGCTCGCCGGGAATGCCCGTCTTCCCCTTGGCGTGGGCCGGCTCGGCGTGATGCGTGGGGTTCTTGGACAGCCGCGCGTCGGCGAGGGCCTGCCGGGCATCCGCGTACCGCGTCACGAGCCATGCCTCGACCCCACTGGGCAGCGTGGTCCTGTGCACGGGCGAGTGCTCGCGCAGCCAGGCGTAAGCGGGATAGGGATCGGTGGCGAACTCCCAGGTGAACAGCTCGGGAGCGGGCGGGGCGGAAGGTGCGGAGGCGGGCTGGTGCGGCATCCCCCGACAGTAGCCGTCCCCTTTTACCCCGGCCCCGTCCAGTTCCCCCGCTTCCCTCTGCCGGCCGCCCGGAGGGGCGGGCCCGCCCACCGTGGTGGGGTGAGAGGACGGCGGGCCGGTCGCGGTAGAGCGCGTGGGCTATCCGACGGCGGGGACCGGATGCTCCGGGGAGTCGAGCCACGCCCACGGCGTACCGTCCGGTTCCAGAGTCAGTCCGAACTGCTCGAACCCCGGGCGCCCCCGGCCGTCCCACCAGACGTACACGGCGGTGAGCTCGCTCCACAGATCACGTGGTCCGCCCTGGTAGACCTCGAAGGTGTCCCTCCCCGGTTCGTAGTCGGCTGTGGCCCACGACGTCACGGCCGTGTCGCGGAGCCACAGCGTGTAGGAACCGTCCGCGTAGTGCTGAGCCCAGGGGAACATCCCCCGTGTCTGGAGTCCGATGGCGAACATCGGGAGCCAGTCGCTCACGGCTTCCGGGGAGAGCGCCGTCTCCGTACGGCGTCCACCGGCCGGCCAGGGCCTGCGCAGGTACTCCCGCGTGTCAGTCCGGAACGCACGTTGCCGGCGGAGGCGCATGAACGCGGACGGCCCGATGAACGGACCGCCGGCGCCGCCGTCCTCCTGGACAGTGAGCCGGACGACGGCCTCCCCGCCGTACTCCGTGGCGTACGGGCAAACGATGAGCCCACCGGGCTCGGTCTGTCCGATGATCTCCGCCGGGATCTCCCGGAGCGAGGCCGTGATGAGCACCCGGTCATACGGAGCACGTGCCGGCCAGCCCAGGGAGCCGTCCCCGACGACGGCCACCGGGCTGTATCCGGCGGCATCCAGCCGAGCGTGGGCGGTGAGCGCGCTTCGCGGGTCGCACTCCACGGTCACCACGTTGTCGGAGCCGACCCGCTCGGACAGCAGGCCCGCGTTCCAGCCGGTACCGGTTCCCACCTCCAGGACGGCGGACTCCGGCCGCACGTCCAGAGCCGTCAGCATGGAGAACACCATGGAAGGCTGAGAGTTGGAGCAGGTCGGGTTCTTTCCCCGGCGTTTCCCGGTGTGCTCCCCGTCGTCCCACTGAGTGGTGAGGGACACGTCCGAGTAGACAGCCCGGAACCAGGCTTCAGGGGCCGTGCGGCGGTCGATGGCGTCAGCGCCTCCGGTACCGTCGGTCACACCTGGCCAGATCAGGTCCGGAACGAACGCTTCTCTGGGTACGGCCCGGTATGCCGGGAGCCAGTCGGACGCGAGGACCTTCATGTCCGCGAGGACCTTCATGTCCATGAGCCGGGAGGCCAGCCCCTCCGGGCCGGCCCCCGTCACGTGTCGCTCGCTCACCGCTTGGTGGGCCGGGTGTCGTCACGGTTCACATCGCCGTCACCGGAGCCGCCGCCTCCATGCTTGGCGCCGGAGTTGCTGTCGTCCTGCTGACTTCCGCCCTGACCCGATCCGGTCCCGCCGCCGTGCTTGGGATCACCCATGAACGCTCTCCTCAGTTGGTGCGAACTGTCCATGAGGAGACGCTAGGGCCGGTTGTCCGGCCGTGTCGGGGCTGATTCGCCGGATTTCGCGAGCCTGCCGGTGATCTTCCGAGGGATTCTCAGACGGTGTCGAGCGCCCGCCTGGCACGAGCGATCACGCGGTGGGCATCGGCACCGTAGACGGCGGAGTCGGAGAGCGTCTGCCACACCTTCCGGTAGACGCCGACGCTGTCCGCGTCGTCCAGCCAGAGTTCGGCGTGCCAGTCCTCCGCGATCACCAATCGATCGTCGTACAACCAGAACCCGTTGGCCGGTGGAATGCCGAGCGGGGCACCGAACGGGACGATGCCCAGGGAGACGGTGTCCAGCCCCAGTACACCCGCCAGGCGGTCGAGTTGCGCGGCGAGCACCGCGGGTGGGCACACCAGAGCCCGGAGCGCTGCCTCCCACATCACGATGTGGAACGTCCTGCCCGGCTCGTACAGCAGTTCCTGCCGCCTCACGCGCGCCCGCACGGCTTCCTCGGTGTCCCGCACCGATTGGTGCAGGTCCGTGTAGCGGGTGAAAACGTGGCGGGCGTACTCGGCGGTCTGGAGCATCCCGGCAACCATGGAGCTTTCCCAGCCCCGGATCCTCCTGGAGCGCTCGTACTGCACGGTGAGCGTGTCCTGGACCGGTCTGTGTCCTGCGGCCAGTTGTCTGCGCCACGCACGGGAACGTGACTCCAGACTTCTCAGCCTGGTGATCAGCTCCTCTGCCGCCTGCGGATGGCCCGTGCCGCCGGCCCATGCCAGCAGATCGTCCGCGGTCGCGGTCTGCCGACCGGTCTCCAGCTTGCTGACCTTGGACTGCGTCCAGCCCAGTCGTGCCGCAAGCTGCCGCCCGGTGAGACGCCGATCGGTGCGCAGCTCACGGAGCCGCGCACCGAGGGCCACCCGTGCTCGCTGGAAGTCGGAAGTCACACGCCGGACGGCATCTGTTCCGCGAACCGCTGGTAGGGGACGGCGTGGTGCCAGGCGGCGTCCCGTACCTGGCAGGCACGCGAGACCTCCACGGGGTCGGTGATCAGCTCGACTCCGGTGAGCTGATCCTCGTCATCGAAGTGCAGGCGGGCGATGACCCGGGAGTCGAACAGCCAGAAGTCGTCCTCCGGCAGCTGGAGACGCGTCGCGTCGGCGCGCCACAGGTTGCGGATGTTCTCTCCCACCGCGCTGTTCCGGCGCGCGTTGTCGAGCAGGTAGCGCTGTCCCACCGTCGGCGGGCTGTCCACGACGCGTACGCGCTCGAACCGCTTGCCCAGGGCCGTCTGCTCGCGGCGCACCACGCACCAGGGGTCGTCCAGGTCCCAGCCGGAGTCCTCCCCACGCGCGAAGCGCCGGTACGTCTCGGTCTCCTCGTCGGAGGCATAGCGGCTACGGGACTCCAGCCGCCACGCGCTGTGCTCACACGTCTCAAACATGGACTCGAACTCTTCGAAGCTGATCATCACGGGAACCCTCTCGGCCTCCTTCGGTGCGAAGTCCGCCAACAGCACACGCGGAACAATCACGAAGCTTTCCCCGGCCTTGACGTTCCGAAGCTGAGCGACGTCGTCGGGATCGGTCACCGCGTCGCCCTGTACAAGGACCTCCCCGCTGTCCAGGTCCTCGTACAGGGTCGGGCACCCGCTGTTGCCGGAGTTGGTACCGATACACCGGAGCCGTCGTGCCATTTCCGTTCCCCTCTCACCACCGGACGAGTCCCGACCAGGATGAGACGGGCATGGCCGTGCCGTCCTGCGTGATTCGCGATGATTCGCGTGATCACGCGCAAGAGACGCCCTCTCCCTACGGAGTGGCCTCCGGCTCCACGGCGTGGCCCTCGGCCGTGCGGATCGCGTCCCTGTATACGCGGGCCGCCGCGCGCAGGGCCGCCTCCGGGTCGGCGCCCGCCTCTTCCGCCCGTACCGCCATGGCCAGGAGTTCGTAGCCGATGCCCTCGCCCTTCGGGAGCGGGACGTCGAGGCCGGCCGTGCGGGTGCGGCCTGCCAGTTTGGCGGCGAGGGCGAGGCCGGGCTGGCCCAGGGGGACTCCGTCGGTGACCGAGTCGCGCTGCTTCTCGACCGCTTTCATCCGGAGCCAGTGGGTCTTGACGTCCTCGGGGGTCTCGGCCGTCTCGTCGCCGAAGACATGGGGATGGCGGTGGATGAGCTTGTCCACGATCGTGCCGGCGACGTCGTCGATGGAGAACGGCCCCCCGCCGTCCTCACCCTCCTCCGCGGAGCGCTCCTCCGCGATACGGGCGTGGAAGACGACCTGGAGCAGGACGTCCCCCAGCTCCTCGCGCAGTTCGTCGGCGTCGCCGTCCTCGATCGCCTCGACGAGTTCGTACGCCTCTTCGATGGCGTACTTGGCGAGCCCCTGGTGCGTCCGGGTCGACGACCACGGGCACTCGACGCGGATCCGGTCCATGACCTGGACGAGGTCGAGCAGCCGGGCGCCCGGCAGGTCGTACGAGCCGGGGAGCAGTTCCAGGTCCGGCATCTGGACGCGGCCGGAGCCGGCCAGTCGTGCCAGGCCGTCGGTCAGCCGCGCGTCGGTGCCGTCGCCCCCGCTTGAGGGGACGACCACGACCGTACGGCCGCCCGCGCACGCGTCGACCAGTTCCCGGGCGGTGGGCGCGGCGTGCTCGACGGTGATGCCCGCCTCGCGCAGGTAGGGCAGCTGCGGATGGCCGGCGTCGGGGCACAGCACCGCGTCGGCGGCGCGCAGCAGCTGCCAGGCGGGCCAGGACAGCAGGCCGGGGGCGACCCGGTGGCTGGCGGTCAGCAGGACGATACGGCCGGGGGCGGCGTGAGCGGCGGGAGCTTCGTCTGTCACCTCTCGAACCTACCTCCGGCCGCCCGGCCGCCCTCCCCCGCCGTCGGATCAGACGCCCGCCGTGCGATCAGGTGCCCGCCGTGCGATCAGGTGCCGGCCGGTGGCTCCTGCTCCGGGGCCTCGCTGGTGAGCTGCGTGATCCACGGCGTCCTGGCCTCGCCCAGCCTGACCTGCTTGTTGTCCCAGCTGCCGTACCGCGGATTGACATCGATACCGAGCTGCTCCGACGTCTTCGTCAGCTCGTTGAGGACCGCCTGCTGGCCCTGCGGCGTCGTGGTGTTCGCGCCGAGCGCCACGGCCAGCTTGGTCAGCAGCACCTCGCGGCGGATCGCCGACTCGATCTGGCCGGCGGAGAGCGCGCCCTGCTGGAGCAGCATCGCGGCGAACTGCTCGTCACCGCCGGACTGGGCGGCGGCCTGCTGCCGGGTGGTCTGGATCTCCTTGCGGCTGACCGTGACCCCGGTGTTGTCGGCGGCCTTCTCCAGCACCCGGTCGAAGATCATGCTGTTCAGCTTGGCCTGGCTGAGCTGCCCGGTGTTCTTGATCAGCTCCTCGGACTCCGGCACGCCGCGCTGCGCGTCCCGTACGTCCTGTACCTGGGCCTGGAGCGCGGACACCTCGATCCGCTGCCCGCCGACGACGGCCGCCGCTCCGGGGTGGGCTTCGTTGCCGCAGGCGGTGAGGAGTGGGGCCGCGGCGAGGAGCGCGACGGAGACGGAGAGCGCGGTGCGACGACGGCGGTGCAAAGGGGGCCTCCCGGCGTGATTGTGCGGCGATGCACAAGGCCTTGCAGTGATCGATGGTAGGCAGTGGACGTGGTCCGGGCCACTGGTTCGACCAACGATTCGCGGGCGGATCGGGGCACGTGTGCCGGGCGACCGGGTGGCCCCGGGTCCCGGCACCCGGCTCAGTCCCGGGCCGGACGCTTTCCCGCCCTCGCGGCCACCGCCGACCGGAACGCCTCGAACCGGTCCGTATCGGGGTCCACGAACTCCAGAATGTCCAGCGCGGTCTCCGTATCGCCCGAGACGGCCTCGCGGTAGAGGAGCCAGATACCCTCGCGCGCCGCCTCGCTGCACTCCTCCTCCAGCTCCGGCTCGCCCGCCTCGCTCTCGCTGCGATGCGACTCACCGGTCACGAGCCGCCAGAGCGTGGTCAGGAGGTGGCCCCTGACGAAGGGCGGCAGGTCCTCGGTGAGCGCCGCCAGGATCACGGGTACGGCGTGCGGGGCCACCTGGAACAGCATCGACTGCTCCTCCAGGTGTCCCGCGAGACCGTGGCCGACCGTCTCCTCGACGCTGCGGGCCTCAAGGAGCCGGGTGAAGGTCTCCGGGAGATGCGCTCCCGACTCCCGGCATCCGCAGCGCAGGCCGGCCCAGTCGTGGCGGGCCAGCTCGATCAGCGACGCCCTCATCCCGCCCCGCCGATCATCCAGGGTCCCTTGGGGTCGTAGAGCACCCCTGGGACGAAGTTGTCGGGCGGGTAGTTCCCCTGGCAGACGACACAGATCTCCTTCTCCTGGAGCACCTTGCCCAGTCCGTCGTCGATGTCCTCGCGCCGGACCGCCCGGGTGAAGATCACGTCGTCGGCCCCCCAGCCGGTCGCGTCGAGAATGTTGGGTTCCGCACAGCTTCCGTTCCCCGAGCAGCCTACTGCGATGTCGCCCGTCTGCCGGTGCACGGCGGCTGTGTACGTCCGTGACTTCGCCTTGCCCGTGGCGGCGCGCGCGGCCTCGTCCCGCAGTGCCGTCGCGTCGGAGATCCGCTCGTCCATGTCCCAGTCGCCCTGGGCCCGGTGGACGCTCACCGTGGGCTGGAACTTGCCCTTGAGACCTCTGGTGCCCTTACCGGCCGCGCAGTTGTGGACCAGGGCTGTCGAGGGGCCCGCCGCCACATAGAAGGTGTGCGCCCTGTCGACGCTCAGGTTGTGGACCGTCGCCTGCTGCGTCCATGCCTGGACCGTCTCGACCTGGACCCAGCTGCCGTTGCCCGTCCTGAGCCACTGGCCCGGCTTCAGTTCGCCGGCCTTCTGCCACTTCTTGAGGTCCGGGATCCAGAAGGAGTGGCCCTCCGTGGCCGTGATCGTGTCGGTGGCGTCGCCCTTGGCGCCGTCCGTGTCGACCGTGAGCTTGACCAGGTTCTTCAGGCCCTTGCCCTCGATCGTCTCGGTGACCTCCCGCGCGGAGGTCTTTCCGGTCGTCGGGTCCGTGGCCGTGACCTTGTCGCCGGCCTCCACGTCCTCGATCGGTTTTCTGCTGCCGTCGGCCATCACCACTTCGGTACCGGGCAGGAAGCTGTTCCCGGTCAGGTCGGCGGCGAGTTGCAGACACGACACGGCCGAATCGACCCGCTCGGCCACGTCACCGATCTTGTCGGCCGCCTTCGCGATGTCGTCCGCGTACTTCACGGCCTTCATGCCCATCCGGCCGGCCTTCGCCGCCCGGACCGCGCCCGCGCCCACTCCTCCCAGGGCCAGGCCGCCCACCGTGGCGACGGCCCAGGCGCAGGCCTCCATGTCGCCCTTGGTGACGCAGTTCTTGATGTCGTTGAAGCCGGTGACCTCTCCGACGACATTGCCGACCGCCTTCACCCCGTCCCAGACCGCGGGGGCGACATCGATCGCGTAGTCGATCGCCGTCGAGACGGACTCGACCACGATGCCGATCTGCTCCACCGCCGCGTCGCGGATGGCGTTCGTGACCTTGGCGACGTCCGCGATGACATCGCGGGTCGCCGAGACGATGATCGCCGGGAGGTTGGGGTTGGCCGTGACGATCGCGTGGGCCACCGCCATCAGGGGTTTCGCCGCGGCGACGATGTCCGGGATCGGATTGTGCTTGGCCACGAACGCGGCCACCGACTTGGCCTTGCGGGTGACGGCCTCCCGGGCCGCGCGGTACTGGCGTTGGGCCTCCGCCGCTTTCTGTCTGGCCCAGTCGGCCGTCGAGGAGGCCGCCGCGCTGATCTTGCTGCCGACCCATCTCGACACGCTGACGACGGCGTTGACGACCGTCTTCAGGCCCGACTTCTCGTACACCCAGCTCGCGGCGCGGCCCAGGGCCTTCGTGGCGATCCGCAGCGCGGAGAGCGGATGGCGCACGGTGTAGACCACCCCGCTCCACACCGTCTTGGCGGTCTTGGCGACGAACTTCCCCGCCTTGCTGTTCTTGACCTTGTTCCAGGTCTTCTTGCACCAGCCGCAGCTGGGCCAGTTGCCGTCCGGGTCCGTGAAGTCCATCGGCGAACCGGCGCCGTACGTATAGCGGTTGGCGAGGATCGAGGCGCCCGAGGCGTAGGTGTACGCGTCGCGCGAGTCGAAGGTGCCGGTGCCCGGGTCGTACCAGCGCGCGCCCATATTGACCTGGTCGGTCTCCGGGTCGGTCCAGTCGCCCTGGAAGCCGGCGGCGCCCGCCTCCTCGGACGCGCCCGCGGTGCCGATCGTCGTGCCGAAGGGGTCGTACGCCGTCGAGGACGCCAGGGACGTCCGCGCCCCGTCCGTCGCCGACATGCCGCCGATCACGTCGCCGTGCTTGTCGCTGACGGACAGCTGCGCCTGGCCGCCCTCGGCGACCGAGAGCAGTTCGTCCGCGGCCCCGCGCCCGTACGTCGCCGAGTTGTCCTTGACCGGGTCGGGGGCGAATCCGGCGTACGTGAAGTCCGCGCCGTTGCGGTCGGCAACCCGGTTCAGCGCGTCGTACGTGTACGCCGTCCCGGACTCGCCCGCCTTCGTCATCCGGTCGAAGGCGTCGAAGGCGAACTCCTCCGTCAGCCCCGAGCTGGTGCGCGAGGCGAGGGTGCCGCGCGCGGTGTAGTCGTAGGTGTAGTCGCCGTCGGTCAGCAGCCGGTTGCGTTCGTCGAACGTGGCGCTCTTGGCACCGTTCTTGACGCGGTTGCCGCTGTCGTCCCAGCCGTACTCGGTCGTCGCGCCGTCCGCCGTCCAGGACGTGAGCCGGCCCGCCTGGTCGTAGCCGTAGGTGTTCTTCGCGGCCTTGGCGGTGCCGGTGGTCGTCTTGCCGGTCAGCTGGTCGTTCGCGTCGTAGTCGTAGTCCGTGGACGCGATGGACCCGCCGCCGCTGCTCCTGACCGTGTCGGTGTCGAGCCGGCCCAGGTTGTCGTAGGTGTACGCGCGCGACTGCCCGGCGCCGTAGTCGACCCGCTCGATCGCGCCCGCGCCGTCGTAGTCGTAGCTCTGCTGAACACCCGTCAGCGGATCCTCGGCGGAGGCCAGTTGCTGGCGCGCGTAGGTGAAGGCCGCGGTTCCGGCGGCGTCGGTGCGGCCGGTCAGCATGCCGTCGCCGTTGTACGTGTACGAGGCGTCGCCCGAGGGACCCTCGGCCTTCAGCAGCAGGCCCCGGTCGTTGTACTCGTATCCGTTGTCGCCCTTGGGGGACGAGGCCCTGGTGAGCCGGCCGGCCGCGTCGTAGCCGTAGCGCTTCTCCGCCGTGGCGGCCTCGGCGCCCGCGCCGCTCTCCCGGATCAGGTTTCCGGCCTCGTCGTACTCCCGCTCGCGCGTGACCCCGCCCGGCGCGGTCACCTTCACGGCCTGGCCGGTCGCGTCGTACGCCGTCGTCCAGGTGCGGTCGGCGGGCGACGGGTCGCGCGCGGTCGACGGCTCGATGACGGACTCGGGCAGCCCGAGCGTGTTGACGGTGTAGGCGGTGCTGTTGCCGCGTCCGTCGGTGTAGCGGGTGCGGTTGCCGAGCGCGTCGTAGCCGAAGGACGTGGTGATCGACGTGGTGTCCGAGACCGGTTCCGTCTGGCTGGTCAGCCGGTCCAGCGCGTCATAGGCGTAGAGCGTGCCGCGGCCCCGCGCGTCGGTCGCGCTGGTGAGGTTGCCCGCCGGGTCGTAGCCGTAACCGACCTTGCGCAGCTCGCTGTTGGTGGAGTCGAGGTCGGCGTCGCTGACCAGCTGGCCGAGCCCGTCGTACAGCTTCGACGACGTCCGTCCCTTGCCGTCGGTGCGGCGCACCTCGCGCCCGGCGATGTCGTACCCGAACTGGGTGACCACACCCGCCGCGTCGGTCATCCGGGTCAGCTGGCCGACCGCGTCGTAGACGAACTGCGTGCCGGCGCCGCTCGGCGCGGTCTGCCGCACCACATTGCCCGCGTCGTCGTACTCGTTGCGGGTGGTGAAGGAGGCCGGCTGCGGGGCGCGTTCGATCTGGGTGGTGGTGACCGGCCGGTCCATGTCGTCGTACGTGGTCTCGGCGCGCGCCCCGTTCGGGTCGGTGACCGAGAGCACCTCGCCGGTGCGGGTGTACGTGTACGACCAGCGGGCGCGGTCGTCGCCCGGACCCGAACCGGTCGGCTCGTCCCTGACGGTCAGCCGGTTCTGCCGGTCGTACTCGTAGCGCGTCACCCGCCCCAGCGGGTCGGTCGACTCGGTGACATTGCCCAGCGCGTCATAGGAGTTGGTGACGGTCGGGGTGACGGGGGTGGCGGAGCCGGGCGCCGTGTAGCCGGGCGCTGTGGTGGAGACGAGCCGGCCGAGCCGGTCGTAGGTGGAGCGGTTGATCCGGCCGAGCGCGTCCACCGACTCGGTCGCCGCGCCGAAGGTGTCGTAGCCGGTGTAGGTGACGGGGCGGGTGGTGACGGGCGCGCCGCCGCCGGACTCCGTCCGTACCTCCGGGGCCTTCGAGGACAGCGGCCGGCCCAGCTCGTCGTAGGTGAACTCGGTGGTGCGGCCGCCCGGGTCGGTCCGGGAGACCGTCAGCCCGCGCTGGTCGTAGCCGTACTTCGTGGTGCGCGACTGGGCGCCGTTCTCGATGGTCTCCTCGATCGCGTTGCCCGCGTCGTCGTACTGGTAGGTGACGGTCTCGGGGTTGACGCTCACCGGCCACGGCACATTGGACGCGAGCCCTCCGGAGGCGGAGGTCTTCACATTGCCCGCGAGGTCGTAGGTCAGCGTGGTGCGGCGGGCCACCCCGCTCGGGTCGGTGACGGTCGACTTGGTACGGCCCACCGCGTCGTAGGTGTACTGCGTGACGAGCTTGCCGTTGCCCGCCGTCTCGGTGAGCACATTGCCCGCGCCGTCGTAGGTGTTGGCCTCGATGACGAGGTCGCGCTTGGTGCCGTCGGGGTTGTGGAAGTCCTTGAGCGTGACGGACTTGACCAGGTCGTCGCCGAAGTACTCGTAGACGACGGTGCGCCCCATCGAGTCGGTGTTCCTGGCGACCCGGCCGCCCATGTCGTACGCGAAGGACTCCAGGACGGTGTAGTCGTCGTCCCCGCCGTCGTCCTCCCAGTCGCGCAGCCGCGTCTCGGCCATCATGTTGCGCGCGGTGTAGAGGTAGTCGAAGTGGTTGCCGTTGGCGTCGACCATCGAGGTCTTGTTGCCGAAGACGTCGTAGGTGTACGCGGTCTCGCTGCCCTCGGCGTCGGTGACCGTCTCGGGGCGGCCCCGGTCGTCGAGAGCGAAGGTCATCACGCGCGTCGCGTCGCCGCCGAGCAGATCGCTGACTTCGGTGCGCACCACATTGCCGTCGGCGTCGTAGCTGGTCGCCGTCTTCTGCTGGTGCTTGCCGAGGGTGACGGCGTTGGTCGCGGCGGGGTCGGTGACGGTGGCGACCCGGGAGAGCTTGTCGTAGGTGAAGGTCGTGGTGACCCCGGCCGGCTGGGCGTCCGAGACGGTCGTCTCGGTGCGCTTGCGGCCCAGCGTGTCGTAGGTGTACTTGGTGATCTGGCCGGACGGTTCGGTCAGCTGGGCCAGGTCACCGCTCTTGAAGTACCGGTAGCGGGTGATCTTGCCGAGCGGGTCGGTGGTGGTCAGCGGGAGGCCGGTGGGCGTGTTGCCGCCGTCGACCGCCGGTTCCGCGCCGGTGGTGTACGCATGGCGCACGACCCCGCCGTCGGGCGCCGTCTGGGTGAGCAGCGCCCCCTTGTCGTTGTACTGGTACTGCGTGCGGAAGCGGTTGTCGGTGGCGCTGGTGGAGCGGCCGTCCCGGGTCTCGGAGGGCTGGTCCGCCCGCAGGTCGAAGTCGCCGCTCGCCGCCGGATAGGTGGTGTACGCGGTCTGGCAGTCGTCCTTGGCCCGGCAGGTCGTACGGCGGACCACGTTGCCGCGGTCGTCGTAGCCGAGCGCGACGGTGTCACCGTTCTCGCTGGTGATCGCGGTCTGGAAGCCCTTGTCGTCGTAGCCGAAGGTACGGATGGCCACGCCGTCCGCGGGGTGCCGGATGAAGTCGGGCTCGCTGCCGCCGTCCCCCGGCGGATTGGTGCAGAAGGCCGGGTCGCCCGGGTCGGGCTTGGTGCAGATCTCGGCCGGCGGCTCCGGCGGCTGCGAGGACGAGGGCGTGGCGGGTTCGCGGGCGCCCAGCGCCATCGGCTCGCCGTAGCGCAGCATCCGCGAGGTCAGGCCGTCGTACTCGTAGAAGTAGGGGGCGTCCATGGGGTCACGGACCTCGACGGTGCGGCGCAGGTCCTTGTCGTTGCCGAAGACCGCGGGCGTGCCGATCTTCCACGTACCGCCGTTGCGGTCGGTGTACTCCTCGACCCGGTCGCGGGAGGTGTCGTACTGCACCTCGGTGGCGGTACGGCCCGACGGCAGCGTCGTGGACGTCAGCAGATCGGCGGCCCGGCCGCCCTCGCGGTAGTGGCTCGCGACGGCGGCGGCGCCCAGCGGACGGTGGTAGACGGCGACATCGTCGATGGTGCCCGCGAAGGACTTGGCGGCGGCGGGGCCCCAGCTGGGCCAGGACGCCGGGGTGACCGTACGCGCGGCGCCGATCTGGTTGTACGTCAGATCGTTCTGGCTGAGCTGGGCGCCGGTGAGGGTGCCGGAGAGCTTGCCGTCCAGGTACAGGTTCTGGGTGGAGCCGGAGACGGAGAGCACGGCGTGGTGCCACTTGCCGTCGTTGACGTTCTTGGTGATGTCGGTGATGGGCGCGGCGGTGCCGGTCCAGAACTGGCCGCGCAGCTTGCCGTCCGTACCGACGTAGAGCAGCGGCGCCCCGCTGGTCGGGGCCGTGCCCCAGGCCTTGTTCTGGTAGCCGACGAGCGGACCGCCGAGCCCCGACGCGATGGTCTTGAACCAGACCTCGACGGCCGCGTCGCGGCTCTTCTTGAGCGTGCCCGAGGGCAGGTCGACCCGGGAGGTGGTGCCGTTGAACGTGCCGGCCGTGCCGGGGTCGCCGGTGATCCCGCCGGCCGTGCCCAGCGTCACATCGGTGTACGTGCCGCGGTCCTTTCCGAGGTTGACCTCGACGGCGCTGTTCGCGGCGGTGCCCTCCGCCTCG
This sequence comes from Streptomyces sp. NPDC039430, assembly GCF_055639435.1. Classification (NCBI taxonomy): domain Bacteria; kingdom Bacillati; phylum Actinomycetota; class Actinomycetes; order Kitasatosporales; family Streptomycetaceae; genus Streptomyces; species Streptomyces sp. NPDC039430. The sequence goes on along the minus strand of NZ_JBVKAK010000015.1, from coordinate 40,033 downwards.
CCGAGCCGCCAGTAGGACTCGGGGCGGGAGTCGAGGACGCTGGTGCGGTAGTGGCTGCCCGCGCCGTAGCCGTACCGCGTACAGCCGGCCGCCGGGTCGCACACCGAGTCCAGCCGGTCGCCGGTGTAGGTGTAACTCCAGCTCAGCGCGGCGCCGTCGACGGCGTTGGTGGCCACCTTGGTGACATGCGCGCCGGTCCAGGTGAAGGTGAGGGAGCGGCCGGTACGGGCGTTGACCGCCGTCGAGAGCTTCCCTCCGGAGTAGGTGTAGGTGACGGCCGTGGAGAACGGGTCGGTGACCTTCACCAGCAGGCCGGAGGAGCTGAAGTCGTAGACCGTGCCCGACTTGTCCTGGAGCCGGTACGTACCGGCCGCGGCGTCCGCCGTCAGCTTGGCGAACCGGCCGGGCGGCGGGGCGAACGTACCGTCGGCGTTCTTGCCGAAGCGGACGTCCTGCCCGTCCGGGTAGCGGATGACGACATTGCCCGTGCCGTCGTCGTCGGGGGTCAGCCGCATGTCGTACCGCGTCGACCAGCCCGCGCCGAAGGCGGCGTCACGCCTCGGGTCCAGGCTGTTGTACGTCCGTACGAGCGTCAGGTCGGGGCCCACCCCGGCCACGGACGCGTCGATGGCGGCGGTGGTGAAGTTGCCGACGTTCGGGTCGAACTCCTTGCCCTGGGCCTCGGCGAGACGCGAGGTGATCTCGGGCTGCGGGACGGCCGCGACCAGCGCGACCTGCGCGGTCGGCACCTCGTTCGACGCGTCCTTGACGAAGCCGCGCCACAGATACGTCGTGCCCCACTTCAGCCGCCCGGCGGGCACCGGATAGGCGGAGCCCGGCTGGTACGCGGAGGTGGTGCAGGCGGTCGGCTTGCCCTCCTTGTCCGCCTCACAGATCTCGAACTTGTACTGGAGTGACAGGCCGGGCGGCGCGTCGATGTCGACGCCGGCCGCCCACAGCTGCGGGGTGAGGGTCTGCGCCTGGTAGCCGTTGGGCGGGAACTGCTCCTTGACCACCGGCGCGATGTCGAAGACCTGGAGGACGAGCCGGCCCGGCGGCACCTGCTCGTCGGTGAAGACCTTGCCGCCCGTGCGGACCATCGTGAAGTCGAGCATGTAGGTGCCCGGCGGCAGCGCCTTGATGGTCGCGTCGAAGGTGATGCGCCCGCCGTGGGCCACCGACCCCGTGACATCGGCGGCGCGCTGCTGGGTGACGAGCTTGCCCTTGGAGTCGTACGCCCGGTAGGCGAGGTAGTAGCCGCCCGTGGTCCAGGTCTCCGCGCCCTTGTTGGTGACGGTGACCTTGACCTTGCCCGCCTGGTTCTGGAGGACCGGCGGGTCGGGCACCGGCTTGGGGAAGGAGTAGGACGCGTTGTACGGGGAGTGCGTGACGAACAGCTTCGGCGGGTTGGCGGTGGAGTCGCCGGTGAACTTCTTGAACCCGAGCGGGTCGGACGCCGAAGCGCGCAGCGAGAGCCCGTAGTTGGGCTGGCTGCCGTCCACCCAGCGCTGCACCAGATCGCGGCCGCCCTTGCCGAGGTCGAACAGCTCACCGGCGGCGGGGCAGCCGGACTTCGACGAGCCGACGGCGATGTGCCCGTACGCGAAGGACTTCGACGCCAGCGAGCCGCCGACCGAGGGACCGGGGTACGAGCCGCCGGTCGCGGTCGTCCAGGACTGGGTCACCGGATGGACGGAGACCGAACGTGGCTTGCAGGAGGGCGCGTCGTAGTTCACGACCTGGAGCTGCGCGCCGAAGATCTTGTGGTTCCTCAGCTCCGTGTCGAGGCCGGGGAAGCCGAGGTAGGAGGCGGTGGAGCCCGCAGTGCCCTTGCCGACGTGCAGTTCGTTCGACCCCGCGACCGGTCCGTTCTCCGTGACGTACATGGAGCGGGAGGCCGTGGTGGTGTCGACGGACGGGTCGAGCCGGACGGGGAAGGCGCGGGCCGGATCGGCGAGCCAGTCGCGGTCGGCGCCGACCCGGAGGGCCTGGCCGCCGTCCCGCGCGATCAGTTCGTAGCGGACGGCGTGGGAGACGGCGCCGTTGGCGTCCTCCATGAAGCCGGCCGGGATGACGGCTTTCGTGCGCCCCCGGTCGTCGACGAGGACGACGGAGCCCTCGCCGCCGAGCTGCGCCGTGCCGGGCTTCGCGGTCAGGCCGGTGAGCGTGAGCGGGAAGTCGAAGCTGGTGGGGGCGTCGGTGGAGCGCAGGACGAGCGTCTCCTTGACGCCGCCCGCCCGCGAGTCCAGCCACAGATCGGTCTCCGGCAGGACCTCGCGGTAGCTGACGCGGCTGTCCGCCGCGCCGCCTTCCGCCGCGTCCCCCGCACTGCCCTTCGCGGCGGCCGCGCCCTCCAGCCCGTACGCGAAGGACTCACCGGAGGGGAGGGTCACGGCCGTGAGCCGCTCCGCGTCCGCCCGGCCGGCGAGCCGTACGTCCACGGAGCCCGCCGCGCCCGTCCAGCCGCCGTCCGACACGACCAGCGCGGGATCGACCGGCTGCCAGGCGCCCGCGCGGTCGCGGAAGTGGAGCGGGGTGGTGGAGAGTTCGGTCGTCTCGGTGCCGTCGGCGTTCGCGTACGTACGGCTGTGCGCGTCGCGCTCGGAGACGATCTCCTCGCTGGTCGCGCGGTCGAAGCCGGTGACGGCGGCGGGCGTGGGCGGCGTGCCGACGGAAGCGGTGTTGCGCCCCTCGGCCGCCTTCCGCACCGACGGCGCGCGCAGCGGGTACTTGGCGCGCAGCGACTGGCCGGTGGTGCGGTTGGTCCCGTCGACGGCCAGATGGTCCCGGCCCTCGGCGCTGCCCCAGCGCTGCCCCGGGCCCTTGGCGCCGGGCAGCGGCTCGGGGAACAGCGGGAACCCCACACCGGCCACCGCCAGGGTGCCGACGGCGACGAAGCCGATCGCGGCGAGCGCGATCAACTTGGCCCAGCCAGTGCGGCACAGACGGGCCATCAGAAATGTCCGTACATGCCTTCGGTATGCCGGCACGGTCCCCCCACCGATCCGAAACGAAACGATCAACCAGATCATGAGGAGGATGTGATGGACATGTCGAGACTCGCACGCAGGGTTCACCTGTTGGCCTCTTTGGCCGACGCGTTGTTCACCCAACCGCTACCGCACCGTTCACCCAGAGACGCTTAGCGTCCAGCGCATGACTCTCAATTCGCCCCGAAGAACCGGGCGTTGGACGGCACTCGCCACGGCCGCGGTGGCCGCTCTGCCCCTGCTGGGGGCCCTTCCCGGCACCGCGCACGCGGCCGTGCCGCTCACCTGCAACACCAGCGGACCGACGTACGCGATCGACACGGCCGGCAAGCTGCTGCGCCAGGACATGCCGGGGCCGGGCGTCGGCAACGCCCTGCCCGCCGCCACCACCATCGACACGGGGTGGTCCGGCTACGGCAGGATGCTGGCCGGGCCCGCCGGCGCGTTCTACGGGATCAAGGCGGACGGGCTGTACTACAGCCACCGCATCAGCGCGACGGCCACCTGGGACGTGCACCACAAGAAGATCAGCACCGGCTTCGCCGAGTTCCGCACGGGCACCAGGACCGACGACATCACGATGGACCGCGGCGGGAACCTCTGGACGTTCCAGCCCTCCAGCGGCGGACTGCGCTGGTGGCGCTACGACGCGGCGGCCGACGACTTCGTGGCCGAGGGCGGCAAGATCGTCGACATGGGCTGGGACCGCTACGACGCGATCTACGCCGGTGACAGGGGCGTGCTGTTCGGCCGCGCCGCCTCCGACGGCAAGCTCTACCGGTCCCGTTACGACTACGCCAGCCAGCGCTGGCTGGAGCGCCATGTCCTGGTGTCCGCCGCCGACTGGAGCGACACCAAGTACATGAGCTCGTACGGCGGGGACACGCTGTTCCGGGTCAAGGGCAACGGCGAGGTCCGCTACTACCGCTACGACGAGACGCTGGGCAACTTCCCCGTCTACAACAAGCTGGTGGAGAGCAGCGGCTGGGCGGCGTACACCTCGGTGTCCACGACCCCCGACTCCTGCCGCCTCGACTCCAACCACACGCCGCCGTCACCGGCGCTGGAGCTGGAGCAGTACAGCCGCGGCTCCGCGATGCGCTCGTCCTCGGGCGGGCTGGAGTACGCGTACACCGACAGCATCGGCCGGCTGGTGCACGGCAGGCAGTCCGACCCGTCGGACTTCAACGGCGTCAAGTGGGCGCCGATCCTGGAGACGGAGACCCTCACCGGGCAGCCGTCCCTCGCCGAGCACGCCGACGGCCGGGTCGTGGTGACGGCGCAGAACACCGCGGGCAACGTCTGGCAGCGCAACCAGGCCGCCGTGTCGTCCGCGGACTGGGGCAACGTGATCAACCTCGGCGGGGCGATGGCGCAGAACGTCGTCACCGGGAAGACCCCGTCCGGGCTGCTCGTCCAGTTCGCGTCGGACGCGAGCGGCAAGCCCTGGTACCGCATCCAGCAGCGCGCCGACGTGGACTTCATGGGCTGGATGCCGCTCGGCGGCAGCGGCTTCGCGGGACCGTTCACCGTGGTCACCGTCCGCGACGGGATCCAGCTCTTCGGACGGGACGCCTCGGGCGTGCTGAGCACGGCGCTGTTCAAGGAGGCCGGCACGCTGTCCGCGTGGACCGCGCTCGGCGCGCAGGGCGTGACCGGCACCCCGGCCGTCGTCGTCTACCCGGGCTTCCGGCTGCGGGTCTTCGCCACCGACGGCAACGGAACGGTCGTCACGACCGTCCAGTCCGCCGAGGGCGGTGCCTACGGGGCGTGGTCCACGATCGACGGGGTCACCGCGAAGGGGTCGCCGACCGCCGTGATCAGCCCGGTCAGCGGGATCACCGAGATACTGGTGCTCGGCACGGACGGCACGATCCACAACACCGGTGAGACGTTGCAGGGCACGGGGGTCTGGCGGCCCTGGCAGCAGCCGAGCACCGAGGAGGCGGCCACCGAGCCGACCGCGTTCGAGTACAGCAACGCGTCGGGGCGGACCTGGGCCTATATGTTCCGTACGGCGGCCCACCAGACCCGGGTGTACACCCTGGACCTGGGCTTCTCGCGGATGGCGCGGAGTGCCGCTCAGGACACGGCCGGTTCCCCGGCCGACGCGCCGGTCTTCACCGGCCGGAGCCTGCCGGCCCCGCCGCAGGCGAAGTGACGGCGGGGGCGTCGGCCGCGGACACGTGGCCGACGCCCCCCGCGTGGCTCTTGACGGGGCGGGGGTCCTTGACGGGGCCGGGGCTCTCGACGGCCTCGGCGCCCATGCCGGGGCCGGCGCCCTTGACGGGGTCGGGACGGAGCATGATCGCACGGGAGACGACGAACGTGATCGGGATGGCCCCGGCCGCCGCGATCAGCGGCGCGTACCGGCTGCCGAAGTGCAGGACGTCCACCAGCAGATAGACCCCGACGGTGGTGATGACGAAGTTCGCCGCGTTGGTGAGCGGGAAGAGCAGGAACTTCCGCCAGGTGGGACGGGTCCGGTAGGTGAACCAGCTGTTCAGGAAGAACGAGCCGATCATGCTCAGCACGGACGCGACGACATGCGCGGCGACATACGGCAGCCGGGTCAGCAACAGCAGGTAAAAGGCGTAGTACGTCGCCGTGTTCGCCGCACCGACCAGCGCGAATCTGACCATCTGGATCCGGACCGTCATGTGCGTGCGCGCTCCCCCTGGTTACGGCTCCGGCGGAGGCCGCTTCACTCCAGGAGAACAGAATCCGGCGGGAATGTCGCGGAAGGACATCCCGTACGACCCGTGGGCAACCGTTCGATGAACGGGGCGAATTGATGACTCTTTTCCTGTTCTGTACGGGTATATCCGGTCTTTACCGCGCCGCTGGAATCCTGACGCGGCCGGACCGCGGCGTCCGCCACCGGGACCGCCGTAACCGTGCTGGTCACCGTCGTTTCCGTCACCACCGCGCGCCGTCGCGCCATGCGCGCGTCGCTCCCGCGACACCAACACTTCACCGACTGAGCACTGAGGCGTGGCCCGCCGTGCCCGTGCCGGAGCGTAGTTTCCGCGCATGTCTTCTCTTTTGAGCAACAAGCTGGCGAAGCGGATCCTGCGGCCGGCCGCCGGTATGGTCGACCGGCGCATCAAGCACTCGCCCCTGCGCAAGGATCTTGACGCCCTCAAGCGCGAGGTCGCGGACCTGCGCGCTCAGCAGTACGCGTTCGGCCTGCTGTTCGACCGGACGGGGCGCAGCGGCCACCGGGTGCCCACGCCCGCCCAGATCGACACCCTCGTACGGCAGATAGCCGAGGTGACGGGAGAGGACGGCGGCCACGCCCGGCGGAATGTCACCGTCGCGTACCGCAATGTGATCGCGCTGGAGGCGCTGGCCGTTGGCCGGCTGGCCGGCTCCACCTCCAATGTGTGCGGCAAGCTCGCCACCGTCCCGCTGCTCGCCCCGCCGAACGGCGACGTCCTGGAGATCGGCACGCTGTACGGCCTGTTCTCGGCCACGATGACGCGCATGCTGCACCGGGCCGGTACGGAGGCGCGGCTGACGATCGTCGACCCGCTGGTGGGCAGCCAGCTCCAGCCCGGCGCGAAGCAGTCCGCCGAGCCGACGGGTACGCCGGTGCGGCTGGACGTCGTACGCGCCAACCTGGCGCTGGGCGGCCGGGCCGGCGAGGAGGCCCGCATACAGCAGGGCTTCTCCGGGGACCCCGAGGTGCGGGCCGCGGTCTCCGACCGCGAGTACGGCGTGATCGTGGTGGACGGCGACCACTCCGCGGAGGGCGTGCAGGCCGACCTGGAGTGGGTCGAGGAGATCGTGGCACCGGGCGGGATCGTCGTTCTCGACGACTACGGCGACGGCCACTGGCCGGGCGTCCAGGAGGCCACGGACAAGCACCTGGCGAGCGGCTCGTCGCGGCTGGAGATGCTGGGACGCGTCTCTACGTCGGCGTTCCTGCGGGCGCGACCGGCCTGAGGGCTGTTCCGCGGACGCGGCAGCCCGAAGTCCCTGTCCGGCGCCGGGCGCGTGACGAATCCGCCCGGCCCGCCAGGGGCCGGCCCCAGCCGGGCGGCCGCAGCCGCGGACAGCGGCGGGCGACCGCGGGGATCAGCCGCGGGGCGGGCGCGGGGCAGCCGCGCGGGGCGGGCGCGGGCTTGGACAGCAGGAGCCGGCCGCGGGGATCAGCCGCCGCACTGCTGGAGCATCGCCCGCTTGTCCGCCGCGGTCACCGGCATCTCGTACTTGAGCGCGACCTGACCGAACCGGACCGCGTACGCGCACCGCACCGATTTGTCCGGCGGAAGCCAGGACGCCGGGCCGGAGTCGCGCTTGGCCGAGTTGGCGCGGCCCTCCACCGGCAGCAGGTTCAGCACGTCGTTCGCCAGCTGCCGGCGCTTCTTCTCGGACCAGCGGGAGGCGCCGAGCTGCCAGCTGTAGGACAGCGGGACCACATGGTCTATCTGGACCTCGCCCGCCCGCTCTTTGCGCCACTCCACGGTCTTGCCGGTATAGGGGTCGTGCAGCGTCATGGCGGCGACCACGCAGTCGGAACCGGAGCGGAAGCGCAGCTCCTGGCCGTCGCGCTGGAGGAGGTCGTTCCGGGTGTCGCAGCCGTTGCGCGCCAGCGGTACCCCGTCCGCCGTGTCCATCCACGCGTAACCGAACTCGTCCCGGTCGTAACCGGTCTTGGGCCCCCGCCCGGCGGTGCGCACCCGCTCGATGAGCCCGCGCGCGGTCTTCCGGCCGGCCTCGGAGCCGATCGCCGCGAGCCCCGGCTTCGTCCCGTCGGGATTCCCGAGCGGCCCGACGCCGTACCCTCCGCCACCGCCACCGCCACCGCTGCCGCCGCTGCCACTCGGCGCCGAACCGGAAGCGGAAGCCGGCGCATCGGGATCCGCGCCCAGCTCCCCCGAACATCCCGTCAGCACCACCACGGACACGACGGGGAGGGCAAGAGCCCTTCCCCCACGACACGTTCGCGCTATGCGTTCCCCAAGTCTGGTCACCGCCGAACTCTAGTACGCGGCGCCTGAGAGCCCTTGAAGGCCTTGACGTGAAGGCCCTTGGGCTATGCGACCACGCGTTCGGCGAACCATCGGAGGGCGTCCTTCGCCCCTTCGAGGTCCACGCGCTCGGGGCCGAGCAGGAGGTTCAGATGCAGCCCGTCGATCAGCGCGAGAGCGCGGGTGGCGTGCGTGTCGACCTCGTCGGGCACCACGTGCCCCTGATCGGCGAGCGTTCCGAGCCACCGCCGGAGCACCCGCGTGGACGAGTGGTGCCCGCTCTCCAGTAGCCCGTGTACCGCCGGGAGGGGCTCCGGGCCCAGGGCGAGACGGTACAACTCGAACCAGCCGCCCAGTACCGCCTCCTGATGCTCCGCCGGAGGAAGGAACTGCAGGAGGCAGTCGTACAGCCGCTGGACCGGCTCACGGGTGTCGTCCGCGATGTCCAGGTCGTCGAGGGACCCGCCGACGACCGCGCCCGCGACGGCTTGGTACAGCTCGGCCTGGGACGGGAAGTAGTGGCGCAACGTCGTCGGCCCGATGCCCGCCGCGTTCGCGACGGCCCGCACGCTCAGGGCGCCGACGCCCTCGGCCCTCGCCAGTCGCAGGGCCGCGTCGATGATCTCTTCCCGTCTGGACATACGGGCATAGTAGTACGCCGTGCGAGGTACGCTGTACCAGTACGATGTACCGGTACACCATGCTGGCACGGCGTACCCGTCAGTGATCGGGTCCCGGCACCCGACCCCTCACTGAGCGCTGCCTGACGCCTGCCCCCGGACCCCTGACCCCTGACCCCTGACCACCAACGGGAAGCACCATGTCGAACGATCACCTGAGCCCTGCCCCCGCGACGGCACTCCCCGACGCACCACCGGCGCGCACCGCGAAGCGTCCCGGCCGGCCCGAGATCGCGGCCGCGGCGGTGACGTACGCCGTACTCGTCGCCGCGGGTATCGCCCTGATCGTTTCCATACCGGACGAGCAGGCCGTCGCCCGCGGGATCGTGAGCTACGCGGTGTCCGCGCTGGCCGGCCTCGGGGCGTTCGGGATCGCCTTCGCCCTCCGCGTCCGGGACCTGGGGGCGTTCGGGCTACGACGAGTGGCCGGGAAGTGGCTCCTGCTCGGGGCCGGACTCGGGGCCGGCGCGTATCTGCTGAACATCGTGGTGGCGATCGCGTACGTCCAGATCTCCGGCGATACCAGCAATCCGCAGGGTGATTACCGCGCCGCCGCGGGCGGAGGAGCGCTCTCGTTCGCCCTCACGATCCTCTTCGGCGCGGTCGCCACCCCCATCGGGGAAGAGCTCGCCTTCCGCGGTGTCCTGGCCAACGCTCTCGGCCGCTACGGCCCCTGGGCCGGCGTCATCGGCAGCTCCGCGATCTTCGCCCTCGTGCACGGCATGAACATCATCCTGCCGATCGCCTTCGTGGTCGGTGCCACCTCCGCGCTCCTGCTCCGCAGGACCGGGTCGGTATGGCCCGGCGTATGCGTCCATGCCGTCAACAACGGAATGAGCGTGCTCGCACCCGCGCTCCTGGCACTCTCCGCCGCCTGACGCCGCTCAGTCGGTGGCCTTGGGGTGTCCGGTACCCGCGTACGTGACTCACACGGTGTGGGTGTCGCTGTCCACCAGGTACCAAATGCGGCCGCTGCCGGTGACCTCGTACTGCCGGCGTTCCAGAGGCTGGCCTTTGTACACGGCGGTGCCGAGTGCGCCTTTGAGCCGGTGCTGACGGTCCGGATTGTCCTGGGCCCGCGGCGTCGCACGGATCTTCTCGAAGGCCCGGCGCAGGTTGCGCGCCGCGTGGCGGGAAAGGTGCTCCCAGCCCTCTGCGGCCTCGGAGTTGGCGAAGCGGAGGTCGTACTCGTCGCCGACAGGAGGCGGCGCAGCCCGGTCGCCGCGCTTCGGACTCACTCGTCCGCCTGAGGAACGGGCACAGGGCCGAGGTCCCCCTCCGGCTCACGCGTGACGACCGCCAGCAACGCGGGGTCCGCGTAGATCTCCACGCTGTGCCTCCACTGGGTCAGCAGAAGCGCGATCGGAGCCAGATTATCCAGGGCCACGGCACCCCTGGCCGTGGCCACCAGCTCGGCGAGCAGGGTGTCCATATCCTCGGCCGGCAGGAAAGTGCTCCACGGCAGCGCCTCGGGCAGGGCCTGGCGCAGGGCCTCGATGTTGTCGGTACGCACCAGCCCGACGAGCAGGCGCGAGGTGAAATCCACGACCGAGGCGTCCCGCTCCATCCGGTCGACCCGCATCAGTGCCAGGTCTCCGGCGTCACGTCTCCGCAGCCGCAACGCGCGCGCGCCGTCCAGTTTCCGGGCAGTCGCGGCCGGGTGGTGGAGCAGTTCACTGAAGGAAACGTCCTCAAAGGCCGCAGTCATGACATCCACAGTAGCTCGGATGTCGCCTCCCCGACAGTGGAGAAGGCCGGAGCCCACGCACCTTGTAGGACCACATGGAGGACAGGACAGTCCCCGCGGCGAGCGGGCGGCGCCCCGGAACGTGCCATCGCCGCGCCGGCCACGTCAGCCGCTGTCGACGTGACCGTCGCCCGTGGTCCGTCGGCCGTGGTCCGCCGGCCGTGGTGCGCCGGCCGCCGGACTAGGAGCCCAGGATCGTCGTCAGGAACTCGCCCGTCCACGCCAGCAGTTCACGGCCCACCACCGGCTTGCCGCCGATCTTCCCGCTCGTCGGACGCGGTACCAGGATCTGGTGCGCCGGCGCCTTGATGACCGTACGGGGATAGAGCCGCTTCAGCCTCAGCTCCTGCGACTCCCGCAACTCCACCGGCGCGAAGCGGATGTTCGCGCCCTGGAGCACGATCTCGCCGACCCCGCACGCCCGCGCGAGCATCCGCAGCCCCGCCACCAGCAGCAGGTTCTCCACCGGCTCCGGGAGCTTGCCGTAGCGGTCGGTCAGCTCTTCGCGGACCGCCGCGATGTCCTCCTCCGTATTGGCGGAGGCGATCGACCGGTACGCCTGGAGCCGCAGCCGCTCGCCCGGCGCGTACTCGTGCGGGACATGCGCGTCGACCGGCAGCTCGATCTTGACCTCCAGCGGCGGCGCCTCCTCCACCCCGCCCTCGACGGACGCGCGGTAGTCGGCGACCGCCTCGCCCACCATCCGTACGTACAGATCGAAGCCGACGCCCGCGATATGCCCGGACTGCTCGCCGCCGAGCAGATTGCCCGCGCCGCGGATCTCCAGGTCCTTCATCGCGACATACATGCCCGCGCCCATCTCCGTGTGCTGCGCGATCGTCGCGAGGCGCTCATGGGCGGTCTCGGTCAGCGGCTTCTCCGGCGGGTAGAGGAAGTACGCGTAACCGCGGTCCCGGCCGCGCCCCACCCGGCCGCGCAGCTGGTGCAGCTGCGAGAGGCCGAAGTTGTCGCCGCGCTCCACGATCAGGGTGTTGGCGTTGGAGATGTCGATCCCGGACTCGACGATCGTCGTGGAGACCAGCACATCGAATCTCTTCTCCCAGAAGTCGACCACGACCTGCTCCAGCGCGCTCTCGCCCATCTGGCCGTGCGCCGTCGCGATCCGCGCCTCGGGGACGATCTCGCGCAGCCGCGCCGCCGCCCGGTCGATCGACTCCACGCGGTTGTGGATGTAGAAGACCTGGCCCTCGCGCAGCAGTTCGCGCCGGACGGCCGCGCCGATCTGCTTCTGCTCGTACGGGCCGACGAAGGTCAGCACCGGATGGCGCTCCTCCGGCGGCGTGGTGATCGTCGACATCTCGCGGATGCCGGTCACGGCCATTTCGAGCGTACGGGGGATGGGCGTCGCGGACATGGTGAGGACGTCGACATTGGCGCGCAGCTTCTTCAGCTGCTCCTTGTGCTCCACACCGAACCGCTGCTCCTCGTCCACGATGACCAGCCCCAGGTCCTTGAACCTGGTCTCGGACGAGAAGAGCCGGTGCGTGCCGATGACGATGTCGACCGCGCCCTCCCTGAGGCCCTGGAGCGTCGCCTTCGCCTCCGCGTCCGACTGGAAGCGGGAGAGCGCCTTCACGGCGACCGGGAACTGCGCGTACCGCTCGGAGAACGTGCCGAAGTGCTGCTGCACCAGCAGCGTCGTCGGGACGAGGACCGCGACCTGCTTGCCGTCCTGGACCGCCTTGAAGGCCGCCCGTACGGCGATCTCCGTCTTGCCGTAGCCGACGTCGCCGCAGATCAGCCGGTCCATCGGGACCGTCTTCTCCATGTCCTCCTTGACCTCGGCGATGGTGGAGAGCTGGTCGGGCGTCTCCACGTACGGGAAGGCGTCCTCCAGCTCCCGCTGCCAGGGGGTGTCGGGTCCGAAGGCATGGCCGGGGGCCGCCATCCGCGCCGAGTAGAGCTTGATCAGGTCGGCGGCGATCTCCTTGACCGCCTTCTTGGCGCGCGCCTTGGTCTTCGTCCAGTCCGCGCCGCCGAGGCGGTGCAGCGTCGGGGCCTCGCCGCCGACGTATTTGGTGACCTGCTCCAGCTGGTCGGTGGGGATGTAGAGGCGGTCGCCCGGCTGGCCGCGCTTGGCCGGGGCGTACTCGACGAGCAGATACTCCCGGGTCGCGCCCTGCACCGTGCGCTGCACCATCTCGACGTACCGGCCGACGCCGTGCTGTTCGTGGACGATGTAGTCGCCCGTCTCCAGCGTGAGCGGATCGATGGTCTTGCGGCGCTTGGCCGGCATCCGCGCGCCGTCCTTGCCCGCCGCCTTCTGGCCGGAGAGGTCGGTCTCGGTGAGCACGGCGAGCTTGAGGTCCGGGTCGACGAAGCCGTAGTCGATCGAGCCGCAGGCGACATGGACGAGGGACGGGGTGATGTCTTCGAGACCGCGGGCGGTGCGGGCGCCGGGCGTGTCGAGCCGGGCCGGGATGCCCTCGCCGCCGAGGACCTCGACCGTACGGGCCGCCGTGCCGTGCCCCTCCGTCACGAAGACCGTGCGCCAGCCGTTCGCCAGCCAGCCCTTGGTGTCGGCGAGCGCGCGTGCGGTGTCGCCGCGGTACGTCTCCGGGGCGCGCATCCCCAGCGTGATGGCCTCGCCCGACGCGTCCTCCAGCTCCTCGTCCACGGCGAACGGGGAGACCGACCACCACATCATGCCCAGCTCACGGGCGTGCTCCCGGATGTCCGCGATGCCCCACAACGAGGCCGCGCCGACATCGATCGGGGCCTCGCCGCCGTCGGCGCTCGCCGCCCACGACGCCTGGAGGAACTCCTGGCTCGTCGCCACCAGGTCCGCGGCCCGGGTCCTCACCCGCTCCGGGTCGCAGACCAGCGCCATCGAACCGGCGGGCAGGACGTCCAGCAGCAGTTCCATGTCGTCGACGAGGACCGGGGCCAGGGACTCCATGCCCTCGACCGCGATCCCCTCCGCGATCTTGCCGAGCAGCTCGCCCAGTTCCGGATGGAGCTCGGCGAGCGCGGCGGCCCGCTCCCGTACCTGCGGGGTGAGCAGCAGCTCCCGGCAGGGCGGCGCCCACAGTCCGTGTTCCGCCACCTCCAGGGAGCGCTGGTCGGCCACCTTGAAGTAACGGATCTCCTCGACGTCGTCCCCCCAGAACTCCACCCGCAGGGGGTGCTCCTCGGTGGGCGGGAAGACGTCCAGGATGCCGCCGCGCACGGCGAACTCGCCACGCTTCTCGACCAGCTCGACCCGGGCGTACGCGGCGGCGGCCAGCGCCTCCGTGATCTCGTTCAGATCGGCGCTCTGGCCGCTGCGCAGCGCGACCGGCTCCAGCTCGCCGAGCCCCTTGACCTGCGGCTGGAGCACCGAGCGTACGGGCGAGACGACCACGCTGACCGGGCCGGCCGTGGGGTCGTCCTTCACCGGGTGCGCGAGCCGGCGCAGCACGGCGAGCCTGCGGCCCACGGTGTCGGAACGCGGCGAGAGGCGCTCGTGCGGCAGGGTCTCCCACGACGGGTACTCGACGACGGTGTCCGGGTCCAGCAGCGAGCGCAGGGCCGCCGCCAGGTCCTCGGCCTCCCGCCCCGTCGCGGTCACGGCCAGCACGGGCCGCCCGGCCTCACGCGCCAGCGCGGCCACCGCGAAGGGCCGCGCCGCGGGCGGTCCGACGAGGTCGAGGTGCGGGCGGTGACCATCGGTGGCGGCCTTCACCGCTTCGGCGAGCGCCGGGTCACGTACGACGGCGTCCAGCAGACCGTGCAGGCTCATGAAGGGGGGTTCCATCCAGGTCCGAGATCGAGCGGGGGCTGACAGATCGAGTGAGGCTGAGAGTGCGGGAAACGCAAGGGGCCCGACACGTCTCACGGGCCGGGGGTTCTCCAGCGTACGACGCCGGTGTGACACCCGGGACCGGAAGCCGACCGGAGCGGGATCCGGTGACGGGAAGTGACAGGAAGTGACGGCAACCAGGAATGATCGAACCCGATCGGTCATTGAAGGAAGCACGGGACGCGGGCCGCGACCGGCGCCACGTCCGATGCCGGATTCCGATGATGGGATGGGATGAGCATGCCTCTTGAGGGTGAGTACGAGCCCAGCTCGATGCAGATGGCACGTGAGCAGGTCGAGGTGTACGAGAGCTCGGGCGGCACGAAGGGGACGACGCTGAACGGCCTGCCCGTCATCGTCCTCACCACCCTGGGCTCGAAGAGCGGCAAGATCCGCAAGAGCCCGCTGATGAGGGTGGTGCACGAGGGCGTCTACGCGGCGGTCGCCTCACTGGGCGGCGCCCCCAAGCACCCGGTCTGGTACCACAACATCAAGGCCGACCCCCGGGTGGAGCTCCAGGACGGCCCCGAGCGTCAGGACATGATCGCCCGCGAGGTCACCGGGGAGGAGAAGACCGTGTGGTGGAACCGCGCGGTCGAGGCGTTCCCGCCGTACGCCGAGTACCAGACGAAGACGGACCGCGAGATCCCGGTCTTCATCCTGGAGCCGTCCCCGACCCCGCACTGACCGGCTGCCCTTCCTGCGCCCGGGGCACCTGAGCGTGCCCCGGGCATGGAGGGTGCCGTGAAACGGCGTCTGCGCCAGGGGTTCGCCGATGCCGTGAAGTCCGGGGAACTCGACTTCAGCGAGATCATCGAGAACACCGGCCCGGCCGGCTCTCGTCCCCGGGACCGGAAGACCGCTGCGTGAGCGTCTCCTCGCGGACAAGCCGGCCCCGGCCCGATGGGGACAGCCCGCGGCGAGTGAGGTGCTGGACGACCTGAACGACCGTGGCCTCCTGACGACCTGCGCGGTCGTCGAGTACGAGATGGTCTCCAGCGCGCGCACCGAACAGGACGCGTCCCGCGTCCGCCTCAGCCTCCGCGGACTCGACTACTCGCCCTGCAACGACGAGGAGCACGAGCACATTTCCGTCCGCGTCATCCCGTTTGGCACCGGCAGCTATCCGAGTTCCGGATCGGGCATCATCTACTTCAAGGACGCGGTACCCCAGCTCGACTCCGTGCAGCTCGACACAGATACTTTCTCAGGCTATGTAGGCGCACAGCCACAACTGGTCAGGTATCGGGCGGTACTGAACCAGCTGGAGGGAACCGCTCTCACACCGGAGAAGTCCCGAGACCTGATGCACAACGTCGCGCAAAGCATGTGATGAGGTAAAGAGCATGTCCACCCACGGCTGGCAGAAGTCTTCCTACAGCGAACCCGGCGGCAACTGCGTCGACGTTGCCGCAGCCGACGACGGCACCATCAAGCTCCGTGTAAGCGACGACCCGGACGTCATCGTCACCACCACCCCCGAAAAGCTCCGCGCCTTCATACTCGGCGTCAAAGCAGGCGAGTTCGACCACTTCGCCGCCGACCCCGACCCCGGCACCGGCACCGGCACCGGCGCCTGAACGAGCCAACGTGAACACAGGCCCCCGGGCCAACGGGCCGGGTACGGCGTTCTCGTACCCCACCGCGAACTCCCCGCGAACTCCCCGCGAGGCGCCGCGAATCGCCCGGGTTCGGCGGGACTGTCGTCCGGAGCCCCGTAGATCCGCACGTACTCGGCCTGAAGGCGTGGGACCGATGAGGAGACGTCCGGGTGCTCGTACGGGCGGTTCGAAGTCGACGAGGAACAAAGGACGCGCGTTGCCCGCACACCACAACATCGACCATGAGCGAGAACTCTGGGACGCCTACGCCCGGAGCACCAAGGACACCGTGCTCGACGCCGACCCCGTCTTCGGCTGGACGCAGTACGCCGGTCACGGGCCGGGACCTGAGCTGCTGGGCTCCCCCGGGACAGCTCTGGAGATCGGGTGCGGCACGGGGAGCGCCTTGGCCTATCTCGCTCAGCGAGGCGTCAAGACGACTGGCGTCGACCTCTCCCCGGTCATGGTCGAGCAGATCACCGAGCGCTGGGGGCCGGGAGGCTCCCGGTTCGTCTGTGCTGAGGTGATCGAACACCTGCGAAGCGATACGGAGACGTACGACGCCATCTATTCCGTCTTCGGGGCGGTCTGGTTCACGGACCCCGAGGCGTTGCTTCCGCTGATCGCCCGGCGGCTCAACCCTGGTGGCGTCCTGGTCTTCTCCCATCCACCGGCCATCCCCGGCACATCCGGCGCGCAGGGCATGTACAAGGGTGGCTTCGCGGGCAGGGCGATGTACACCTACCGCTACAGCCACACACCCGCCGCCTGGAAAGCGCTGCTGCTCAGCGCCGGGTTCGCCGAAGTGGACGCACAGGTACTCGACGCGCCGGCTCCCGGCCACATCGGGACTCTGATCGTCCGGGCCGCCGTCGCCCGGGTCCCGTAAGCGGAGAGCGGACGTGCTCGTTCAGCCCCGGGCCCCAACGGCTCCGCCCGCCCGGTTCCAGGGCGCTGAAACCATCCTGAAACCGCGCTGAATGCGCCCTGCCGCAACCTCCGCTCCATGACGACATCGACTTCGCGCTCTCTCGCCATCGCGGCCAGGGGGCTGCGCAAGGCCTACGGGGACAAGACGGTCCTCGACGGCATCGACCTGGCGGTGCCGACCGGCACGGTCTTCTCCCTGCTCGGGCCCAACGGCGCCGGCAAGACCACAGCCGTCAAGATCCTCTCGACCCTCATCACCGCCGACGCCGGCGAGCTGCGGGTCGGCGGCCACGACCTGTCCGCCGACCCGCAGGCCGTGCGGGCCGCGATCGGCGTCACCGGGCAGTTCTCCGCCGTGGACGGCCTGATCACCGGCGAGGAGAACATGCTTTTGATGGCGGATCTGCACCATCTCTCCCACGACGAGGGCCGGCGCACCGCCGGCGAACTCCTCGCGCGCTTCGATCTGGTGCAGGCGGCGAGGAAGCCCGCCTCCACCTACTCCGGCGGCATGAAGCGCCGCCTCGACCTCGCCATGACCCTCGTCGGCGATCCGCGGATCATCTTCCTCGACGAGCCGACCACAGGGCTCGACCCGCGCAGCCGCCACACGATGTGGGGGATCATCCGCGAGCTGGTGTCCGGCGGCGTCACCGTCTTCCTCACCACCCAGTACCTGGACGAGGCCGATGAACTCGCCGACCGCATCGCGGTATTGCACGACGGCAGGATCGCCGCGGAAGGGAGCGCCGACGAACTGAAGCGGATCGTTCCGGGCGGGCACGTGCGGCTGCGGTTCACCGATCCGGCCGCGTACCTGTCCGCCACCGTCACCCTGCGCGAGGTCACCGGGGACGATGAGGCGCTGACGCTGCGGATCCCGAGCGACGGGAGCCAGCGCGAGCTGCGCTCCCTGCTCGACCGGCTGGACGCGGCCGGCATCGAGGCGGACGAACTGACCGTGCACACCCCCGACCTCGACGACGTGTTCTTCGCCCTCACCGGCGGCACCGACATCCTTGGCCGGCCCGAGGAGACTGTCCGATGAGCGCCCTCTCCCTCGCCGTACGCGACTCGCACACGATGCTGCGCCGCAACCTGCTGCACGCGCGCCGCTACCCCTCCCTCACCCTGAACGTCCTGCTGATGCCGGTCGTCCTGCTGCTGCTCTTCGTCTACGTCTTCGGCGACGTGATGAGCGCGGGCATCGGCGGCGGCGGCGCCGACCGCTCCGACTACATCGCCTATCTCGTCCCGGGAATCCTGCTGATGACCATCGGCGGCACCCCGGCCGGGACCGCGGTGTCCGTCTCCATGGACATGGCCGAGGGCATCATCGCCCGGTTCCGTACGCTGGCGATCCACCGTGGCTCGGTGCTCATCGGGCACGTCGTCGGAAGTGTGCTGCAGGCGGTCGTCAGCGTGGTCCTGGTCGGCTCCGTCGCCGTGGCCATCGGCTTCCGGTCCACCGACGCCACGGCCGTGGAGTGGCTGGCGGCGTTCGGGCTGCTCACGCTGGTCGCCACGGCGTTCACCTGGATCGCGGTCGGGACGGGCATGGCCAGCCCGAACCCGGAGGCGGCCAGCAACAACGCGCTGCCGCTGATCGTCCTCCCGCTCATCTCCAGCGCCTTCGTCCCCATCGACGCGATGCCGGGCTGGTTCCAGCCGATCGCCGAGTACCAGCCGTTCACCCCGGCCATCGAGACCCTGCGCGGCCTGCTGCTCGGCAGCGAGATCGGCGACAACGGGTGGATCACGATCGTCTGGTGCCTGGGCCTGTCGGCGCTCGGCTACCTCTGGTCGGCCTCGCTGTTCAAGCGCGACCCGAAGTAAGTTCGCGGGCCGCATCCCGCAGCTCGTCCCGTCCCAGGGCGGCGTACTCCGACACCGCGTCGGCGTACGCCGCCCGGTCGGCGTCCTCGGCCGCCCGCCGGGCGCGCGCCGCCGACATCGTCGGCTGGAACTCGCGCAGCACCCGCAGCCGTTCGGCCAGCGCGATCATCCGTACGGCACGGGCGTCGCCGGACGCGAGCCCCGCCATGCCGAGCGCGTGCAGCGCCGTCCCGGACACGGGCAGCTCCATGGCCGTGCGGGACGGGCCGCGCAGCAGCGTCCGCAGCCGCTGCCGCAGCCGGTCGAGCGGCTCCGCGACGAGTTCGACACGGCCGGCGTGGGCGTGTGCCGTCAACGCCGCCGACTGGATCTGGAGCGCCCACGGGTTGAGCCAGGGGTCTCCGCCGTGCGCCGAGCCCGCCCGGGACAGCCGCTCCACGGCGTCGCGCCACAGGCCGAGCCCGGCCTCCGTCAGCCCGCGGATCAGTGCGATCTCGGCGCGCGCGCCGAGATCGGGGCTGTAGAAGTCGTCCTCCCGCGGGGCGTTGTCGCCCTCCGCCTGCCGCAGCCAGTACTCGGCCTCGTCGGGGTCGCCGCGCTGTAGACAGGCGAGGGTGAGCCCCCAGCGAACGCCCAGATAGTCGTGTTCGTCGCCGAGCCGCGGCAGGGTGCCGAGCGCCGTCTTGAGGTGCCCGTACGCGGTCTCTCCCCGTCCCGTCTTCAAGCACAGCTCGCTCAGCCGGGCGTGCACCATGAGGCGCAGGGACGGGTTGTCGGCCGGCGCCAGCGCGGCGGTCATCCGGCGGGCCGAGGCGAGCGCGCGGTCGATGTCGTGCTCGTACTCCCAGACGTAGGAGGCGACGCATTCGGCGATGCCGGCGATCAGCGGCTGCCCGCTGCCGCAGAGCTCCCGCAGCGCGTCGTAGTCGGGGGGCCGCATCTCGGGGACCGCGCTCAGCACCGCCGCGGTGGCGCGCAGCAGCGTGTCCGGCGGGGCCGGGGGCAGCCGCCGGAGGGTGACGAGGTGGCGTACCACGTCGGCGTACGGGCCGTAGTCCATGAACAGGCTCACCGTGCACAACACCGCGGCGGCGCGGGCGACTTCGACGTACTCGGGCTCGGGGCGGTAGCGCGACAGCGGCGGGCCGGTGTCGGCGGCGAGGGCGACGAGGCGCGGGTGATGGGAGTCGGTGGACCACAGGGCGGCGAGGACGGCGGTGAGGGCAGCGGTGGTGGGGCCGTCCGTACGGGCGAGGGCGTGCCGCAGGGCCGGCACGAGGTTGTCCTGCTCGGCCCTGATCCGCTCCCAGGCGGTCCGCGGTTCCGCACCGAAGACCCAGTCGTGGTACGCGACGCCGAAGTCCCGCGCCCAGGCGAGGAACCGGCCGACGGCGTCCTCGTCCTCGCCCGCCTCCGCGCGCCGGGCCGCGCTGAACTCCCGTACGGTCTCCAGCATCCGGAACCGCACGCCGGCCGGGGTGTCGGCGACGGTGAGCAGCGACTGACCGGCCAGCTGCTCCAGCAGGAACAGCGCGTCCTCGCCGAGCACCTGCTCCGCCGCTTCGCCGGAGAAGCCGCCGGGGAAGACGGACAGCGTACGCAGCGCGGCTCCGGCCTCGTCCGTGAGCAGGTTCCAGCTCCACTCCACGACCGCGTGCAGTGTGCGGTGGCGCTCCGGCGCGTCCCGTGCCCCGCCGCGCAGCAGCGCGAACCGGTCGCCGAGACGGCGGGCGATCTCCGGCACCGAAAGGACCCGCACCCGTGCGGCGGCCAGCTCCAGGGCGAGCGGCAGCCCGTCGAGGTGGCGGCAGAGCTCGGCCACCGCGTCCGGCGGCAGCCGCACGCCGGTCCTGGCGGCCCGGGCCCGCTGAGTGAACAGCTCGACGGAGGTGCCGAGGCCGAGCTGCGGCAGCGCGTACACCGCCTCCGAGGTGAGGCCCAGCGGGGCCCTGCTGGTGGCGAGTACGCGCAGGTCCTTCGAGGACGAGACCAGGGCCCGTACGAGGTCGGCGGCGCCCAGGACGACCTGCTCGCAGTTGTCGAGGACCAGCAGCGCGGGCCCGGAGCCGAGCAGTCCGCGGATACCGGACAGCGGGTCGGACGAGAGGTGGCCGCTCATGGCGGCGTGCCGCGCCTCTCCCGCGCCGAGCGCGGAGGCCACCTCCGCGGCGACGTCCTCGTCCGCGGTGACGCCGGCGAGCGGCACAAAATACACCACGCGCTGCTCGGCCCGGCGGCTGACGGCGTGCGCGAGCCGGGTCTTGCCGAGTCCGCCGGGGCCGACGACGGTGACGGCGCGGGAGGCGCGCAGCAGCCGCTCCACCGCCGCGACGTCGTCGTCCCGGCCGAGGAGCGGGTTCGGTTCGTGCGGCACGCCGTGCCTGACCACGGGCGGCTCGCCGCGCAGCAGCTCCCGCTGTACGGCCCTGAGTCCGGCGCCCGGATCGGTACCGAGCTGGTCGCGCAGCTCACGGCGGTACGCCTCGTACCGCGTGAGCGCGGCGGACGGGCCCGCCGTCGCCGCCTCGCCGCGCAGCAGTTCGGCGAGCACTTCCTCGTCGCGCGGACGCTCCGCGGCGGCCATGGCCAGCGGTCCCGCCGCCTCCGCGTGCCGCCCGAGGCGGGCGAGCGCGAGCGCCCGCGCGCGTATGAGCGTGCCGCGGACGGGGGCGCGCTCGGCGCGCAACGCGGCGACGGGGCCGCCGGTGCCGTCGGCCCCGTCGGGAGTGCCCTCCCACAGCGCGAGCCCGGACTCGGCCGCGGCCAGTGATCCCGCGTGGTCCCCGGTCCTGGCCCGGTCCGCGCTCGCGGCGGCGTACAGCAGCAGGGCGGAGGTGTCGACCTGGTCCTCGGCGAGGGTGAGCCGGTATCCGGTCGGTGTGCCGGCGATGACGTCGGCGCCCAGCTGCGCCCGCGCCCTCGACACGAGGACCTGCACCGCTTTTCCCGGCCGCTCCGGCAAGGCGTCCGGCCACAGCCCCGCCACAAGCCGCTCGGTGCTGCATCCCCTGCGCGCGTCACCGGCGAGCAGCGCGAGGAGACCGCGGAGCCGGGGCGCGGTGACCTCCTGTCCGCGATAGGCGACACGCGGCAGCAGGGTCAGGTCGGTAGTCACCCGTGCAGATTAGGGCGTGTCGCGAAAGTCCCGTCCGGCGTGCGACGCCCGGCACGGCACCGGCACGGCACCTCGCGGTGTTGCCGGGGTCGTCCTCGTACGTCAGGTACCCAGTACGAGGACGACCCGCCGCTTCGGACGACCCGCCGCTTCAGACGACCAGCGCCCTCAGGGGCCGGTTCAGTTGAGGACGGTCACGTCCGTGCGGATACGGAGCGGGGAGTCCCAGGCGATGTTGATTTTGGCTGTCACGATTCCGGAGCCGGGGGCGATCCCCGTCACCGTGATGGGGGCGGCCCCGATGAAACGGACGCCGTTGGCGTCGACTTCGGAGGCGGTGACGATGACTGTCGAGTTGGGGTTGATCACGTTCCAGGTGATGGGGAAGTTGACCCAGCCCCTGTAGGCGCCCCAGACGACCCAGCCTCGCCACAGATCGGCGACATTGCCGCCGGTCACCGCGCGCCCGTCGGTCCTGGCCGCCATCTCTACGTTGGTTTCCGGTGCGTTGGTTGTGGACACAGCGGTCCCCTCTCTCCTCATTCTGAGCGGGCCCGGGATGTCGGCCGGATCGTCCGGCCGAGAGAGTCCGTCGCTCTCAGTGTCCGGCCGACTACATGGTGCTACAACCCCTCGTAAGGGTGAACTCGCCCGACTCGCGCACGGTCTGGGCGCGTTCTGCCTGACACGACCGTCGCGCGGTGATAATGCCCTCCGGCCCCGGTGGACGTTGGAGGAACGCCCACCGAGGCCGGAGTCTCCACCGTACCGTTCTAGTCGGTGGCGATCGCGTTCAGTACGTTCATCCGACCGGCGCGGAAGGCCGGGACCAGCGCGGCGAAGAGTCCGACGAAAGCCGAGGCCACGAAGACCGTCAGAATCGTCGGCCACGGTATCTCCAGGACGCCGAGACCCTCCAGGGCCAGCAGCTTCTGGGCCGATGTGCCCCAGCCCATGCCCAGCCCCAGTCCGAGCACGGCGCCGAAGAGGGCGATGACCACCGACTCCAGCCTGATCATGCGGCGCAGTTGGCGGCGGGAGAGCCCGATCGCCCGCAGCAGACCGATCTCCCGGGTCCGCTCCACCACCGACAGCGCCAGGGTGTTCACCACTCCCAGCACCGCGACGATGATCGCGAGCGCCAGCAGACCGTAGACGATGTTGAGGAGTTGGCCTATCTGGTCCTTCAAGTCCTGCTTGAAGTCGGTCTGGTTCTGCACCGTGTACTGCGGGTACGCCGCGAGCGAGTCCTTGAGGGCGGCGTACGCCTCCTTCTCCTTGCCCTCCTCGGCCGCCGCGAACATGATCAGGTTCTTGGGCATCTTGTCGGCCGGCACATACCGCTGGGCGGTGGTGATGTTGGTGTACATCGCGCCCTTGTCGACATTCGTGTCGTCCGAGGTGATCGCGGCGACCGTCAGCTCGGCGCTCTTCCCGCCCGGGAAGACGACCGGCATCCGGTCTCCGAGTTCGACGCCGTGCTCCGTGGCGTAGGCGTCCCCCACCGACATCGCGTCCTCCCCGTACGCGGCGGACAGCTCACCCGCGACGGTCTCGCGGCGCAGGTCCTCGGCGTAGGTCGGGTCGGCGGCGACGATGCCGTCGGACTGCGTCGTTCCGTCCGGGGCGGTCACCTTGACGTCGACCCACTTGTACTCGGTGACATGCGCGATGCCCGGCGCCCTCTCCAGCGCCGCCTGGGCCTGCGGCATGATCGGCTGGCCGTTGTCGGACTGGACGATGAAGTCCGCGCCGACCGACTTGTCCAGCTCGTCGGTCGCGGAGGCGACCATCGAGGACCCGACCACCGACAGACAGGCCACCAGCGCGAGCCCGATCATCAGCGCGGCGCCCGTCGCCCCCGTACGCCGTGGGTTGCGCAGCGCGTTGCGCTCCGCCATCCGGCCGACCGGGCCGAACACCCTCAGCACGACCGCGCCGAGCGCCCGGACCAGACCGCCGGCGAGCAGCGGACCGATCACGACGAAGCCGATCAGCGTGCAGACCACGCCCGCCCCGAGGTAGACCGACCCCTCACCGGCCTCGTCCGCCCGCGCCGCCAGAAGCAGCGCGGCACCGCCGGCCCCCGTGAGCACCAGCCCGATGACCGCCCTGATCCATCCGGCCCGGCCGTCGGCGGGCGTGCCCGCGTCCCGCAGCGCCGCCATCGGCGAGATCTTCCCGGCCCGACGGGCCGGAATGTACGCCGAGACGACGGTGACGACGACACCGAGCACCAGCCCGATCGCCGGCGTCGTCCACTTCACCGTCAGGTCCCCGGTGGACAGATCCATGCCCATGGACGACATGAGCTTCATCAGCCCGACGGCGAGTCCCACCCCGGCGCCGACCCCGGCGACCGAACCGAAGACCCCGAGGAGCACGGCCTCCAGCAGCACCGAGCGGTTGACCTGCCGGCGGCTGGAGCCGAGGGCCCGCAGCAGACCGATCTCCCGGGTCCGCTGCGCGACCAGCATCGAGAACGTGTTGACGATCAGGAAGATGCCGACGAGGAAGGCGATCCCGGCGAAGCCGAGCATCGCGTACTTCAGCACGTCGAGGAAGGAGCCGACATCCGCGCGGTTCGCGTCCGCGGCCTCCTGCCGCGTCCGCAGCTTGTACGCGCCGCCGTCGAGGGCGGCCGCCACGTCCCGTTTCAGCCGGCTGTCCTCGACGCCCTCGGCCGCGGTGACATTGACGTGCGTGAACCGGCCGGTGCTCCCGAGCAGTTGACGCTGGGAGGTCGCCGTGTCGAAGAAGATGACCGCCGCACCGGGGTTGGTGACGGTGAACGTGGCGATACCGGAGATCTTCGCCCGGAAGTCGCCCGTGACCGCGATGGTGCGCAGTTCGTCGCCCAGCGCGAGACGGTGCTTCTCGGCGGTGTCGGCGTCGACCATCACTTCGGTGGGCCCGCGCGGCGCGTGGCCCGAGGTGATCTCCATCGAACGGAGGTCATTGCGCGTCCAGTTGCCCGCGATGGTCGGCGCACCGCTGCTCGCGCCCACGTTCTTGTCGCCCGCGTCCACGACGGTCACGCTCGTGCTGCTGACCGCGCCCTCGGCGGACTTCACTCCGTCCGCCGTCCTCACCGTCTCGACGACCGAGGCGGGCAGCGATTCGGGCTTGCCGGTCTGGGACGTCTCGTCCACGCCCTTGGCGGCCTTGGGGCTGACCGTCACATCCGCGGACGTCGCGGCGAAGAGCTTGTCGAAC
This sequence comes from Streptomyces sp. NPDC039430, assembly GCF_055639435.1. Taxonomy (NCBI): domain Bacteria; kingdom Bacillati; phylum Actinomycetota; class Actinomycetes; order Kitasatosporales; family Streptomycetaceae; genus Streptomyces; species Streptomyces sp. NPDC039430. Next base: position 15,140 of record NZ_JBVKAK010000015.1, on the reverse strand, counting down.
GTGGTGTTCATCGTGTCCGTGAACACCAGGGTGCCGGTGACGAACGCCACCGACAGCAGGACGGCGACGGCGGAGAGCGCCATCCGCCCCTTGTGCGCGAAGAAGTTGCGCAGGGAGGCTCTGAGGACGGTCATGACGTACGCCCCCGGGCGTCGAAGTCCTTCATGGGGTCGAGCACGGCGTCGGCCGTCGGACGGAACATCTCGTCCACGATCCGGCCGTCCGCGAGATACAGCACCCGGTCCGCGTACGACGCGGCGACCGGGTCGTGCGTCACCATCACGATCGTCTGGCCCAGTTCGTCGACCGACCGGCGCAGGAAGCCCAGCACCTCGGCGCCCGCGCGCGAGTCCAGGTTCCCGGTCGGCTCGTCACCGAAGATGATCTCGGGCCGGGCGGCGAGCGCCCTGGCCACCGCGACCCGCTGCTGCTGACCGCCCGACAGCTGGGTCGGCCGGTGCGAGAGCCTGTCGGCGAGCCCCACCGTCTCCACGACCCGCCGGAGCCACGGTCCGTCCGGCTTACGGCCCGCGATGTCCATGGGCAGCGTGATGTTCTCCAGCGCGTTGAGCGTGGGCAGCAGGTTGAACGCCTGGAAGATGAAGCCGATCCGGTCCCGGCGCAGCTGGGTGAGCCGCTTGTCCTTCAGCTTCGTGATCTCGGTCTCGTCCAGATGGATCTCACCCGAGGTCACCGTGTCAAGACCCGCGAGGCAGTGCATCAGCGTCGACTTGCCGGAGCCGGACGGGCCCATGATCGCGGTGAACTGCCCTCGGTCGATGTCCACATCGACATGGTCGAGCGCCACGACCCGGGTCTCCCCCGCGCCGTACGCCTTGACGACCTGCCGCGCTCGCGCCGCGACGGCCGTACGCCCTCCCGTACCCCCGTGCCTGGGAATGGTCACAGCCGTTGTCACGGTAAGTCTCCTATATCGCTCAATACGCCGAGTGTTGGTCGGGCGCGGTCCGAGTCTGCTGGCATGCGGGGCCCCGGCGCGCTGGGGCACAGCGCAGTCTTCACCTGGGGTTTTCCCCACCCCCCTGCTGCGGTCGGCCCCCCTCACGGGCCCTCGCGGCGGTAGGACCAACGTAAAGAACCAGCCACCGTCTCCTCGTCGTCCGGCGGAACGAACGACCCCTGGGCGGAAGTAGGGAGGAGTCCCTAGGGGAACTCCGCCGCCAGGGTGAGCGCACGGCGGACGAACGTGTGCGGCGCACGCCCTCCCCGGGGAAAGGGCCCGGGTGAGAGGCTGTCCCCTGGAGATACATGCATAGGGAAGGCATAGGGAAGGGATCCCGTGAGCGGCGCCGGCGGAAGTACCGAGGACTCCGGACGTACCGAAGCGATACCCGAGGCGGCTTCGTCGGCCGCACCCCCGCCGTCACCACCGCCCGCCACACCGCCGGCGCCCGCCGCGCCCGCCGCGTCCGCCACACCGCCGGCGCCCGCCGCGTCCGGCAAGGACGGCCGGGCGCGCGGTCGCGGCCCCGTCGTCGCCGCCCTGATGCTCGGCATGGCGCTCGCCGCGCTCGACGGCACCATCGTCTCCACGGCCGTCCCGCAGATCGTCGGCGACCTCGGGGGATTCGCCGTCTTCTCCTGGCTGTTCTCCGGCTATCTGCTCGCCGTGACGGTCACCCTGCCCGTGTACGGAAAGCTTTCCGACACCTTCGGCCGCAAGCCCGTCCTGATCGCGGGCATCATCCTCTTCCTCATCGGCTCACTGCTCTGCGCCACCGCCTGGAACATGGCCTCCCTGATCGCCTTCCGCGTCGTCCAGGGGCTCGGCGGCGGGGCACTCCAGGGCACGGTCCAGGTCATCGCCGCCGACCTCTACCCCCTCAAGGAACGCCCCAAGATCCAGGCCAGACTGTCCACGGTCTGGGCCACCTCGTCCATCGCCGGACCCGCCCTCGGCGGGCTGCTCGCCGGGTACGCGGACTGGCGCTGGATCTTCCTGATCAATCTGCCGGTGGGCGCGGTCGCGCTCTGGCTCGTCATCAGGTACCTGCGGGAACCGCACCGGCCCGCCTCCACCCGGCTGACGGCCCCGGGCCCGGCGCCGCGCCGCCGCGTCGACTGGGCGGGCGCGCTCGCCGTCTTCGCCACCGGAGCCCTGCTGCTCACCGCCCTCGTCCAGGGCGGCGTCGCCTGGCCCTGGGTCTCCGTGCCCTCGTTCGCGTTCCTCGGCGGCAGCGCGGTCCTCGCCGCCGTCACCGTCGTCATCGAACGCCGCGCCACGGACCCGATCATCCCGGGCTGGGTCTGGCGCCGCCGTACCATCGCGGCCGTCAATCTCGCCCTCGGCGCACTCGGCCTGCTGATGGTCGCCCCGACCGTCTTCCTCCCCACATACGCGCAGTCCGTACTCGGACTCGGCCCGATAGCCGCCGGCTTCGTCCTCTCCGCCATGACGCTGAGCTGGCCCATCAGCGCGGCGTTCTCCAGCCGCCTCTACAACCGCATCGGCTTCCGGCTCACCGCCATCACCGGGATCTCCCTCGCCCTGCTGGTCCTGCTCGCCTTCCCGCTCCTCCCCTATCCCGGCCGGCCCTGGCAGCCGGCACTGATCATGCTGCTGCTCGGCGCCGCGCTCGGGATGTTCCAACTGCCCCTGATCATCGGGGTCCAGTCGACCGTGGGCTGGTCGGAACGCGGTACGGCCACCGCGTCCATACTGTTCTACCGCCAGATCGGCCAGAGCGTGGGCGCCGCCCTGTTCGGGGCAGTGGCCAACGGCGTCATGGCCGCCCGCCTCGCCGACGCCCCCATGCCAGGACTCCCCGGCGACCTCGACTCCGTCTCCAAAGCCCTGGAGAACCCGGCCACACTCACCGCGGAGGCGGCGGACTATCTGCGCCGGGCGATGGACTCCGCGGTGGACTACGTCTACCTGGGCGCGGCGGGCGCGGCCGCCGTCTCGCTGCTGGTGCTCATCTTCGTGGCGCCACGGCGGTTCCCCGTACTCAAGGATCCGGAATGACCCAAGGATTCCGGGGCCAGCCCCGTCACCCCTCCGCCGGCGCGCGTCCCGTGAGTGCCGCCAGCGTGTTCCGTACGTGCGCCATGTGCGCCTGCATCTCCTCGCGCGACTCCGCGTGTTCCCGCAGGAGCCGCTCGGTCTCGCGCACCACACCGTCCGCGTCCGCGCGTGCCCGCGCGAGCAGTTCCTCGGCCCGCGCCGCCGCGTCCTCCTGCCCGTGCCTGGCCTGTTCGCCCGCCTCGGAGAAGGCCCGCTGCGCCGCCACCAGCTGGACCTGCGCGTACGCCGCGAGTTCGTCGTGCTCGACGCGCGACGCGGCGTCGCGGGCCGCGAACTCGCGCTCCGCCGCGGCCAGTTCCTCGCCCTGCTTCTGCTCCTGCTCGTCGATCACCCGCTGCGTGCGCCGGCGCACCTCCTTGAGCGCGGCGAGCGATTCCGCGCGCTGCGCCGTGACCTCGCGCCGTGCCTCGGCCCGCGCCGCCTCGGCCGCGCCCTTGGCGGCGCGCAGGACCTGTTCCGCGTACGCCTCCGCCTCCGCCCTTACGGCGTCGGCCCGTTGACGCGCCGCCTCGCGCACCCGCTCGGCCGCCGCACGCGCCGCGTCGACGACCGCCTGGGACTCCTCGCGCACCTCGGTCCGCAGCGTCTCGTCCTCCTGCCGCGCGAGGGCCAGGATCTGCTGGGCGCGGTGGCCGAGCTTCTCGTACGTCTGCGGCGGCAGTGCCGCCACCCGCTCGCGGAGCAGCTCCGCCTCGCTCTCCATCTCCTTGGCGAGGACGGTGAGCCGCGCCACGCGCTCCCAGGCGTCGTCACGGTCCCGGAACAGCGCCGTGACCTCCCGCTCGACCTGCTCGGGGCGGTAGCCACGGCCACGTACGGGCACGAAGCCATGAGCCGACAACGGTGCGGCAACCATCCTTGAAGCCCCTCTCCGACACACGACACAGAACGCCATCCGGCACAATCCTGCGGGAGCGAGCCGAAGTGCCCATACCACGACACTCCGCCCAACCGCCCCGCTCAAGGATGCGGCATCAACCCCGAAAAGGTGGAAAGGCGGAAAAGCGGAAACGTCGAGGCGTGGAGGCGTGTAGGCGCCTGGCCCCGGGTGGCGGGAGAGTCGGGGACGCGGAGACGCGGAACGGCCGGGGCGCGCCCCGCGTGTCGCGGTGGGCGCCCCGGCCGTCCGTCCGGTTCAGGTCGCTGCGTTCAGGTCACTACGTACAGGTCGCTGCGTTCAGGCGTCAGAGCAGTCCGTCCCACATCTGCTCCAGCAGCACCGACCACCAGTTCTCCGGCGACGACAGCGCCGCCGGGTCCAGCGCCGCGAGCTGCGCCTGGAAGTCGACGGTCCAACGGCCCGCCTGCTCCGGGTTGAGACCGAACCTCAGCCGCCACATCCGGCCGAGCAGCGCCAGCGAGCGCGTGAACTCCGGCAGTCCGGTGTTCACGAACTGCGGAGGCACCGGCTGTCCGCCAGGACCCGCCTCGACCGGTACGGCCATGATGTGCGCCGTACCGTACTGGACACACAGCGCCCGGCCGAAGTCCGTGCCCATCACCAGATAGGACCCGGCGTCAGCGGCCGGCCGCACCTGCCGCTGCGCGGCCAGTTCGGCCAGCGTCGGCACCACCGGCTGGGCGGGCTGCGCCCAGAAGAACGGCCCGAAGTCGGCCGGCAGACCCGCCCATACGAGCGTACGCGCCACGAGCTCCGGCACGCCCTGACGGGACACCGCCCGCTGGTCGAACCGGCAGATGCCCTGCGGACCGAACGCGCCCATCAGCTCCTGCGCGACCCCCTCGGGCGGGATCGGCGGCGCGGGCGGCAGCTGCGGCAGCGGAGCGCGCACCGGCGCGGGCCGCGCGGGGCCGTCCGCGACCTGGTGCAACTCGCCCTGATGGGTGAGCAGATGCTGCATGCCCTGCTGCCTGCTGGCGTGGTCCTGGCCGTACGGGGCGACGCTGGTGATCCGTACCTGCGGCCAGGTCTCCCGGATCATCCGGGCGCAGTAGCCGCCGGGCAGCTCGCAGGACTCCAGCTCCGTGTGGAGTTCGAGCACCTGCTGCGGCGGCACGTTCATGGCGCGCAGCTCGTGCAGGATCTGCCACTCCGGGTGCGGGGTGCCGGGCGCGGAGCGGCGGATGAGCTGGGCCTCGGAACCGTCGGGCGCGCGGTAGCGCAGCACGGCCTGATAGCCGGGGCCGACGGTCGGCAGACCGGACGGCTGCTGCGGATAGCCGTAGGCCGGGGGCTGGGCGTGCGGGGCCGACGGCGGTACGGGACCACCGGGTACGGAGCCGCCGGGTACGGGACCACCCGGTACGGGACTCCCTGGTGGCATGCCGGGTGGCGCTCCCGGCGGACCGGGCGGGTTGGGCGGCTGCGGGCCCGTCTGTCCCGGGCCCGCGAGCATGGTCGCCGCGTGATGCACGCCGCCCGGAGGCGTACCAGGAACCCCAGGCGCACCCGGAGGCTGCGGAGCACCCGGAGGCGTTCCCGGAGCGCCCGGCGGCCGTGGCGGCTGCGGCGCCTGGCCGCCCAGGCTCGCGTCCGCGAACATCGTCGCCGCGTGGTGCACCCCGCCCGGAGGCGTACCAGGAACACCGGGCGCACCCGGAGGACCGGGAGGGCCAGGAGGACCCGGAGCGGCCGGAGGCCGTGGTCCGTTGGCGCCGGATCCGCCGAGGCTCGGAGCCAGCTGCGTCGGCAGATAGCCACCCGCCGGGACACCGGGCGTACCGGGGCCCGACGGCGGCGGGGTCGCGCCCGGCGGACGTGCGCCGGGGACGCCGGGCGCGCTCGGCGGTGGCGGAGTCGACGCACCACCACCGCGCGCACCACGCGGCGGTACGGGCGCCTTGCTGGTCGCGGCATCGGCGATATCGGCGGCCCCAGCCTGGGCACCAGCACCAGCACCAGCACCGGCACCAGGACCAGGCCGCCCGGATCCCCCGGACTCCACCGCCCCCGGCGTTGCCGGCGTTCCCGGCGCCTCTCCCGCCGGCCCCGGAGCGACCGTCGTACGCGACAGGTGACTGCCGCCCGACATCAGCGCGGTCGGCGCCTCGGCAGCCACGCCCGGCGGCGGCGTGTCCTCGTCGTCCGTCCCCGAGAGCGGCGGGGCGAAGACCGTCGCGGGCAGCGGTACGGAACCGTCCTCCGGCGAGACGGACGCACCGTTGGTATCGGTCCCGGTCCAGGGCGTGGCCCCGGTCGGCACACCCCGCGTCGAGGCGGGCACTCCCTCGGCGGGCACTCCGTCGTTGGAGGTGGGCTCGTACCCACCGGACCAGGCGGAGCTGCCCTGCGAGGCGTTGCCACCGCCGAGCGACCCGCCCGTACCCGAAGCGCCTCCACCCGAAGCGCCTCCACCCGAAGCGCCTCCTCCCGAAGCACCTCCAGCCGAAGCGGCGGGAGCGGGTGACGGAGCGGAGGACGGATCCTCCGACGCCCGCCGGTCCGGAATGCCCAGCTTGTCCGCCGCGTCCTGGAGCCACTCCGGCGGCGTCAACAGGAACGACGTCTGGTTCAGATCAATACGCTGCGGCGCCTCGGGAGCGGCCGACGCCACCGCGGGCGCCCCGTACTCCTCCTCGTACCGGCGGATCACCTCACCCACCGGCAGCCCCGGCCACAGCGTCGCCTCACCGCTGTCCCTGGCGATCACCAGCCGCTGCCGGCCCCCGTCCGACGTCGGACCGCCCTCGCGGTCCTCCGCCCACACCACGAAACCCAGCTCGAACTCCCGTACCCGCACCTCACGGTGCTGGTAACCGGGCAGATCGGCGTTCACCCACTCGTCCGCGCGCTCCTGCGCCTGCGCGAAGGTCACCATCGCGCTCACCCCTCCACCGGGACGGCGCGCGCGAAGCCGCCGTCCACCATCAGGTTCGCCACGGTCTCCAGCTCCGGCGGATTGCCCGCCAGCCGCAGCAGGAAGGCGTCGAAGTCGTCACCGCAGGGCAGCAACAGCCGCTCCACCCGCTCCGCCACGCTCCAGCCGTCCTGGTCCCTGGCGTCGTCGTACGCGCAGAACCAGACAGAACCGACCCGGTCGCCCTTGACCTTGACCGCCAGAATCCCGCCCTGGACGAAACCGACGGCCAGATAGTCCTTGGTCAGATGGTCCCGCAGGCACTTGTTGACGTACACCAGGTCATTGACTGCGGCCACGTCCCGCACGGTCAGGAACGGCTGGTCCACCAGCAGCCCCAACTCCGCGTCCAGCGCCGCACCCACCGGCGCGCAGCCGCCGGCCGCCTTGAGGAACGAACGGTAGGCACCCGGCAGCCGGTAACCGAAGTCCTCCTCCACCCCCTGCAACTGCTGCTCGCTGACCGGCAACGAGCCCTTCGGCAGCCCGAAATGGGCCGGCCGGGTCTCCTGGAGAGGACGCGTCCCCCGCTTGCCGTGGTCCACGCGCGTCGTCGCCAGCCCGCCGTGATGGCGCAGCAGCGCCTTCACCTCGACCGGTATCAGCAGCATCCGGCGTGAGGCCGGCAGATGGTGCCATGTCCAGCCGTGCGGCGTGGCCACCGACGGGATCGTGTCCCACAGCTCATGCCCCGCGGCAGCCAGCGCGGCGTTGGCCGACACATAGTCCGTGAGCCGCAGTTCGTCCACGCCGAACCCCTCGGGGGGCTCGGCTATCTCCGCGGCGGCACGCGCGTACGGCGAGAAGTCCGGATAGCCGTCGTCATCCACCCGTACACCTCTGGGGTGACGGGAGGCCCGGACCGGATCCGGGAAATGCACGACCTGCCCGGCGTAGGCCGCGTTCGGTGGCGCGGCTTGCTGCCCGAGCCGACCTGTCGTCATGGCGGTTGCCCCCTGCTGCGCTTCCGGCTGGTTCCACAGCCCTGGTTGCAGGACAGCCTATGTGGTGGGGCAAGAGGGGATCCGACGCTCCTCCCCCGGCCGTATCCGCCCCTCCCGACGCCCCTCCCCGCGCCCCTCCCCGCGCCCCTTTTGATTCCTGCCCGGCCCCCGCCCCGCCTACGTCCCGCCTACGTCCCGCCTACGTCCCGTACGCCGATCGGGCGTACTCCCACGGGACCGCGCGGCCCCGTAACCAACGGTCACGCGGGTGTGACCCAGCGCCGACGCCACGCCACGATCCACGCCCCAGCTTCCCGACAGCGCGCCGCATTTGGCAGGCTGTGCAGACAAACAGGGGCGTGACAGCGGGAATACGGGGGCGTGAACGAGCGGCTGTCCGGCCGCCGGCACCGGGAGGGGACAGCACATGCACACCGCACCAACCGACACGTCCGGGGACCCACGCCTCAGCTGGAGCAGCACCGAAGCACACCGTCCACCGGTGCTCCACCGGCGCAGGGACGGCATCCTGCCCGCCGTCGCCGCCGCGCTCTCCGTCCGCGGCGAGACCCTCACCTGCACCGCAGGCAAGGCCGACCAGCCACCCGTACTCCACCCGCTCGTACAGGACTTCCTGGACACCCTCACCAGCGGCCAGCGCGAACGCTTCACCGGCCGCTGCCCCGAGGCGATCCTGCTCTCCCGGCAGCTGACCGCCGCCGAGGCCGGACGCTCCAAACGAGCGAGACGAAAACCCCTGTCCCACAGCGAGGCACGCCGCTCCCTCAAACACGCCAAGCTGACCGCCCGCCGCATCCGTGAGGACGGCGACCCGCAACACGGCAGCTACGCCCCGCCCTGCCGCTCCTGCGCGCCGCTCCTCGCCCACTTCGGCGTACGGCCCGTCGACCCCACCGAGAACGGCTGAGCATGCGCGACCTCCACACCCCCCGCTTCCCCGTCCCCGTCGACGCGGCATTGCGCGAGGCCGGCTGGCAGCCGGGGCGCTGGGACATACGGCAGGCCGAGGAGTGGGCCGACGCCCTGCGCGCGCACATCACCCCCGCCGGCCACCGGCACGCCGTCTTCCCCGCCGCGGTCGAGGCGTGGGCGGAATTCGGCGGACTGCGCGTCATCGCGCCCGGCCCCGGCCGGCAGATCGCCCCGGCCGTCGTACGGATCGACCCCATGGCGGGCGTCCACCTCGCCCGTACGCTCGCCGACCTCGGCCGCTCCCTGGACACGGAGATCAGCCCGCTCGGCGAGGAGGGCGACGGTCAGGCCACCCTCGCGATCGACAGCACGGGCCGCGTCTTCAGCATCGACCACACCGGCGACTGGTACCTGGGACCGGACCTCGACCGGGCGCTCGGCACGCTGCTCACGGGCCTGGAACCGGCCCGTCTGACCTCGGGCTGAAGACCGACGTACGGGACCCAGGCGTACGGGACCCACGCGTACGGGAACCACGCGTCCGACCGAGGCTTCGGGAACTGAGGCTTGCGGAACCGAGGCGTCCGAGATCAAAGCGTCCGGAACGAGGCTTCCGGAACCGGGGCGCTCGGAACCGAGGCGTCCGGGATCCGGACGCCCGCGTCCAAGTCTCCGGAACCGGCCAGACAGGCGTCAGGCGTCAGGCGTCAGGCGTCAGGCGGGCCGGCGATGCGGCAGCACCGCCGACACGCGGAAACCCCCCGCGTCCGTCTCACCCGAGACGAACACCCCGCCCAGCGCCATCACCCGCTCCCGCATCCCCAGCAGACCATTGCCGCCGCTCGGCAGCCCCACATCCTGCGCGCCACCATCCGAAGGCCCGTTCTCCACCTGCATCGCGACCTCCTCGTCGCGGTGCGCCAGCCGGACCATCACCTTCGCGCCCGCCGCGTGCTTCAGCACGTTCGTCAGCGCCTCCTGCACCACGCGGTACGCCGTCTGTTCCACCTCGGGCGCGTACGTACGGGACTCGCCCTGGACCGTCAGTTCCACGACCATCCCCGTGTCCCGGGACTCCCCGACCAGCGCCTCGATGTCCCCCATACCCGGACCGTCCTCCGCCGCGGCGGCAGCGGCGGCAGCGGCAGCCGCGCCCACGGCCGCCAGCGGCACCGCCGCCGGAGCGTTCGCCGGCATCGCGTCCGACGCCTGGCGCGCCGCCACCTGCTCCCCGGCCCGCAGCACCCCGAGCATCTCCCGCAGCTCCGTGAGCGCCTGCCGCCCCATGTCCCCCACCAGCGCGGCGTTCTTCACCGCCTTCGACGGATCCTTCAGCGCCACCGCCTGGAGCGCCGCCGCGTGCACCACCATCAGACTCACCCGGTGCGCCACGACGTCATGCATCTCACGCGCGATCCGCGTCCGCTCCTCCGTACGCGCCCACTCCGCGCGCTGCTCGGCCCGGTCGGCCAGCAGCGACAGCTCCTGCTCCAGACTGTCCGCACGCTCGCGCAGGCTCTCCATCAGCCGCCGCCGCGCCCCGACGTAGAGCCCGAACAGCACCGGCGGCGCCGTCAGCCCCAGCGACATCAGGACCGCGACCATGGGCACGTACCACTGCGCCGAATCGAACCCCGAGTCGGCCACCACGTTCTGCCGCATCCGTACGTACGTCACGATCAGCGTCCCGACCAGCGACATACCGGCCAGCGCGCCGATGATCCGGCGCGGCGTCTCCGAGGCGGCGAGCGTGTACAGCCCGACCAGGGTCATCAGATAACCCATCTCCGCCGGTGTGATCGCGATCGAGACAAGCACCACGGCGAACGGCCACCGCCGCCGTACCAACAGCACCGCCCCGGCCAGCAGCCCGAAGGCCACCCCCAGTGGCACGGGCAGCGCGCTCGCGCCCGCGAACCTGATCCCCTCAAGCCCGCACTCCAGAGCCGACACCAGCGCCAGCCCCACGTCCAGTACGGCACTGCGCCGCCGTCCCCACCACCACCAGCCGCGAGCGTGCGCGCCCGCAGCGTCCTGATGTGCCCCCGTTGTGGTCATGTCTCCCAGCCTACGGGCGCCCGCTCCCCATTTTCCGGCGACCGCCACAGCACGGTCCGGGACGTGACACGCGGGGAAGGCGCATCGATAGCTCGAACTGGTGAATCGCCCGCGCATTCGAGCCGGACGTCCGTATTCCGGCACGGCGATCTCCGCGTGACAGGAATCCACGGCCGGCGGGGCGTCGACGGGAGCGACCGTGGCATCAGGTGCGGACCCACGACTCCGCCGACGTGCCGGCCGCCGGACGCTTCCGGGCGGACGTCGCGGGCATCGGTATCGCCGCCCTCGGCAAGGCGACGTCCAAGAGACGCAACCCGAAGACCGTCCGCACGAATGTCGGCGACGACTACCACGGGTGCTTCGTCGTTCGAGTGTCACAAAGCGCCGATATGTACCGTCGCATCGAGGGCTGGTGGTACGGCATAGTGGGGGCTGCACTCGCGCCCGACCCACCAAATCGGGCATAGGCGACGAACCATCCCGGGTCGTCTAAAGGCAGGACAAATGGTTTTGGTCCATTGAATGAGGGTTCGATTCCTTCCCCGGGAGCTGCGCAGTTCGGGTCCTGACCTCGCCGGTCGGGACCCGTCCTCGTTTCCGTCCCGAAACCCACCGGTATCCTGCGGTTGTCCATCACCCGAAGCCGAAGGGCATTCCCGTGAGCGCCAACCTTCCCCACGTTCTCGGCTCCGCTGGAACAGGGGAGACCCCACTGGCCGCCGTCGTCGTTCTCGCAGCGGGTGAAGGAACCCGCATGAAGTCGAAGACCCCCAAGGTTCTGCATGAGGTCTGCGGGCGCTCGCTCGTCGGGCATGTCGTGTCCGCGGCCCGTGAGCTGGGCCCCGAGCAGCTCGTCGTGGTCGTCGGGCACGCCCGCGAGCAGGTCGAGGGGCATCTCTCCGCCGAGCACGCCGGCGTCCGCACCGCCTACCAGGCCGAGCAGCACGGGACCGGCCACGCGGTACGGATCGCCCTCCAGGAGCTGGGGGCCACGCCGCACGGGACCGTGATCGTCGCCTGTGGCGACACCCCGCTGCTCTCCGGCGACACGCTCAAGGCGCTGGCCGCGACGCACGCCGCCGACGGCAACGCGGTGACGGTGCTGACCGCCGAGGTCCCGGATTCGACCGGGTACGGGCGGATCGTCCGGGACGGGGCGAGCGGCGCGGTCACGGCGATCGTGGAGCACAAGGACGCCACCGACGCGCAGCGCGCGATCCGCGAGATCAACTCGGGCGTCTTCGCGTTCGACGGGCCGCTGCTGGCGGACGCGCTGGGCAAGGTGCGTACGGACAACAGCCAGGGCGAGGAGTACCTCACCGATGTGCTCGGCATCCTGCGGGAGGCGGGCCATCGCGTCGGCGCGTCGATCGCCGTCGATCACCGCGAGATCCTGGGCATCAACAACCGCGTACAGCTGGCGGAGGCGCGCCGGCTGCTGAACGGGCGGCTGCTGGAGCGGGCGATGCTGGCGGGGGTGACGGTGGTGGATCCGGCGTCGGTCTTCGTCGATGTGTCGGTCACGTTCGAGCAGGACGCGGTCGTGCATCCCGGTACGCAGCTGCTGGGCGCCACGCATCTGGGCGAGGGCGCCGAGGTGGGGCCGAATTCGCGGCTGAAGGACACGGCGGTCGGCGCGGGCGCGCGGGTGGACAACACGGTGGCGGACGGCGCGGAGATCGGCGAGGCGGCCTCGGTGGGGCCGTACGCGTATCTGCGGCCGGGTACGCGGCTGGGTGTGCGGGCGAAGGCCGGTACGTACGTGGAGATGAAGAACGCGACGATCGGTGAGGGCACGAAGGTGCCGCATCTGTCGTATGTCGGGGATGCGACGATCGGTGAGTACACGAACATCGGCGCCGCCAGCGTGTTCGTGAACTACGACGGCGAGGCGAAGCACCACACGACGGTCGGCTCACACTGCAAGACGGGCTCGGACAACATGTTTGTGGCGCCCGTCACGGTGGGGGACGGCGCGTACACGGCGGCGGGGTCGGTCATCACGAAGGACGTACCGCCCGGTTCGCTGGCCGTGGCCCGGGGCCAGCAAAGGAATATCGAGGGTTGGGTGGCCAGGAAGCGGCCGGGAAGTGCTTCCGCTCAGGCGGCTCAGGCGGCCGGGACCACCTCCGTCGGCAGCGAGAACGAAAGCTGACCGGAAAGAGATGCGCCGATCTCGGCGTACCGTGATAACTGCACGATTCGGCTGGCTCGCAGGGACGCGCGGGTGCAGCGGCCATCAACACGTCTGAGGAGACAGTGCTGTGACCGGGATCAAGACGACCGGCGAGAAGAAGTTGATGCTCTTCTCCGGCCGCGCCCACCCCGAGCTGGCCGAGGAGGTCGCGCAACAGCTGGGTGTCGGGATTGTGCCGACCAAGGCATTCGATTTCGCCAATGGTGAGATCTACGTGCGCTATCAGGAGTCGGCCCGTGGCGCGGACTGCTTCCTGATCCAGAGCCATACCGCTCCGATCAATAAGTGGATCATGGAACAGCTGATCATGATCGATGCGCTGAAGCGGGCCTCGGCCCGGAGCATCACCGTGATCGTGCCGTTCTACGGCTATGCCAGGCAGGACAAGAAGCACCGTGGCCGGGAGCCGATTTCGGCCCGGCTGGTCGCCGATCTGATGAAGACCGCGGGGGCTGACCGGATTCTGACGGTCGATCTGCACACGGACCAGATCCAGGGCTTCTTCGACGGTCCTGTGGACCATCTCTTCGCGCTGCCGGTGCTGGCGGACTATGTGGCCGGGAAGGTGGACCGGTCGAAGCTGACGGTGGTCTCGCCGGACGCGGGCCGGGTACGGGTCGCGGACCGCTGGTGTGACCGGCTGGGGGCGCCGCTGGCGATCGTGCACAAGCGCCGTGACAAGGACGTCGCCAATCAGGTGACCGTCCACGAGGTCGTCGGAAATGTGGCCGGCCGGGTCTGTGTCCTGGTGGACGACATGATCGACACCGGTGGCACGATCTGCGCGGCGGCGGACGCGCTGTTCGCGCACGGCGCGGAGGACGTCATAGTGACGGCCACGCACGGCGTGCTGTCGGGTCCGGCGGCGGACCGGCTGAAGAACTCGAAGGTCAGTGAGTTCGTCTTCACGAATTCGCTGCCCGACCCGGGGAACCTCGACCTCGACAAGATCACGGTCCTGTCGATCGCGCCGACGATCGCCCGTGCGGTGCGCGAGGTGTTCGAGGACGGTTCGGTGACAAGCCTCTTCGAGGAGCAGGCGTAACGGTACTTCTGGGTCCAGGGCTCAGACCTCTGGACTCTGGATTCACGGTTCCGGAGCGGTTCCGGAGCGGTTCCGGAGCGGTTCCGGAGCGGTTCTGAGGCGGTTCCGGAGCGCCCGGAGCGCCTCGCAGGGGCCTCGGGGCCCTGGGCCCGCAAGATCGATTTCTGAGGCGGCCTCCCCGCCGGGTAGACTCAGCGAGTTGCTCGGCGAGGGAGGCCGCACTCATGTGCGGCGGTCCGTTATCGACGCGCTCTTCGTAGCAGGCCTGTCGTGGCCGGGTGACGGCCGATTTCCTGTCACCTACGAGGAGTGCCGTCATGGCTGAAGTGAAGATCAGCGCCGAGGTCCGTTCCGAGTTCGGCAAGGGCGCCGCCCGCCGTACCCGTCGTGCCAACAAGGTCCCCGCCGTCATCTACGGCCACGGCGCCGACACCGTCCACGTGACCCTGCCGGGCCACGAGCTGATGATGGCGCTGAAGACGGCGAACGCGCTGATCTCCCTGGACATCGAGGGCCGCAAGGAACTGGTCATCCCGAAGGCCGTCCAGCGCAACGCGATCAAGGGCCACATCGAGCACGTCGACCTGCTCGCGGTGAAGCGCGGCGAGAAGGTCACCGTCGAGGTCGCGGTGCACACCGAGGGCGAGCTGGCCCCGGGCGCCAACCTGCTGGAGAACGTTCTCAACACCCTGACCGTCGAGGCCGAGGCCACCCACATCCCGGAGTCCGTCACGGTCTCCATCGCGGGTCTGGACGCCGGTGACTCGATCGTCGCCAAGGACGTCCCGCTGCCGTCCGGCACCACGCTGGTCACGGACGAGGACGCGGTCGTCATCCAGATCCTGGCCGCGCAGGCCGAGGAGCCGTCCGGCGACGAGGCCGAGGCGGCCGAGGGCGCCGAGGGCTGATCCGTACGCTGTGCCCCACGGGGTGGGGGGGGGGGGGGGGGCCCCCCCCCCCCCCCCCCGTTCCCCCCCCCCCCCCCCCCCCCCCCCCCCCGCCCCGTGCCGGCGTTGTTCGCGCTGCCGCTCGTACCGCTGCTACGTCGTCACGTCACATCGCCGCATGACCGCCGACAGCGCCATCCGTGTCTCGC
>NZ_JBVKAK010000014.1:36715-174384 GCF_055639435.1 Streptomyces sp. NPDC039430 | reverse complement strand
GAGCGGTTCGTGGCGGATCCGTTCCGGACTGGTGGCCGGTTGTACAGGACTGGGGATGTGGTGCGGTGGCGTGGGGACGGGACGCTGGAGTACGCGGGTCGTGGTGATGATCAGGTCAAGGTGCGTGGGTTCCGTATCGAACTGGGCGAGATCGAGAGCGTTCTGTCCGCCCATCCGTCCGTGGGGCAGTCGGTGGTGGTGGCGCGGGAGGACCGTCCGGGTGTGAAGCGCCTGGCCGCCTACCTCGTCGCTCAGCCACAGTCGGTCCCGGACGTGGACGCGCTGCGTGAGCATGTGGCGTCGGCTCTGCCCGAGTACATGGTGCCGGCGGCCTTCGTCGTCCTGGACGCGCTGCCCCTCAACGCGAATGGCAAGCTCGACCGCCGCGCTCTGCCCGCGCCCGACTTCGAGGCCGCGGGTTCCGCGTATACCGCGCCGCGTACCGAGTCCGAGCGGATTCTGTGCGGGGTGTGGGCGGAGGTGCTGGGGCTGGAGCGGGTCGGGATCGAGGACAACTTCTTCGACCTCGGCGGCGACTCGATCATCAGCCTCCAGGTCGTATCCCGCGCCCGCCGTGCCGGCCTCGCCCTCTCCTCCCGCGACGTCTTCCTCCACCCCACCATCTCCACCCTCGCCGCCGGGCTCACCGAGGCCGACCAGGCGAGTGACGACGCCGGGCCGGCCCAGCAAGGAATTGTCTCGGGCCCGGTAGCGCCAACTCCCGTGCGCGAGTGGCACTTCGACACGCACCCGGTGGCGCCGGAGCACTTCAACATGTCCACCGCGTTCCAACTGCCCGAGGACGTCGACCTCGACGCCCTGCGGATCGCCGTGGGTGCCCTGCTGTCCCAGCACGACGCGTTGCGCAGCACGTTCACCCGTACCCCCGAGGGAACCTGGACCGGGCGGATCACCTCGGCCCTGGACGTCGACTCGGTCTTCACCGTGCACGATCTGGCCGGAGATGCCGACGTCGATGTCGACGCGCAGTGGCGCGCGCTCGTCGTCCGTACGCAGTCGGGGCTCGACCTCGAACACGGTCCCCTGTTCCGTGTCGTGGTCGGCGCGCAGGACGGGAGCGGTGGCCCGGCCCGCCTGCTGATCACCGCACACCACCTGGTGATCGACGGCGTGTCCTGGCGCATCCTGTTGAGCGACCTCGCCACGGCCTATGACCAGGCCGCTTCGGTGGCCGCGACGGACCTCGGGCCCAAGTCGACCTCCGTACGCGCATGGGCCGACCGGTTCAACACGCATGTACGGGAAGGCGGGTTCGGCGGACAGCTGGAGTACTGGCGGTCGATCACGAGCGCGGCCGATACGCGGCTTCCCATGGACACACCGGACGGCGGAAACAAGGTCGCGGATCAGGCCGCAGTCATGGCGTACCTCGATGTGGACGACACTCATGCCCTGCTGCACCAGGTGCCGGGCCGGTTCAGGACGCAGATCAACGATGTGCTGCTGGCTGCCCTGGCGCGCACGCTGCGCACCTGGACCGGTCATGACCGTGTCGCGGTCAACCTGGAGGGACACGGCCGCGAGGAGTTGTTCGACGACATCGATCTGACGCGTACCGTCGGCTGGTTCACGTCCATCTACCCCGTTGCTCTTGAGCTGCCGGCGGCCGATGACTGGCCGGCCACCATGAGGTCGGTGAAGCGGCAGCTCAGGGCCGTTCCGGACCGAGGCGTCGGCTATGGCGCGCTGCGCTACCTCAGCGGTGAGCTGGCCGGCGACCCGGATCCCCGGATCAGCTTCAACTACCTGGGGCAGTTCGGCACGGGCAATGCGGGCAGTGCGGGGACCACGGGCAGCGCGGGTGGGAGTACGGGGGCAGGGGCGGCCGATCGCGGCCTGCTCAGCACCTCGCTGGCCACGGACGGCCAGGAACACGGCCCGCGGCAGGAACGCAACCATCTGATCGATGTCGTCGCCGTTGTGGACGAGGGAAGGTTCGTCGTCACCTGGTTCTACTCCACCGCGGTGCACCGGGAATCCACCGTGACCGCGTTGGCGGAGGACTTCATCGCCGGGCTGCGGAGCGTGAGCCGGGGCTGACGTACGTACGCGTCCGCCCCGCGCCACCCCCCACCGTGGCGCGCCTCCGCGCCCCCGCCCCGTCCCCGCCCCCCGTCCCCTCCGCCCCCCGTCCCCTCCGCCCTTCCTTCCTGCTTCCCCGCCGAACGCCGATCTTTGTGTCACAAGGAGATGCCGAGATGAGCACGCCACCGTCCCGTGAAAGCCGGATCAGCGCGCTGCCGGAGCACATGCGGGCGCTTCTTCGCGAGCGTATGGCGGGCCACACCGTGGTCACCGACGCCATCCCCTCCGTGGACCGCACGGCCGAGCTGCCGGCGTCGTTCGCGCAGCGGCGGCTGTGGTTCCTGGAGGAGTTCCGGCCGGGTGGAGTGGAGTACAACTCGGGACTCGCCCTGCGGGTGACAGGGGCGCTGGACCGAAAGGCCCTGGAGCGGGCCGTCGAGCAGCTCGTGGCACGTCATGAGAGCCTCCGCACCACCTTCGACGCGGTGGACGGCCGCGCGGTCCAGGTCGTACACCCCTCCATGGCCGTGCCTGTCGAACACCTCGACCTGTCCGCGTACGGCGACCCGGCGGCGCGAGACGGCGAGGCGGACCGGATCCTGCGGGAGCGGCTGCTCACGCCGTTCGACCTACGAGTCGGGCCGCTCTTCCGGGTCCTGTTGGTGCGCCTCGGCCACGACGATCACGCTCTGCTGCTGTCGATGCATCACATCATCAGTGACGGCCGCTCACTCGACATCATCACCGGGGAGCTGACCGCGTGCTACACCGCCGCGCTCCATGGGCAGGCCGCCGGCGAACTCCCCGCGCTGCCGGTGCAGTACGCCGACTTCGCGGCCTGGCAGCACGACCGGCTGACCGAGACGAAGCTACGGGACGGCCTGGACTACTGGAGGCGGCGGCTCGACGGCCTTCAGCCGCTGGAACTGCCGACGGACCGCCCCAGACCGCCGGTACGGAGCGGGGCGGGCGCGGTGCACGCGTTCGACATCCCGGGGGAGCTGGCGGAAGGGCTGGCCGGACTCGGCCGGGACCATGGCGCGAGCCTGTTCGTGACGCTCACGGCGGTCACTCAGCTGCTGCTCGCGCGCTACAGCGGCCAGGACGACATCGCACTTGGTACTGCGACGTCCGGTCGCGACCGTGCGGAACTGGAGAATCTGGTCGGCTTCTTCGTCAACACGCTGGTTCTGCGCACCCGTGTGGATCCGTCGGCGACGGTGGGTGACTTCCTGACGTCGGTGAAGGGGACGGTACTGGAGGCGTTCGACCACCAGGAGATCCCGTTCGACCGCGTGGTGGAGGCCCTCGCCCCGGAGCGCGATCCCAGCCGGATGCCGCTGGTCCAGGCCATGGTGGTACTCCAGAACTCCACCGATGCGGCACCGGAGTTCGCCGGACTCCGTACCGAGCCGATGAGTGTGTCCCGGGACGCGCTTCCGTTCGACTTCATGCTCGAATTCGACGAGCGCGATGGGGAGTTGAAGGGCGCGATCGAGTACAGCACGGATGTGTTCGATGCGGGGACGGTTGGGCGGATGGTGGGGCATTGGTTGGGTTTGGCGGGTGGGTTGGTGGTTGCTGGGTCGGGTGGGGTGTTGGGTGAGGTGTCGATGGTGGGGGTGGTTGAGCGGGAGTGGGTGGTGGGTGCGGGGCGTGGTGTGGTGGGTGTGGTGTCGGGTGGGTCGGTGGTGGATGGGTTTGCGGTTCGGGTGGGTGAGTCGCCGGGGTCGGTGGCTGTGGTGTGTGGTGATGTGTCGTTGACGTATGGGGAGTTGGATGCTCGGGCGGGGCGGCTGGCGCGGGTGCTGGTGGGGTGTGGTGTGGGTGTGGAGTCGCGGGTGGGGTTGCTGCTTGAGCGGTCGGTGGATGTGGTGGTGGCGATGCTGGCTGTGGTGAGGGCGGGGGGTGCGTATGTGCCGTTGCATGGGTCGTATCCGGAGGAGCGGGTGCGGGATGTGCTGGGGCGGAGTGGTGCGGTGGTGGTGGTGACGGATCGGTCGGTGGATCAGCTCGGTGGGGTGCCGGCGGTGGCGGTGGATGCGGAGCCGGTCGTGGATGTGGGGCTTGCGTCGGTGGTTCCTGCGGGTGCGCTGGCGTATGTGATGTTCACGTCGGGGTCTACGGGTGTGCCGAAGGGTGTGGGGGTGACGCACGGGGATGTGGTGGCTCTGGCTGCGGATTCCCGGTGGTCGTCGGGTGCGCATGGGCGGGTGTTGTTCCATTCGGCGCATTCGTTTGATGCGGCGACGTATGAGGTGTGGGTGCCGTTGTTGAACGGTGGGACGGTGGTGGTGGCGGAGGCTGAGTTGAGTGTGTCGGTGGTGCGGGGTGCGGTGGCGCGTGGGGTGTCGGGTTTGTTTTTGACGAAGGCGTTGTTCGATGTGCTGGCTGAGGAGGATCCCGGGTGCTTTGCGGGTCTGGGTGAGGTGTGGACGGGTGGTGAGGCGGCGTCGGGTGTCGCGATGGGCCGGGTGCTGGAGGCGTGTCCGGACACCGAGTTGGTGCATGTGTACGGTCCGACGGAGTCGACGGCCTTCGCGGTGTGCGGGCCCGTCAGCGGTATCGATACCGAGGGTACGGCGGTACCGATGGGCGGGCCGATGGACAACACGTCCGCGTATGTCCTGGACGACGGGTTGCGGCCGGTCGCTGTCGGTGTGCCGGGGGAGTTGTATCTCGGCGGTGCGGGACTGGCGCGTGGGTATGACGGTCGTGCGGGTCTGACGGCTGAGCGGTTTGTGGCGGACCCCTTCGGCTCGGGTGGGCGGTTGTACCGGACAGGTGATGTGGTGCGGTGGCGGCCGGATGGCCGGCTGGACTTCCTGGGCCGGGGCGACGGCCAGGTCAAGATCCGTGGTTTCCGTATCGAGCTGGGTGAGATCGAGTCCGTACTGTCGCGTCACGCGTCGGTGGGGCGGGTGTCGGTGATTGTCCGGGAGGACCGTCCGGGGGCGAAGCGCCTGGTCGCGTACGTTGTGCCGTCGTCGGGTGAGCTGGACGTCACCGGCCTACGGGAGCATGCCGCCGCGCTGCTGCCCGAGTACATGGTGCCGGCGGCTTTCGTCGTCCTGGACGCGCTACCCCTGACCACGAACGGAAAGGTTGACCGCCGAGCCCTGCCCGCGCCTGACCTGGACACCTCCGAGGAGTACGTCGCCCCGCGCACCGAGACCGAGCGCGCTGTCGCCGCCGTGTGGGCCGACGTCCTCGGTGTCGAGCGGAGCGGCGTCCACGACAACTTCTTCTCTCTCGGCGGGGACTCCATCTCCAGCCTCCAGGTGGTCTCCCGCATACGGGACGCCTGTGGGGTCGCGCTGTCGCCGCGTGCCCTGTTCGACCGCCCCACCGTGGCCGGCCTGGCGTCCGCCGTCGACGAAGAGCGCTCCTCATCCGAGAGCGCTCCCGGAGGTACGGTCGTCCCCGGTACGGTCGTCCCCGTCCCCCGGGACGGTGAGCTGCCGCTCTCCTACGCCCAGGAACGCCTGTGGTTCCTCGACGAGTTCGCCGGCGGCAGCGTCGAGTACAACGTCGTGGACGCGCTCCGGCTCACCGGCGCCCTCGACATCGACGCGCTGCGCTCGGCGGTCTCGGCCCTGGTGGCACGGCACGAGGCACTGCGTACCACATTTGATTCCGTCGAGGGACGCGGTGTGCAGCGCGTGCGTGATGCGGTGGAGGTGATGGCGGACCTCCCGATCCGTGCCACCGAGGTGAGCGACTCGGCCGAGCTGAACGACGTACTGCGTGCGGAGGCCGTGAGACCCTTCGATCTGCGCACCGGACCGCTGATACGGGTTCTGCTGCTTCGGATGCGGACATCCGGCTCCCCCTCCCGGCCGGCGGACCAGACAGGCCGGAGCGAGCACCCCACTCACATCCTCGTACTGTCGATGCATCACATCGTCACCGATGGCTGGTCGATGGGCGTCATCACGCGCGAGCTGAGCGCCCTTTACGCCGCGGCGATACGAGGCGGGGACCCTGCCCTCCCCGAACTTCCCGTGCAGTACCCCGACTTCGCCGCTTGGCAGCGGGCCGCTCCGCTGTCCGGACAACTCCCGTACTGGCGTGAGCAACTGGCCCGACTCGAAACGCTCGACCTGCCTACCGACCGGCCGCGCCCCGCTGTTCGTACCACGGTTGGCGCGCTGCATTCCTTTGAAGTCCCTGACGCGCTGGCCCGCCGCCTGCGGGAGGCGGGCAGTGGACCGGAACGCGGCCCCGGACACGGACCCGGACACGGACCCGGGCATGGGCACGGGGAAGGGAAGAGGCAGGCGCAGGGGACCAGTCTGTTCATGACGCTGACGGCCGTCACCCAGCTTCTCCTGTCACGGTGGACCGGGCAGCGGGACATCGCGCTGGGTACGGCGGTCACCGGACGGGAACGGGCCGAACTGGAGAACCTGGTCGGCTTCTTCGTCAACACCCTCGTACTGCGTACGCGCGTCGACGAGTCGCGTTCCTTCACCGATCTGCTCGCCGGGGCGCGCGAGACGGTCCTCCAGGCCTTTACGCATCAGGATGTACCGTTCAGCCTTCTGGTGGACGATCTCGCCCCCGATCGCGATACCAGTCGCACTCCGCTGGTCCAGGCGATGGTGAGCCTCCAGAACACGCCCGACGAGCCGTTGGACCTGCTCGGACTTCAGGTGGTTCCGGTCCAGGTGCCTCGCGAGACCGCGCAGTTCGACATCACCTTCGGGTTCCAGGACCACGACGGGCGCATGGCGGCGGGCATCGAGTACAGCACCGACCTGTTCGACGCCGCGTCCATCGAGCGGCTCGCCCGGCACTGGCTGAACCTGGCGGAGGCGGTGCTCGCGGCTCCGGCCGCGCCGCTGCACCGTATCGCCACACTCCCCGCCACGGAGCGCGAAGCCCTGACGTACGGGCACAACCGTACGGCGGTTGATGTGCCGCCGCTCTCCGCCCCGGCCCTGTTCGGGAAGTGGGTGGCGACGACACCCGACGCCCCCGCCATACTGCGCGCGGACGGCTCTGCGCTCTCCTACCGTGAACTGGACGCGCGGGCCGCCCGGTTGGCCGGCCACCTGCGTGGCGCCGGGATCGGTCCGGAGTCCCGCGTCGCCCTCGTACTGCCCCGCTCCGTCGACCAGGTGGTCGCCGTGCTGGGAGTGCTCAGGGCGGGGGCGGTGTTCGTACCGGTGGACCCGTCCTATCCGGCGGAGAGGATCGCGTACGTCCTCGCGGACTGCGGCGCCGAGCTTCTGATTACCCGTCAGGCACGGGCTGCCCAACTGCCCCTCCCCGCAGGGCTTCCCGTCCTCGCCGTCGATGCGCCCGAGACTGTCCGCGCCCTGTCGGCCGGTGCGGAACCCGGCGACTCGGGTACGCGCGAGACCTCCGCGTCCGCCGCTGACGTGGCAGCCGTCGAGGTGCCGCTCTCCGCCGGGGCGTACGCGATCTATACCTCCGGCTCCACCGGGCGTCCGAAGGGCGTGTTGGTCACCCACTCCGGGCTGGCGAGTCTGGCCGCGACCCAGGCGGAGAGGCTGGGAGTCGGGCCAGGAGCGCGGGTCCTCCAGTTCGCCTCGCCGGGGTTCGACGCCTCCTGGTGGGAACTGTCCATGGCGCTGTTCACCGGCGCGACGCTCGTCGTGGACGAGAGGGCCACCAGACCGGAGGCCGAAGCGGACACCAGACCGGACACCAGACCGGAGGCCGGACCGGACACCAGACCGGGTGCCGGACCGGGTGCCGGACCGGACGGACACACCGGCGACTGGGGCGCCAGGCTCGGGCCCCTTGTCGCCACGGCGGGCATCACCCACGCCACGCTGCCGCCCGCCCTTGTCGCCGCACTGGACACGGCCGATCTGCCGCCTGTGCTGGTGGTCGCGGGGGAGGCCTGCCCTGCGGAGACGGTCGACCGTTGCGCCCCGGGCCGGACGATGATCAACGCGTACGGGCCGACCGAGACCACTGTCTGCGCCACGATGAGCGACGAACTGCGCGCGGGCGCCGCCGGGACGCCGCCCATCGGCGCCCCCATCGCCAACACCAGGTCCTACGTGCTGGACGCCTGGCTGCGCCCGGTCCCCGCCGGGGTGGCCGGTGAGCTGTACGTTGCCGGGCGCGCCCTCGCCCGGGGCTATCTCAACCGCCCCGGGCTGACGGCGGGGAGTTTCGTCGCCGACCCGTTCGGCTCCGGCGAGCGCCTCTACCGCACCGGAGATGTGGTGCGCCGTCGTGCGGACGGCGGACTGGAATACGTCGGGCGTCGCGACGACCAGCTGAAGGTGCGGGGCTTCCGGGTCGAACCCCGGGAGATCGAGAGCGTGTTGGCCCTGCACGAGTCGGTCGGACAGGTGACGGTCGATGTCCCGTCCGGCGGTTCACGGCTCGTCGCCTACGTGGTGCCCGCGCCCGGGGCGGGGGCCGCGCCCGGAGCGGGGCAGGCGGTTTCCGTTGGTGTGGTGGACCCGGCCGCGCTCCGCGAGCACGCCGCCGCCGTGCTGCCCGACTACATGGTGCCTTCGGTATTCGTCGCGCTCGACCGTATCCCGCTGAACGCCAACGGGAAGGTCGACCGTGCCGCGCTGCCGGCCCCGGACCCGGCCGCCGGCGGGAGTGCCGGGTACGTCGCGCCCCGCGCGGGCGTGGAGGAGGTGCTCGCCGGAATCTGGGCCGAGGTGCTGGGCGCAGAACGCGTCGGCGCGTACGACAACTTCTTCGATCTGGGCGGCGATTCGATCCTGAGCATCCAGCTCGTCGCGAAGGCGCGGCGGGCGGGAGTGGAGATCTCCTCACGCGATGTGTTCGCCCGGCAGACCGTCGCCGCCCTCGCCGCCGTGGCCTCGGCGGGCCGCCCCGCGGGCCCCGAAGTGCTCGCGGAGCAGGGCGAGTCTCAGGGCACGGTGGGAACCACTCCGATCCGCGAATGGTTCTTCGCCGGCCATCCGGTGGATCCGGGGCACTTCGCCATGTCGATGGCCTTCGAGCTGACGACGGGGACCGACACGGCGGCCCTGCGTTCCGCCGTACGCGCGGTCCTCGCCCAGCACGACGCGCTGCGCACCACCTTCACACGTACGGCCGCCGCACCCGATCCCGAAGCCTTCAGCGGCCGGATTCTCCCTGTCAGCGGCATCGACATCGACGAGGTGTTCGCGGAGTACGACCTGTCCGGCGCGCCCGAACCGGACGCCGCGTGGCAGGAGTTGGCAGCAGGCGTCGCGGCCCGGATACGGCTCGACGAGGGGCCGTTGCTGCGCGTGGCACTGGGCAGGCTCGGCGCCGGGCGTCCCGCGCGGGTGCAGTTCACCGCGCACCACCTTGTGGTCGACGGCGTCTCCTGGCGCGTCCTGCTGGCCGACATCGAGACGGCGTACCGGCAGGCGCTCGCCGGCCGCCGGATCGATCTCGGCCGGAAAACCACCTCCGTACGGCAGTGGGCGGACCGGCTCGCGGCGCATGTCGCGTCCGGTGGCTTCGACGCGCAGGCCGGCTACTGGGAATCGGTGCTGGACGGTGCCGTCACCGACCTGCCGGTGGACACACCAGGCGGCGCGGGCGCGGGCGGGGGCGCGGGCGCGGGGACGGTCGCCGACGAGGCCGTGACCATGTGCGCGCTGAGTGCCGAGCAGACCGACGCACTGCTCCACCGCGTGCCCGCCGCGTACCGCACCCGTACGGACGAGGTGCTGCTCGCCGCCCTCGCACGCACACTGCGCGGCTGGACCGGGCGCGATCGCGTCGCCATCGACCTGGAGGGCCACGGCCGCGAGGAACTCTTCGACGACATCGATCTGACCCGGACCGTCGGGTGGTTCACCTCTCTCTATCCGGTGGCTCTCGCCCTGCCGCCCGATGCGGACTGGAGAGCGAGCATCACCGCCGTCAAGGAGCAGCTCCGTGCCGTACCCGACCGCGGAATCGGCTACGGGGCACTGCGCACCCTTGGCGGCACACCAGCTGTTCCCGGCACCAGTACGGAGACCGACACCGGCACGGGCACGGGCGTGGGCACCGGCACCGGCGCGACCTCCGTGGACGCGCTGCGCGCGCTGCCCGGCCCCAGGATCTCCTTCAACTACCACGGCCAGTTCGATGTGGTGGGACGTGGCGGGGACAGGGACAGGGACAGGGACGGGGACGGGGACGGGGACGGGGACGGCGGCCGGGAAGGCGACAACGGCCTGTACCGCGCCGAACTCCTCGACGCGGGCGGCGACCGCAGTGGTCGCGAGGGCCGCAGTCACCTCCTGGACGTCGTCGGCGGAATCCAGGACGGACGTCTGACCTTCGCCTGGACGTACTCGCCGGGGCTGCACCGCGAGGAGACGGTACGGCGCCTCGCCGACGCCTTCGCCGCCGAACTGGCCGGGTTCGTCGCGCACTGCGCGGAGCCCGGCGCCGGCGGATGCACCCCTGCCGACTTCCCGCTCGTCGCCCTCACCCAGGACGAGGTGGACCGGCTCGCCGGGGACGGCCGGGACGTGGAGGATGTCTATCCGCTGACACCGCTTCAGGCCGGAATGCTGTTCCACACCCTCGCCGAACCGGACGAAGCCGCGTACCTGGAGCAGTTCGCCTGCGTGCTCGACGGTGTGACGGACCCGGACGCACTGGCGCGCGCCTGGCAGCGGGTCGTGGACCGGTCGGACGCGCTGCGGGTCTCGGTGGCCTGGCAGGAGGTGGAGCGTCCCGTGCAGGTGGTGCGCCGCCATGTCCGGCTGCCCGTACGGGTGGTGGACTGGACCGACTGCCCGGAGACGGAACGCGCGGCCAGGGTGGCCGGCGTACTCGCCGAGGAGCGGGAGCGCGGCCTGGACCTGGCGACGGCCCCGCTGACGAGGGTCCTGCTGGCACGTCTTCCCGGCGACAGGACGCAGGTGGTCTGGACGTTCCACCACCTGCTGCTCGACGGCTGGAGCAGTGCCGCGTTGCTCTCCGACGTGATCGCCGAGTACGCGTCACTCACCAGCACACCGGACTCGGCCGCCCCGGTGGCACCGCGCGGCCCGTTCCGCGACTATCTGGCGTGGCTGGCCGACCGTGACCACGCCGAAGGGCGGGCGTACTGGCGCGGACGGCTGACCGGTTTCACCGAGCCGGTCGCGCTCCCGTACGACCGCCCCGCCGCGTGGGCACACCGCGGCCGGTCCACCGCGCGGGTGGAGGTGCCTCTCTCCCCGGCGGCGGCGAGCCGTGCCGCCGGCTTCGCCCGACGTCATCGGATCACCCTCAACGCCCTTGTGCAGGGCGCCTGGTCGCTGCTCCTCGCGCACCACGGCGGCGCGCGGGACGTGGTGTTCGGGGCCACGGTCTCCGGGCGTCCGGCCGAACTGCCGGGAGCCGAGGAGATCCTCGGGCTGTTCATCAACACCCTGCCGGTACGTGTGGACGTCGACCCGGACCGTCCGCTCGTGGCGTGGCTGCGCGAGATCCAGGAGCGGGCCTCCGAGGCCAGACAGCACGAGTACGTGGCGCTGCGCGATGTCGAGACCGAACTCCCGGCGGGCGTACGGCTTTTCGAGAGCCTGGTGGTGTTCGAGAACTATCCGGTGGACGATGAGGCGGCGGCCAGGCACGGCATCGCACTGCGCGACGTGGACGCCATCGAGGCCACGAACTACCCACTCACCCTGATAGCGGGAGCGGGAGCGGGAGCGGGAGCGGGAGCCGGTGCGGGCGCGGGAGCCGGTGCGGGAGCTGGCGCTGACGCGGGAGCCGGCGCTGACGCGGGCGCGGGCGCCGGGGAGAACGACGGGCTGAGCATGACGCTGGCGTACGACCCGGGGCTGTTCGACGCCCCTACCGCCGACCGGCTGGCCGCCCATCTCGCCCGGATGGTGGAGGAGTTGTCCGTCGGGGCGGAGGCGGACCCGGCCACGCGCCCGGCACAGCACCCAGCCAGAAACCCGGGCACGGACCGCGTGCTGGGCGACATAGCGCCCCTGTCGGCGTACGAGTCGCGACGCGCGGCCCACTGGGGCACGGGTGTGGCGGCGGCGCGGCCCGAGCCGCTGGGGGAGTGGTTCGCCCGGCGCGCGACGGACCACCCCGACGCCCCCGCCGTGGCGTGCGGCGGCGAGGAGCTGTCGTACCGGGAACTGGACCGGCGGGCGAACCGGCTGGCACGGCTGCTGCGCGCTCGCGGCGTACGCGGTGAGGCACCGGTCGCGGTGCTGCTGCCGAAGTCGGTGGAGTGGGTCGTCGCGGTGCTCGCGGTGGTACGTGCCGGCGGCGTCTACGTGCCGGTGGACCCGGCGTGGCCGACGGACCGGCTGCGGTACGTACTCGAAGACTGCGGCGCCGGCGTGCTCCTGACGGATCGTCAGTATGGTGCCCGGCTGCCGTCGGGTGTCGGCGCGGCGGTGCTCGTGGCCGTGGACGATCCGGCGGTGGCCGAGGAACTGGTCCGCCACTCCGTCCTGCCCCCTCGGATCGCGGTGCCTGTGACGGCCGCGGCGTACGTGATCTACACCTCCGGTTCGACAGGGCGGCCGAAGGGCGTCGTCGTGCCGCACACCGGACTCACCTCGCTGGCCGCCTCGCTGGCCGACGGCTGCGCGGCCGATGGATCCACCCGGGTCCTCCAGCTCGCCTCGCCGGGGTTCGACGCCTCCGTACTGGAATTGCTGCTTGCCTTCGGCGGCGGGGGCACACTCGTACTGCCCTCGGTCGACGGGCCGCTCGCCGGGGAGGAACTGGCCGGCGTGCTGGAGGAGGGCCGGGTGACCCATGCCCTGGTGCCGCCGACCGTCCTTGGCAGCATCCCGCGAGGGCGCGCGCCCGAGCTGCGGACGCTGCTCGCGGGCGGCGAGGCGTGCGGCCCCGACCTGGTGGAACGCTGGGCCGGTGGCGGCAGGACGATGGTGAACGCCTACGGCCCGACCGAGACCACGGTCGTCGCGACGATGAGCACCGCGCTCGCGCCGGGCGGTACGCCGCCGATCGGCGGGCCGGTGTCGGGGGCCGCGGTGTCCGTACTCGACGGGCGGCTGCGGCCGGTGCCGGTGGGCGTGCCCGGAGAGATGTATGTGGCGGGCGCCGTGGTGGCCCGGGGATACCTGGGGCGGCCGGGACTGACGGCGTCCCGTTTCGTGGCCGACCCCTCCGGCGGCGGCAGGCTGTACCGTACGGGCGACCTGGCGCGCTGGCGGGCCGATGGCCAGCTGGAGTACGTGGGACGCGCGGACGACCAGGTGAAGGTGCGCGGACTGCGGATCGAGCTGGGAGAGATCGAAGCGGTGCTCGCCCGGCACGCATGGGTCGCGCGGGCGGCGGTGACGGTGCGCGAGGACAGGCCGGGCGTCAAACGGATCGTCGCGTACGTGGTGCCCGAATCGGCAAGCGCGTACGGGGCCCCCGATCAGCGAACGGAACCGGCACCGGAGCCTCTCCCGACGGCCGCGCCGGAGCCCCGGCCGGCAGCCGCGCCGGAGCCCCGCGCGACAGCCGCGCCGGAGCCCCGCGTGGCAGCCTTGCCGAGGACCCTGCCGACAGCCGCGCCGGAGACCTCGACGAACGCCCTGTCGGCAGAGGCGCTGCGCGCCTTCGCGGGCGCCTCCCTGCCCGAGTACATGCTGCCCACCGCCTTCGTCACCCTCCCCGAACTGCCGGTCAACGCCAGCGGCAAGATCGACCGTGCCGCGCTGCCGGCGCCCGACCCCGCCGCGGACCGCGCCCCGCACACCCCGCCCCGTACGCAGACCGAGCGCGCCCTGTGCCGGATCTGGTCGGATGTCCTCGGAATCGACCACGTCGGCGTCCACGACAGCTTCTTCGAACTGGGCGGCGACTCCATCCTGAGCATCCAGGTGGTGTCCAGGGCCCGCCGGGCCGGCCTTGAGCTGTACTCCCGGGATGTGTTCGTGGGGCAGACGGTCGCCGGTCTGGCGGCGGAGATGGACGCCGCCCGTGGCTCCGCCACCCCCGCCCCGGCGGGCGAGGAGTCCGAGGCGGGGGCGTTGCCGCCCACACCCGTCGCGGAGTGGTTCTTCGCGACACACACCACGGCCCCGGCACACTTCGACATGACGATGTCGTTCGAACTGGCGCCCGACGCCCAGGAATCGGCTCTGCGCCGGGCAGTGGCGGCGCTGCTCACCCGGCACGGAATGCTGCGGGCGGTCTTCGCGCCGACCGGCGCGGGCGGCTGGTCAGGACGCATCCTGGAACCGGAACTCGTCGGCGAGAAAGCGGTGTTCACCGTCCACACGCTGACCGGCGCGGCCGACCCAGAGGCGCGGTGGGACGCCCTGGTCCGTGACGTACAGGCGGGGTTCCGGCTGGAGACCGGGCCGCTCTTCCGCGTGCTGTTCGGGACGCGCGGCCCCGGCCGCCCGCCCTGGCTCACGGTCGTCGCACACCACCTCGTGGTCGACGGCGTCTCCTGGCGCATCCTGCTGGACGACCTGGAAGCGGCCTACGCGCAGGCCCTGGCCGGGGAGCCCGTCGTACCGCGGCCGAGGACCTCGTCCGTACGGCAGTGGGCGGAACGCCTCGCCCGGCGGGTCGCCGACGGCGGGTTCGACGCGCAGCTCGACCACTGGCGCGCCGTCACCGACCCCGCCGCCGTTCCGCTCCCCGTGGACCGGCCCGGCGCGGCCAACACCGGCGCGGAGCTGGACGGCGTCGCGGCGACGCTGAGCGCCGGGCAGACACACGCCCTGCTCAACCTCGCCCCCGGCCGCTACCGCACACAGATCAACGACGTGCTCCTCGCGGCGCTCGCCCGCGTGCTCGCCTCCTGGACCGGCCGGGACCGTACCGTCGTCAACCTGGAGAGCCACGGACGCGAGGATCTGTTCGACGACATCGATCTCTCCGGCACCGTCGGCTGGTTCACCGCGATCCATCCCGTGGCGCTGGAGGCGACCGTGGACGCAGGCTGGGACGAGACGATCAGGTCGGTCAGGCGGCAGCTGCGGGCGGTCCCGGACCACGGTGTCGGCTACGGCGCGCTCCGCGCGTTCAGCGCCCCCGGCGCCCCCGGCCGTACACTCGCCGCCGGGGCCGCGCGGGAGCCGCGGATCAGCTTCAACTACCTCGGCCGGTTCGATGTCGCGGGCGGTCGCGGGGGCGCCGACGACGGGCTGATCCGTTCCGAACTGCACCTGTCCGGACGGGACTTCAGCCTGGACGAGGAGCGCCCGCATCTGATCGACGTCGGCGCGGTGGTGCAGGACGGCCGGCTGACGGTCACCTGGTCGTACTCGTCGGCGATGTACGCGCGCGAGACCATGGACGGGCTGGCGACCGCCTACGCGCGGGCGCTCGGGGAGATCGCGGAGAGTGTGGAGCGGAGCGGGGAGCGCTGACGCACTGACGGACGGGGACGCCAGGGCAGGCGTTCAGGCGTTAACGGCACGCCTGAGCGCTTGAGCGCTTGAAGGACTGTGGGGTTGTGGGGCTGAGGGGCTGAGGGGTTGAACAATCGTGGCGGGCGGCCAAAGCCGTCCGCCACGGGCGTCGTCGAGATGTCCGGCGGCGGCGCGTCCCGCGCCCCAGGCAGCCGCCGCGGCGTTTCAGGCCCGCGCCGCGTCCGACCGTTCCGCGCGTCGCAGCAGCAGCGCGGCGAGCAGTCCGCCCGCCAGGACCGCGACCGCACCCACCAGCTGACTGGTCTCCAGGCCCGACGCGAAGCCCTCGGCGACACGCCGCTTCTCCTCCGTGTCGTGCGCGGCGGCGAGCGCCGTCGGCAGTGACGCCGCGCCCACCGCTCCCGGGACGAGCGCAGCGAAGCGGGAGTTCAGCACCGCGCCCAGAGTGGCGACACCGAGGCCGTTGCCGAATTCGCCGAGCGTGCCGTTGACGCCCGCGCCCACGCCCGCCTTCTCCGGAGGGATCGCGCTCATGATCGCGTTGGCCATGGCCGGCGAGGCGAGCGCGATGCCCGCTCCCATGACGACCAGACCGAGCAGCATCCCGGAGTACGCGTGTCCGCCGAGCAGCGCGATCGCGGCGAGACCGGCGGCGAGCATGCTCATCCCGACGGCGATGGTGAGCGGGGTGCCGAGCTTGGGCAGCAGCCGGGCGCCCACGCCCACGACATTGAGGGCCACCACGGTCAGCGCCAGGGGCGCCGTACGCAGCCCCGCCTCCAACGGCCCGTATCCCAGCACGAATTGCAGATGCTGGGTGAGCAGGAACAGCGAGCCGCCCATTCCGAAGGCGATCAGCACCGCGCCCGCGACCGCCCCGACGAAGCGCTGGTCGCGGAAGAACCGCATATCCAGCATGGGGTACGGGATCCGCAGCTCCCACGCCACGAACCCGGCCAGGACGACCAGGCCGATGCTCGCGGAGGTGATCACCTGCCCGGAGGCCCAGCCGTGCTCGGGGCCGGAGATGATCGCGTACACGACGCCCGTCATACCGATGGTGGAGAGCAGCGCCCCGAGCAGATCGGGCCGGTCGCCCTCCTTGGTCTTGGATTCCGGTACGAGGGCGATCACCGCGGCCAGACCCATCACCGCGACCGGGATATTGATCAGGAAGATCGCGCCCCACCAGAAGTGGTCCAGCATGACGCCGCCGACCAGCGGGCCCACGGCGAATCCGAGCGAGTTGACGGTCGCCCAGAGGGCGATGGCCCTGACCCGCTCCGTCTCGTCGAAGATCTGCACGACGACGGCGAGTGTGGTGGTGATCAGCAGCGCGCCACCGACCCCCATCCCCGCGCGCGCCGCGATCAACTGCGCGGTGGAATCGGCGAGTCCGGCGACCAGCGAGCCGATACCGAACAGCGTGAGACCGGCGACCAGCATCTTCTTGCGGCCGTAGCGGTCCGCGGCGCTACCCGCGGTGAGCAGCAGGCCCGACTGAACCAGCGAGTACGCGTTGATCATCCACTGCACGTCCGTCGTGGACGCGTCCAGCTCCCTGGTGAGGGAGGGGATCGCGACATTCAGCACGGTGTTGTCGAGCAGCACGGTGAGCTGGGCGAGACAGATGACGCCGAGGATGAGCCAGCGCTGCGGATGGCCCGTGGGGGCCTTGCCGGCTTCGGTGGTCGTCGCCGTCATACGATCCTGCCTTCTGGTCCGGTGGTCCGGTTGCCCTGTGTGTCCTGCCGCCCCGGAACCGGGGGACACCACGGACGCGGACGCGGGACCGCGCCGCTCGCCCACCCTCCCGGAACCGCGCGAAGCCGGACAAGGAGTTTCCGCACTGCCCGAAACGCGCGACGGCCGCGCGACCGCGCCCCTCACTCCCTCCCCCTCCGCGCCTCCCCGCCGCCTGAGCGCATGCCGACCGAATCCCCGACCGAATCCCCGACCGCATGCCGGCCACAGGCCGACCGCATGCCGGTCGAAGCGCGGATCGGGCCCCGCATAGGGTGGGGGGATGCAGGAGCAGTACCGAACCGTCGCCCGCGCGGGCGTGCACGAGAGCGAGATCAACCGGTCGCGTTTCATCTGCGCGCTGGCGCCCGTGGCGACGGAGGAGGAGGCGCAGGAGTTCGTCGCCCGGGTCCGCAAGGAGCACCCGACGGCCACGCACAACTGCTTCGCGTATGTGATCGGCGCCGACGCCTCCGTACAGAAGGCCAGTGACGACGGCGAGCCCGGCGGTACGGCGGGGGCGCCGATGCTCCAGATGCTGATGCGACGCGAGGTGCGCTACACCGCCGCGGTCGTGACCCGTTACTACGGCGGGGTCAAACTCGGTGCGGGTGGTCTGATCAGGGCATACGGCGGAGTCGTCGGCGAGGCCCTGGACGCCGTCGGCACCCTCACCCGGCAGCGCTTCCGACTGGCGACCGTCACCGTCGACCACCAGCGCGCGGGCCGGCTGGAGAACGACCTGCGGGCGACCGGGCGTGTGGTGCGGGACGTACGGTACGCCGAGGCGGTGACGATCGAGATCGGCCTGCCGGACTCCGAGGTACCGGCGTTCCGGGCGTGGCTTGCCGATACGACGGCGGGGACCGCCGTGCTGGAGCTGGGCGGAGAAGCCTTTGCCTGACGCGTACGGCGCGGAAACCGCGTACGAACAGGACGTCGCGTACGGCGCGGAAACCGCGTACGAACAGGACAGCGCCTACCCCGCGTACGCCGCCCGCGATGTGTCTC
Organism: Streptomyces sp. NPDC039430; assembly: GCF_055639435.1. Taxonomy (NCBI): domain Bacteria; kingdom Bacillati; phylum Actinomycetota; class Actinomycetes; order Kitasatosporales; family Streptomycetaceae; genus Streptomyces; species Streptomyces sp. NPDC039430. The sequence goes on along the minus strand of NZ_JBVKAK010000014.1, from coordinate 156,286 downwards.
GTATGTCCCACAGCTTTCGCCCTCTGGAGGGCCGGTCTTGAGGATTCTGCACACATCGGACTGGCATCTCGGGCGGTCGTTCCACCGCGTGAGCATGCTCGACGCCCAGGCCGCGTTCCTCGACCACCTCGTGGCCACGGCCCGCGACCGTGAGGTAGACGCCGTCGTCGTCGCGGGCGACGTCTACGACCGGGCCGTGCCGCCGCTCAGCGCGGTGGAACTGTTCGACCGGGCCCTGCACCGTCTCGCCGACTCCGGCGTCCCGACCGTGATGATCTCCGGGAACCATGACTCGGCCCGCAGGCTCGGCGTTCTCTCCGGCCTGGTCGAGCGCGCGGGGATCCATCTGCGGACCGACCCGGCCGGCTGCGCCACCCCCGTCCTGCTGACGGACGCGCACGGGGACGTGGCCTTCTATGGACTGCCGTATCTCGAACCGGCCCTGGTACGGGACGAGTTCAAGGTGGCCAAGGCCGGCCACGAGACGGTGCTCGGCGCCGCGATGGAGCGGGTACGGGCCGACCTCGCGGGGCGCGACGCGGGCACCCGCTCCGTTGTCCTCGCGCACGCGTTCGTCACGGGCGGCACGCCCAGCGACAGCGAGCGCGACATCACCGTCGGCGGTGTGGCGTCCGTGCCCTCCGGAGTCTTCGACGGGGTCCACTATGTCGCCCTGGGGCATCTGCACGGCGCCCAGACCCTCACCGAACGCGTCCGTTACGCGGGCTCGCCCCTCGCGTACTCCTTCTCGGAGACCACTCACCGCAAGACGATGTGGCTGGTGGAGCTGGGTCCTGAGGGCGAGATCGAAGCCGAGCGGATCGACTGCCCGGTGCCACGCGCCCTGGCCAGGATCCGGGGCACGCTCGATGAACTGCTCGACGACCCGGGACTCCTCCGCCACGAGGAGTCCTGGATCGAGGCGACCCTGACCGATCCCGTACGCCCCGCCGAGCCCATGGCCCGGCTCGCCGAGCGCTTCCCGTACACACTGAGCCTCGTCTTCGACCCGGAGCGGGGGGACGACGACCCGCGATCCTCCTACGCCCAGCGTCTCGCAGGCCGTACCGACCAGCAGATCGCGGAGGACTTCGTGGCGCACGTACGCGGCGGATCGGGGCCCGACGAGGCCGAACGGGCCGTGCTGCGGGGCGCGTTCGAGGATGTGCGGGTCGACGCGACGGCGCGCGAGGTGACCCCGTGAGACTGCACCGGCTGACCATCACCGCCTTCGGGCCCTTCGCCACCACCGAGGAAGTGGACTTCGACGCGCTCAGCGCCGCCGGGCTCTTCCTGCTGCACGGCCCGACCGGCGCCGGGAAGACCTCCGTACTCGACGCGGTCTGCTACGCGCTGTACGGCGCCGTGCCGGGCGCCCGCCAGAGCCCCGGGGCCGCTCTCCGCAGCGATCACGCGCCCGCCGGGACCCCCACCGAGATCGGCCTCGATCTGACCGTGGGCGGCCGGCGGCTGGAGATCGTCAGGCGGCCCGCGCAACTCCGGCCGAAGAAGCGGACGAAGGGATTCACGACCGAGAAGGCGCAGAGCCGGCTGCGTGAGTACGACGCGGAGAGCGGCACCTGGCGGGCGCTGAGCCGGTCCCACCAGGAGATCGGCGAGGAGATCGGCCAGCTGCTCGGGATGAGCAGGGAGCAGTTCTGCCAGGTGGTGCTGTTGCCGCAGGGCGACTTCGCCCGTTTTCTGCGTGCTGACGCGGAGGCGCGCGGCAAGCTTCTCGGCAAGCTCTTCGACACGCACAGGTTCGCCGCGGTCGAGGAGCGCCTCGCCGAACTGCGGCGCGCCGCCGAGCACCGGGTACGCGCGGGCGACGACCGGCTTCTCGCCATCGCGCAGCGCCTGGCCCAGGAAGCGGGCGCGGGCGACCGCACGGCGCAGCCTCCGGGCGACCGGGCGTCGTCACGCCCAGGCGACCGTACGGCGCCGTCCCCGCGCGACCGTACGGCGCCGTCTCCGGGTGGACAGGTGGCGCCGCCCCTGCCCGAACCGCGGCCGGGCGACGCGGGGTTCGCCCCCGCGGTACTGGAGTGGGCGGCGGTCGTCCGCACCGGCGCCCATGAGTGGTCGGACATCAGCGAATGCGCTCTGTCCGGCGCCGAGAGCCGCGCCGCGGCTGCCCGGCGCGCGCTGGACGCCGAACGCGAACTGGCCACCCGGCAAAGCCGGTTCGCGGAGACGCGGCGCCGCGCCGAGACACTGGAGGAGCAGCGCGCCGAGCACGAGCGGGTGCGGGCCCGGCTGGAGCGTTCCCACAAAGCGGAGTTGGTCGCGCCCGCGCTCTCGCTGCGCGCCGACGCCGAACAGGCACACCGTTCCGCCACCGCCGAGTACGCGCGCACCCGCCCGCTGCTGCCCGTCGGCCTCACGGACGCCGGAGCGGAACAACTCGCCTCGCTGGAAGGGGATCTGCGCCAGGAACTGGGCGCGCTCGACGCCGCCCGGCGCGCCGAACACCGCGACGCCGCGATCACGGCCGAGCGCGCCGACCTGGACCGGCAGGCGCGGGCCGACGACGAGGTCCTCCAGGAAGCGGCCGACTGGCTCGCCGGGTGGGAGCCCCGGCGCGGCGCCCTCCAGGACCGTATCGAGGCCGCGCAGGAGGCGGCGACCCGCGCCGAACAGCTCGCCGGACAGCTCGACCCCGCGCGCGACCGGCTGGACGCGGCCCGGCGCCGCGACACCCTCGACGCGGCGGCCTCCGAGGCCGGTGAACGGCTCAACTCGGCCCGGGAACAGGCCAATACGGCGCATGAGCACTGGCTCGACCTGCGCGGACGACGGCTGGCCGGCATGGCGGCCGAGCTGGCCGCCGGGCTCGTCGACGGCGACCCCTGCGCGGTCTGCGGCTCCGCGGCGCACCCCAGCCCCGCACGGGCCGCCGACGGGCAGGTGGACGCCGCGGCGGAGGACGCCGCGCTGGCGGCGTACCGGCGCGCCGACGAGACCCGCGGACTCGCCGAGCGCGAGCACACGGCGGTACGGGAGCGATACGCGGCGGCCCGCGCGGCGGCCGGTGAGTCGAGTGTGACCGAACTCGCCGCGCTCACCGAACGGCTGGAACGGGAACACACCGAGGCCCGCCGTGTCGCCGCCGGTACGCACGCGGCCCGTGAAGCCCTGAGCCGCGCCGAGCGTGAGTACGACGGCAGGCTCACCGCGCAGCGCGAAGCCGAACGCCGCGTCGCCGCCCGTACCTCGCGACGCGACGCTCTCGAAAGCGAACAGAGCGCGCTGCGCACCGAGTTGAGCCGCGCCCGGGGAGACGCGGCCAGTGTCGCCGAGCGCGCCGCGCGACTGGCGGACCGGGCCGGTCTGCTCGCCGAGTCGGCCGAGGCGGTACGCGCCGTCGACACCACCGCGCTCCGGCTCAAGGAGGCCGACGGCCGGCTCGCGGGAGCCGCCTTCCGGGCCGGGTTCGACACCCCTGAGGCCGCGGCGGGCGCCCTCCTCACCGACACCGACCGGCGGTCGCTCCAGCACCGGCTGGACGACTGGCGGGCCGAGGCCGCCGCGGTCGCCGACCGGCTCGCGGAACCGGAGACCCGGGCCGCCGCGGATCATCCGCCCGCCAGGACCGAGGCCGCCGAGGCGGCCCACAACGCCGCCGAACGCGCCCTGCGCGACGCGTCGTCCGCCGCGGCCACGGCCGGGAGCCGCCGCGCCGAGCTGGGCAGACTCTCCCGGCTGGCCGAGGCCGAGGTGCGCGCACTCGGCCCGGTCCGCGACGAGTACGACCGGGTCGCCCGTCTCGCCGGTCTCACCGCGGGCACGTCCGCCGACAACGAACGCAGGATGCGCCTGGAGTCCTACGTCCTGGCCGCCCGCCTCGAACAGGTCGCGGCGGCAGCCACCGTACGGCTCCAGCGCATGTCCTCCGGCCGCTACGCCCTGGTCCACTCCGACGCCAGAACGGGCGGCCAGCGGCGCTCCGGGCTCGGCCTCCAGGTCATCGACGCCTGGACCGGCAGCGCGCGCGACACCTCGACACTCTCCGGCGGCGAGACCTTCTTCGCGTCCCTCGCGCTCGCGCTCGGCCTCGCGGATGTCGTCACCGACGAGGCCGGCGGCGTACGGCTGGACACCCTCTTCATCGACGAGGGCTTCGGCAGCCTGGACGACCAGACGCTGGACGAGGTCCTGGACGTCCTGGACTCGCTCAGGGAGCGCGACCGCAGCGTCGGCATCGTCAGCCACGTCGCCGATCTGCGCCGCCGCGTCCCCACCCAACTGGAGATCGTCAAGGAGCGCCACGGCTCCGCGGTCCGGCAGGGGACACCAGGATCCTCCTGAGAACAAGAACCGGATGGACAACGGCCGACCCGCACACCAAGATCGTTGTCCATGCCCCCGTATGAGCCCCCCGCCCCCGAAGCACTCCGCCGCGATCCGCTGCCGCTGCGCGGCCGTACGGCACTGGTCACCGGTGCCAGCCGGCGGAGCGGTATCGGATACGCGGTCGCCCGGCGCCTCGTCGCGTACGGCGCGAGCGTGTACCTCCATCACCATGTACCGCACGACGCGGCTCAGCCCTGGGGCTCCGACCCCGATGGTCCGGAAGGCGTCGCCGCCGCCGTACGGGAGGCGCGCGCGGATCCGGCGGCGCGGGTGGAGCACGGACCCGCCGATCTGTCCGGGACCGAGGCGCCCGCCGCGCTGATCGCCACCGCCGCCGAGGCGCTCGGCGGGCGGCTCGACATCCTGGTCGCCAACCACGCGCTCAGCGGTGACGACGGCACGCTCGACACCATAGACGCGGCGATGCTCGACGCCCACTGGGCGATCGACACCCGGTCGGTGATCCTGCTGGTCCAGGCCTACGCCCGGCGGCGCGCGACGCTTCCGGACCGTATGCCCGGCGGCCGGGTCGTGATGTTGACCTCGGGCCAGGACATCGCGGGCGGGATGCCGGGGGAGATCGCCTACGGTCTGGCCAAGGGAGCCCTCGCCTCCGTGACCCGGTCGCTGGCCACCGCGCTCGCGGAGGGGGCGGTGACGGTCAACACCGTCAACCCCGGCCCCGTCGACACGGGTTATCTGACGGGGGCGGCGTACGAGCGGATCGCGGCGATGTTCCCGGGCGGCCGCTGGGGGATGCCCGACGACCCGGCCCGGCTGATCGCCTGGCTCGCCACCGACGAGGCCGAGTGGATCACCGGTCAGGTCATCGACTCCGAGGGCGGCTTCCGCCGCTGACCGGAGCCGACGAGGCGGCCGGCCGGGCCCACGCCTCCCGGCCGAACGCGGCCATCCTCCGTACGCACCCCGTACGGAGGATGGCCGCCGCGTCGCACCGCCGCGCACGCATGTACCGCGCGTCGTACGGATCGCCGCTCACGTACGTACCGCGTCGTACGTCCGGCGCGGGGTCAGAGCTTCGACAGCTCGTCCACCAGATCGTCCAGCCCCAGCGAGCCCTGCGACAGCGCCGCCATGTGCCACGCCTTCGCGTCGAACGCGTCGCCGTGCGCCCTGCGGGCGTTCTCCCGGCCGAGCAGCCAGGCGCGCTCGCCCAGCTTGTAGCCGATCGCCTGGGCGGGCATCGACAGGTAGCGGATCAGCTCGCTCTCCACGAAGTCCGCGGGACGGCCGCTGTGGTTCCCGAAGAACTCCTGTGCCAGCTCGGGCGTCCAGCGCTCGCCCGGGTGGAACGGCGAGTCCGCCGGGATGTCCAGCTCCAGGTGCATACCGATGTCCACGATCACCCGGCAGGCGCGCATCATCTGCGCGTCCAGGTAACCGAGCCTGCGCTCCGCGTCCGGCAGGAAGCCCAGCTCGTCCATGAGCCGCTCCGCGTAGAGCGCCCAGCCCTCCGCGTTGGCGCTGACCTGGCCGACCGAGGCCTGGTAGCGGGAGAGCTGATCGGCGACATGCGTCCACTGCGCGATCTGCAGATGATGTCCGGGAACACCCTCGTGGTACCACGTGGACACCAGGTCGTACACGGGGAAGCGGGTCTCGCCCATCGTCGGCAGCCAGGTGCGGCCGGGCCGCGAGAAGTCCTCGGAGGGACCGGTGTAGTACGGGGCCGCCGCGCCGCCCGGCGGGGCGATCCGGGACTCCACGCGCCGCACCCGCTCGGCGAGTTCGAAGTGGGTGCCGTCGAGCGCGTCGATCGCCTCGTCCATCAGCTTCTGGAGCCAGACCCTGACCTCGTCGACCCCCTCGATGTGCTGCCCGTGCTCGTCGAGATGGGCGAGCGCCTCCCAGGGGGTCGCGCCCGGCAGGATCTTCTCGGCCTCGGTCGTCATCTCGGCGCGCAGCCGGTGGTATTCGGACCAGCCGTACGCGTACGCCTCGTCCAGATCCAGATCGGTGCCGTTGAAGTACCGCGACCAGCGGGCGTACCGCTCGCGGCCCACGGTGTCCGGGGCGCCCTCGACGGCGGGCGCGTACACGTCGCGCATCCAGTCCCGCAGCTCCGCGAGGGCGGCGGTCGCGGAGCGGGCGGCGGCGTCCAGTTCCGTACGGAGGGTGTCGGGCCCCGCGGAGACGAACTCCTCGAACCAGCCCTGCTCCTCGCCCACCCACTCCGTCAGCTGGCCGATAAAGGTCGCGGTGGGCCGGGGACCGCCCAGCAGCTTGCGCTCCAGGCCCAGGGCGAGCGACTCGCGGTACCCGGCCAGTGCGGCGGGCACGGCCCGCAGCCGCTCGGCGATCGCCGACCAGTCCTCGTCCGTGTCGGCCGGGGTCAGCGGGAACGCGTCACGGAGATGGTGCACGGGCGAGTGGATGTTGCTGACCTGCCGCAGCCCCTCCTCGGCGTCGTGGACGGCGAGTTCCGCCGTCAGACGCTCACGCAGCAGCCGGGCGCAGCGCCGCTCGGCATCACTGTCCGCGCCCGGCAGGGTTTCGGCCACATCGAGCCGGGCGAGCGTCGCCCGGCCGAGATCGGCGACGGCCCGCTGTCCTGCCGGGGAGAAGTCGGGCAGGCGGCGGGAGCTCTCCGCGACGCCCAGATAGGTTCCGGTGATCGGATCGAGTTCGATGAGTGCGTCGACGTAGGCGTCGGCGACCTGGCGGGGCAGCGCGCTGCCGGATGTGTCTGACATCCGGACATCTTCTCCGAGAGAGAACTCCGCGTCACATCTTTGATTCCGGCGGACCGGCCGGATTGGCCGATGACGGCGGCGTCGGGGGGCCGCCGTCCCCCGACGCCGGAGCAACCGGGCCTCGGCATGGGCGACTTCGGCCCCTGAGGGGAAGCAGTGCCCCCGGACCACGGCTGATTTTGGCCGGATCGCGACGTAGCCGAGGCCCCGGCCCCCTATGCGGTGATCGGCCCCTTCAGCGGTCGGCCCGGTTGGCGATCGGCCCGTTCAGTGATGGGTTCGTTCAGCGGTCGGCCTGCTCGTGGTCGGACATCTCCGGGTCGCCGTACGGGGGCAGCACCCGCGCGGCCGTCGGCTCCAGCCGGGCCGTGATGACGAGCGTTCCTTCGTCGATCTGGTAGTCCAGCGGCAGACCGAGATCCCGCATGGTCGCGACCATGCCCGTGTTGGAGGCCTGCGTGACGGCGTACACGCTGGCGCAGCGGGCCTCGACGGCGAGCGCCACGAGCCTGCCCAGCAGTTCGGCGCCGATACCGCGCCGCTGCCAGGCGTCCTCCACGATCAGCGCCACCTCGGTCTCGTCGCCGTCCCAGAGCAGATGGCCGAGGGCGACGAGCCGGCCGGATTCCGTCTCGACCGCGAGCGTACGTCCGAAGCGCGGGCTGAGCAGATGGTTCAGATAGCGGTCGGCGTCTCCGACCGGGCCGTGGTAGCGCAGGCCCAGGGTCCGTTCGGAGCAGCGGGCGTGCATGGCGAGCGCGGCGTCGAGATCGCCGCGGTCGGCGCGGCGGACGGTGATCTCCTCGCCCTCGGGCAGCATGAGCACGTCCTGGCCGCGGGGGATACGCGGGCCGAGCCGGGCGTCCAGCTCGACCAGCGCGCGGGCCCGCGCGAACTCGGTCGGGGTGAAGGGCAGATAGGGGCGCTCGACGATGATGCTGCCGCCGTGCGGGTCGTTCAGCCGCATCTCCGTTCCGTCGAGCACCCCTTCGACGGGCGCGCCGTCACCGGCCGAGCGGTCGCCGAGGGATCCGGCCGGACGGGAGCGGATCGTGCAGCGGCCGAGCAGCTGGCGCAGCGAGAGCGGCAGTTCGGCGGCGTCCAGGGCCGTACGGGTGGCGAGGCCGAGCACCCGGGTCGGGGTGTCCACCAGATCGTGCGCGTCGGCGCGCTCGATCCACGTACTGCTGCCGCCCGCGGCCGAGATCTCCCGGGTGAGGTCCTTCGCCTGGAGCGCGGACGGGGCGCGCAGCAGGAACTCGTCCACGGTGCCCTCGGCCAGCGGATGCGTCTGGAGGGTGAGGATGTCGACATGGTGGGCGGCGAAGGCCGTGCACAGCGCGGCGAGACTGCCGGGCTCGTCCCGCACGGTGGTCCGCATGCGCCACAGCGTCGTCTCCACCGGGTCGGCCGGGGCCACACCCTCCCGTGCGTCCGAAGCCGAAGCCGAAGCCGAAGCGCGCCCAGGCGCGGGCGGGGCCGGGCTGTCGGAGGGCGGAGGGGCATGACCGTGCCTTCGTGCCCACCATGTGTGGAACATGGCCGTGGCGATCAGCGCCACGGCGGAGGCGACCAGCAGGAACGCGCCGTCGGGTCCATGAGCGATCATGTTGGCCAGGGCGTCGGCGACGGCCACGGCGGTGAACAGGGCGGCCAGTTCGACGAGGTCCCGCCGCCAGTGGTGCGGGCGGCGGACACTCTTCGCAGAAGTCACATTGGTCATGGACTCACTCTGACGGAATGGTGTTGCGTGATCACGAACGGTTTGTGACTGATGGGTTAAGAGTGGATCTGTTCGCTTTTGGCCTATCTCTGGCCAAGTTTGGCGCGGAGTGTTCGCCTCGGGAGCGCAATGTGGCAAGCAGCCGGGCCGCTTCCGCGACCAGACGCGAGCTGCCCCCGCGCCCGGCCAGCTCCGCCAGCCCGGCTGTCTCCCCGGCCGCACCGCATCGCTCCGCGCACTCGGCGGCCACGGCCAGAATCTCCCCCAGGACGGGCCCTGGCCCGGGACGCGCGGTCCCCGTGGCCAGGAGACCGGGCAGGGCCGCGCCCAGCACGGACCAGACCGTGGCATGGGCGCCGGTCGCCGCGGCCGTACGGACGGCGTCGGCCAGCCGGTTCACCTTGACCTGGTTCGCGTTCACCAGAGCGGCCAGCTCCCGGCCCAGCAGCCCGCCGTCCAGATCGCCGCGGGCGGCCAGCACCAGCAGCGCGTCCACCGCCGCCAGCCGGTCCTCCGGGTGACGCGCCCCGAGGCCGTACGCCACACCCCGGTGCAGTGAGCGGCCCGCGACGCCGCCGCTCTCGGCGAGCGGCGGCAGCCACCAGCACCCGCCCCGCTCGTCGTCCCGCGCGCAGGCGGCCGCCTGGGGCAGCAGCCACGCGGCGAGCGTCTCCCGGTCCTCCGGCAGGACAGCCGGCCAGTCCCCGTGCCGGTCCCCGGTCCAGTGGTGGCACCGCGACGGGTCCGGGACGTCCGGAAGACCCAGCCAGCGGAACGCCCGGGGGAATCCCCGCCGGACGGCCAGGCTCTGTCCCAGCCGCGCGGCCAACGTGGACGGCTCCCGTGCCGCACCGCCGTCGAGCGCGGGCAGCGGTGTCCCGTCCCCGGTCAGCCAGGCGGCGAGCCGGCCGGCCTCGGGGGTGCCGAGTGCCGCCGCCGCGCGCGCCGTCTCCGGGTCCTCGCCGCGCCGTACCCGCAGCAGCGCCTGCGCGAAGTCGACCGGAGCCGGGGTGGCACACAGACGCCGGTACTCACCCAGCCGCTCCACCAGCACATCGGGATCCAGCGCGCCCGTCTCCCGGGTCGGTGTGGCGAGCAGGAACGGCAGCGGGCGCGTACGCAGCAGATACGCGGCCTCCCACAGCCGCGCGTCGATCACCCCGTTCAGCGTGGCGTGGACGCAGGATTCCGTGCCTGCCCCTCGCGTGGTCGCCTTCCACAGCGCCTTCGTGGACACCCTCTCCAGGACCGAAGCGGCCACCACCTCCACCCCGCCGGGGTTCCGGGAGAGCCACGCGTGCCGGTCGCGCGGCGTTCCGTCCCTCATCCACCAGCTGGCGGCCAGCGCGTCACGCAGCCCCCCGGCCAGCGCCTCCCGGTCCCGGTAGGCGTGCCGGACCAGACCGTCGAGCACCCGTTCGAAGTCGGGCATCGTCCCGCCCGAGGTGATCAGCGCCGACGCCCGCTCCACCAGCTCCGCGAGATCCGACGGGGACGGAGCCAGCGGCGCCGGCCGTGGTACGGGCGGCAGGATCTCCTCGTACGGACCGGAATCCGGCTCCGCGGGCAGCTCACCGAAGACCTCGGCGGCCCGCGCCCGGTGGACCGGGCTCAGCCGGGCCGCGGCGATGGCCAGCTCCGACCGCTGATCGTCCGTCACGGCCGGCAGATGCCGGACCACCAGCTTCAGCGCCCGCTCCTGAACGCCCGCGTCCTCGTGTCCGAACGCCTCGGCCGCCACGGGCAGCAGTTCGCCCGCGGCGCCGCCGTCCGCGCGCAGGACCTTGCCCATCAGCACCAGTTGGGCCCGTACGAGCTTCTTCTCCGGCCGGAACAGCACCGCCCCCGACAGACCGGCCAGGCTCCGCGTCGGCAGAGCACCGGACAGCGCCAGCCGCGTGAGCACCCCCTGAGCGTGCCCCGCCACCGTCGAGACGCCGTCCGACGCCATGGCGATCCAGTCGGCGGCGTGGTCGCGTTCCTCCCGCGGGGTCAGCGCCAGCCGGCCGAGCAGTTTCAGGAAGAAGTCCAGCGCCCCGGGCCTGCCGCCGCGCAGCAGCCGCGCCACCGAGGCGTCCACCAGCAGCCGCCGCTCCACCACCCCCTCCTCGGCGAGGGCGGCGAGCACCGACGGCCAGTGGTGCGGAGCGGTGGCGTCGCCGTACCGGGCGAGCGGATCGGGGAGTTCGGCCGTCTCGAAGAGGCGCGGAACCATGACCGGCAGCTGGGGATCCGCCCGCAGCGCGGGCAGCAGCCCGCCGGCGGACGGAACCGCCTCGGCCCAGCCGTGCACATACTCGTCCGTCACCGGTACGGGACACCCCGCCAGCCGGACCAGGCCCGCGATGAACGGATAGTCGAGCCGCGCGGTCGACACCCGGCCCGCGAGCCGGTGCGCCACCTCGCCCAGCCATCCGGGCTCACGGTCCGCGAGCAGTCCGAGCATCAGCTCGTGCGGCAGCGGGAGACCCTCGCGCAGATCACGGGCACCGATCCAGACGGCCGTCGCCGCGGCCCCCGTATGACAGCCGGCCCCGGCGACCAGCAGCGCCTCCCGCATCCGGTCGCGCTCCCGCCACCGGTCCCACGGCCAGTCGCGCAGCTCCTCGCGGAGCGCCTTCAGCGCGCCCAGTGCCTCCTTGCGGTCCGCCGCCGTCAGCGGCTCGACCAGCCCCGGAACGGCACGGGCCCGGCCGGCCCGCACGGCATCGAGCAGCTCGCTCATCGCGCACCGCCGGCGCTCACGACGGCCGCGCGGCGCACCATCCGGACGGCCAGCGCGTGCTTGCACGGCCCCCGCTTCCCCCGGTGGCCGGCCCACCAGCGACAGGTGCAGCTGAGCACGCCCGCCGCCTCCCGCACCTGATAGCGCCGCTCTCCCGACGCCACCGACGCCAGATCGCCGTCGAGGACGACGGCCCCCGAGGAGCCCAGGGCGCGCGCCGCGACCAGCCGCGGATTGTGCCGCTCGACGCGGTCCGCGTCGTACGGCAGCTCCCGGTGGAAGTACGCCGCGTCCGCGAGGTCGTAACCGACCCGGCCCGCCGTCCCGAGCCGGACCAGCGCGGCCCGTACCCGCTCCGCCGTCAGTCCCGCCCGTCCGGCCAGCTCCGCCGGGTCGATCCGCGGCTCCCACGCCAGCAGTACGGACACCAGCTCGGCGTCCTCGGCGGCCTCTTCCGTGGCCAGCGCCTCCAGCACCCCGCCCTCACCGGAGAATCCGCGCGCCGCCTCGGGCGACAGCGTGAGCGTGAGCCGCATTCCCGGCAGCACCACCTCCCAGGCGCTCGCCGTCGCCGCCCCGTCGGCCACCGGCCCGTACACCCGCAGCGCCGTCGCCTCCCGCAGCACCCGCCGCGACGCCACCAGCCGCTGCGGGCCAGGCAGACACACCGCTCCCGGCACCGGCCGGGTGGTCGGCCGCAGCGTCCTGCCCGCAGGTACGACCCACATCGCCCCGCGCGAGGCACCGCCCGAGGAGCCGCTCGGCAGCGAGCGCAGGAAACGGACGGCCTCCGCCGCGCTCAGCTCGGCCCGTAGATCGAAACCCGCCGAGATCACCTGCGCCTCGGCGAAACCGCGCAGCCACCGGTCGGGCAGCGGCACCTTCTTCTCCACCACCGCGCCGTCCAGTGTGGTGACCGCCAACTCATCGGGCCCCACCCGCAGATGCAGCGGATCGTCGCCGGTCATCCGCGACAGCGCCGCACGCAGCGGATGGTTCACATCGACATTGGTCGTGCCATGGCCGGTCTCCGCGCCGTCCAGCCCCTCCCGCCCCACATCGAGCCGCGCGTACACCCCGCAGCAGCCGGAGAACGACTCGAAACGCAGCCGGTCACCGTTGCCCGTCACCACCGGATCCAGCGACGCGCGCGACACCTGCTGGTAGTACCGGGCGCCCGCCACATCCGCGACCGCGAGCAGGCCCTGGGCGGCGGCTCGCGGCGAGGACAGGAACCCGGAGAAGAAGCGCGGATGCGCCTCGGCACCGGTGGGTGTGAGCCCGCCCGAGGTCTCCAGGCCGAGCAGCCGTCCGCCCCGCGCACTCTCCAGGGCGGACGGACGGGTATAGGCAAGCGCCTGTACGGATCGCGTCATGGAAAAGACGTTAGATCCCGGCACTGACAATCGACTTCGGACGAACCCCCGCAGGGGCGGAGCCGCGGGCTCCTACTGGCCGGCCCTCCCCGGCTGGAGCACCTTGGTGAACAGCACCGTCCCGCCCTCTTCCCGCAGCCGGACCGTCAGTTCACCGCTGGCGCCGTCGATGTCCACCTCGCCGAAGAGCGGCGGCGTCTCCATCGGGGAGAGGTTCTGACCCTGCGGCGCCTTGACGAAGGCCCGGTCGGGCCCGAACGTGTCGTCCAGCTTGCTCGCCGGGAACTGGCCCGCGGCGATCGGACCCGAGACGAACTCCCAGAAGGGCGCGAAGTCCTTGAAGGCGGCCCGCTCCGGCGTGTAGTGCTGCGCCGAGGTGTGGTGCACGTCCGCCGTCAGCCACAGTGTGCCGGTGATGCGCTGGTGCTTGATGTACCGCAGCAGCTCCGCGATCTGGAGCTCCCGGCCGAGCGGAGCGCCCGGGTCGCCCTGGGCGATCGCCTCGATGTTCGCCGTACCGTCCGGCACGACCAGACCGATCGGCATGTCGGCGGCGATCACCTTCCACACCGCGCGCGAGCGCGACAGCTCGCGCTTGAGCCACGCGAGCTGCTCCGCGCCGAGGATGCCGTTGGTGTCATCGGTCTGCCGGCCGGGCGAGTTGGCGTTGCGGTACGTCCGCATGTCCAGCACGAACACATCGAGCAGCGGACCGTGGTTCACCACGCGGTGGACGCGCCGGTCCGCGCCGCGCGCGGGCCGCGCCGAGATCGGGAAGTACTCGTGGAACGCCTGCGTGGAACGGGCGGCCAGCACGTCCACGTTCTTCTCGGTGTAGCGCACGTCGTCCAGGATCTGGCCCGGGTACCAGTTGTTGCGCACCTCGTGGTCGTCCCACTGAATGATCGACGGGACCTCGGAGTTGAAGCGCCGTACGTTCTCGTCCAGCAGGTTGTACCGGAAGTTCCCCCGGTACTCGGCCAGCGTCTCCGCGACCTTCGCCTTCTCCGGAGTGGTGACATTGCGCCAGACACGGCTGTCGGGCAGCGTCACGCTCGGCTCGATCACACCGTCCGCGTAGATCGTGTCACCGCTGCACAGGAAGAAGTCGGGGCGGAGCCGGCGCATCTCGTCGTACACGGTGAAGCCGCCGATGTCCGGGTTGATGCCCCAGCCCTGCCCCGCGATGTCGCCCGACCACACGAACCGCACGCCCTGCCGACGCTTCGCGGGCGCCGTACGGAACGTGCCGTACACCGGCTCGCCGGTACGGCGCGGGTCGTGGGGATCGGCCAGGGTCACCCGGTAGTGCACCTGCTCACCGGCCGGCAGCCCGCGCAGCGGGACCGTACCGGTGAAGTCGGTGCCGGGGCCGAGCAGCGGACCGTGCCAGGAGCGGGCGCGGCGGAACGATTCGGTGGCCGAGGTCTCCACGATCATGCGGGCGGGCCGGTCGGACCGTACCCACACCAGCCCGGACGAGGACGTGACATCGCCGGCCTGCACACCCCAGGCGGCACGCGGCCGGCCGGACAGGGCCTGGGCGGGGGCGGCGCCCGCGAACGCGGCACCGGGCAGGGCCAGCACGGCCGACGCGGCGAGCGTGCCGCGCAGCACACCGCGGCGGCCCGGGGCCGCCGGGGCGCCGGAGGACGGAGCGGAAGAGGAGGAAGGGGAGGTGGTGCGGGGGTTGTGCGACATCGATGCGTCTCCTGGGCAGATGGTGCGCCGGGGTGTCATGCCATGCCTAACGCCCGGCGGCGGCCGGGGCGCGAACCCCGGGTGAACAACCGGCCGTGCGCCCCGCCCGTCCTACCCGTCCCGGGCGGCCTCCGCCAGTAGCCGTACCCCCTCCCGGTAGCCGCGCCGACAGCGCCGCCATGGACGCGGCCGACGGCGGATCCCGCGCCGGAGCACGTACCGGCCACTCGGCGGCCATCGGCGGTCCGGCCGCGGCGCCCTGATGACCTGTAGTGATGACCTGTAGTGATGACCCGGACTAATGACCTGGACAGACGGCGTGCCCATCGGCTGGGATGGGCAGGTGGCGACCGACACCGCGAGCACCGACGAATTCGAAGCGCACCGGCCCGTACTGACCGGGGTCGCCTACCGCATGCTCGGCGGGGTCGCCGACGCCGAGGACGTCGTGCAGGAGACCTGGCTGCGCTGGAGCGCCGCCGAGCGCACGGACATCCGCGAACCGCGCGCCTATCTCGTACGGATCACCACGCGCCTCGCCATCGACCGGCTCCGGCAGGCGAAGGCGCGGCGCGAGACCTACGTCGGCCCCTGGCTGCCGGAACCGGTCGTCACCGACTTCGGACCCACCGTCTCCGACACGGCCGAGCACGCCGTGCTCGCCGACTCGGTGTCCTTCGCCGTGCTGGTCGTCCTCGAATCCCTCTCACCGCTGGAGCGCGCGGTGTTCGTGCTGCGGGAGGCCTTCGGCTTCCCGTTCGGCGAGATCGCCGCCACCCTGGAGCGCAGCGAGGCCGCCGTCCGGCAACTGGCCGGCCGGGCCCGCCGCCATGTCGAGGAACGCCGGCCGCGGTACGACGTCGACCCGGCCGAACGCCGCGCTCTCACCGAACACTTCCTCGCCGCCGCGGGCGGCGGCGATCTCGACGCGCTGCTCGCCCTGCTGGCGCCCGACGTACAACTGGTGGGCGACAGCGGCGGCAAGGCCAAGGCGCCGCTGCGGATCATCGAGGGCGCCGACAAGGTCGGCCGGTTCCTGTTCGCCGTCTCGGGGGAGGCGGTGCTGTTCGACTTCCGGATTGTGGAGTTCAACGGCGCCCCCGCGGTGCTCGTCCTCGCCGGCGGGGTACCCGATCTCGTCCTCCAACTGGAGATCAGGGACGGCAAGGTGGGGCGCGTCTACATCGTGCGGAATCCGGACAAGCTCAGCGGAGCCGTCCTGGCGCGCCCCACCGCGTAAGCCCTGCTCGCCGCTCTCCGCGATCGCCCGGTCCCTGATCCGATCCGGACGACGGGGCCTCTGTCACGCGCGTCTCACCAGCGTACGAACGTACTGTGAACACCCTGCGTCGGAGAGTGACTTCTCTCCGTGACCGACGGAGGATTGGTCTTGACCAACGGGATGGCCCGTCCTATCGTCGCTATTTAGTGTAGGAACCTTTAATAAACAAGGGCATGGAATACCCGCCGGAGAGACGGCGATTGCGGAGGATCAGGGTGGGGACCACGCAGCTGGAAGCAGTGCCGGAGCCTAAGTACTGGCACCTCAAGACCGTGCTCGGCGAAGCGCTCGACTCCGACTTCGCGGTGGGGGAGGTCCTGCCGAACGAGCGGGACCTCGCCGCCCGTTTCGGAGTCGCCCGTGCCACGCTCAGGCAAGCGCTCGAACAGCTGGAGCTGGAGGGCAGGCTCCAGCGCCGCCGCGGGGTCGGCACGACCGTCGCGCCGCCGCGCGTGGGCGTCGACGTCTCCACCACCCAGCACGAATGGCCGGGCACCGAGCAGGACGCCTGGCAGCCCGTCGACTGCGCGACGGCGCCCGCGCCCGCCGCGGTGGCCAGGCTGCTGGAGACGGCCGCCGACGAAGAGGTCCACACCGTCCGCAGGGTCCGCTTCACGCACGGCCAGTCCGTCGCGGCGGAGCTGCTCTACGTGCCCGCCTCGTCCGTGCCCGAGCTGTCGGCCATCGACATGCCCGAGGGCCCGGCGCGCGCCCGCTCCGTCCTGCGCGAGCTTCAGCGCCTCGGTCTCGACGGCCAGGACCGCGCCGTGGAACTGGGCTCCGCGCGCGCCGACGACGCCAGGGAGCTGGACCGGCTGCCCGGCGCTCCCGTCCTCGTCGTCACGACGCGCTATGTCGTGGCGGGCCGTACCGCCGCCGTGTCGGTGGCCACGTACCGCGCCGACACCTGCCGTCTCACCTTCGGGGACTCCGGCGACCTGGAGATCAGCGAGGAGCCGCAGGAGCGCCGGGCGTCCTGAGGCCCGTTGATCTCGTCCGGCACCTCGTCCGGCACCTCGTCCGGTCCGTACGGCCCGTCGCTCAGCGGCGGGCCGTCACCGTTCCCTCCACCGCGAACAGCTGCTCCTCGACATGGTCGAGCGCCAGCCGCAGCGCGCCCGTGGCCACCGCCGCCTCCCCGAGCAGCGAGAGCGCCACGCGCGGCGGGCGCAGACAGAACCGGGAGAGCTCGTCGCGCAGGGGGTCCAGTACGCCGTCGAGCCCGGCGGCCCAGCCGCCGACCACCACCACCTCCGGATCCAGCGCCAGCACCAGCGCCGCCACATCGTGCACCAGCCGCTCGGTGAACCGCTCGACCGCCTCCTGGGCCCGGACGTCCCCGCCCTTGGCATCGGCGAAGACCTTCGCCACCGCCTGCTCGTCGAGCGGGTGCAGCGGCTCGTCCGTCGTCGACAGCAGCGTCTCCGGCGTCTCGCCGCGCCCCAGCAGATGCAGCGCGCCGATCTCGCCCGCGGCCCCGCCGAAGCCGCGGTGCAGCCGCCCGCCGATCAGGGCGCCCGCCCCGGGGCTGAGCCCGGCCAGGACGAAGACGATGTCGTCGGAGTCGATGGCCGCGCCCTTCCACTGCTCGGCCACGGCCGCCGCGTTGGCGTCGTTCTCCACCAGTACCGGACAGCGGAACGAGCGCCGCAGCCGCTCGCCGAGCGGCAGTCCCGTCCACTGCGGCAGCGCGGTGCCCAGTCGTACGGTCCCGTCGGCCTCCACGATGCCGGGGCTGCCGACGCCGACCGCGCGCAGCGCGCCGCGTGACACGCCCGTGCGGCGCAGGACATCGGTGACGACCTGCCGTACGCGGTCGAGGCGCTCGTCCGCGTCGGCCGTCTCCGAGACCACGCGCGAGCCGGCGCCGATGATCCGGCCGTCCAGCCCGGAGATCAGGGCGGCCACGCGGTGCGGCCCGATCTCGATGCCCAGCAGATACCCGGCCTCGACCCGGAACCGGAACCGGCGCGCCGGGCGGCCCTGCTTGCGCGTCCCGCCCTCCGCCGGCGCGGACTCCATGACCAGGCCCGTTTCGATCAGACCCTCCACCACGCCTTCGACCGTCGGCCGGGAGAGGCCCGTGATCCGCGTCAGATCCGTCAGCGTGAGATCACCGGCGTCGCGCAGGGAGTGCAGCACCACCGCGGAGTTGATCCGCCGCAGGAGCGAAGGGTCTCCACCGGTCAGCCGCCCCACGGTGTGTCCTCCCAGCTCGTGCGCGTGTAGGCGGATGGTACTCGGTGGCCGCCGGTGCTGCGAGTGGTGCGTGCCACTGCGGGCGTCGGGAACTGAACGGGGCGGGACCGGCCGGTGGACGCACGGTCTCCTGACGGGCAGCCAATTGTCGGTGCGTGACGGTTTACTGGACGCATGACCACCGCACAGCAACTCGCCGTCATCGAGCTGCTGCGTGTCCGCGCCTTCCCCGCGGAGCGCGGCCCCACCGAGGTGGGCAGCAGCGGTCCCGGCTACCACCTCGCCGATCTGTTCCGGGGGGACGGCGCGGCGGACGCGGATCAGCACGGAGCGGAGCACACCGCGCTGACCGGCATTCTCACCGCCCGGTTCGGTGAGCCGTACTACATCAGCCTGTGGAGCGTGCGGACCCGTGTCGGTGAGGGCGAGGAGATACCGGCCCCCTGGAGCGAGTTGAGCGGCGCCTTCGCATACCTCCACCTGTGGCGGTGGGAGGGCCGCTGGCTCGCGCTCGGCGCGGCGGGGGAGGCGGAGACCGCGGGGGAGACGGGGGCGGACGGCGGGGCCGGGGAGCGGCCGCTCCGTATCGTCGTGGGCGTCACCGAGACGGATCCGCCGTAGACGATCGTGTCGGGCCGTCCATCGGGCCCGCCGAGCACGTCAGGGGGCCGGGCGGCGCAGCGCCCTGGGGAGGACGAACCACAGGCCGGTGAACAGGGTGAGGGTGGCGGCCGTGATCGCGACGGCGGCGGTCAGACCGAGGACGACATCCATGAGCAGAAGAACAACGCCGTTGAGCGCGAGGGCGAGGAAGACCAGCCCGACTTCGGCGAACCGCGCGGACACGGCGACGATCCGGATCTTGGCGCCCCGGTGGAACAGACCGCGGTGCAGTGCGACCGGAGTCGCGAGCACGGCCGAGGAGACCACCGTGAGCAGCAACGTCACCACATACGTGCCGCGTTCGAAGGTGTCGAGGCGCAGAAACTGGTTGGTGAAGGCCACGCCGAGAAGAAAGGCGAAGACGATCTGCACGCCGGTCTGCACGACCCTCAGTTCCTGGAGGAGTTCGAGCAGGTTGCGGTCGGCGCGCTCCGCGGGCGTCTCCCAGCTCAACGGAGACGGAGGGCCACCCGGCGAGATATGAGACATGGGTCTCATTGTTCTCCTGCCGTCCGGTCACCTCACGCGGCGCACCGCATCGCGTCCGAACGGGCCAAGCACTGTCCAGGGCGGCGCCGGGCGACGCGGTGGTCCGATCACCACGCCCCTTCGGCGTCCCCTACGAGGCCGCGGCGGCCCGCAGCCGCGCGAACTCCTCGGCCATCGTCTCCAGCGTCCAGTGCGCGTTCAGCCCGCTCGGATTGGGCAGTGCCCAGATCCTCGTGTCGCCTATCGTCCGCTCCTGCGGTCCTATCCGCGCCTTCTTGTCGTCGAGAGCGGTCCGGTACGCGGTGATGCCCACCACCGCCAGCCAGCCCGGCCGCAGCCGCCCCACCTTGGCCGTGAGGATCCGGCCGCCCTCGCGGAACTCCTCGGCGGTCAGTTCGTCGGCCCTCGCCGTCGCCCGTGCCGCCACGTTGGTGATGCCCAGTCCGTATGTCAGCAGCTCGTTCTGCTCGGCGGGCAGCAGCCGGCGCGGGGTGAAGCCGGACAGGTGCAGCACCGGCCAGAAGCGGTTGCCGGGGCGGGCGAAGTGGTGACCGGTGGCCGCGGACATCAGGCCCGGGTTGATGCCGCAGAACAGCACACGCAGCCCGCCCGCGACCACGTCGGGGATGACGCGGTCGCGGGCGGCTTCGAGTTCCTCGGGCCTCATCCGGAGATCACAGGCCGGGGCGTCGCGGGCAGCCGGAGAGTCACAGGCAGTCGGAGCGTCACAGGCAGTCGGTCACAGGATCGAGCCCGGCGTGTAGCCCGCGGCCTCCGGGTGGCGCTTCACGATCTCCTCGACGCGCGACACCACCGTCGCGATCTGGTCCTCCGCAGCCCCCGTGAAGGAGAGCTTGTCCGCCATCAGCGCGTCCAGCGCGGCCCGGTCGAGCGGCATGCGGTCGTCCGCGGCCAGCCGGTCGAGGAGTTCGTTGCGTTCGGCGCCCTGTTCGCGCATGGCGAGGGCCGAGGCCACGGCGTGCTCCTTGATGACCTCGTGCGCCGCCTCGCGGCCCACCCCGGCCCGTACCGCGCCCATCAGCACCTTGGTCGTGGCCAGGAACGGCAGATAGCGGTCCAGTTCGCGCGCGACGACCGCGGGGAACGCGCCGAACTCGTCGAGGACCGTCAGGAAGGTCTCCAGCAGCCCGTCGAAGGCGAAGAACGCGTCGGGCAGCGCCACCCGGCGGACCACCGAGCAGGAGACATCCCCCTCGTTCCACTGGTCGCCCGCCAGCTCGCCGGTCATCGACGCGTAGCCGCGCAGGATCACCATGAGCCCGTTGACCCGCTCGCAGGAGCGGGTGTTCATCTTGTGGGGCATCGCGGAAGAGCCGACCTGGCCGGGCTTGAAGCCCTCGGTGACCAGCTCGTGCCCGGCCATGAGCCGGATGGTCTTGGCGACCGACGACGGCGCCGCCGCCAGCTGCACCAGCGCGGTCACCACGTCGTAGTCGAGCGAGCGCGGATACACCTGGCCGACCGAGGTGAAGCCCTGGGCGAAGCCGAGGTGTCCGGCGATGCGGCGCTCCAGCTCGGCCAGTTTCGCGGTGTCGCCGCCCAGCAGGTCGAGCATGTCCTGCGCGGTGCCGACCGGGCCCTTGATCCCGCGCAGCGGGTAGCGGCCGAGGAGGTCCTCCAGACGTCCGTACGCGACGAGCAGTTCGTCCGCAGCGGTCGCGAACCGCTTGCCGAGCGTCGTGGCCTGCGCGGCGACATTGTGCGAGCGGCCGGCCATGACCAGCTCCCCGTACTCACCCGCGAGCTTGCCGAGCCGGGCCAGTACCGCGACCGTACGGTCCCGCGTCAGTTCCAGGGACAGCCGGATCTGGAGCTGTTCGACGTTCTCCGTCAGATCGCGGGACGTCATCCCCTTGTGCACCTGCTCATGGCCGGCGAGCGCGTTGAACTCCTCGATCCGCGCCTTCACATCGTGCCGGGTGACCTTCTCGCGCTCGGCGATCGACGCCAGATCGACCTGGTCGAGGACGCGCTCGTAGTCGGCGAGCGCGGACTCCGGGACCTCGATCCCGAGGTCCCGCTGGGCCCGCAGCACGGCGAGCCAGAGCTGACGCTCCAGCTTCACCTTCTGCTCGGGGGACCACAGCACCGCCAGCTCCGTCGAGGCGTAGCGGCTGGCAAGGACATTGGGGATACGAGGCTTGGCAGTCACGTGAAGGGATTCTATAGGCGGTTTGTGCAGGCCGGCGTCGCGGGCGTTTTTGTGGCTTGCTACGAGAGTTCCCGAGGGCCGGGACGGGGTACCGGGGTCCGGTGCCGGAGTCAGGCGCCGGACTCGGGCGCCGGTGCGGCGGCGGGCGCTGCTGTCTCGTACGGCAGCAGCTCCGGCCGCTTCGCGGGCCGCCCGTCCCCCGAGGAACGTCCCGTGACCCGGCGCATGATCCACGGCCCGAGATGCTGCCGGGCGAACCGGAGGTCGCTCGTCCGCCGCGTGGGCCACCCCATCGGCACGGCCGGCGGCAGCTCCGCGCGCCAGTCGTCCTCGGCGTCCAGGCCCAGCGTCTGCCAGACGGCCTCGGCGACCCGGCGGTGGCCCTCGGCGGTGAGATGCAGCCGGTCCACATCCCACATCCGCTGATCGCCGAGGGCCGGCACCCCGTACAGATCGACGACGAGCGCGCCGTGGCGCGCGGCCAGTTCGTCGACGAAGGAGAACAACTCCTCCATGCGCGGCCGGAACCGCTCCATCACCGGACCGTCGCGGCCGGGACTGCGCATCAGCACCACCTGCCCGCAGGCCGGGGTGAGCCGTTCCACCGCCTCGGCGAGCAGTCCGCGCACCCGTCCCATGTCGACCTTCGGCCGCAGGGTGTCGTTGAGCCCGCCGACCAGTGTCACCAGGTCCGGTTTCATCGCGGCGGCGACGTCCACCTGTTCCCCGACGATCTGGCCGATGAGCTTTCCGCGTACGGCGAGATTCGCGTACCGGAATCCGGGGGTACGGGCCGCGAGCCGGGCCGCGAGCAGATCCGCCCAGCCGCGGTACGAGCCGTCGGGGAGGAGGTCGGACATGCCCTCGGTGAAGGAGTCACCGATCGCGACGAAACTGGTGTAGTTGGCATTCATCTCCATGGCGGAGCGATCGTACCGCTCGGTATGGACCGCGTTTCACGGGGTCCCGCCGGGATCGCGAGGGCCGCGCCGGGCCTGAAGCCCACGAGCGGCCCCCGGGGCGCCTACGCGTGCCTGCCGACCAGCTCGCGCAGGACGTCCTCCATCGTCACCAGCCCTTCGAGCCTGCCCTCCTCGTCCTCGACCGCGGCCAGATGCGTACGGCTGCGGCGCATCGCCGTCAGTACGTCGTCCATCGGCGTCGTGGCCCGTACCCGCGCGATCGCCCGCATCCCGAGGACGGTGAACGGCTCGTCGCGCGGTACGGCGTCCAGCGCGTCCTTCACATGGAGATAGCCGAGGATCCGGCGCGCGCCGGACACCACCGGGAAGCGCGAGAATCCGGTCTCCACGGCCAGGCGCTCCAGCCCTTCCGGGGTGATCCCGAGCCGCGCGGTGACCACCCGCTCCAGGGGCATCACCACATCGCGCACCGGCCTGCGTCCCAGCTCCAGCGCGTCGTGCAGCCGCTCGGCCGCGCGGTCGTCCAGGAGTCCCGCGTGGCCCGCGTCCGTGACCAGCCGGGCCAGCTCGTCGTCGGAGAAGGTGGCGGTCACCTCGTCCCTCGTCTCCACCCGGAGCAGGCGCAGCAGGGCGTTGGCGAAGGCGTTGACCGTGAAGATCACCGGGCGCAGCGCCCGCGCCAGTACGACCAGCGGCGGGCCGAGCAGCAGCGCCGCCCGTACGGGACCGGCCAGCGCGACGTTCTTCGGCACCATCTCGCCCAGCAGCATGTGCAGATAGGTGGCCACGGCGAGCGCGATCACGAACGAGATCGGATGCACCAGACCGTGCGGCACCCCCACCGCGTCGAAGAGCGGCTCCAGCAGATGCGCGATGGCGGGCTCGGCGACGATACCGAGCACCAGCGTGCACAGCGTGATGCCCAGCTGCGCCGCCGCCAGCAGCGCCGACACATGCTCAAGGCCCCAGATGACGCTGTGCGCCCGCCGGTTGCCGGCCTCCGCCTCCGGCTCGACCTGGCTGCGGCGTACGGAGATCAGGGCGAACTCGGACGCGACGAAGAAGGCGTTGACGACCAGCGTCAGCAGACCGATGAACAACTGGAGCGCGGTGATCATCCCTCCTCCTCGCTGTCCTCACCGGCCGTGTCGGAGGGCGCGCGCAGCAGCAGCCGGGCCGCGCGCCGGCCCGTGGCGTCCACGACCTCCAGATCCCAGCCGTCCAGTTCGAGACGGTCGCCCTCGGCGGGGATACGGCCCAGCTCCGAGGCGACCAGACCGGCGAGCGTCTCGTACGGCCCCTCCGGCATCCGCAGCCCGACGGCCCGCAGCTGGTCGGCCCGCGCGGCGCCGTCCGCCGACCAGAGTCCATGGCCCTCCGCGTCCTCGCCCAGCAGCGCCAGCCCGGGGATCTCCTGCGGATCGTGTTCGTCGCGCACCTCGCCGACGACCTCCTCGACGATGTCCTCCAGCGTCACGACGCCCGCCGTCCCGCCGTACTCGTCGATGACGACGGCCATCGTGGCGCCGCCCGACAACCGGTCGAGCAACTGGTCCACCGTCAGGCTCTCCGGCACCAGCAGCGGTTCGCGCAGCAGGCCGGCCACCGGCTGCCGCGTCCGCCGCTCGGCGGGGACCGCCAGTACGTCCTTGATGTGCGCGGTGCCGACGACGGTGTCGAGACTGCCCCGGTAGACGGGAAAGCGCGACAGTCCGGTGGCGCGGCTGGCGTTGGCGACGTCCTGCGCCGTGGCGCGCACGTCGAGGGCCATCACCTGCACCCGTGGGGTCATCACGTTCTCCGCGGTCAGCCCGGACAGGCTGAGTGTCCGTACGAACAGCTCGGCGGTGTCCGCCTCCAGCGCGCCCTCCTTCGCGGAGTGCCGCGCCAGGGCGGCCAGCTCCTGCGGGCCGCGGGCGGAGGCCAGCTCCTCGGTGGGCTCAAGGCCGAGGCCGCGCACGATCCGGTTCGCGGTGTTGTTGAGATGGCCGATGAACGGACGGAAGACCGCGGTGAAGTACCGCTGCGGGGTGGCCACCACCTTGGCGACGGCCAGCGGCGACGAGATCGCCCAGTTCTTCGGGACCAGCTCTCCGACGACCATCAGGAAGAGGGTCGACAGGGCCGTGCCGATCACCAGCGCCACCGAGGAGGCGACGGAGGGGGACAGCCCCACGGCCTCGACCGGTCCGCGGATCAGCCGGGCGATGGAGCGCTCGGAGAGCATGCCCACGACCAGATTGGTCACGGTGATCCCGAGCTGCGCGCCGGAGAGCTGGAAGGTGAGGCTCCGTACAGCCTTCAGCGCCCCCGCGGCACCACGCTCCCCGCGCTCGGCGGCCCGTTCCAGGTCCCCGCGCTCGACGGTGGTGAGGGAGAACTCCGCCGCCACGAAGGCCCCGCAGGCGAGCGACAGCAGTACCGCCACGACGAGCGGAAGCACCTCGGTCATCGATTCACCTCCGTCTCATGATCGGTCAGCGGGGGGAGGGCCGCGCGATGTCGGCCGTCCGGTCGGCGCGCACGGAGCGGCGTGGCGCGCCCACGATGCCGGGCGTATCAGCCGGCCCCCAGCGGTTTCACCCAGCGGGTCCACTGCGGCTGAGGGCCGTAGCCGGACGCCCGCCAGGCGTGGTGCGCCCGTTCGTTGCCGTCCAGCACCATCGCGTCGCCACGCCGTCCGCCCAGCTGTACGAAGCGCTCCTCCGCCGCCGTCAGCAGGGCCGTGCCGATGCCCAGGCGCCGCTGGTCCGGATGGACCGCGAGCCGGTAGAGATGGCAGCGCCAGCCGTCGAAGCCCGCGATCACCGTGCCCACGATCACCGCGCCCGCCCTCGCGCCGTCGCGCTCGGCGGGGACCCGCTCGGCGGGGATCCGTTCCGAGAGGATCCGATCCGAGAGGATCCGTTCCGCGAGGATCAGGGACGCGGGGTCGCGGGCCACGAGCCGCTCGACGCCGTCGTGGTCGTCCGTGATGCTGGTGCCCTCAGCGGCGTCCTTCCAGAAGGCCAGCACCGCGTCGAGGTCGGCCGGCGTCGCGGCCCGTATCCGGAAATCGTTCATAGCGGCGATCCCATCACCGTCCGGCCGGGCGGGTCGAACGGTTTCCGTTCCGTGGTCAGCTTCCCCTCAGCTCCTCGATCACCGGTGCCAGCGTCTCCATGAACGGGTCGAGGACGGAGAAGTAGCTGAAGCCGAGCCGTTCCCGCAGCTCCCGCAGCTGGTCGGCGATCTGCCGCACGGTGCCGACCGTGATCAGCGGCAGTTCCAGCAGTTCGTCCTCGGTCAGCTCCGGCGCGATCGCCGGCAGGTCCCGGACCGCCGCCCTGCGGTCCGGAGTGACGGCGACGTACTGGAGCAGCAGATTCAGCTCGGCGGGGACCTCCCGCCCGGCCTCGAAGTCCCGGTACGCCTTGACGCGCTCGGCCAGCTCGTGGGCGGCGAGCGCCCGCATACTGCCCACCTGGGTGGCCCGGCCCCCGGTGAACGCGGCGATCTGGGCGTGCTCCGCCGCCAGCCGCAGCACCCGGTCGCCGTTCCCGCCGATCAGCAGGGGCGGCCGGGGCCGCTGTACGGGCCGGAGCGGCTCCGTCTCGTCGCCGAGCAGCCGGTCCAGCTCCGTGACCGTACGGATCAGATGACCGACCCGCTCGCCGGGCGGAAGGAACTCCAGACCGGCCCGCTCGTGCTCCTCCCGCACATAACCGGCGCCGAGCCCGACCTCAAGGCGGCCCCCGGTCAGGGCGTCCGTGGTCGCGATCTCCCGGGCGAGCAGCGCGGGGTTCCAGAAGGCGGTGTTGAGTACGAAGGTGCCGAGCCGGGGCCGCTCGGTCACCGCCGCCGCGGCCACCAGCGCCGGGAACGGAGCGACCATCCCCAGATGGTCCGGCACCTGGATCACGTCGTAGCCGAGCGCCTCCGCCCGTACGCACCGCGCGCGCCAGGCGTCACCCACGTCGGGCGTCGTCATGTTCACACCGAATCGGAAAGGGCGTGTCATGGTCATGGAGCCGACCCTAGGCGCCCCACCACCACCGGGGGTAGTACGCCGCCCCAGGGAGCGGGGGCGGGGTCGTCGCCGCCTTGCCGTAGCTAGCACGGACACGCTAGCTTTGTGGTATGGCCAAGACGCAGCTGAACGTACGGGTGGACGAGACCACCGCGGAGGCCGCGCGTCTGCGGGCCTCCGAGCGGGGGATGAGCGTGAACCGCTATATCGAGGAGCTGGTCAGGCAGGACGCGGGCGAGGCCGGGCGTACGTTCGTGGAGTCCGCCGCCGACTTCATGAAGCAGTACGAATCGGTCTTCACCGAGGAGTTCGGCGCGGAGCGCGCGGGCGCGCGTTGACCCTTCGGATCGAGCTCGCCTGGCTCCTCATGGTCGCGGAGCAGAACACGCCCGGCGATCCGCAGGTCACCGACTGGGGCGCGCTGGTCGCCGCGGTCAGCCGCCACGAGGCGGAGATATTCGGCACGCCCGTCTACGGCGACCCGCACGCGCGGGCCGCCGCTCTGCTGCAACTGCTGCTGCACGTCCCGGCCCTGGAACGTTCCAACGCGCTGTTCGCCTCCGCCGTGGCCTACGGCTATCTGGTGGCGAGCGGGCTGCGGGTCGTGACCTCGCCCGAGCGCGTCCGGGACCTGGCGAAACTGGTCAAGGACGGCACGACCGACGTCCAGGCCATCGCCGCCGAACTGCGCGGCTGGAGCCTGTGAGGCCGTCCGGGCACCCCTGAGGGGCGGGGGCGCGCGCCCCGTTCACCCCCCAGCCGCTCCCGCCGGCCCGTTCACCCCGCCGCGCCGGACACCTGAGCCGCCTCAGCCGCCTCAGCCGCCTCCGACGCCTCCCGCGCGAAGGTCTCCGCGTCCCACCGCCCGTCCAGGCGCGGCGCCAGCCAGGACACCGCGCGCTCCCGGAACTCCTCAGGAGCCAGCCCGGCCGCGCCCTCCGGGACCGCGCCCAGCAGCGGCGCACCCGCCGACTCCGGCAGATCCGCCAGATTGCAGCGCGCCGCGAGACCGGGCACGGCGGGCCAGGACCCGATCACGATCCCTTCGAGCGTCAGCGCTCTCGCGCGCAGCGCCTCCGCGGTCAGCGCGGTCATGTTCAGCGTGCCGAGCCCGGCGGGGGCCACCACCAGCACCCGCGCCCCCAGCAGCCGGGCCGCGTCCGCGAGCGTCGCGCCCGTCTCGTCGAACCGTACGAGCAGTCCGCCCGCGCCCTCGACCAGCACCAGATCGTGCTCCGTCGCCAGCTTCTCGGCCGCGACGGCGATCTCGTCCGGCCCCACCGGCGGCGCCCCGGCCCGCCGCGCCGCGGTCGCCGGGGCCAACGGCTCGGGGAATCGCGCCAGTTCGACGGCGGTGACCGGTCCCGCCAGCCGCGCGACCTCCGCCACATCGCCCGGTTCGCCGGGGCCGAGACCGGTCTGCGCGGGCTTGAGCACCGCGACCGTACGCCCACGCGCCCGCGCGACCGCGGCCACGGCCGCCGTCACGACGGTCTTGCCGATCTCCGTCCCGGTCCCCGTCACGATCACCACCGGCATGCTTCAGCCCTCTCTCGCCGCCGCGGTCACCGCGCGGCAGATCCGTTCGACGTCCCGGTCGTCCGTGACATACGGCGGCATGGTGTACACGAGATCGCGGAACGGCCGCAGCCATACGCCCTCCCGCACCGCCGCCCGAGTCGCGGCCTCCATGTCCACCGCGTGGTCCAGCTGGACGACGCCGATGGCGCCCAGCACCCGTACGTCCCGTACGCCGGGAAGGGACGCGGCCGGTGCGAGCCCCTCGCGCAGGCCCGCCTCGATCCGCTTGACCTCCCGCGCCCAGTCCTGGCCGAGCAGCAGCTCGATCGAGGCGCGGGCGACCGAGGCGGCCAGGGGATTGCCCATGAACGTCGGTCCGTGCGCCAGCACCGGGACCTCGCCGCGCGAGATGCCCTCGGCCACCCGCGAGGTGCACAGCGTCGCCGCCATCGTGAGATACCCGCCGGTCAACGCCTTGCCGACACACATCACATCCGGCGAGACGCCCCCCTGCCCGGCGGCGAAGAGCGTCCCCGTACGACCGAACCCCGTCGCGATCTCGTCCAGGATCAGCAGCACGTCGTGCTCGTCGCACGCCTCCCGCAGCACCCGCAGATACGCGGGGGAGTGGAAGCGCATCCCGCCCGCGCCCTGGACCACCGGTTCGACGATGACCGCGGCCAGTTCGTCCGCGTGGCGGGCGATGAGCGCGCGCAGGCCGTCGGCGTACGGCTCCTCGTAATCCGTGGGCGGCGCGTCCGCGAAGATCTGCCGGGGCAGCACCCCCGACCAGAGGTCATGCATCCCGCCGTCGGGGTCGCACACGGACATCGGCTGCCAGGTGTCCCCGTGGTAGCCGCCCCGCCAGGTCAGCAGCCGCCGCTTCGCCGGGCGGCCCACGGAACGCCAGTACTGGAGGCACATCTTCACCGCGACCTCGACCGACACCGAACCCGAGTCGGCGAGGAACACATGGCGCAGCGGCTCCGGAGTGATGTCGACGAGCAGCGCCGCGAGCCGCACGGCGGGCTCGTGGGTGAGCCCGCCGAACATCACATGGCTCATACGGTCCAGCTGGCCGTGCGCCGCCGCGTTGAGCACCGGGTGGTTGTAGCCATGGATCGCCGACCACCAGGACGACATGCCGTCGACCAACTCGCGCTGTCCGTGGGCCGGTTCGGCGAGCCGCAGCCGAACCCCGGACGCGGACTCCACGACCAGCGGTTCGGCACGGCCGGGCATGGGGCCGTACGGATGCCAGACATGGGCCCGGTCCAGGGCCAGCAGTTCACCGGGGGGCGTCTCAGGCATTGGGCGCCAGGTCGGTACCGGCGCCGCGACGGCGTACCGACACCAGGTCCGTACGGGGCGCCCCCGCGTCCACGACCGGTCCGGCCGGTCCAGCCGGTTCGGCCGGAGCGGCGTCAGCGGACTTCTGGGAGGCGTCCGCGCCACAGGGACCGCACCCGTCGCGACGGTGCTCGGGCAGCGTGGTCGTGTCCGCGCCCTCCACCTCGAAGCCCGCGTCCGCGATCATCTCCAGGTCCGCCCTGCCCTCCTGGCCCTCGCTGGTCAGATAGTCCCCGAGGAAGATCGAGTTGACCAGGTGGAGCGCGAGGGGCTGCATCGAGCGCAGCTGCACCTCGCGCCCGCCCGCGAGCCTGACCTCCGCATCGGGGCAGACGAACCGCGTCATGGCCAGAATGCGCAGACAGCGCTGCGGGGTGAGGTTCCACTCCTCGGCGAGCGGTGTCCCCTCGAACGGGATCAGGAAGTTGACCGGCACCGAGTCCGGGTCGAGCGCGCGCAGCGAGAAGACGACATCGACCAGATCCGCGTCACTCTCGCCCATGCCGGCGATCAGCCCCGAACACGCGGACAGCCCGGCGCCCTGCGCCCGCTGTACCGTGTCCACCCGGTCCGCGTAGGTGTGGGTGGTGGTGATGTCGCCGTATGTGCCCTCGGACGTATTGAGGTTGTGGTTGTACGCGTCGGCGCCGGCGGCCCGCAGCCGCTCCGCCTGGCCGTCCGAGAGCAGCCCGAGGCAGGCACAGATCTCGACGTCCTCGTTCTGCTCCTTGATCGCCTCGATGGTCTGCGAGACCCGGTCGACATCCCGGTCCGTCGGACCCCGGCCGCTCGCGACCAGACAGACCCGCTTCGCCCCGCCCGCCACTCCGGCGGCCGCCGCCTTCGACGCCTCGTCGGGCTTCAGCCAGGTGTACTTGAGGATCTCGGCCTTGGAGCCGAGCCGCTGCGAACAGTACGAGCAGTCCTCGGGGCACAGCCCGGACTTCAGATTGACCAGATAATTGAGCTTCACCCGCCGCCCGAACCACTGACGGCGCACCTTCCCGGCCGCGGCCACCACTTCGAGCAGTTCGTCGTCGGAGGTCGCCAGTACGGCGAGCGCTTCTTCGCGGGTCGGCAGCTCGCGCCGCAGGCCCTTCTCCACCAGCGTGTTCAGCAGGTCCATGGTGCTGATCCTTGCCCACCGAGGACGTCTGGGAAAAGGAGGAATCCCACAACACCATCGGATCGACGTGTGTGTATGACCACACCCGGACCCCGTGGCGGCCCGGCTAAGGTCTGTGCGTCGCCTACAAAAGGACCGGACCATGGAGCGCGACCCCTTCGACTGGACCGATGACGAGGCGCGCCGCCGCGAACGGTCGGGTCTGGTCCGTACGCTCCGGCCGCGCCCCGCCGAATCCGGGCTGCTGGACCTGGCGAGCAACGACTATCTGGGGCTCACCCGCCACCCCGCGGTGACCGGCGCGGCGGCGGAGGCCGCGCGTCGCTGGGGCGCGGGCGCCACCGGCTCCCGGCTGGTCACGGGCAGCACCGAGTTGCACGCCGAACTGGAAGGTGAACTGGCCGCGTTCTGCGGCTTCGAGGCCGCGCTCGTCCTCTCCTCGGGATACGCGGCCAATCTGGCCGCCCTCACCGCGCTCACGGCCCGCGACTCGCTGCTGCTGTCCGACGCGGGCAATCACGCCTCGATCGTGGACGGCTGCCGGCTCTCGCGCGCCGAGACCGTTGTCGTACCGCACGCAGAACCCGAGGCCGTACGCAAGACACTCGACGCGCACGCGGGGCGGCGGGCGCTCATGGTGAGCGACGCGGTGTTCTCCGTGGACGGCGACGCGGCGCCGCTCGGCGAACTGGCCGAGGTCTGCCGTACCCGTGGCGCGGCTCTGCTCGTCGATGACGCGCACGGACTGGGGGTGCTCGGCGCGGGGGGCCGGGGCACGCCGTACGCGGCGGGCATCGCCGGCGACAACGGTGTGGTGGCCACCGTCACGCTCTCCAAGTCCCTGGGCAGCCAGGGCGGCGCGGTACTCGGCCCGGCGCGGGTCGTCGCTCATCTCGTCAACGCCGCCCGTACGTTCATCTTCGACACCGGACTGGCCCCGGCGGCCGTGGGAGGCGCGCTGGAGAGTCTGCGGCTGCTGCGCCGGGAGCCCGAGCGGGCGGACCGGGCGCGTGAGGTGGCCCGTACCCTGCACCGGCGGCTGACGGCGGCGGGCCTGACGGCCGTACGACCGGACGCGGCCGTGGTCTCCGTACGGGCGCCGTCCCCCGAGGCGGCGGTGCGCTGGGCCGCGGAGTGCCGTGCGGCGGGGCTGGCCGTGGGGTGTTTCCGTCCGCCCTCGGTGCCGGACGGCATCTCCAGGATCCGGCTCACCGCGCGTGCCGATCTGACGGATCAGCAGATCGGCACGGCGGTGGACACGATCGTCGCGCTCGCGCCGGGGGACGCGAGCTGAGCCGGCCGGGCCCCGGCGGTCAGTGCGCGGGCGCCCCGTCGCGCAGCGCGGAGACGAAGGAGGTCCACGCGTCCGCCGAGAAGGAGAGATGGGGTCGGGTCACTTCCTTGGAGTCACGTACGGCCAGTCCGCCCACGGCGTTGGGGGCGCACTCCACGCAGTTGTTCGCGCCGGTGCTGTAGCTGCTGCGATGCCATGCGGATGGACATGTCAGGTGGGGGGTCATGATGCTCCCTAGCCGCCGTCACCGATCCCGGCGATGAGATCCAATGAATCCTCTGTCGAGAGGGCATGCGCCTGCATGGTGCCGAACGCCGCGCAGTACGCCTCAAGGTCTTCTTTCCGCTCCAGATAGAGGCTATTCGTCAAATGGTCGAGAACGACCAAATCCAGATCAGTGATGTGCGGAAATGAGAAGATAACGAAAGGGCCGGTAAGTCCTACATAGCCGCCGGCCGTGAACGGCAGCACCTGAAGACAGACATGCGGAAGACGGGCCAGCTCCGAGAGCCGCAGCAGCTGCTCCCGCATCACACCGGGCCCGCCCACCTGACGGCGCAGAACGGCCTCGTCCAGTACGGCGTGCAGCTCCAGGGGTATGCCGGTGCGCAGCACCTCCTGGCGGGCGAGCCGCACTTCGACCAGGGAGTCGACCGTCGTGGCGGGCAGTCCGCCGAGCGCCGCGCGGGTCACGGCACGGGCGTACGCGGGGGTCTGGAGCAGCCCGGGGACCACGGAAGTCTCCAGCGTGCGCGCGGTACGGGCCTGGGACTCCAGGCTGATGAAGTCCCGGTACTGTGGCGGGATCACGCCGCCGTACGCCATCCACCACCCCTGGCCGCTGCTGGTGGTCCCCGCCAAGGCGCCCAGCAGCAGCCGTTGTTGTGCGTCGGTGACACCGAACGCGTCGAGCAGTCCGGCCAGATCCTCGTCCTTCACCCCGCTCACTCCCGTCTCCAGCCGGCTGACCTTCGACTGATGCCAGCCGAGCAGCCGCGCGGTCTGGCCGCTTGTCAGTCCCGCGCTCTGCCGCAGCTTGCGCAATTCCTCGCCGAGCCTGCGCCGGCGCACCGCTGGAATATGCCGCATGAATGATTGCCTCCCCGCCCTGTGTTCGTCGCGCCCTCGGGCGCCGCGGCGGAGAAGATATCTTTTCGGCGCCCAAATACGGTCTCGCGTTGCAGAGTTCACCGCTTTGAGCGACAGATATATGCAGATCTCGGTGGATCGGCCCTGGGAACGGCACGATCAGTGGGAGGCTGGCGCGAAGCACGGTCCGAGGCCGTCCGCGCAGTCATTCGCTCTGTGCCGGAGCCAGGCCCGGCGGGAAAGGGACGGCGTCGCCATGGCAGACCACCAGGAAGCATCCATCACCCTGCCGAGCGATCCCGCCTCGGTCACCGCGGCGCGAAGATACGTCGTGGACCTGCTGGCCGAGTGGGGGCTGCCGGCGCGGGAGGACATGGCCGAGACGGTCCGGCTGATCGTCTCGGAACTGGCCACCAACGCGGTGCAGCACACCTTCGGCCAGTCACCCACGTTCACCGTGGAGGTCCGGCTCGAACGTGACGAGCAGCTGCGCGTCGGGGTCACCGACAGCCATCCGCGCTGGCCGCAACGGCTGCCCGCGGCCGTTCAGCAGGACAACGGCCGCGGCATGGTGATCGTCCGCTCGCTCACGGTCGAGCAGGGGGGACAGCTCTCCGTCACCCCGACCGCCGAGGGCGGCAAGACGGTCTGGATCGTCCTGCCGTGGACGGTCCCGGTGGCGGCTGACGTGAGCTGAGACCGGCCGGCCGGGGACCGGATCCCGGGCCGTCCCCGCCCGGGGCGGGGACGGCCCCCTCCGGCATGTCGCCGGCGTCGCCGCGTCAGGGGGCTGTGGTGGCGCGAGGGCCGGTGCCGCGGCCGGGGTCAGTTCACCCGGCCGTACAGGACGCTCCGCGACCAGATCCGCTCCAGCCGCACCAGCGCCCCGGTCTTGGGCGAGTGCCAGATCCTCCCCCGGCCGGCATAGATCCCGACGTGGTAGACGCTGTTGCCCCAGTGGAAGAACACCAGGTCGCCCTTGCGCCGTTCGGAGGGGGAGATATGGCGGGACGAGTTGTACTGCTGCTGGGCCGTACGGGGGAGCTGCTTGCCGGCCTTCTTGAACGAGTAGAGCGTCAGCCCGGAGCAGTCGAAGCGATGGGGCCCCGTGGCACCCCACCGGTACGGAGAGCCCTTCTTCGAGGCGGCGATCTTGAGGGCGTTGACCGCGCGCGTGGCGGCCTCGGCCTCGGACGTGGCGCCGGGCACGAGCATCGTGCCGCCGAGCGCGGCGAGTGTGAGGACCGAAACCGCACCGGTCCTGGAGAGCAGAGACGGGACATTCGTCTGCGCGGTCATGCGCAACCCTTCGTCAGCCGCCTGTGAAGGATGACCTGTCGGGTTCGGGCTGGCGAAGTTGCCCGGCCGCTCTCACGACTTCACCCCGAGGGACGACCACACCGGGCGTCGTCCCGTTCTGCCTGGGTCCTCCACTCCTGCCGATCCACTCCTGTCGACCAGGCATCCGGTTGCGGCGGCAGGACTCGGCGTCCGCCCGGACCGCCCCGCCGCGGTGGCGGGGGCTTGTCGTCCCACGGATCTTGACGCAGGAACAGGTGGATATCCGAGACGAAACGACGATATGTGAAGTTCATCACGGATGACCCAAAAGGGTGGCGAAGGGGTGTGTCACGCCGACGGCATGAGCCCCGATGAGGGCCGTACCTGCAAGGGAGTTCGCGGCGCCTGGCTCATCCGGTCGCTTCGCGCAACTTGGGACCCCGCACGCGTCCGGACAGTTCATACGCCGAACGTGCGAGTCGTTCCCGTATGGACGCCGCCCATCTGGGAACGACTCGCCGTGCCGGCACCGGCGTTCACCGCCCGCCGAAGGGATCGCGCGGCGTGTCGAGGGACGTCCTGCGGTTCCTGACGACGTGATCGAGCAGTCCGTACGCCTGGGCGGCCGGCGCGTCGAAGAACGTGTCGCGCTCGATGTCCTCGGTGATCCGCTCGGTGCTCTGCCCGGTGTGACGCACCAGCATGGACGTGAGCAGCGACCGCAGTCGGAGCATCTCCCGCGCGTGGATCTCCAGGTCGGACGGCCGGCCCTGGACCGGCTCCTCGATGCCGGGCTGCCGGAGGACGAGCCGCGCGCCGGGCAGCGCCAGCCGCTTGCCCGGCGCGCCCGCGGCCAGCAGTACGGCAGCGGTCGAGACCGCCTGTCCGAGGCAGACGGTCTCCACGTCGCAGGTGACGATCCGCATCGTGTCGTAGATCGCGGACATGGCGCTGATCGACCCGCCGGGCGAGTTGATGTAGAGCGAGATGTCCCGTTCGGGCGCGGCGTATTCGAGGTGGATGAGCTGCGCGATCACATCGTTGGCCGCGGTGTCGTCGACCGGCGTGCCGAGGAGGATGATCCGCTCTTCGAGGAGCTTGGAGTAAGGGTCGAGGGTGCGGGTCCCGTTGGATGTCCGCTCGGTGAACTCGGGCAGGACGTGGCGGGCTGACGGACGGTTCATGGCGTGCCTCTCCTCGTACGCGCGTCTCGCGGTTCTCGCGGGCTCCGTAGAAAATGTACAGGACGTACAGAACGTGAGGTGCGGGATCTGCCGGGAGATCCGGAGCAAGAGGCTTTCGCCGTGGGCGCGTTCGGTCGAATGGAGCAGACAGGAAGCGATTCTGCGGGTGCACTCTCCGCGCCTCGCCCGCTCCGGCGGTCCGCCGGTGGCGGCGTGGCGCTACACCTCGGGCATGGACGATCCTTTTGCTTTCAGCCCGTTGCGGACGCCCCGGTCAGGGCCGCCCCGATCGGATACGCCCCGACCGGACAGGCACCGCTCAGAGATGCGACGGCGGGGCGGTGAGGCCCCGGGCGCGGTGGAGCACGGCGGCGGCGTACGGCCGGCTCCGGAATCCGTTCAGAGATCCGCGCAGACGTCTGAGCGCCTGGTCGGCGGGGGCCGACCGCAGACTCGGGTAGTGGTCGAGGAAGACGTGCCACTGGGCACAGGACTCCTCCAGGTGACCGAGGGTCAGGAGCGTGTCGGCGAGCCGCGCCCGGGTGAGGGCGCTTGATCTGTGGCGGTCCTCGGCACGGGCCTCGGCCGCGCCGGTGAAGAGCCGCGTCGCCCCCGCGGTGTCCCCCAGGGCGATCAGGGTCCTGCCGTGCTGGTAGTCGAGTCCGGGCCGGGGGTAGTGGGTGAACGGTCCCGGCAGGCCGGTCGCGCGGTCGTGCTGCGTCTCCGCCGCCGTGAGATCCCTGACGGCCTCACGGCGGCGCCGCGCGCGGGCGTGGGTGAGCGCGCGCTGGCTCAGGACGAAGGCCCGGAGAGCCGGGTCGGCGCGCCGGCCGGCGGTGTTGACGGCCGCGTCCGCGAGATCTCCGGCGTGCTCCTCGAACCCGAGGTGCAGGGCCTGAGTACTCATGGCGCGCAGGGTGGTCGCGAAGAGGCCGCGGTCGTCGGCTTCGCGGGCGAGTTCCAGCGCCGCCGTGAAGTAACGCTGGGCGAGGCTCGGATGGCCCGCGTCCATGCTCATACGGGCGAGCAGATGGGTGAGTTGCCCCGCACCGCTCAACAACTCCCGGCGCAGGGAGGGACGGGCGGGAGCGGCGAGGAGACGGCTCGTGTCGTCGGTCAGATAGGCGGTCAGGGCGGTACGCGCGTGGGCTCCGCCGTGGCGTTCCATGAGGTCCGCGAAGATATGGACCATCCAGCGCAGGCGCTGGACGTCCGCCGGGGTGGCCCGGGGGCCCGCGGTGTGTGCCGGTGACGGGACGGCGGGCCGCCCGGGGCTCCAGAGGGTCGCGGCGGGGGTCCCCAGGTCATAGGCGGAGCCGGCGAGCGCGGCCCGGCGCGCGGGGTCGATGTCGGCGTGCGTCAGGGCGGCCAGCTGGTCCAGGGCGCTGCCCAGGACGTCCTGGTCGGCCAGGAGTGGATCCTCGGTCGCCTGCGGACCCCGCGCGAGGCCGGTCTCCCGCGTCGTGACGAGCCGTCCGCAGCGGCGGCTGAACGCCGAGGCGACCAGGTCGGGTATGGGAGGCCGGGGGCGGGATCCGGTCAGCCAATGGGCGACCGAGGTGCGGTCGTAGCGCAGGCGCAGCCCCTGAGCCGCGCCCAGTTCGTTGATGGTCCTGGCCAGTTCCGCCGGGTTCCAGCGGGCCTCGTTGAGCAGGCGGGCGAGGTGTCGGTTGGGCTGGTGGCGGGCCACGGCCCCCTGTTCTCCTCAGGACGTGCCCGGTGTGCCTCGTTCGATTCCGTCGGGTGCGCGATGGCACAAGCGTTCAACGCGTGCACGCATCGATCACGGCGGACCGCGCTCGGGGGTGGGCCGATGGGTAACTGTTGGAGATATTCCCGGTCTCGCGGCGTTTCATCCCGATCCCGGTGCCCGGGACAAGTATGGCCCGATTCCTCTCCGCACCATCCCCGAGGAGGCCCGATGGCCACCACCCACGTACCCGCGACCGACACGGAAAGAGAGCCCTCGGTGACGCAATTCGACGAACTGGCCAGGATCTACGACGACTTCTCGCGGCTGCCGTTCCGCCGCGACCTCGAATTCCCCAGCGTGTTCGGGCTGTTGGGCGACCTCTCGCGGCTCAAGGTCCTGGACCTGGGCTGCGGAAGCGGTGTCTACAGCCGGGCGCTGGCGCGGAGCGGCACCGCGCTGGTCGTGGGGCTCGACGAGTCCGGCGGCATGATCGACCACGCCCGCGCGCAGGAGTCCGCGGAGCCCCTGGGCATCCGCTACCTCGACGGCGACCTGCCCGCCGCACTGGAGGGCGGCTTCGACCTGGTCATCGGCGTGTACGTACTCCCGTACGCCACCACGTACCAGGAACTCGTGGGCCTCTGCCGGACCGCCGCGGGCGCGCTGCGGCCGGGCGGGAGGTTCGTCACCCTGCCCATCCACCCCGAAGCCCACCACGACCCCGGCCACTACGAACGCTACGGATTCCGGCTGCGCACGGGCGAGTCCCCCGCGGACGGCTCCCCGGTGGAACTCGCGCTGTCCTTCGCCGCGCACGACATCCGCGTCACCGCCCGCTACTGGAGCGTGACGACCCTGGAGAAGGCGCTGCGGGAAGCCGGCTTCGGTCCCGTGCGGTGGCAGTCGCATCGCCTGGCGCCCTCTGCCGCCGGACCGCCCGAATTCTGGGCGCCCTACCTGTCCGCGCCGCACGCCGCGATCCTCGACACCTACAAGGAGTACCAGCCGTCATGACACCCCTGCCCCAACTCACCGAACGCAGCGGCTTCCTCATCGAGAACGGCCGCTTCACCACCCTGGCCACCCACGGCCCCGACGGGACCTGGGCCTCCACCGTCAACTACGTACCGCTCCGCGATCCGCTGCGGCTGCTGTGGTACTCGCTGCGCCGGGCCCGGCACTCCCGCGACATCGAGGCCGACCCGCGGATATCCGGCTCCATCTATCTGACCGCGCTGCCCGGTTTCGGGCTGGACGGCGCGCAGTTCACCGGCACCGCGCGGCCGGTGGGACCGGACGAACTCGAAGAACTCAGCGCCTGGTACTACGAGCGGAACTTCCCGGACGAGGAGGTCCGCCGCCAGTGGCGGCTGCCGCTGGACGAGTTCAGGGGCGACGGACCGCGCCGCTTCTATGTGCTCGAAGTCCACCGCTGGTGGCTGCTGGACATCGACCAGTGGCTCGTGGACAAGAACGACCAGCGCGTCGCCGTACCGCTGGACGCGCTCAAGGGCCGGATGGCCGACGGCGCCGGTTCGGCGGGTGCGCGATGAGGGCACTCGTCAAGAACGGGCCCGGGGAAGGGCTGGACTACACCGACGTACCCACTCCGGAGCCGGGACGTCACGACGTCCTCGTCCGGGTGCTGCGCACCGGCATCTGCGGCACGGACCTGCACATTCTCAAGGGGACGCCGTGGGCGACGCGGACGGTGACGACACCACGGGTCATCGGCCACGAGTTCGTCGGCGAGATCGTGGCGGCCGGGGCCGGCGTCGGGGGTCTGCTGCCCGGCCAACTGGTCAGCGCCGAAGGCCATGTGACGTGCGACACCTGCGCCAACTGCCGGGCCGGGCGGCAGCACCTGTGCGACGCGGTACAGGGCCTGGGAGTCCAGCGCGACGGCGCGTTCGCCGAATACGTGGTCGTGCCCGCGCGGAGCGTCTGGGTGCACCGGCCCGGTGTCTCCCTGGACGTCGCCGCTATGTTCGACGCCTTCGGCAACGCCGTTCATGTCGCCGACGCCTTCCCCGTCCGTGACCGGACGGTCCTGGTCACGGGAGCGGGGCCGATCGGTGCCATGGCCGCGGCGGTCGCCCGGCACCGGGGCGCGCGTCTCGTCGCCGCCAGCGATCTCAGCCCCTTCCGGCTGGACCTCGCTCACCGGGCCGGCGCCGATCCCGTCATCGACGCCGGTGAGGGACCCATCGACCCCGCCGCGCTCGGCCTTGAACAGGGGTTCGACGTCGGCTTCGAGATGTCCGGCAGTCCGTCCGCCCTCGGCGATCTGATCGGCGCCATGGCCCACGGCGGCCGGATCGCCGCCCTCGGCCTGCCCGACGAGGACGTACCCACGGACTGGGCGGACATCTCCCTGCGCATGCTGACCATCCAGGGGATCAGCGGGCGCCGGGTCTTCGACACCTGGTACGCCATGGCCGACTTGCTCGACCAGGGCATGGACCCGTCGTTCGTCATCACGGACCACTTCGCCGCGGAGGACTACGAGAAGGCCTTCGCGACCGCCGCCGAAGGGCACGCGGGCAAAGTGATCCTCGACTGGGTCCCGCGGGACTGAGGGGGCCGTCATGGACTACACCGTGCGTGTCCACACCTCGATCGACGACGTCGACGAGAGGTGGGACGACCTGATGGCGGCGGCCCGCGCCCCCGCCTTCTACCGGCGCGCGTTCCTGCGCGCCTTCGAGAAGCATCCGCTGCACCCGGTCCTGCGTACCGCGTACCTCCTGGTGGAGGACGGGTCGGGGCGGGCGCACGCGGCCCTGCCGGCCTATCTGCAACGCGATGTCGACCCGATGCGGGTGATTGCGGAGCACTACCCCCACGCGGCCGGCCGGACCGCGCTGCTCAGTCACGCCTGGCACTGCTACGACACCGTGCTGCCGGTGCGGCCCGGCCCCCGAAGCCGGTCCGCCGCCGAGTGCGCCGTCACCGCGCTGCGGGACCTCGCGTCCGAGTGGGGCGCGGGCCTGTGCGGCATCGTCAACGCGGACGCCGCCGGCCCGCTGGACGCCCAGCTGGCCGGCGCCGGATTCACCGGGGTCGACATCGATGTGGGATGGGGACTGCCCCTGGACCGGTACGCGGGGTTCGACGACTACCTGACCCGTGCCCTCAGCGGCAAGGCCAGGCAGAACCTCAGGCGCGATCTGCGCGCGGCGGAGAAAGCGGGAGTCGGCGCCTGCACGGTCGACGTGGGCGAGGCCGACCTGGACGGCTTCGTACGGCTGGCCCGCGCCACCGCCGCCAAGTTCGGCAACGCCGACTACTACCGGCCCGGTCTCTTCCAGGACTTCGTGCGGGAACTGGGCGACTGCGTCCGGGCCGTGGAACTCCGCGTCGACGGCCGGATGATCGCCTCCGCGCTCATCCTCACCGACGACACCCGGCTCCACTACTGGGCAGTCGGCTACGCGCAGAAGGACACTCCCGGGTTCAGTCCGTTCTACGTGTCCTACGCCCATGTGATGCGGGAGGCCTGGGCATCGGGCCGGGACTGGGTCGAGCTGGGCCGGCGCAACCCGTCGTTCAAACGGCGCTACGCGCTCCAGCCCCGTGTCCTGCGCGCCTATTTCGCGGAGCAGTGACCGCTCCCGGAGCGTGGGACCCGCCACCGGACGCCATGAGCCGACCGAAAGCCCCTGGCGTGTCGTCCTCTTAAGCTGGGGGACATGGCCTACGAGATTCCGGTGACGCAAGCCCGGGCAGAGCTCGCCGATCTGATCAACCGCGTTGTCTACGGCGGTGAGCGCGTGGTGGTGACCCGGCACGGGAAGCCGCTGGTCGCGCTGGTCTCCGCCGCCGACCTGGAGCGGCTCGAAAGCGAGCCGGAGGCAGCCGGGGAGCAGGTGATCAGTTCCGTCTCGGCCATCGGGTCCGTACCGTCGGCCTCCGGCGAGCGGCGGCGGTTCGGGATCGCGGCGGAGCACCGGCGTGACCACCAGGGCCCGGAGGGCGGTGACCACCCTCCGGGCCCTGGCAGGTGAGACCGCGTCCCCGCGGCGGGGTGACGGCCACGGCTCCGTATACGACCCGGTC
This sequence comes from Streptomyces sp. NPDC039430, assembly GCF_055639435.1. Lineage (NCBI taxonomy): Bacteria > Bacillati > Actinomycetota > Actinomycetes > Kitasatosporales > Streptomycetaceae > Streptomyces > Streptomyces sp. NPDC039430. Next base: position 115,359 of record NZ_JBVKAK010000014.1, on the reverse strand, counting down.
CTCTCCGGGGAAGCGCCCATCCAGGTGGCGGGGAACGGGTTGCGTGCCCTGACGTCCACGGGTCGGCAAAAGATCAGTTAACGCGTTGGAAAAACTTCCGCCCTAACGTGCAATGCCTGGCTGTGACCACCCGGATCACAGTTCAACAGAGTGTTGACGTTGGCTAGGGTTCCGCTGCGCCCGGCCGTCACCGGGCCGGAGACGATGAGGTGGAAGCGTGCAACTGACCCCGCACGAGCAGGAGCGTCTGCTCATCCATGTGGCCGCCGACGTGGCGGCCAGGCGCAGGGAGCGCGGACTGCGGCTCAACCATCCCGAGGCGGTCGCCCTGATCACCTCGCACATCCTCGAAGGCGCCAGGGACGGCCGTACCGTCGCCGAACTCATGGCCTCGGGGCGCACGGTGCTCGGCCGGGACGATGTCATGGAAGGCATCCCCGAGATGATCCACGACGTCCAGGTGGAGGCCACCTTCCCGGACGGCACGAAGCTCGTCACCGTCCATGACCCGATCGTCTGACGGGGGAGCGCCGCCGATGATTCCCGGAGAGATCCTGTACGGCGACGGGCCGATCGCCCTCAACGAGGGCCGCGAGGTCACCGCGCTCACCGTTCTCAACACCGCCGACCGGCCGGTCCAGGTCGGCTCCCACTACCACTTCGCCGAGGCCAACCCGGGTCTGGAGTTCGACCGGGCCGCCGCGCGCGGCAAGCGGCTGCACATCGCCGCCGGCACCGCCGTGCGCTTCGAACCCGGCATCCCCGTCGATGTCGTACTCGTACCCCTCACCGGTCTGCGCGTCGTGCCGGGCCTGCGGGGAGAGACCGGAGGTCCCCTCGATGACTGAGCTGTCCCGCGCCGGGTACGCCGATCTGTTCGGCCCCACGACCGGCGACCGGATCCGTCTCGCCGACACCGATCTGCTCGTCGAGATCGAGGAGGACCGCTCCGGCGGCCCGGGGCTCGCCGGGGACGAGGCGGTGTTCGGCGGCGGCAAGGTGATCCGCGAGTCGATGGGCCAGTCCCGTACGACCCGGGCCGAGGGCGCGCCCGACACCGTGATCACCGGCGCTCTGATCATCGACCACTGGGGCATCGTCAAGGCGGACATCGGCGTACGGGACGGCCGGATCACCGGAATCGGCAAGGCCGGCAACCCGGACACCATGGACGGCGTCCATCCCGAGCTGGTCATCGGCCCCGAGACCGAGGTCATCGCGGGCAACGGGAAGATCGTCACCGCCGGCGCGATCGACGCGCACGTCCACTTCATCTCGCCGACCATCGTCGACCAGGCGCTGGCGAGCGGAGTCACCACACTCGTCGGCGGTGGCACAGGACCCGCCGAGGGCACCAAGGCCACCACCGTCACCCCCGGAGCCTGGCATCTCGCCCGGATGTTCGAGGCGTTGGAGACCTTCCCCGTCAATATCGGGCTGCTCGGCAAGGGCAACACGATGTCCCAGGACTCGATGCGCGCCCAGCTGCGCGGCGGAGCGCTGGGCTTCAAGATCCACGAGGACTGGGGCGCCACCCCCGCGGTCATCGACGCCTGTCTGCGGGTGTGCGAGGAGTCCGGCGCACAACTCGCCATCCACACCGATACGTTGAACGAGGCGGGCTTCGTCGGCGACACCCTCGCCGCCATCGCGGGCCGCACCATTCACGCGTACCACACCGAGGGCGCGGGCGGCGGGCACGCGCCCGACATCATCACCGTGGTCAGCGAGCCGTACGTCCTGCCCAGCTCGACCAACCCGACCCGGCCGCACACCGTCAACACCATCGAGGAACACCTCGACATGCTGATGGTCTGCCACCACCTCAACCCGGCCGTGCCCGAGGACCTCGCCTTCGCGGAGTCCCGTATCCGGCCCTCCACCATCGCGGCCGAGGACATCCTGCACGACCTCGGAGCCATCTCGATCATCTCCTCCGACGCCCAGGCCATGGGACGTGTCGGTGAGGTGATCATGCGTACCTGGCAGACCGCGCACGTGATGAAGAAGCGCCGTGGCGCACTGCCCGGCGACGGCCGCGCCGACAACCACCGGGCCCGTCGCTATGTCGCCAAATACACCATCAACCCGGCGGTCGCGCAGGGACTCGACCGGGAGATCGGTTCCGTCGAGACGGGCAAACTCGCCGATCTGGTGCTCTGGGACCCGGCGTTCTTCGGTGTCAAGCCGCAACTCGTCCTCAAGGGCGGGCAGATCGCCTACGCGCAGATGGGCGACGCCAACGCCTCCATCCCCACCCCGCAACCAGTGCTGCCGCGACCGATGTTCGGCGCGCTGGGCCGCGCGGCGGCCGCCGGCTCGGTCAACTTCGTCGCGGAGGCGGCGATCGAGGACGGGCTGCCCGAACGTCTCGGCCTGGCCAAGAGGTTCGCGCCGATCGGCAACACCCGGGGGATCACCAAGGCGGACATGCGGGAGAACGCCGCGCTGCCGCGCGTCGAGGTCGACGCCGACACGTTCACGGTGACCATCGACGGCGAGCCGGTGGAACCCGCGCCTGCCGCCGAACTCCCGCTGGCCCAGCGTTACTTCCTGTTCTGATGAACCGCGCCGCACTGCTCGTGCTCGCCGACGGCCGGTTCCCCGCCGGCGGTCACGCCCACTCGGGCGGGGCCGAACCGGCCGTCAGGGCGGGGCGGATCCACGACGCCCCCAGCCTGGCCGCGTTCTGCCGGGGCCGGCTGCACACCACCGGCCTGACCGCGGCGGCCCTCGCCGCCGCGGCGGCCGGGGGCCTCGACCCGCTGGAACTCGACGAGGCCGCCGACGCCCGCACGCCCTCACCCGCGCTCCGGGCGACCGCGCGCAAGCTCGGACGGCAGCTGATGCGCGCCGCCCGCGCCACCTGGCCCAGCGGTGAACTGGACGCGCTCGCCGCCGCCCGGCCGCGCGGCGCGCACCAGCCCGTCGTCCTCGGCCTCACCGCGCGCTCCGCCGGGCTCGGCCCCGAGGACGCCGCGTACTGCGCGGGGTACGAAACGGTCAGCGGCCCCGCGACCGCGGCCGTACGGCTGCTCAGCCTCGACCCCTTCGAGGCCACCGCCGTCCTCGCCCGGCTCGCGCCGGAACTGGACCGGGTCGCCGCGCGGGCCGCGGAGCTGGCGGGACGGGCGGCGCGGGAGGGGCTCGACGCGCTGCCCGCCGGCTCGGCCCCGCTGCTCGACATCACCGCGGAGGCGCACGCGGGGTGGCCGGTGCGGCTGTTCGCCTCGTGAGACCCGCCTCCCGGCCCCGCGTTCTCGTTCCCGTACGCGAGCCCGTACCCGAGCCCGTACCCGAGCCCCTGCCTCCCTTGCCGTATCCGCCCGCATTCCGCCATCGCCCGGATTCCCGTACCGCCCCGACAGGAGCCGCACCATGCATCTCGACCACAGCCACTCGGGCCCGGCCGCCGTCAGCGCCGACGCCCTGCGCCCCGACGGCAGGCGGCGCGCTCTCCGTATCGGCCTCGGCGGACCCGTCGGCTCCGGCAAGACCGCGACCGTCGCGGCGCTCTGCCGCACCCTGCGTGACCGGCTGTCGCTCGCCGTCGTCACCAACGACATCTACACGCGCGAGGACGCGGAGTTCCTGCTCCGGCACGCGGTGCTGCCCCCCGAGCGCATCCAGGCGGTCGAGACCGGCGCCTGCCCGCACACCGCGATCCGCGACGACATCTCCGCCAACCTGGAAGCCGTCGAGGATCTGGAGGACGCCGTGGGCCCCCTCGACCTGATCCTCGTCGAGTCCGGCGGCGACAATCTCACCGCGACCTTCTCCAAGGGCCTCGTGGACGCGCAGATCTTCGTCATCGACGTGGCGGGCGGCGACGACATCCCGCGCAAGGGCGGGCCCGGTGTCACCACCGCCGATCTGCTCGTGATCAACAAGACGGATCTCGCGCCGTACGTAGGCTCCGACCTCGGCCGGATGGCCCGCGACGCCAAGGAGCAGCGCGGCGACCTGCCCGTCGCCCTCACCTCGCTGAGGGGCGAGGACGGCGTGGCGCCGGTCACGGACTGGGTGCTGGCGCGGCTCGCCGCCTGGACCGCGTGAACGTCCAGGCTCGCCGTCCGGACCGCGTGAGCGTCCACGCGACCGCCCGTATCGTCGCGACCCCCGCCGGACTTCCCGTACTGACCGGTGAGGGACCGCTGGCGCTGCGCCGCACCCGCGCCACCGGGGCGGGCGCCCGGGTCACCGTCGTCGGCGCCATGAGCGCGCCGCTCGGCGGCGACCGGCTCGCGATCGAGGCCGACGTACGGGACGGCGCGCGGCTCACCGTGGACGCGACGGCGGCGACCGTCGCGCTGCCCGGACGCGCCGCCGACCCCGCCCGCTATGACGTGCGGCTGACCGTGGGGGAGGGCGCGGAGCTGCTCTGGCTCCCGGAGCAGCTCATCTCGGCATACGGCAGCGATCTGCGGATGCGTACCCGCGTCGACCTCGCCGCCACCGCCCGGCTGGTGCTGCGCGACGAGCAGATCCTCGGCCGGCACGGCGAAGACCCCGGCACACTCCTGACCCGGCTCACCGTCCACCGCGCCGGCCGTCCGCTGCTCGACCAGGAACTCGCCCACGGACCCGGCGCGGCCGGCGGCTGGGACGGCGGAGCGGTCCTCGGCGGTTATCGGGCCGTCGGGCAACTCCTCCTCGCGGGGCCGGAGTTCGAGGAGAAGCCGGTGGAACCGCGCATGCTGGGCGACACCGCCGTACTCACCCCGCTCGCTGGACCCGCGGTGCTCGTCACGGCGGTCGCCCCGGACGCCCTGCGGCTGCGGCGGGTCCTGGATGAGGTGCTGCGGGCGCGTACGACCCATGGATCCGTTTCCGCGTACCGCTGAGCGGGACCGCGCCTACCGGTTATTGGTTCGGTAAAGAAATGGCCGGGTGGCCTGTTCTCGGCGACCACACAGACGAAAGGATCCCGGGGAGTCCAATCGAACGCGTTGTCGCAGGCAGGCAGCGCACCACGGAGGGGGAGGTTCCACTTGAGACGCACCGCAGTGCTCGGCTCGGCCGGCACGCTGCTCACGGGAACGCTCATAGCGGGCGCGATAGCCGCGCCGGCGGCGACCGCGGACGGCCGCCACCACGGTGACCCGGCGGCGTACGGCGCCACGGTCGCCGCCGAGCGTGCCGCGAAGAAGGGCATCGACTGGCAGGACTGCCCGGCCGACTGGGCACTGGCGAAGCCCATCCAGTGTGGCTGGGTGAGCGTCCCGCTCGACTACACGAAGCCCGACGGACGGCAGATCAAGATCGCCGTCGACCGGATCGGCAACACCGGGACCAAGCAGGAGCGCCAGGGTTCCCTGGTCTACAACCCGGGCGGTCCCGGCGGCTCCGGCATGGCGTTCCCGCGCCGCGTCGTCACCAAGAACGCGATCTGGGCCGACGCCGCCAAGGCCTACGACTTCGTCGGGTTCGACCCGCGCGGGGTGGGCCACTCCACGCCCATCTCCTGCGTCGACCCGCAGGAGTTCGTCAAGGCGCCGAAGCTCGACCCGGTCCCCGACAGCGAGGCCGACAAGCGCGCCCAGCGCAAGCTGGCCGCCGAGTACGCGGACGGCTGCCAGGAGCGCAGCGGCTGGATGCTGCCGCAGATGACGACGCCGAACACCGCGCGTGACCTGGATGTCATCCGGGCCGCGCTCGGCGACAAGAAGCTCAACTACGTCGGCGTCTCCTACGGCACGTACCTCGGCGCGGTCTACGGCACGCTCTTCCCGTCGCATGTGCGCCGCATGGTCGTCGACAGTGTGGTCAACCCGTCGAAGGAGAAGATCTGGTACCAGGCCAACCTGGACCAGGACGTCGCCTTCGAATCCCGTTTCCAGGACTGGATGGAGTGGGTCGCCAAGAACGACGCGTCCTTCCACATCGGGACCACCGCCGCCCAGGTCGAGAAGCAGTGGGACACGCTCCGCGCCGCCGCCAAGAAGAACCCCATCGGCGGTGTCGTGGGACCGGCCGAGCTGCTCGGCCTCTTCCAGAGCGCTCCGTACTACGACTCCAGCTGGGTGCCCGTCGCCACGGTCTGGAGCAAGTACCTCGCCGGTGACACCCAGGCGCTGATCGACGCGGCCGCCCCCGACATGTCCGACACCGCGGGCAACGCCCAGTCCGAGAACGGCAACGCGGTCTACACCGCCGTCGAGTGCGCCGACGCCAAGTGGCCCACGAGCTGGAAGCAGTGGGACCGGGACAACACCCGGCTCCACCGCGACCACCCGTTCCTCACCTGGTCCAACGCCTGGATGAACCTGCCGTGCGCCACCTGGAGCGCCAAGCAGCAGACCCCGGTGGAGGTCAGGACCGGCAAGGGGCTGCCTCCCGTGCTGATCGCGCAGTCCACGCGGGACGCCGCCACGCCGTACGAGGGCGCCGTCGAGCTGCACAAGCGCTTCAAGGGATCGCGTCTGATCACCGAGCGCGACGCCGGTTCGCACGGCATCACGAATCTGCAGAACCCGTGCATCAACGACCGGGTGAAGTCCTATCTGCTGACGGGGGCGCTGGACAGCGCCGATGTGACGTGCGCCCCGCACGCCACGCCCAAGCCGTAAGCACCCGGGACGGGGGTGGCCGGGCTCACCGGTCGCCCCCGTCCGCCATGTCCTGGCCGTGCCCCCGAGCCGTCCCCGGACCGGCCGCGACGTGGCTACGACCCGGCTTCCCGGTCGTACCGCGCCAGCCAGGCGTCCTCCGCCGCGTAGTCGAAGAGGCCGTCCCGTCCGTAAGCCAGGACCATCTGGGGGAATGCCTCCGCCCAGTCCCGGCCGCGCAGCCGGCCGGTGAGCCAGGCGACGGTCCCGGGCAGGGACTCGGCGTAGCCCGTGACCGGCCGGTACCCCAACTCCCGCTCGGCGGCGGCCATGTCGTAGACCACGGGATGCTCCATGGTCCAGGGGGTATCCCCGACGCCGTCCTCCGACGCCCCGTCGATCAGCACAGTCTCGGTCTCGCGGCCCAGCGCCGTGTCGATCGCCGCGCCGATCTCCGCGACGGTCGGTGCCCCCGGATCGGCGGCGTTGAGTACGCGAGAGCCGGGGCGCGCCGCCGCCAGCCTGATCAGCTCGGCGAGATTGGCGACATGGACGGGATGGAACCGGCTCCGGCCGCCGTACGCCAGCACGCGTCGCCGGCGGCCGTCCAGCAGTCGTTTGACGAAGTACAGCTCACGCGGGGTGCGGCAGTACGGGCCATGGATCGCGCCCGCCCGCAGCAGCGTCACGGGCAGCGCCTCACCGGCCGCCAGCAACGCGGGCTCCAGCAGCACCTTTCGCGTACCGTACGTCGCCTCGCCGGGAGCCACCGTCCGCTGTGTCTCGAGTATCGGTACGGGATAGTGCGGGCCGCCGTCGGGTTCGTTCTGCGTGTCGAAGCCCCGGCCCCGGCCGTCCTCGTACACCGCGCCGCTGGAGAGGACGACCGCCGAGCCGATCCGGCCGGCGAGCCCCGTCAGCTGGCGGGCGTGGGCCCGCCCGAACGCGACCATGTCCACGACCACATCGCAGCCGTCGCCGATCACGGCGGCCAGCGCCGCGTCATCCTCGCGGTCCAGCCGTACCGCCCGTACCTCCTCCGGCCAGTGCGCGTCCCGGCCACCGCCGAGCGAGGCCGCGCGCACCTCCCAGCCGTCCTCGGCGAGCGCCCGCACGGCTACCCGCCCCGTCTGTCCTGTCGCACCGATCACCACTACGTGTCCCCTGGTCATACGGGGGACGCTAGAGGCACAAGAATCCTCGTGCCCAGAGGAGTTCGCCGGTCGCGAATCCGCTCTCAGCGACGCAGCCTCGGGAACTTCCCGGTCTGCTCCGCCTTCGCCTGCTCCGCCTTCACGTCGGCCGCGTAACGGTCGACGTACTCCTGCCCGGAGAGCCCGAGGATCGCGTACATGATCTCGTCGGTGACCGCGCGGACCGCCGCCTTCTCGTTCTCCAGACCCGCGTAGCGCGCGAACTCCATCGGCTCACCGAACCGGATCGTCACCCGCCTGATCCGCGGGACGACCTGGCCGGGCGGCTGGATCTCGAAGGTGCCGACCATGGCACACGGCACCACCGGCACCTGCGCCCTGATCGCCATCACGGCGACCCCGACCTTGCCCTTGTAGAGCCGGCCGTCGTGCGAGCGGGTGCCCTCCGGGTAGATCCCCAGCAACTCGTCCTTGGCCAGTACTCCGAGCCCCTCCCGGATCGCCGCCTGCCCCGCCTCCTTCCCCGACCGGTCCACCGGGATCTGCCCGGCACCGCGGAAGAAGAAGGCCGTCAGCCGCCCCTTCAGCCCGGGGCCGGTGAAGTACTCGGCCTTGGCGAGGAAGGTGATGCGCCGCTTGAGGATGGCCGGCATCAGGAAGTGATCGGAGAACGACAGATGGTTGCCCGCGATGATCGCGGCACCGTCGGCCGGTATGTGCTCAAGCCCCTCGATCCGGGGCCGGAAGAGCAGCCGCAGCAGGGGCCCCAGCAGTACATATTTCAGCACGTAATAGAACACGCAGAGCGCTCCTCACTGGCCCGACCGGCCACGGGACGCGTTGTCCCAGGTCAACGGGGATTCCGGCGGACGCAAGTGTATGTGCGGGTGTCCTCGGTTGTAACCGTCCGGTCTCGGGCTCCCGTCGCCGGCGGCCGGGGGTGATACCTCGCAGGGGTGGTTTGGCGGGCGGCTCCGCCGCCTGGTGGTTGGGCCCCGTGCGGACGGGCGAGCTTAGGGGTGCGCGAGGCCCCCGGTGGCCCGCGCGTCGCACAGGGAGGGAGAAACCATGGCCACGTACGACACGGAGATTCACACCGGTGGCGGCGGCTGGCAGGAGGATTCGCCGCTGGAACTCAGCATCAGGAACCGCGACGAGGTCGTCCCCGCGGACGGGCGTCCGGGAGCGGGGACGACGGTCACGTGGAGCGGCGATCAGGGGAATGGGTCGGTGACCTTCTTCGACGGCGGCGACCGCTTCGAGGGAACCGCGCAGTTCCCCGGCGAGGGGCCCGTCGGATACCGGGGCCGGTTGAGTGACTGATCCGGCCCGGTCCGCCGCGTGACCGGCCGGAGTCACGGCGTCCGGTCCGCCGGCCGGGGCCCCTCCACAGGGCCCCGGCCGCGTGCCGGTGAGCACGCGCGATCGCGGAGTTGGCCGCGGGGCCGCCCAGTAGGGACGACGGGACGACGGCGGATGCCCTGGCCGAGCCGCGCCGGGATGCGGCCGGGGGGTCCGTTTGGTTACATCAGAGAAAGGGCCCGCCGGTGGTGAGGTCCGGCTCGTCGTGAGTACGGGCTCCCGATGCCACGAGGCACCGCTCAGGCACCGCTCCCCGCGAGAGGTGAGCTGTCCCAGGAGGCCGCATGGGAATCTCGGATACGTACAGGCTGGTCTTCGCGTACCCGGACGCGCCCGCGAGTGATCCGGACGACGAGGATGTCGTGGTGGTGCACCGTACGGATCGGCTGGGGCCGGGCGGGCACGCGCTGTACGCGGACGAGACCGGCATCGTCCTGGCGGAGATCAGCGACCAGGACGAGGTACGGATGGTCGCCAGTGGCGGGCACCAGGATCTCAAGGCGTCCGTCCGGGCGCGCCCGGTCTGAGCCGCGGTCCTCCCGTCGCCGCGGTCTTCCCGCTGGTCCCGCTGGTCCCGCTGGTCCTGCTGGTCCTGCTGGTCCTGTCGGTCTCGTCGGTCCCGTCCGGGCAAGCGCTGAGGAGGAGGTGCGGCCGCCATGGTGATGCGGTGGGACGTGTTCCTGGCCGCGGTCCAGGAGCGCGGTGAGTACTCCACGCCGCAGGAAGCCGAACGGGCGGTCCGGGTCGTGCTGGCCCTGCTGGGCGCCCACGTGGTGGGCACCGAGAGGGCCGAGCTGGCCGCCCGGCTGCCGGAGGCGTGCGCCCTGGTGCTCCTCGACCCGCTCCCGGCCGCCGAACCGCTCACCCCGGAGCGGTTCGCACGGGCCACCGCCGCCTGGATCGAGGGGGCCAACGAGGAGACCGCGAAGTGGGACGTCGGAGCCGTCCTGAGCGTGGTGTCCGACGCCGCGGGCGACGAACTGATGCGCCGGATCCTCCTCCAGCTCCCGCCGGGGTACGACGTCCTCTTCGGCCGGCCGGAGCCGACGTGAGCGCACCGCGCCCGGACCGCCGCCGGCTCGGGATGCCGAAGTGAGCGGATGCCGTTTCACTGATGGAGCGGCTTGATCGATCGCTGGATCGAACGATTCGCCGGACCGGGGCGCGACCGCGACCCAGGTCCGGGCTGGTGGCTCTCCCGTCGTATGACATCCCGGGATTCGGTATCTCACCTCCGCAGTCCCGCAGTGCGCCGCGATGAAGGACAGACGTCATGAGATTGCTCGATTCCGCGCGTGGAACGCCGTCGGGAGGGGCGGACCGGCGCCTGCACCGCCTCTTCGAGGCCGCCTGCGACCGTACCCCCACCGCCACGGCACTTGAGTGCGCGCACCACGCGCTCACCTACGCCGAACTCGACACGCGCGCCAACCAGCTCGCGCACTTCCTCCGCGGTCTCGGGACGGGCCCGGGGTCCCGGGTCGCGATCCTGGTACCGCGGTCGGTCGAGATGTACGTGTCCCTGCTCGGCGTGGGAAAGGCCGGTGCGGTGTTCGTGCCGGTCGATCCGGCGTCCCCTCCTGACCGGCTCGCCTTCATCATGGAGGACGCCGCCGTCGATCTGGTGCTGACCACGTCCGCGCTCGCACCCGCCGTGGGCGGTCTCCCGTGCCGGGTGGTCGAGTTGGACCCGTACGGTCGCGACATCGCCGGCGCACCCACCGGCCGGCCGCCCCAGGACCGGCCCGAGCCGGGCCCCGGGAACGGTCGCCCCGCCGCGTACATCATGTACACCTCCGGGTCGAGCGGCAGGCCCAAGGGGGTGAGGGTCGCGCAGTCGAGCATCTGCAACTTCCTCGATGTCGTGCCCAAGCTCTATGACGTGCGGCCGGACGACCGCGTGTACCAGGGCATGACGCTCTCCTTCGACTTCTCCATCGAGGAGATCTGGCCGACCTGGTCGGTCGGCGCGACGCTCGTCGCGGGTCCGGACGGCGCCGGTCATCTCGGCGCGGAACTGGGCGAGTTCCTGCACACCCGGCGGATCACGATGCTGTACTGCGTGCCGACGCTGCTGGAGACGATCCCGCCGGAACTGCCGTATCTCCGCAGCATCGTCGTCGGCGGTGAGGCCTGCCCCGGTCAGCTCGTCGAGCGGTGGAGCAGGCCGGGGCGGCGCATGCTCAACACCTACGGCCCGACCGAGGCCACCGTCACCGCGACCTGGGCGGAACTGACGCCGGGCAAGGCGGTGACGATCGGGAAGCCGCTGCCGACCTACTCGGTCGTGCTGCTCGACGAGCGGCTCAGGCCCGTGGCCGACGGCGAGATCGGTGAGATCTGCATCGGCGGCCCCGGCGTCGCCGACGGCTACATCGGGCGGCCGGAGCTGACCGCCGACCGGTTCGTCGAGCATCCGCTGGCCCCCCGGGGCAGCAGGCTCTACCGCACCGGGGACCTCGGCCGGATGACCCGGGACGGGGAGGTCGAGTTCCTGGGCCGGGCCGATGACGAGGTGAAGATCCGGGGATACCGGGTGGATCTCGGCGAGATCGACAGCGTCCTGCTGGAGGATCCCGGCGTGGCCGAGGCGGTCACCGCGCTGACGCCCGCACCGGACCGTGGCGCCGACGAGGGACGGGGTGGGGGAGACGGTGGGGGAAGCGGCGGCGGAGGCGGTGAACTGTGCGCCTACGTGGTCCGTGCGCCCGGCCGCGTGGAAGACGAGGACGCCCTGATCACCCGGGTGCACGAGACGCTGCGGCGCAGACTCCCCGCGTACATGGTGCCGTCCTTCCTGGACATCCTCCCCGCCCTCCCCGCCATGGCCAGCGGCAAGGTGGACCGTAAGCGGCTGCCCGCCCCGACCGGCCGGCGGCTGGTGGGCGGCGGCCGGCTGGTCGCGGTCGAAGGCGAGCTGGAGACGCGGGTACGGGACGCCTGGGCCGAGGTACTCGGGATCGAACCCGAGGCGCTGTCGGCCGAGGCGGACTTCTTCACCGACCTCGGCGGCCACTCACTCCTGGCGGCCCGGGTCGTATCGGCGCTGCGCGGCCGGGACATCGGCGCGAACACCGCGCTGCGCGACCTCTACGCCCATCCGACCGTACGCGGCCTCGCCGCCCGGCTGAGCGCGACGAAGAACACCGGGCAGCTGTCCGCGCCGCCCCGCCCCGCCCCGATCCGGCACACCAGCGGCCGTATCCGGGGCGCCGGAGCGGTCCAGGCGGGTGTGATCTACCTGCTGCTGCTCATGCTCGGCCTGCCGGTGGCGTACGTGTACAGCCGGCACGGCGGCCGGATCTCGGTCGCCGCGTCGGCACAGACGACGATCGGCGTGTACCTCGGCTATCTGGTCGTGCGCTGGCTTGTACCGGTCGCGCTCGTCCGCCCGCTGTCGGCGGGTATCCGGCCGGGCCGCTATCCGCTGTGGGGCTCGGTCTACGTACGGCTCTGGGCGGTGAATCTGCTGCTGAGCCTCGGCCCGCTGCCGGTGCTCAGCGGCTCGCCCATGATGGCCGCCTATCTGCGGCTGCTGGGCGCGCGCATCGGACCCCGTACCACCATCGCCACCGGCACGATCACACTGCCCGCCATGCTGCGGATCGGCGGTGACACCTCGATCGGCTACGGCGTGTCCGTCAGTCCGTGGCGGGTGGCGGACGGCTGGGTGACGGTCGCCCCCATCGAGATCGGGCCGCACGCCTTCGTGGGTGCCAACGCCGTCCTCGAACCCGGCTCACGGATGGGAGCGGGCGCCGGCCTCGGCGAACAGTCCGTCATCGGCCAGGACGAAGCCATTCCCGCCGGCGCGCGCCGGGCCGGATCGCCGCCGCGCCCGGTGGACGCGCTCGCCCCCGGAGCCGAGGCCATGATGCGTGCCCGCCGGAGTACGGACGGATGGAGACCGCGCCATCTCGCCGCCGCGCTCGCCGGGCTGGTGCTGCTGGAGACCGCCGCGCTGGCGGCGACCGTGCCGGGGATCGCGCTGTTCTGGTGGGCGACGCTGACCTGGGGCATCGCGGCCGGTCTCGTCGCCACCGCGCTGTCGGGTCCGGTGTTCGTGGTCACCGTCTGCTGTGTGGTCGCCCTGGGCAAGCGGCTGGTCCTGCCGAGAGTGCCGGTAGGTGTCCATCCGGTGCGCTCCGCGCTCGGCGTACGCAAGTGGGTGTCCGACAAGCTGCTGGAGATCAGCCTCACCTTCACCAACTCGCTGTACGCCACCCTCTACACCGTGCCCTGGCTCAAACTGCTCGGCGCGCGCATCGGCCGGGGCGCCGAGGTCTCGACCGTCTCGCACATCGACCCGGACCTGCTCACCCTCCGCGACGGCAGCTTCGTCGCGGACCTGGCCAACGTCGGCGGTGCCACCTTCGCGGCCGGCCAGGTCGCGTTCGGCCCCACCGAGGTCGGGGAGCGCGCGTTCATCGGCAACTCCGCGCTCCTGCTGGCCGGAACGCGGACCGGACCCGGCTCCCTGATCGGCGTGGGTACGGTCCCGCCGCAGGGTGACGTGGCCGACGGCACCACCTGGCTGGGCTCGCCCGCGATCCGTCTGCCGGTGCGCCAGAGCAGCGGATCGTTCCCCGAGGAACTGACGTTCCGGCCGGCCCGCAAGGCCGTACTCCAGCGCCTGGGCATCGAGTTCTTCCGCATCACGATGCCCGCTTCGGTACTGGCCATGAGCGCCTACCTGTACCTGCTGGCGCTGTCCTGGGTGACCCGGCGGCCCGGCCTGCTGGTCCCCGTGCTCGTGGCGCCGGTCCTCGTGATGGTCGCGAGCCTCCTGGTGATCTCGTACTGCGCGGCGGTCAAGCGGGTGGTGATCGGGGTCTACCGGCCCCGGGTCGAACCGCTGTGGAGTCTGTTCGTACGCCGCACCGAGTTCGTCACCGGACTTTTCGAGGCGGCGGCGGTACCGGCCGGGGTGGGCTTCCTGACCGGAACGCCGTATCTGCCGGTGATCCTGCGCCGGTTCGGGGCGCGCGTCGGACGAGGCACCTGGATCGGCACCACCTTCCTCACGGAGTTCGACCTCGTCGACATCGGGGACAACGCCGCGATCGGTCTGCGCGTGTCGCTGCAGACCCATCTCTTCGAGGACCGCGTCATGAAGATGTCGCGGGTCACGGTCGAGGACGGCGCGAGTGTCGGAACCCGCGCGGTGGTGCTCTACGACTCCGTCGTCGGCGAGGACGTCCGGCTCGGCGCGCTCTCGCTGCTCATGAAGGGCGAGCACCTCACACCGGGCACGAGCTGGCGCGGCATCCCCGCCGAAGGCGTCGTCGAGCGGCGTCCCGTCCCGGCCCTGGACGTCCCGGCCCGGGATGTGGCGGCTGTCGACATCAGGGCATTCGACGCCCGGACGAGAGGCTCATAGGGCGCTGGGAAGCCCGTCCCGTGCTCGTTCCCGCGGCCAAGCCCCCGCTCAGGCCCCCACCCTGCCCTGTACTCAAGTACCGCCTCCGTAGCTCGTAAGACCGAGTTCCATGGACGGGACCAGCGAGGGATGTCAGCGACCCTCCGCGCTTTCTACTGTCGTCCCATGAGCTTTCGATCCATCACTCTTCCCGGACGGCGGACCTAGTGCGCGACACCACCGGCGGTGCGCCGAGCGCTGTGGGGCAGGCCGCTGTGGGGCAGGCCGCTGTGGGGCAGGCCGCCTGGGGGCGGGCCGCTACGGGGCGGGCGGCCGCGAGACAGATCGCGGCGGCGGCGTTCACCGCGCTGCGCGACGACCTCGTCCGCCACGCCCTCGCCCGGCGGCCCCTGCCGGCGCTCTCCGAGTCGCCCGCACTCGACCGCGCCCGGCGCCCGCTGCCGCGGGGCCTGCGCGACGCCGTCCGCTGGGCACCCCACCTGGCGGTGTGCGCCGTCGCGGTCCTGGCCATGGCGGCGCGGTCCTGGGTGTCCCCCTTCACCGGAATGGCGGCAGGCCTGCTGGTGGGGATCCCCGTCGCGCTGACGCTGCTGATGCCGGTGGCGGCCTGGTGGCTGACCCTGCTCTCGTGCCTGGCCGCGACGGTCGATCTGACGGGCCTCGGCGACCTGCGGCCGTCCGTCCTGTTCGTGACCGGCCCGCTGGTACTGGTGGTGTGCACACTGCGGCTGCGGCCCTGGGCGGCGGTGTGGATGTGGCTGATCAGCGCGGTCGTCTTCGTCGAGTTCGGAGCGCTCACGGGCGACGGCCTCCGGGATTCGCGTCTCGCCTTCGGTATCGCACTGGTCGTCGCCGTGCTGCTGAGCGGCTGGTCGCGGGCCGGCGCGCGGGCCTCGGAACAGGCGTCGGCCGCCGAGGACGAGCGGGGCCGCCGCGCCCGGCTGGAGGAGCGTACGACCATCGCCAGGGAGCTCCACGATGTCGTCGCGCATCACATGTCGGCCGTCGCGATCCAGGCCGAGGCGGCACAGTACCGGGTGCAGGACCCGCCGCCCGAACTCGCGGAGGCGCTCGCGGCGGTACGCGGGAACGCCGTCGCCGCCCTCGCCGAACTGCGCCGCGTCCTGGGCGTCATCCGCGCGGACACACCGCACAACGGGCTCGCCGGGCGGGCCCTGCCCCCACAGCCCACCCTCTCCGGCCTGGGCCGGCTGATCGACGCGGTGCGCGTCTCGGGGGCGCCGGTGGCGAAGACGGTCACCGGGAACGTACGTGAACTGGCCCCCGGCGTCGAGCTGTCGGCCTACCGGATCGTCCAGGAAGCGCTGAGCAACGCCATGCGTCACGCACCCGGCGCGGAGGTCCGCGTGGAGCTCTCCTACGTGGCGACCGGTCTCGGTGTGCGTGTGGTCAACGGATCCGCCACGCAGCAGGCCGGGGCATCGCCCGGAGCCGGACACGGACTCCTCGGCATGCGCGAAAGAGTCGCCATGCTCGAAGGACGACTGACGGCACGGCGGACCGCCGGGGGCGGCTTCGAGGTCAGCGCGTTCCTGCCCGATGTGCCGCCCGCCGACGGGAAAGAGATCGGGAACGAGATCGGGAACGGGAACAACGGGAACGGGAACAACGGGAACGGGAACAACGGGAACGGGAACAACGGGAACGGGAACCAGGATGTCTGAGCGGCCGGCTGTGCGGGTCCTGGTCGTGGACGACCAGATCATCGTGCGTGAGGGGTTCTCCGTCGTGTTGGCGGCGCAACCGGGGATCGAGATCGTCGGCGCCGCGGCGGACGGCCGCGAGGCCCTCGTCAAAGTCGATGAACTCCGCCCGGATGTCGTCCTCATGGACGTCCGGATGCCCGAGATGGACGGTCTGGAGGCCACCTACGAGATCACCGCCAGGACACCCGACACCAAGGTGTTGATCCTCACCACCTACGACCTGGACGAGTACGTCTACGAGGCGCTCTGTGCCGGAGCGAGCGGATTCCTGCTGAAGGACGCCTCGGCACGCCAACTCGCCGAAGGCATACGGGTGGTGGCCGCGGGCGACTCGCTGCTCGCTCCCTCCGCCACCCGTCGGCTGATCACGGAGTTCACCCGCCTGCACCACACCACCACCGGCATCGGCACCGGCCCGCGCCCCCCGGCCAGGACCGGCGTCGCCGGCCTGACGGAACGGGAGACGGAGGTCCTGGCACTGATCGCGCAGGGTCTGTCGAACGGGGAGATCGCCGGCCATCTGTTCGTCACCGAATCCACCGTCAAAACGCATGTCAGCAAGATGCTCGTGAAGCTGGGCCTGCGGGACCGCACCCAGGCGGCGATCTTCGCCCATGAGAACGGGGTGGTGGTCACCGCGAGCGCGAACGGGCGCCGTCGATGATCTGAGCCCGCGCCCGCCCGTCTGCCGCTCTCGTATCCGGCACGCATCCGCCCCGCGCCCCCGCACCTCACCCATTCCTCTCGCCCGCGCACCCTCTCCCGGGCCAACTCCCTACCCCCGTCCGCCCTTTTCCCTCCGCTCCTGTCCCTCCGCATCTCTCACGAAAGACACCGCAATGCCGAAGAAGACCGAGGCGTCCCTGACCGCCGACCGCTCCGCCCTCTCCCACCGCGTCGGCTACGCCCTGCGCAACCCCGCTCGCATCGCCCCGTACGTACGACGCTCCCTGCGGGACAAGTGGCTGAGCCACAAGCACCCCGGCCACGTCGACTACTACCGCGCGGTGATGGCCTCCGACACCAGCCGCAACCCCGAGGCGGCCGTCGGCAGCCGGACCCATGAACGCTGGCTGGCGCTCGGCGAGATGCAGTTCGGCTATCTCGCCGAACACGGTCTGAGCCCGCGCCACCGCATGCTGGACATCGGCTGCGGCAATCTGCGCGCCGGCTGGCGCTTCATCGACTACCTGGACGCCGGAAACTACTACGGCATCGACATCTCGCCCGACATCCTCATCGCGGCCAAGCGGACCCTCACGACCTACCACCTCCAGGACAAGCTTCCGCATCTCACCATCACCGAGAACCTGTCCCTGGACTTCCTGCCCCAGGAGCACTTCGATGTGGTCCACGCGCACAGCGTCTTCTCGCACTCACCGATCGAGGTCATCGACGAGTGTCTCGCGCACGTGGGCCGCATCCTGGCGCCCGGCGGGTTCTTCGACTTCACCTTCGACCGCACGGAGGGCGCCGAACACCAGGTGCTGCGCGAGGACTTCTACTACCGTACGGAGACCTTGATCGCCCTGGCCCGCGCGCACGGGCTCGCCGCCGGCTTCATGGACGACTGGGAGAAGCGACCGCACGGCCAGTCCAAGATCCGCGTCTCCGCGCCCGGTCACACCGCGGGGGCCGGCCGGCGCCTGTGACCCGGCCGCGCGCCCACGGCGGCCGGTTGGTCCAGACCTATTGACGGTAGGTCTGGACCACTCTACGGTTCCCCCAACTACCCGGCGTACGTTCCCGGTCCGCCGCACCGACGCGGTCGCGGGCGGGCATGGTCGGAAGGGGCACAGCATGATCCGCCGAATATCGCGCGTGCTGGGGGTCGGCCTCGCCATGGCCTTCGTCATGCAGACGCTGGTCGCCGCGGCGGCGCCCGGCGCGGCGCCGGCCGCCGACACCTGTGCGGTCAAGTCGAAACCCACCGGCAAGGTGCTCCAGGGGTACTGGGAGAACTGGGACGGCGCGGCGAACGGCGTACATCCGCCGCTCGGCTGGATCCCGATCACGGACTCCCGTATCCGCGAACACGGTTACAACGTGATCAACGCGGCGTTCCCGGTCATACGCTCGGACGGCACCGTCCTGTGGGAGGACGGCATGGACGCGACCGTGAAGGTCGCGACCCCGGCCGAGATGTGCCAGGCCAAGGCCTCCGGTCTCACGACCCTGATGTCCATCGGCGGAGCGGCGGCCGGGATCGATCTCAGCTCCAGCGCCGTCGCCGACCGGTTCATCGCGACTGTGGTACCGATCCTGAAGAAGTACAACTTCGACGGCATCGACATCGACATCGAGACCGGGCTCGTCGGCAGTGGCAACATCAACACACTGTCGGCCTCGCAGTCCAACCTCATCCGCATCATCGACGGCGTACTGGCCCGGATGCCCTCGAACTTCGGCCTGACGATGGCGCCCGAGACGGCGTATGTCACCGGGGGCAGTGTGGTGTACGGCTCGATCTGGGGCGCGTACCTGCCCATCGTGAAGAAGTACGCCGACAACGGCCGCCTCTGGTGGCTCAACATGCAGTACTACAACGGCAGCATGTACGGATGCTCCGGCGACTCGTACTCCGCCGGCACGGTCCAGGGGTTCACCGCGCAGACGGACTGCCTGAACAGGGGCCTGGTCGTCCAGGGCACCACGATCAAGGTCCCCTACGACAAGCAGGTGCCGGGACTCCCGGCCCAGCCGGGCGCCGGTGGCGGCTATATGGCGCCGAACCTGGTCTCGCAGGCCTGGAACACCTACGGCAACGGGCTGAAGGGCCTGATGACCTGGTCGCTCAACTGGGACGGGTCGAAGGGCTGGACCTTCGGGAACAACGTCAAGGCGCTCCAGGGCCGCTGAGCCACCACGGTGTCCCTGGTACGCGAATGACCAGGTCGGAGGGGATCGGTCCGTTCGAGGACCGGTCCCCTCGTCGCTACCGTCCCGATCTCGCCGACCACGGTCATGGGCTGGGCGTCGGGGGGCACCGGGGGCGGCCGGGGCGATCGCGAACGCCGTTCTCCACACCACCGGCACACGCGTCCGGGACCTTCCCGTCACCCTGGACAAACTCCTCTGAGCGAGGGGGCGGATGGAGCGAGGGCCGCGGTGTGTGCGCCGGGGCAGGCGCACGCCGGTGGGTCAGGCCGCAGGGTCGGCGGTGTCACCGTGCAGATGCCGGTGATAGGCAGGTCCGCCGGGGACCAGGGCGGCCACCGCGTCCTGGGACGGTCCCGCGGCGTTTTCCCGCCGGGCCTGCTCGGCGGAGTCGGCCGTCAGGGTCTGCCACCGCCGGGACTGACTGTTGACGAGCGCCAGCAGCGGGAGGAACGGGGTCGCACTCGATACGGGAATGCCCAGACTGTCGGCCAGCGCGTCACCGAAAGACCGCCGCAGCAGGCCGTGGATGAGGTCTTCCAGCGCGGGCCTTGGCATCAGCGGCCTGGGGCCTCCGGCCAGGGCGTCGACCTGCGCGCCGATCATCGCGGTCGTCAGCGCACGGGAGTTGTCGTCGGGCGGTGCCGTGGTGGAGTCCAGGAGGTCCAGCAGTACCCGGGCGCTCCTCGCGTCGACGGCCTCGGCGTAGAAGCTCTCCTCCAGCCCCAGCAGATGGGCCACGTAGGACCAATACGCGTACAGATCCCGGTCCTCGGCCCCGGTCAGCTCGATCCCCGCGGTGGCCAGGGCGTGGAAGGGTGTCAGTGTGAAATCCAGCCAGGTGCGGGCCACGTCCACCTGACTGATCGGTGTGCCCCACTCCGCGCTGTCCCAGCCGTGCTGGAGCGCGGCCATCCGCATCCGGGCGTGCAGCAGCCGGACCTGCACGGTGGCGATGTAGCCAGGAGCCCCCCGCAGGAGGCCGCCCGGTGCGGTGGCCTGCCGCACCCACATGCCCGTCTCCACCAGACGCCGCGGCGCCATGGTGGTCAGCTTGCCGGTCTGGACCAGCAGCCGGGCGATGGCCGGAGAGGAGTACGTGTGCACCAGCGCACTGCTCATCCCGCACAGCTGGAACCACAGCGGGGGTACGGAGATGGTCGCCCTTTCCCCACGGCTCAGCATCGCGGGGTCCACCCACGAAGGAACGGCCTCCACCTGCCGCAGCAACGCCGCGATGGCGGCGGGAGGGTGTGGGCCCAGACTCTCCAGACCGTCGGTGAGCCCCGCGTTGAGCAGCCGGCGCCCCTCCTTGCCGAGCCGGTCCAGCTCGGCGATGACAGCGTCCGCCAGGGGATCGCCGACCATGAGCTTCCGCGCCAGCTGATCGATCCGGCCGCCGTGGGCGGCACGCGCCGTCTCCAGATCGACCATCCGCTCCGGGACGACGGTGTTTGGTTCTGCGCTCGGCATGATGTGCTCGCCTCCGCTTCACAGGCCGCTCGGCGCAGGGCCGAACGGAACAACGGGCAGGGAAACGCCGGATACCGGAGGCCGGACCGGCCCGGGGCCGCCTGACATGCGGCTCGGTGCGGAAAGGGGGCGTCAACGAGTGATGTCGAGCACCGCCGATTCGCTCATCCCGATGATCTGACACCTGTCAGAGTACTGCTGTTCTGACACCCGTCAAGTGGAGTGCCCGCTAGTGCGGGGATGACTTCCGCGGGAGGTGACAGGCTCGACCCGCGTGTGCCGTGCGTGACGGCTGATCCGGTGCCGCTGCGGTGCGGTTGCGGTAGCCTGACGGGCGTCAAGTCGGATTCGCGCGGGCTGTGTCGCGTCCCCCGGGCCCGGTCGCGGTAATCCGCCCACGGCCCGATGGGCGCGACGGGTGCCCCCGCGCGGCTGCTGGACGAGTGATGTCGGAGCGGAACCGAGGGAGGACCGTGACTGCCAGGTCGGCGTCGCCACCCCGGCGGCCGGGCCCCCGGGGCGCGGACATGCCGGCGGTGCCGGAGGAGCGCGACATCCTGCTGCGCGGACTGGAGACGTTCGCGGAGCTGGGCTACGACCGTACGTCGGCCCGTGAGCTCGCCAGGCGGCTGGGAGTCAGTCACAACTTCATCAACGACCGGTACGGCTCGAAGGCCGCGTTCTGGCGCGCCGTCGTCGATTTCGCGCTCGGCTCGCAGATGAGCCGGCTGGGCCAGGCCGCCCCCGACGCCGACGACGCCGAACGGCTCCGTCGGCTCATCACCGACTTCTACCGTACTTCGGTGGACACACCCTGCCTGGGGCAGCTGTGCGTGGACGAGTTCTCCCGCGATACCGAGCGGCTGGACTACCTCTACGAGCGCTACGTCGCACCCACGCTGGCTCTGATCACCCCAAGCGTCGAGGCCCTCATCGCATCGGGACGCATGGCACCGGTCCCCATCGACATGCTCTTTTTCGCGCTCGTCAGTCCCGCGTCCGGTCTGGTGCAACTGCCTCTCGCCCAGCGCCTCGGCCGCCCGGAGTCCATGTCGCTGCAGGAACGAATCGCCACGGCTGAGCGGTTGGCGTCTCTGGTGGTCGACGGACTGCTGTCGACAGGAAGCCGGCACAACGCCTGATCCTCGATCCGCTGACCATGTCTTCCGTATGCCGGGGGAACCTCGGGTAGCGGATATCCACCGCACCGGATCGGCGCCGGCTGCGATGACCCGGGCCGCGTGTTGGCTTCAATGGCCCAGGCCCTGTGTGGTTATATCGCGACACCGAAGGTGATGACGAGGGCAACCAGCCGGCATTCCCGCCGTCATCGGGCGACGGTCCTCACCGGCGGCGCACTCACCTGGTCCGCACCTTCTGTTTCAGCCCCTCACCTTTCCGAGCGCGTGAGTGGCAGGAAGGTCAATCCCGGTCATTCGAGCCCAGTCGTTCGAGCGGGTCGGAACTCCGATGCCGGGTGATGGCGGACACCCACTCCACAGTGAAGGAATACGTTTCCATGACAGATGGCAACGAAAATGTGCGTGCGGGACGACCACGCGGGAACTTGAACAGGCGACGCCTTATTCAAGGGACAGCGGGAACCTTCGGTGCCGCTCTGGCATCCGCCGGCATCTACAAGATGATCGACGCCATGGTAAAACCGCCGGACAGGCCCACTGTCGCCGACAGCCGGCCCATCCAGGAACAGTACATCCTGCAGAACGAGCAGGTGGTGATGGTCGATGGCTCGGGCGTGAAGAGCAGCAAGGGAACGATCGCGGTCCGGGTGCCGGCCCTGCACGACCACGTCATTACGGCAAGGCTGAATGTGCCGGCGAACGCCAAGGCGTTGCAGGAGGCGCAGCACCATCTTGAGTCCGCGCTCCTGGGGCTGGAACGCCAATTCCCGCTCACTCCCACAGGCGTGGGCACCACGATCGCCTGGGGACTTCCCTACTTCCACCACTACGTCCCGACCCTGGGCAGGACATCGGGCTTCTTCAAGGCGGGAACGACTTACCCGGCGTATCTGCCGGTCGATGTGAAGACCTCCAAGACGCAGGGACGTACCGTATACGCGCTGCAGGAGGCCATGACGTTCCCCAGCGACGAGCCCCCGTCCGGCTTCGGGCCGGTCCGCTTGGAACAGAATGACGTGGCCGTGCTCCTCCGCAGTGACTCGCTCGCCAATATCGCGGAAGCCATGAACGCCATCTTCGGGCATGGAGGCGACCAGGCGGGCAGCCTGTTCAAGGTGACGAGCATTCGCCAGGGCTTCTCCGGGGGCGGTTTCTACGGGCAGCAGGGCCTGCCGAGCAAGCTGGCGCTCGCGGCCGATATCCCCGGCGCACAGTCCATTCCCCGACAGGCTCAGGGATTCCTCGGCTTCGCCACCACTCTGGACTCGAATATGGGCCCCGGCGTCATCGCCAACCTGGAGACCCTGCCCGGTTTCACCGATCAGTGGCCCAACGGTTACTTCAAACAGGGCACCACCATGCATCTCTCGCACCTGTTCCAGGATCTGGTGACCTGGTACGACAAGAACTTCCCCCAGTACGCGGATCGCGTCCAGGCGATGCTCCATCCCGGCCTCTCGCCCGCGCCCGCGCCGGGTACGCTCGCCCTCCAGCCGCCCGGTCAAAGCGAGGCCGAAGTGGCGAAAGGCGTTCAGCGGTACCACGCCTACGGCCACACGGGGAGCATGTCGGAGGTGGACAGCACCACATCGGCGATGACCAGCAACTACGGGAAGGCGTACCCCACGGGGACGACCATCCCCGTGCGCGGCGACTTCGACACGCTGGACAATCCATTCCACTACACCTCCGATCCGACGGCAGACCACTACAGCAAGAAGCCGGCGGCCGGGTTGCACTTCATCCAGTTCCAGCCGACGACCGCGATCTTCAATCTCGTTCGGCTCTCGATGGACGGCCACTATCCCGACAAGACACTCCCTGTCGCACCGCGCAGCCCCCACGCCGGCATCAACTCGGTGCTGCACACGACCCACCGGCAGAACTATCTGGTTCCACCACGTCGCCATCGCTCCTTCCCACTCGCCGAGTTCCTCGTCTGACACGAGCGGCACGCCGCGCCCGCGGCCGCTCAGCCGGGTGGGACGGCCGGGTCGGTGATCCGGTATCCCACGCCGGGTGTGGTGGCGATGACCGGGGGCTCGCAGAGTTTGCGGCGCAGGCGGCTGATGGTCACTGTGACGGTGTTGGTGAACGGGTCGGCGTGTTCGTCCCAGACCTGTTCGAGGAGGTCCTCCGTGCTGAGGAAGGCGGGGCTCGCGTCCAGGAGGGCTTCCAGTACCGCGAACTCCTTGACGGAGAGGTCGAGTTGGCGGCCGTCGCGGTCGGCGGTGCGGCGTATCGGGCCGAGTTCGATGCCCGCCGTGCGCAGGGTGCGGGATCGGGCGGCGGGGCGGCGGCGGGCCAGGGCGCGGATGCGCAGGACGAGTTCGGGAAAGTGGAAGGGCTTGGCGAGGTAGTCGTCGGCGCCCAGGGTCAGGCCGCTGACACGGTCGCCGGGTGAGTCGGCGGCGGTCAGCATCAGGACCATCACGCGGCCGTCCCGCTCGGTGATCATCTGGCAGAGGGTGTCGCCGTGGATGCCTGGCAGGTCGCGGTCGAGCACCACGACGTCGTACGGATTGACGTCCAGTTTGGCCGAGGCGTCGAGCCCGTCGTGGGCCACGTCCACGGCCATGCCCTGGTCGCGCAGTCCCTCGGCGATGACGTCGGCGAGGGGGCGGGTGTCCTCGATCACCAGGACTCTCAACGCGCCACGCCCCTCTCCGTGTCGCGGGTCTCCGCCGTCGCCCCGATGTCCGTACGGGGGAGCGCGATGGTGACGCGCGGGCCGCCGTCGGGGCGGGCGTACAGGTCCAGCGTGCCATGGTGGGCCTCGGTGATGGCCGCGACGATGGAGAGGCCGAGGCCGCTGCCCCGGCCGGTGCCGGTCCGGTCGGCGCCAAGGCGGCGGAACGGCCGCGCGAACCGTCACTCGCCGCTGGTCGAGGACCGGTCCGCTGGACTCGACGACGAGGAACACCGCGCCCGCGTCGTCTCCTTCAGCCCGTACCGCGACACTGATCCAGCCCACGGGGTCGTTGTGCGCGATCGCGTTGTCGACCACGTTGTCGGCCACGCGACGCAGCAGCGTCCGGCTGCCCCACACCCACGCGGAGCCGTCGATCCGGTTCTCGCGCACGGTCAGGCCCTTGGCCGCGATGTCCTTCGCCCGTCCCGTCAGGGCGGTCAGCGCGAGTTGGCCGAGGGCGAGGCGCGCCCGGTCGGTGAACTCGCCGTGCCGACTGCGAGCCAGGACGAGGAAACTCTCCAGCGGCTGCGCGGGAGGGACGTATGAGTCTCCTGAGCGGCGCACGACTCACGGGCACGGCGGACGGCGCGTGGCGAGGGGACTTCGGCCGCGCCCTGCGCGCGGAGTGGGAGTGGACGAAGCCGCGCACCGCGGGGGAAACGGGGAGGCTGCTCCTGCTCGCCGTCGCGCTGACCGTGGCCGTGGGCTGCGGCACCGCCAAGGCGGTGAAGTGCCCGGACACGGGGTGCGGCCAGGACGCCGTCAAGCTCGCCCTGACCGGCGTCACCGTCGGGCAGGCGGTCATCGCCGTCTTCGCGGTGCTGGCAGTCAGCGGCGAGTACGGCACCGGGATGATCCGCACCACGCTCACGGCGGTGCCGAACCGGCTCACCGTCCTCACCGCCAAGGCGACGGTCCTCACCACGGTCGTCCTCGCCTCCGGGGCGGCTGCCGTCCTGGCCTCCCTCCTCGTCGGCCGCCACATCCTGCCCGGCAACGGATTCACCGAGGCACACGGCTATGCCCCGCTGTCCCTGGCCGACGGCCCGACCCTGCGCGCGGCCGTGGGCTCGGTCCTCTACCTCGCCCTGATCGCCCTGACCGGCCTCGGCGTGGCGACGGCGGTACGGGAGGCGGCGACCGCCATCGGGATCGTGCTCGGGCTGCTGTACCTCTTCCCGGTCGTCACCCAGGTGGTCCACGACCCGGAGTGGCAGCGCCACCTCCAGCAGATCGCGCCCATGACCGCCGGACTCGCGGTCCAGGCCACCGTCCATCTGGACGGACTCCCCATCGGCCCATGGGCCGGCCTGGGCGTGCTCGCGGCGTGGGCCGCGGCCGCGCTGCTGGTCGGCGGCCTGCTGCCGCACAGGCGCGACGCGTAGCCGGACCGAGCCGGCCGCGAGCGCGATGGCTCGGGCCCCGTCGCTTCCCGCCAACGTCAAGGCGGAGCAGGGCCGTTGACGCGGGGCGCGGGGCGCGGGGCGGGGGACGGAGACGGTCCAGGGCCGTTCCCCGTCAGTGGTGTGGTGGGTGTGTCCGGCGGTGGTGGCGTCGGTACGCCCATACGGCCAGCGCGAGGACGACCACCCCGGCGATCACGGCCCCGGCGATCTTCCCCACCTGTGACTCGATCCTGGTGAACGCGGCCCCGGCGAAGTAGCCGACCGCCGTACAGCTCACGCCCCAGCACAGCCCGCCCAGCGCGTTGAACAGCAGGAACCTCCGGTACGGCATGTCCGAGAGCCCCGCCAGCGCCGGCATCAGCGCGCGGAGGAAGGCGATGAAGCGGGCCAGGAACACCGCCGAGGCGCCGCGCACCCGGATCATCTCGCGCGCCCGTTCGACATGCTCCTGGCGCCTGCGCAGGCTCCGGGCCGACAGGATCCGGTCGCCGAAGTGGCGGCTCACCGCGTAGCCGGTGCTGTCGCCGAGGATCGCGGCGACCACCACGACCACCGTCAGCCACCACACCGACACCTCGCCCTGGGCGGCCAGCAGCCCGCCCAGTACGGCGGCTGTCTCACCGGGGAGCACGAAACCGAAGAAGAGGGCGTCCTCGCAGAACACGAGCGCGCCGACCACGGTGTAGACCACGGGGCCGGAGAGGCCGCCGAGCCAGTTGGTGATCGTATCCATCCGGCGCGTCCCTCCGATCCGCCGATACCGGGCGATACCGGCCGCATAGGCGATGATGACAGTGTGCGCGCGGTCGCGGGCGCAGCGCGCCGTACGCGTACTCGTCAAAGACGCCCACGGGCCGCCGCCCGGACCCCGGGCCGCACCGCCTCGCGTATCGACGAGGCGGTGCGGCGCGGGGCGGAGACGGGCAGGCGCGCGCTCGGCTCACCTGTCAGTGCTCACCGGCGGCCCCTCACCTGTAGGTCAGATCGGAGGCGCTGTACTTGCAGTACGTGCCGTCCGCGTCGGAGCCGTTCTTCGTCGGCTCGGCGCCGGTGTTGTTCCCGATGTACTTCTGGCACGGCACGATCTTCTTGCTGCTGTCCCCGACGATGGTGATACCGCGCAGGGTCAGTGAGTCGCCGTAGTTGGTGTTGATGCCACCGATGACACCGCCGGGTGCGGTGATCTCGGTGTTGGTCACATTGACCGTGCGCTTGTACTGACTTGAGCAGTTGCCGCAGGAGCGGACGAACGTCTTGAAGTCCTGGCCGGCGAAGTTGGAGATGTTCAGTGTGCCGCCGCCGTTGAACTGAAAGATCTTGTCCGCTGCCTTGCGGGCGCCACCGCCGCTGACGGTGTACGTCTCGCCGGTGCCGCGGAAGGTGGCCGCGTCCTCGCCGACGTCCTCCCACCACACGTTCTGGAGTGTGCAGCTTCCGGCGCAGTGGATGCCGTCGGCGGCGGGGGCACCGATGATGACGTTCTTCAGGGTCGCGCCGTCGGCGAGCCTGAAGATCGGGTCCTGGCCCTCGTTCTGGCCGCCGCTGCCCAGGTCACCGGTGCCGTAGTAGCGCTTCATCCCGCCGTCCACGGAACCGCTGACGGGCTTCGTGGCGCCGACGGCCTCGCTGCCGTTGGGCGACGGCCAGGTGGCGGCCGTGGCGGTGGGCAGCGTGAGTCCTGAGGAGAGTGTGGCGAGGAGAAGGGCGCCGGCGCCGAGGCCGCCGGCCATCACCCGCCGTTTCCCCGCGGTCAGGCGGGTGTTGTGCTGTCGTGTCATGAGGGGGCTCCTTCTGTCGGTGAACGGTGTGGACGGCTCTTTCGTGAACCACGGATTCGCGGACCGCGTGGACCGCTGATTCGTGCGGCGCTGCTTCACAAACCGCTGCTTCACAGACCGCTGCTTCACGAACAGCTGTTTCACGGAGTGGTGATGACCGGCCTGGGAGGCGTGGGCATCTTGTCGCCGATCGGGAAACTGGGATGCGGCGGCTGGTTGTAGGCGGTGTTCTGCCAGGCCAGTGCCGTCCGGTACATGCGGTCGTGCAGCAGTGTGGTGATCTTCCGGTCGGTCGCGTGCGGTGTGGAGTAGATACGCAGCGCCGTGTTGTCGGTGGTGGGCCAGATGACCTCCTCGCGCCAGTCGCCGAGGATGTCGCCGGAGAGCGACGGGGTGGCCTTGGTGCCGTTGTTGGAGTGCACCCCTGAAGCGGTCAGCAGCCGGCTGTCGGACGACGGGCCGTACTTGTCGACGCGGGTGCCGTCGAGCAGTTCGCGCACCGGATCGCCGTCCCACCACGCCAGGAAGTTGGCCGAGGACGGCTTGCGGCCCCTGGCGGTACCGGCCCTGTCGCGGATCGAACCGTCGGCCGCCGACCACATCTCGGCGCCGTCGCTGCCCGCCCAGATGTCCCCGGCCACGCCCCGGCCGTTGTCGCCGCCGGCCGCGGTCTGCCACAACACCTGGCCGGTCCTGGCGTCGGCGAAGTACGAGGAGGGCTTGGACGCGTCCTCGTCCACTTTGAAGTACTCAAGGCCCGGGCGGGACGGGTCGAGATCGCCGAGGTGGGCCGCGTCGCCGTGGCCGTTGCGCGTCGTCCACAG
This sequence comes from Streptomyces sp. NPDC039430, assembly GCF_055639435.1. Classification (NCBI taxonomy): domain Bacteria; kingdom Bacillati; phylum Actinomycetota; class Actinomycetes; order Kitasatosporales; family Streptomycetaceae; genus Streptomyces; species Streptomyces sp. NPDC039430. Next base: position 86,996 of record NZ_JBVKAK010000014.1, on the reverse strand, counting down.
GCCGGAGCCGTTGTCGTCCACGGCCATCGAGCCGTACACGATCTCGTCCCTGCCGTCGCCGTCCACATCGCCGACCGTGAGGGCGTGGTTGCCCTGGCCGTCGTAGCCCTTGCCGCTGTTGGTGGAGCTGTTGGTGTCGAACGTCCATCTGCGGGTGAGCGAGCCGCCTCTGAAGTCCCAGGCGGAGATCACCGTACGGGTGTAGTACCCCCGCGCCATGATCAGGGAGGGGTTGGTCCCGTCCAGATAGGCGATCCCGGCCAGGAAACGGTCCACGCGGTTGCCGTAAGAGTCGCCCCAGGAGGCGACGGAACCGCGCGGCGGCACATGGTCGACCGTGCTCCGCGCGGCGCCCGTCCGCCCGTCGAACACCGTCAGGAACTCGGGCCCTTCGAGCACGTACCCACTGGAATTGCGGTGGTCGGCGGAGGCGTTGCCGATCGCCTTCCCCGTTCCGTCGACCGTGCCGTCGGCGGTCTTCATGGCGACCTCGGCCCGGCCGTCGCCGTCGTAGTCGAAGACCTGGAACTGCGTGTAGTGCGCGCCTGAGCGGATGTTGCGGCCCAGATCGATACGCCACAGCCGCTGGCCCTGGAGTGTGTAGCCGTCCACGATCGTGTTGCCGGTGACCCCGGACTGGGAGTTGTCCTTGGCGTTGGTGGGCTGCCACTTCAGGACGAGATCGAGATCGCCGTCCCCGTCGAGATCGCCGACCGACGCGTCGTTGGCCTCGTACGTGTAGTCCGGCCCCGCCGCCGGGACGGAGATCGGTACATCGAGATAGCCGGAGCGGAACTGGACCGCGCTGGGCGAGGCGGGCTGCTCCGCGCCGTTCACGAGCGCGCGCACCGTGTAGTCCGCCGAGTTGGGGGCGTCCTTGTGCAGATAGTTCGTGGTGGTGATCGGCGCGGCGTTGACCTTGACCGAGCCCCGGTAGAGGTTGAAGGACACGTTGTCCGCGTCGGTCGCCAGCCAGCGCCAGCTGACCAGGTTGTCATTGCCCGTGTGCACACTGACCAGACCGCGGTCGAGCCGCTCCAGCCGCGCGGCCGCCGCCACCGCCCGCTCACCGGGCCGCGCCACGCTCGGCGCGGGCGTCATCAGCCCGGCGAGGACCGCGCCGGCCACCGCGAGCACGCCCAGCGGCACCACTCCGAGGGGGAGAGGGCGTGGTGGCGGGGATCCCGAACGTGCTGGGTACGAGCCGACTCTGAACCGCACGAGTCCTCCAGAGGGGTGGGGGGTGTCTGTCCCTGCGTCCCCTGGTCGCCGCCCGTACGGAAAAGGTTGCCGCCCCTCGGCCCCGTCTTCGGCTCCGGCTCCGCCCCCGGAGCCGGAGCCTCGCGTGGAGCGGGTCTACTTCACGGGCCGCATGTCCGGTCCGTAGACCGTCCGGTAGTCCGGTACGACGACACGCGACGTGGGGCTCGCGGCGCGCACCCCGGCCACCAGACCCTCCAGATCCGCGCCGGGATCCCGCGGCGGCGGTCCGCTCAGGGGCACTTCGAAGTTGTCCCAGTGGACCGGTACGACGACGCCGGGCCCGCCGAGCGCCCGCATCAGCCGGGGAACGTACCGGTACGTCGCCGTGCTGGACGGGACCGCGACCATGGCGATGCCGGGCCGCAGCCCCGTCACCTCACGCTCGATGAAGTCGCTGCCGCCCATCAGGAAGACCGAGGGCCCGTTCCCGAACGTCACCTGGAAGGCGAGGGTGTTACCCTCCGGCAGCTCGGCGATGGTCGTCGGCGCGGTGGCGGGCGGGGCGTTGAGGGTGCCGGGGGAGAAGTAGGAGTGGTTCTTGTTGCGGCTGTGGACGGACGCCACGGCCTCGACGGTGTATCCGCCGAAGTCCAGCACCTCCCCGCCCCTGACCACGGAGAGCTGAGCCGGGTCGACGCCCAGCGAGCACAGCAGGTGGTACGTCGTCTCCGTACCGACGACCCGCGCCCCCGTCGTCTTCGCGAGATACGGGACATCGTTGAGATGGTCCCAGTGGCTGTGGCTGACCAGGATGACTTCGGGACGGCCGGCGTGCCGGTCGACGAGACCCTCGTCCGTCTCCAGCTCCGTGGCCGGGTCGAACGCGCCGTCGAACAGGCCGGTGGAGAAGCGGGTGACATACGGGTCGAAGAGCACGGTCCTGCCGTCGAGGTCCATGCGCCAGCCCGAGGTGCCGAGCCAGCGCCAGGACACCGAACCCGCCGTGCCTGACGTGCCGGACGTGCCGGACGCAGGGCGGGACATCGCGCCCGGCGGGGCCGCCGTGGTGCGCGCCGGGGACGCTGCCGACGCGGCCGTGGGCAGCGCCAGGCTGGCGGCCGTGCCGAGTACGGCGGTTCTCAGGACCGTACGACGGCCGGGCCGGGGCGTGCGCTGTGTGTGATCGGGGTTCATGACGGCAGGAGATCAGCGCGGACCCGCCGCCGTCCAAGACCTGAGCGGCGCATCTCCCCTATCCGATGACGTATGACCGCAGGTCACACGCGTGTACCCCACCCGCGCGCGGCCTTCACGTGAGGTCATTCGCGTCCTTCGCGTCCTCCGCGCAATGCCTCCACCGTGATCCGGGCCGCCGCGCCGATGGCCGAATCCACCGCGGTGCGGTGGGTGACCGGATCGCCGGTACGCGCGAAGACGGCGACCGCGTACCGCCCGCCGTCGGGGTAGTGGACGACACCGGCCTCGGCGTGCAGCCCCGGCAGCGTGCCCGTCTTGGCGGCGACCCGGACCTCGTCGGGGAAGCCCGAGACGAGCCGGTGCCGAAAGATCTGACGTCCCATCAATTCGCGTACCCGGGCGCAGGCTTCGGGCGGGCCCGCCTCGTCCTGCCAGATGAGCCGCAGCAGCCGGGTGATCTCGCGCGGGGTGCTCGCGCTCGTACGTTCCGGATCCAGCACGCTCAGCCCGCGCAGCCGCTCGGCCGACAGCGACGGATAGATGGCGGCGAACTCCCGCTCGTCGCGCGCCCCCACCTCCGCGAGCATCGTCTCCAGTATCTGGCGCGGCCCGCCCAGGATCCGGGTGCGGTGGAGCCCCAGCTCCTCGGCGAGCAGCCGGACCGTGTCCGTGCCGACCCGTGCCAGCAGCAGATCGGCCGCCGAGTTGTCGCTGACCGACATGGCGAAGTGGGCCAGATCGCGCAGCGATACCCCGATGTCGTCCAGACACCCCGCGGTGCCCCATCCGCCGAGCCGGTCGTCGGCCGTGACCCAAACCCGTTCCCTCGGGTCGAGTTGGCCCGCCGCCACCTGTCGCGCGAACTCCAGCACGAGCAGCACCTTGAACACGGACGCCAGCACGACCGGTTCGTCCGCACCGATCGCGACCTCGGCGCGGCCCGCCGAACCCGCCCCGCCCGGCGCCGAACCCGCCCCGCCCGGTGGCCTGTTCGGGACCGAAGGGCCCGGCCCGATCGCCACAGCGTGCAACCGCGCCTCCGCCCCCGCCGCCGCGAACACCGCTCCGACGCTCTCCTCGACCGGCATCCCGCTCGCCGCCCCCTCGCATAGGCTCATGGCGTGGATCTCCTGCGCCACCTCCGTATTTTCGCCGTCGTCGCCGAAGAACTGCACTTCAGCCGGGCCGCGGACATCCTGGGCATGGCCCAGCCACCGCTCAGCCAGGCGATCCGCCGGCTGGAGAAGGGCCGGGCCGCGGACATCCTGGGCATGGCCCAGCCACCGCTCAGCCAGGCGATCCGCCGGCTGGAGAAGGAGCTCGGCACGGAACTCTTCGACCGCTCACGACGCCAGGTCCGGCTGACGGCCGCGGGCACGGTCCTGCGGGAGGAGGCGCGGGAGCTGCTCGTACGGGAGGAGCGGCTGCGCGCGCTGGTGCGCCGCGCGGGGGAGGGCGATCCCGCCACACTGCGGGCGGGCGTCCCGCCGGGCACCCCGGCCTCCGTGCTGCACGCGCTGCTCGCGGCCTGCGCGGAGCGGGCGCCGGACCTCCGGGTCGACCTGCGGGAAGAGACGACGGACGAGCAGCTGCGGCTGCTCGCCTCCGGCCGGCTCGATGTGGGGCTGGTCCAGCAGCCGGCCGACACCACCGGTCTGGTCCCGGGGCCCGAGGTCTCCATGGAGCTGGGTGTGGTGCTGCCGCGTACCTCGCCGCTGGCCGGGGCGCCCGAGGTCGCGCTCGGGGAGCTGGCCGGCCACGACCTTGTGCTCTTCCCCCGGGCGACCGCCCCCGGCCGGTACGACAGCACGCTGGACAGCTGCCGCCGCGGCGGCTTCGTTCCGGCCCGGATACGGCACGCCCGTACCCCCGAGTTCCTGATCGGACTGGTGGCCGCGGGCCAGGGGATCGCCTTCGACGCCGGACCCGTGGCCCGCAAGGAGCCGCGCGTGGTCTGGCGGCCACTGGCAGGCCGCCCGCTCACCCAGCGGATCGTGGCCGTACGGCCCAGCCGGGCGGCCCACCCGGCGGCCCGGACCTTCGCGGAGCTGGCGGCGGGCGTGCTCGCCCGCGATTCCCCGCCCGCCGCGCGCCCAGCAGGGGAGTCCGGGGAGCGCGGGGAACCCGGAGCCCCCGGAGCCGCCGGACCCCCCGGAGAGACGTCCCACAGGGACCTCGGGGGCCCGAGAGATCCTCAGGACCCGGGGAACCCGCAGGACCGGCCCGGACCCCGGCCCTGGTCCGTCGTATACGGCTGATCAGGGCCGGGCCACGGCTGGGCCGGGCTGGGAAACGAGGGGCCCGGAAGCCCCGCGGCGCACGCCCCGGGGGGTGATCGTTCGCGGCTCTGCCCATGCTCCCGCGACCCCCTCCGGAGTACTGTGAAGAGATCGAGGGTATGTCGCCGTCGGCCGCTTTGCCGGGGGCGTCCTCGATGATGGACGAGGTCGGAGGCGCGGCCCTCCAGGAGCGTGATCGCCATGGTCAGGAGCGTGATCGCGATGATCGCGACTGACGCGGTGACCGTACGGACGCGGGTCCACGCGGACCGTGGAACGACTCCGTCCGCCGGGGCCCGGCGCGCCGCCACGAGGGAGACGGGTGGAGCAACGACGTATGTCCGTGGCAGATGACTCCGCGCAGAGCCCCGTCGGTGCGATCGGGCGGGTCACCGTTCCGATCCCGGCCGACGGCCCCGGCGAGGTGCTGGTGTCCGTACGGGGCGGATCCGAGGCCTACGCGGCCTGGGCGGACCACCCGATCGGCAGAAACCTCCGGGTGATCGTCGTCGATTCGATCTCGGCGCGTTCGGTGATCGTGGAGCCCTTTCCGTCCTGAACCCCTTCCTGAACACAGAGAAGCAGGCAGTTCGACAGGAGTACGCCCATGCTGTTCTGGCATGTTCCCGCGCCCAACGAGGCGATGCTCATATCCGGTTCCAAACGTCAGGCACAGGACACGCAGTTCCGGATCGTCACCGGGCACGGCAGTTTCGTCATGCCCGTCAAGCAGAAGGCCCGCATGCTGTCACTCGCGCTCCGGGAGGCGGAGATCGTCGAGGACTGTGTGACCCAGCAGGGCATCCGGCTCAAGGTCCGCGCGGTATCCGTGTTCAAGGTCGGCGACGACGCCGTGTCGATCGCCAACGCGGCCCGGCGCTTCCTGACGGAACAGGAACACATGGAAGAGCTGGTCGGCCGGATCTTCGCCGGTCACCTGCGCTCCATCATCGGCGGACTGACCGTGGAGCAGATCATCCGCGAGCGCGACCGGGTGGCCCAGGAGGTCAAGCAGGGCAGCCACAGCGAGATGGAGAAGCTCGGCATCGTCGTGGACGCCCTCCAGATCCAGGAGATCGAGGACGCGACCGGATACATCAGCAACCTGGCCGCCCCGCACGCCGCCGCCGTCGCGAGCCAGGCGCGTATCGCCCAGGCCAAGGCGGACCAGGAAGCCTCCGAACGCGAGCAGCAGGCCGCCGCGCTCAAGGCCGAGTACGAGCGGGACACCGCGATCAAGCGGGCCGGCTTCCTCGCCGAGACGGAGCAGGTCAACGCCCGTGCCGCGCAGGCCGGACCGCTCGCCGAGGCCAGGGCCTCGCAGGACACCATCGAGCAGCAGACGGCGCTGGCGGAGCGTCAGGCGCTCCTGGCCGCGCAGCGGCTGGAGGCCGAGGTCCGGCGCCCGGCGGACGCCGAGGCGTACCGGCAGCGGACGCTCGCGGAGGCGTCCCGCGACCGGGCGAAGTTCGAGGCGGACGGCAACGCGTACAGCGAGCGCGCGCTCGCCCAGGCCGAGGCCGACGCGAACACCGCCCGCGCGGCGTCCCTGAAGGACGGCAACCAGGAACTGATCGCGGCCAACCGCGTCGTGGAGAACCTGCCGGCCCTGGCCGACGCGGCCGCCCGGGGCATGTCGGGTGCGAACCTCACCGTCCTGAACGGCACCGACGGCGTCAACGACATGGCGGCGGGTCTGGTGGGCCAGGGCATGGCGATCCTGAACTCGCTCAAGGATTCATCCGCCGGTACCAAGGACTCCGGCGCGACCCCCGGAGTGAACCGGAAGCCCGCGCTCCGCGTGACCGAGTCCACGTGACACCGGTCCGCGTGACCGAGTCCACGTGACGCCGAGCCGCGTGACCGAGTCCACGTGACACCGTCCCGCGTCATCGAGTCCGCGTAGCGCCGAGCCGCGTCACGGGGTCCACGTGACGCCGAGCCCGCCCGACAGGACCCCGGACCGGTTCCAGGATCAGCTCCTGGGACCGGTCCGGGGCTCTGTCTGCGGACGGTCGTCGGACGACGCGTCCTCGGCGAGGCGCTTGATCGCCGAGAGCCGGGAGTCCCAGTCCGCGGCGACCCGGTCCATCCACCGGGCGGTGACACTGAGCCGCGCGGGGCGCACCGCGTACCGCGCCTCCCGGCCCGCCCGGTGGGCGGCGACCAGACCGGCCCGGTCGAGGACCGCGAGATGTTTGACGATCGCCTGGCGGCTGACCGGCAGTTCCCCGGCCAGGACCGTGGCCGTCGCCTCGCCGTGCGCGGCGAGGGCGTCGAGTATCCGGCGCCGGGTCGGATCCGCCAGCGCGGTCAGGACCTCCGCCACGGTGTCCCGGTCGGCTTCTGCCGTCATGCGTCGAGTCGCTCCACGTAATCCCGGATGGTGACGACCATCTCCGTCCAGCCGTCCGTGTGGCTTTCCTTCGAGGCGACGTCCTTCCTGTCCTCCGGGATCACGATATCGGCGAAGCCGGTCTCGACCACACGCAGCCTGGTTCCGTCGCCCTCCGGGGCGAGCGTGAACTCCACGAGGGTCGAGTTGCCCTCGTCGGCCTGGCGGCCGGGGTACGCGCTCGCCCAGCGGTACGAGAAGTAGTGCGGCGGATCGACCTTCACGATCGTCGTCGGGAACTGGCCGTACTGACCGTGGTCCAGGTGCATGACGCCGCCCGGCCGCAGGTCGATGGGGGCGGGCGGGCCCTGGCCGAACCACTTCCCGACATGCTCCGGTTCTGTCAGCACCGCCCAGACGCGTTCCACGGGCGCCGCGATGGTGATCTCGCGTTCGATGCGGTCATCTTCGACGCGGTCATCGGATGTGGACATGAGGGAAACCTTCCGCTGCTCGGAACTAACGTGCAACTCGATGGTTGCACCAATCCCCTCAATGGTGCAACCCAAGGGTTGCGCGATATGAGTCAGTGGCCGCGTGAGGCCGCCATGCCGATCGTGATCAGCGCCAGCACCACCCAGCCGAACCACAGCCAGCCGTTGCTGCCGAGCGCCGCGGTGTAGCCCGTCACGACGACCAGCGCGCCGACGGTCACCACACCCATGGTCTTGGTGGATCCGGACATGTGCGTCCTCCTCCTGGCCGGGGCCATGACGCTTATCGTCGCCCGGGACCAGGGGTTCGCGCTACTGCCCCCGGGCCTGGAGTGAGGCCAGATAGGCGTTGTACGCCGCCAGTTCCTTGTCACCGTCCCGGTCGGCGGCCCGGTCCGAGCGCTTCGCCTGCCGCTGCTCCGAGCGGTACCACTGGAAGACCAGCGCGATCAGGACCAGCACCGACGGGATCTCGCTGAACGCCCAGGCGATCCCGCCCGCCGCGTTCTGATCGGTCAGCGCCTCGATCCCGAGCGAGGCCGGGGGATCGCGGTACGCGTCGACCATCGGCTCGCTCGCCATCATCAGCGCGATCCCGAAGAACGCGTGGAACGGCATCCCGGCGAACAGCTCCAGCATCCGCATCACATAACCGGGCCGGTGCGGACCCGGGTCGACGCCCATGATCGGCCAGAAGAAGACCAGTCCGACCGCGAGGAAGTGGACCATCATCGCGATGTGCCCGGTCTTGGACTCCATCAGGAAGTCGAAGAGCGGCGTGAAGTACAGCCCGTACAGGCTCGCGATGAAGAGCGGGATGGTGAAGGCGGGGTGCGTGACGATCCGTACGTACCGGCTGTGCAGCAGGGCCAGCAGCAGCTCGCGCGGGCCCTTGCGGCCGCGCCCGGCGACCGGCAGCGCGCGCAGCGTCAGCGTCACCGGGGCGCCGAGCAGCAGCAGGATCGGCGAGACCATGCTGATGATCATGTGCTGGACCATATGCACACTGAACATGACCATGCCGTAGTCGTTCAGCTTGGTGCACATCACCAGCGCCACGGTCAGCACACCCAGGACGAACGCGATCGTGCGGCCCACCGGCCAGCTGTCGCCGCGCCGCCGGAGCCTCAGCACGCCGGCGCCGTACAGGACCAGTCCCAGCAGACAGCCGATCAGGAAAAAGAGGTCCGGGGAGAACTCCAGCGCCCGTCCCAGCGTGAACGGCGGCAGATCCATGGTCATGCCGTGCCCGCTGTGGTCCATCCGTCTGCTCCCGGAATCGCGTCGATTGTCCGCACCAGACTAGAACCGCCCCCGGTCGCGGCTGCGACCGGGGGCGGTTCATCGCGGATCCCGGCGGTCCACCGGGATCCAGGCGGGTCATCGGAGCCCGTCGCGGGAAATCCGCGGGAGAGCCGGGGGAAGCTCGCGCGGGATCAGAGCACGCACTCCGCCTCGGCGTACCGCTCCGCGGGCACCGTCTTGAGCGTCTCGACGGCCTCGCCCAGCGGCACCATCACGATGTCCGTGCCGCGCAGCGCCGTCAGCATCCCGAACTCGCCGCGGTGCGCGGCCTCGACGGCGTGCCAGCCGAAGCGGGTGGCCAGGACCCGGTCGTACGCCGTGGGGGTGCCACCGCGCTGGACATGGCCGAGTATCACCGGCCTGGCCTCCTTGCCGAGGCGCTCCTCCAGCTCGATCGAGAGCTGCCTGGCCACGCCCGCGAAGCGCTCGTGGCCGTAGATGTCCTTGCCGCCCACGTCGAACTCCATCGAGCCCTCGCGCGGCTTCGCGCCCTCCGCGACCACCACGATCGCGAACCGCTTGCCCGCCGAGAAGCGCTTGCCGACCAGCTCGGTCAACTCGCCTATGTCGAAGGGCCGCTCGGGTACGACGATGGCGTGGGCGCCCGCGGCCATCCCTGAGTGCAGGGCGATCCAGCCGGTGTGCCGCCCCATGACCTCGACGATGAGCACGCGCTGATGGGACTCGGCGGTGGTCTTCAGCCGGTCGAGCGCCTCGGTGGCGACCCCGACGGCCGTGTCGAAGCCGAAGGTCACATCGGTCGAGGCGATGTCGTTGTCGATGGTCTTCGGCACGCCGACGATCGGCAGCCCGGCCTCGGACAGCAGATGGGCGGCCTTGAGGGTGCCCTCACCGCCGATCGGGATGATCGCGTCGATACCCAGGTCGGCCACGTGACCCCGGGCGCGCTCCACGCCGTCCCGCAGATGCGCGGGCTGCACCCGGGACGAGCCCAGGATCGTGCCGCCGCGGGCGAGGATGCCCGCGACCGCGTCCAGATCGAGCTTGCGGTAGTCGCCTTCCAGAAGGCCCTTCCAGCCGTCATGGAAACCGATCACCTCGTCGCCGTGGTCGACGACGGCGCGGTGCACGACGGACCTGATCACGGCGTTGAGGCCGGGGCAGTCGCCGCCTGAGGTGAGCACACCAATTCGCATTGCCCGCAATACCTTCGCTTCGTGGGCCGACGGCCGGACCCCATCGTCCGGCCAGGTCGCCGCCACCCTACCGGCGGGCGGTGGCGGGACCGAAACCCGGCGTCCGCCTGCTGGACAGGGCGCTCCGGCAACCACGCCGGCAGCCCTGCCGGCAACGCCGCCCACCATGTCGGCAGCCCCGCCGGCGGCTCGGCCGGGGGCGGGGGCCTTCAGGGCCTCCGAACGGCGTCAGGCGGGCTGGATCGCCGCGGCGACCCGCTCGGCGCGCAGCGCCTCGTACCAGCGGTCGTCGGTCGGCGGCAGCGCGTTCACATCGAGGGCCAGCTTCAGCAGCAGGTCCGCGATCTGCGGATTGCGGGCCATCACAGGACCGTGCATGTACGTACCGAAGACCGTCCCGTTGTACGCGCCCTCCGTGCCGTCGCCCGTGCCGTTGCCGCGCCCGAGCCGTACCCGCGCGAACGGCCGGGCCGACGGACCCAGGTGCGTGACGCCCTGGTGGTTCTCGAACCCCGTCAGCTGAGGCAGGTTCAGCTGCGGGTCGATGTCGGCCAGCACGTCACCGACGCACCGGGCTCCCTCGCCACGGGTGGAGACCACGTCGAGCAGCCCGAGACCGGCCTCGCGCTCGCCCAGATCGTTGACGAACTCGTGCCCGAGGATCTGGTAGCCGGCGCAGACCGAGAACACGATCGCGCCGTTCGAGACGGCCCGGCTGAGCCCGCCGTCGCGGCGCAGCCGCTCCGCGGCCAGCCGCTGCGGCCGGTCCTCACCGCCGCCGATCAGATAGATGTCGCCCGAAGTCGGCACCGGCTGGTCGCTCCGTACGTCGACGCGGGTGACGTTCAGACGGCGCTGGCGGGCCCGGCGCTCCACCACCAGGGCGTTGCCCTGGTCCCCGTAGGTGCTCAGCAGGTCGGGGTAGATCCACACCAGACGCAGGCTGTTGTCGCTCATTCTCGCTCGTCCTTCAGGGTTCCGAGGGGTCAGGTCTGCCGGAGTCGGGTCAGTTGCCGACGCGGCGGCGCAGGTCCTGGAACGAGGTGTAGTTGGCGATCGCCTCGATCCGTCCCGGCGGCGCCATCTGCACGGCCTCGTCCGGGGTCTCGCAGACCCGGAAGTCGAGACCGGCGACTTCGAGGCGTACCGCGAGGTCCAGCTTCCGGTCCCCGATGACGAAGATCGGATGGCCGGCCAGCCGGGTGTAGTCGACGTCCCACAGCCAGGAGGTGTCCGTGCCGTCCGCGCCACGGGCGTTGACGGCGAGGATGACCGGGGTCGGCGGCGGATCGATGAGGGAGAAGGTCTCCAGCCAGCCCGCGGGGTTCTTCGCGAGCAGCAGCCGCAGATCGCGGCCGAGGAACGACACCACGTCGTACCGGCCGGCCACGGCCTGCACCTGGTACATGCGCTCCAGCGCCACCTGCGGCGGGACCCCGAAGGTCGCCGCGACGGCGGCGGAGGTGGCGGCGTTCGCCTTGTTCGCGCGGCCGGGCAGCTGGAGGTGGATCGGCCAGGCGGAGCCGTGCGGGTCGAGGACATGGTCGCCGTGCAGCGCCCAGCTGGGGGGCGGCCTGCGGAATCCGCAGTCGCCGCAGAACCAGTCGTCGCCGGGGCGCTGCAGCACACCGCCGCAGGCGGGGCAGGACCAGGCGTCGTCCTTCCACTCCTGTCCGGCCGCGACCCAGACCACATTGGGCGAGGAGGAGGCGGCCCAGACGATCAGCGGGTCGTCGGCGTTGGCGACGACGACGGCCTTCGTACCGGCCAGGCCCTCGCGCCACTTCTCGGCGAGCATCCGGGTCTCCGCGGCGCGGTCGAGCTGGTCGCGGGAGAGGTTGAGCAGGGCGATCGCCTTGGGCGTCGTGTCCCGTGCCACCCCGGCGAGGTACTTCTCGTCGACCTCGATCACGCCGTACTTGGCGTCCGAACCGCCCGCGAGGGCCGAGGTGATGCCGGCCGGCATATTGGCGCCGAGAGCGTTGGAGACCACGGGCCCCGCGGCCCGCAGCGCCTCGGCGATCAGCCGCGTCGTGGTGGTCTTGCCATTGGTCGCCGACACGAGGATGACGTCGAGATGCTGCGCCAGCCGTCCCAGCAGATCGGGGTCGAGTCTGAGCGCGACCTTCCCGCCGATCACCGATCCGCTGCCGCGGCCCGCGGCGCGCGACACCGCCGCCGCGGCCTTGCCCGCCGTCACGGCCAGCTTGGCCCGCGGCGTCAGCGGGTCCGTGTTGCCTGACATCGCCTTGATCCTCCTTGCGTCGGTCCGTGGGTCAGCCTATCGAGATCCGGCCAGGGGCCCGAACCGCGGCACCGGGCAGAAGGCGGGGGTTACCACGGACCGTACCCTGACCGTCATGCGAAACCGTCCGATCCCCGGCAGTACCGGGCGAGTACGAGCCATGCGAATGCTCGGTGATCCCGTGCTGCACACCCCCTGCGAGCCCGTCACCGACTTCGGTCCCGCGCTCGCGGAACTGATCGAGGATCTCTTCGCGACGATGTACGCCGCCCGGGGGGTCGGGCTCGCCGCGAACCAGATCGGCGTGCCGCTCAGGGTGTTCGTCTACGACTGCCCGGACGACGAGGACGTCCGTCATCTCGGACACCTCGTCAACCCGCGGCTCACCGAGGCGGACGGGATCGTGCTGCGCGGCCCCGAGGGCTGTCTCTCGCTGCCCGGCCTGGAGGCGGGTACGGAGCGGTACGACCACGCCGTGGCCGAGGGCGTCACGGGGGACGGCGCGCCGGCGCGGGTCGAGGGCTCGGGGTTCTTCGCGCGCTGTCTCCAGCACGAGAGCGACCATCTGGAGGGCCTCGTCTATCCCGACCGGCTCTCCGGCCGGCGGCGCGCCAGGACGCTGCGGGCCGCGCGCAAGGCGTCCTGGGCCACCGGCCCGTACACCAGTCCGTAGCGCGCGGCGCCCGAGGGCCTCGCGGGCGCCGCGCGACTCCTCAGAAGCCCGGTCCGCCCGCGCGGTCGCCGACATCGGCCAGCCGCCCCCACAGCAGATCCGCCAGGCTGCGTACCAACTGCTCCCGCGAGCAGGGCCGTTCGCCCAGCCACCAGTCGCCCGCGCCGTGCATCATGCCGACGATGCCATGGCCCCAGACCCGGGAGAGCTGCTCGCTGTCGGGGCCGAGGTCGACCCGCTCCTCTATGACCTTGGCGAGTTCCTCGCCCAGGCGGCGCAGCAGCGGCGCGGAGTGACGGCCGACGTCGAAGCCCGCCTCGGGCAGCTGCGCGTCCTCGGCCGGATGCATCAGGAACCGGTACACCTGGGGCCGTGCCTCGATCGCGGCGAGATATGTGTCGAGCGTGGCCTCGACGCGCCGGCGCCGCTCGGCGGGGGCGTCGAGCGCGGTCCGCAGGGCGTCGAGCAGCGCGTCGGTGTGGCGCTTGGCGAGCGCGCGGTAGAGGCCGCCCTTGTCGCCGAAGTGGCGGTAGAGGATGGGTTTGGTGATGCCCGCCTCGGCGGCGATGGCGTTCATGGACGCTTGGGGTCCGTCCCTGAGCACCACGCGGTCGGCCGCCTCCAGAAGCTGGCGCCGCCGCGCCCGCGCCGACCGCTGCTGCTCGGCCTGCTGTGTGGTCTCCATAGGTCTGTCTCCCCGCCCCTGCGATTGCCTGACGCCCCGGCAACGTAACACCCTCTCCACCATCGACGCTGATCAGGCCGTGGCCCGTTGACATTTCCTACTTGTGGGTAACAGGCTAGGGTTACCGCAGGTAACAATGGCGACGGCTCAGCAGGTCGCGCAGTGCTGGAGGGAACATGGCCGAGTTCACGCTCGATCTCAACGACGACCAGAAGCAGATACGCGACTGGCTCCACGGCTTCGCCGCGGACGTCATCCGCCCGGCCGCCGCGGAGTGGGACGAGCGTGAGGAGACGCCGTGGCCGGTCATCCAGGAGGCCGCCAAGGCCGGCATCTACTCCCTGGACTTCTACGCCCAGCAGTTCTTCGACCCCACGGGCCTCGGCATCCCGATGGCCATGGAGGAACTGTTCTGGGGTGACGCGGGCATCGCCCTGTCCATCGTCGGCACGGGCCTCGCGGCCGTCGGCGTCCTCGCGAACGGTACCGAGGAGCAGATTGGCACCTGGATTCCGCAGATGTACGGCGACGCCGACGACGTGAAGGTCGCCGCCTTCTGCTCCTCGGAACCCGACGCGGGCTCCGACGTGGCCGCGATGCGCACCCGCGCCGTGTACGACGGGGCGAAGGACGAGTGGGTGCTCAACGGCACCAAGACCTGGGCGACCAACGGCGGGATCGCCCACGTCCATGTGGTGGTCGCCGTCGTCGACGGCGAACTGGGCTCCAAGGGCCACGCCTCCTTCATCGTCCCGCCCGGCACCCCCGGTCTCTCCCAGGGCCAGAAGTTCAAGAAGCACGGCATCCGCGCCTCCCACACCGCCGAAGTGGTCCTGGAGGACGTCAGGATCCCCGGCCACTGTCTGCTCGGCGGCAAGGAGAAGCTCGACGAACGGCTGGCGCGGGCCAGGGAGCGGGCCGGGGCGCCCGGCGGCGAGCGGGTGAAGAACGCCGCCATGGCCACCTTCGAGGCCTCGCGCCCGGCCGTCGGCGCGATGGCGGTGGGCACCGCGCGCGCGGCGTACGAGGTCGCCCTCGACTACGCGAAGACCCGCAGCCAGTTCGGCCGCCCGATCATCGACAACCAGGGCATAGCCTTCCAGCTGGCCGATATGCGCACCCGGATCGACGCCTCCCGGCTGCTGGTCTGGCGGGCTTCCTGGATGGCGGCCACGGGCAAGCCGTTCACCTCGGCCGAGGGCTCCATGTCCAAGCTGTACGCGAGCGAGACGGCGAAGAAGGTCACGGCGCGGGCCGTGCAGATCCTCGGCGGCAACGGCTTCACCCGTGAGTACCCGGTGGAGCGGATGCACCGCGACGCCGCGATCTACACGATCTTCGAGGGGACGAGCGAGATCCAGCGCCTGGTGATCGCGCGGACGCTGTCGGGGACGCCGATCCGGTAGCCGGTCCCCGCACAGCGGGACGGGCGGGGACCGGCCGCGGCGAACCGCCCTGACGCCTCGGCGGGAGGACGGTTCGGCCGCGCGGTCAGGAGACGTCGCCTCGTACGCCTTCACCGAACAGGCCGTCGGTGTAGGTGACGTACTTGGGCGTGAAGGTTCCCTTGCCCGTGACGGTACCGGTGATGTTCTCGCCGGGGGCGAGCTGGACCGTGTCGATCTGATCCTCGTCCGTGCCGAGTTCGGCGGTGTGCTTGCCGCCGCTGGTGTCCGTGATCGTGAAGTACAGAGGGTTCACCTCGATGTCCTTGTCACCTCCGTTGGCGATGGTGATCCGGACGCTGGTGTAGTCGCCTCCGTCGGCCAGGACGCTCTTCTTGAAGGCGACCTTCTTCGCCGTGACGGTCACCGGCGCGTCCTTGGCCGGCTCTGCCTCGACCGGCTTTTCCCCGGCCTCTTCGGCCTTCGCGTCCTCGGCCTCGCCGGACGGGGCGGCGTCCCGTGTGACGGCGGGGCCGCTGCCGGATGCCGAGCCCTCGTCGGTTCCGCCGAAGAGCGAGGCGAGGACGACGAGGACGACGAGGACTCCGATGACGCCGAGGCAGCTGAAACCGACGATCTTTCCCGTGCTCGGCTTCTTGGGCGCGGGCGGCTGCGGCTGGCCCCAACCGGGGTACTGCGGCTGCTGATACGACATGTGTCCCCCCTGGGCGGTTCGTGGAGCGATGACCGTAACGGGGGACTCGTGCGACAGGTGGCGGATGTACGGAACCAGTAGTCGAGTTGTGACCAAGGAGTGGAGGTGGCGTGGTGGCCGCCGGATCATGCGCGGCGCCGAGCGCACGCGCGGTCCGCTCGGCAGAGCCCCGGCACTGAACGGGCCCCTCCGGAGTCCGGAGGGGCCCGTGACCCGCTCGCCTGCCCGACGGCGGCTCAGGCCGGCAGCTGCGCCTCGATCGCCGCGACGACCTCCGGGGCATCCGGCTCCGTACGCGGCCGGATACGGCCGACGACCTCGCCCTTGGGGGAGATCAGGAACTTCTCGAAGTTCCACTGCACATCGCCGGCCTCGCCCTCGGAGTCGGCCGTCCTCGTCAGCTCCGTGTACAGCGCGTGGCGGGTCTCCCCGTTCACGTCCGTCTTCTCCAGCAGCGGGAACGTGACCCCGTACGTCGCCGAGCAGAACGTACCGATCTCCTCCGCGGTGCCGGGCTCCTGGCCCGCGAACTGGTTGCAGGGCACGCCGAGGACCGTGAAACCGCGGTCGCCGTACTGCTGCTGGAGCCGCTCCAGACCGGCGTACTGCGGAGTGAGACCGCACTTGGAGGCGACGTTCACCAGCAGCACGGCCTTGCCCTCGTACGCGGCCAGGGAGGTGGGCTCACCGGTCAGAGTGCGCAGCGGAATGTCGTACAGAGTCATCTGGATCTCCTCGGTATCCGGTGTTCTCAGCTCATTGTGGACCCGCGGATGACCACTCGGGCGGGCAGGGCTGGTACAGCTGGGACCGTGCAGGAATCACAGCGCCCCCCGGAGCTCCACGACGACCGGCTGCCCGGCACGGAACCGGACGACCCCGCGCGCCGGCTGGTCAGGTGCGGGATGTGCGGCAGGCCGCTCACCGGTACGGCATCGCGCCGTACCGGCCTCGGCCCCGCCTGCGACGCCAAACTCCATCCGCCCGCGCCGGACATCAGGACCCGGCGGCGCGAGGCCGAACAGGACCCGCTTCCGGGGATCTGAGACGGGCGGCGCTCCCCGTCCCCGCTGTCGCCGCTATCGCCGGGCGTCGTGGCGGCGGAACAGCCCCTCCTGCACCACCGACACCAGCAGCCGCCCCTCGCGGTCGTAGATACGGCCCCTGGCCAGCCCCCGGCCGCCCGTCGCGATCGGTGACTCCTGGTCGTAGAGGAACCACTCGTCGGCGCGGAACGGGCGGTGGAACCACATCGCGTGGTCCAGCGACGCCATGTCGAAGCCCCGCGGGCCCCACAGCGGCTCCACCGGGATGCGCACCGCGTCCAGCAGCGTCATGTCACTCGCGTACGTCAGCGCGCAGGTGTGCACCAGCGGGTCGTCGCCCAGCGTGCCCACCGCGCGCATCCAGACGGCGCTGCGCGCGTCCGCGCCCTCGATCTCCTCGCGCGTCCAGCGCAGCCGCTCCACGTATCTGATGTCGAACGGCTGGCGCCGTGCCATCCGCTCCAGCGGCTCGGGGAGTCGGCCCAGATGTTCCCGTACCTCCTCCGAGACCGTCGGCAGCGACTCGGGGTCGGGGAAGTCCAGCCGGGGCGGCAGCTGGTGCTCGAAGCCGCCCTCCTCGGGGTGGTGGAAGGAGGCCGTCAGATTGAAGATCGTGCGGCCCTGCTGCACGGCCGTGACGCGGCGCGTGGTGAACGACCGGCCGTCCCTGATCCGTTCGACCTGGTAGACGATCGGGACACCCGGGCGGCCCGGCCGCAGGAAGTACGCGTGCAGCGAGTGGACGGGGCGGTCCCCGTCCGTGGTCCGGCCGGCCGCGACCAGTGCCTGGCCCGCGACCTGCCCGCCGAAGACCCGTTGCAGGGACTCCTCGGGGCTTCGCCCGCGGAAGATGTCGACCTCGATCCGCTCCAGGTCGAGCAGATCGACCAGTCTCTCGGCGGGGTTTGTCATGGCGCTGTGTACTCCCGTTCTCGGTGCGGTGGTGCGGACCCCGGAGCCGGCCCGGGGCCTCGGAGCCGATCCACGGCTCTCAGAGCTGACCCACGGACGTGACACGCACCACCGCGAGCCCCTCCTCGTCGGAGGCCGCGAGATCGACCTCCGCGCTGATGCCCCAGTCATGATCGCCGTTCGGGTCGGCGAAGGTCTGCCGGACCCGCCACAGGCCGTGCGCCGGGTCCTCCTCGATGGAGAGCAGCTTCGGCCCCCGGGCATCGGGACCGGTGCCCAGGTCCTCGTACTCGTCCCAGTACGCGTCCATGGCCTCGCCCCACGCGTCCTCGTCCCAGCCCGACTCGGCGTCCAGCTCGCCCAGTTCGCGGACATGGTCCAGGGCGGCCAGCTCGACCCGGCGGAACATCGCGTTGCGCACGAGGACCCGGAAGGCGCGGGCGTTGGCCGTGACGGGCCTGACCTGGTCGGCCTTCTCCTGCGCCTGCTCGGCCGTCTCCACCTCGGGGTTGGCCAGCTGCTCCCACTCGTCGAGGAGACTGGAGTCGACCTGCCGGACCATCTCGCCGAGCCAGGCCGTGAGATCCTCCAGATCCTCCGACTTGAGATCGTCCGGAATGGTGTGTTCCAGCGCCTTGTACGCGCCCGCGAGATAGCGCAGCACGATGCCCTCGGTGCGGGCCAGCTCGTAGTGGGACGTGAACTCCGTGAAGGACAGCGCCCGTTCGTACATGTCGCGGATCACGGACTTCGGCGAGACCGGGTGGTCACCGACCCACGGATGGCTCGTGCGGTACGTGTTGTACGCGTGCACGAGCAGCTCTTCGAGCGGCTTGGGGTACGTGACCTCCTGGAGCCGCTCCATCCGCTCCTCGTACTCGACCCCGTCCGCCTTCATCGCGCCGATCGCCTCGCCGCGCGCCTTGTTCTGCTGGGCCGCGAGGATCTGCCGCGGATCGTCGAGCGTGGACTCGACGACGGAGACCATGTCCAGGGCGTACGACGGCGATTCGGGGTCCAGCAGCTCGAACGAGGCCAGCGCGAAGGTGGACAGCGGCTGGTTGAGCGCGAAGTCCTGCTGGAGATCGACGGTGAGCCGGACGATACGGCCCTCGGCGTCGGGGGTCGCCAGCCGCTCCACCACCCCGCCGTCCAGCAGCGAGCGGTAGATGGCGATGGCCCGGCGGATGTGCCGCAGCTGCTGCTTGCGCGGCTCGTGGTTGTCCTCCAGCAGATGGCGCATCGCCTCGAAGGCGTTGCCCGGCCGCGCGATGACCGACAGCAGCATGGTGTGAGTGACCCGGAAGCGGGAGGTCAGCGGCTCGGGATCGGAGCCGATGAGCTTCTCGAACGTGGTGTCCGACCAGGCCACAAAGCCCTCGGGGGCCTTCTTCCGCACCACCTTGCGGCGCTTCTTGGGGTCGTCGCCGGCCTTCGCGAGCGCCTTCTCGTTCTCCACGACATGCTCCGGCGCCTGCGCGACGACGAACCCCGCCGTATCGAACCCGGCGCGCCCCGCCCGGCCCGCGATCTGGTGGAACTCCCGGGCGCGCAGGGTGCGGACGCGGTTGCCGTCGTACTTGGTGAGCGCGGTGAACAGCACCGTACGGATGGGGACGTTGACACCGACCCCGAGCGTGTCCGTACCGCAGATGACCTTCAGCAGACCGGCCTGGGCGAGCTTCTCCACCAGCCGCCGGTACTTGGGCAGCATGCCCGCGTGGTGCACCCCGATGCCGTGGCGCACATAACGGGAGAGATTGCGGCCGAACTTGGTGGTGAAGCGGAAGTTGCCGATGAGATCGGCGATCCGGTCCTTCTCCTCGCGCGTGCACATGTTGATGCTCATCAGCGACTGCGCCCGCTCGACGGCGGCGGCCTGCGTGAAGTGCACGATGTAGACCGGCGCCTGCCTGGTCTCCAGCAGCTCGGTCAGTGTCTCGGTGATCGGGGTGAGGCGGTACTCGTACGACAGCGGGACCGGCCGGGTCGCCGACCGTACGACGGAGGTCGGCCGGCCCGTACGGCGGGTCAGGTCCTCCTCGAAGCGGGAGACGTCACCGAGCGTCGCCGACATCAGGATGAACTGCGCCTGCGGCAGCTCCAGGATGGGGATCTGCCAGGCCCAGCCGCGGTCCGGCTCGGCGTAGAAGTGGAACTCGTCCATCACCACCTGCCCGATATCGGCGTGCTTGCCGTCGCGCAGCGCGATGGAGGCCAGCACCTCGGCCGTACAGCAGATCACCGGGGCGTCGGCGTTGACGGAGGCGTCGCCGGTCAGCATGCCGACGTTCTCCGTGCCGAAGAGCTTGCACAGGTCGAAGAACTTCTCCGAGACCAGCGCCTTGATCGGCGCGGTGTAGAAGGTGACCTTGTCCTGCGCCAGCGCCGTGAAGTGCGCACCCGCCGCGACCAGGCTCTTTCCCGATCCGGTGGGGGTGGACAGGATCACGTTGGCCCCGGAGACCACCTCGATCAGCGCCTCCTCCTGAGCCGGATAGAGCGTGATGCCCTGGCCCTCGGCCCAGGAGGAGAAAGCCTCGAAGAGGGCATCGGGGTCGGCATCCGGCGGCAGCTGATCGATAAGGGTCACGCCCCCATCTTGCCTGCCTTCCGACCCGATCAGGGAACCGGACGGCAGGTCGAAGATCACGGACGATACGCTGGTCCGTCAACTGGGCTTCGCCACACTGGCCTTCACCACAACCGCACTGGGACGGGTACGACCATGATGGGACCGGCACACTCTCTGTCAGGGGCAGCGGCCTGGCTGGGGGTGGGTGCCGCCGCGGCCGCCGCCGGCCACACCATGCCGTGGCCCGTCCTGGTGGTCGGCGCGCTGATCACCGCAGGCGCCGCGCTCGCCCCCGACCTCGACCACAAGGCCGCGACCATATCCCGGGCGTTCGGGCCCATTTCCAAGGCGCTCTGCGAGATCGTCGACAAGCTGTCGTTCGCCGTCTACAAGGCGACCAGGAAGCCCGGAGACGCCCGCAGGACCGGCGGCCACCGCACGCTGACCCATACCTGGCTGTGGGCGGTCCTGATCGGCGGCGGTGCCTCGCTGATCGCGATCTCCGCAGGACGCTGGGGAGTGCTCGCGATCCTCTTCGTCCATCTGGTGCTCGCGGTGGAGGGCCTGCTGTGGCGGGCCGCCCGGGTCTCCAGCGATGTCCTGGTCTGGCTGCTCGGGGCGACCAGCGCCTGGATCCTGGCGGGCGTCCTGGACCAGCCCGGCAACGGCGCGGACTGGCTCTTCACCGCGCCGGGGCAGGAGTACCTCTGGCTCGGCCTGCCGATCGTCCTCGGCGCGCTGGTGCACGACCTCGGGGACGCGCTGACGGTGTCGGGCTGCCCGATCCTCTGGCCCATCCCGCTGGGCCGCAAGCGCTGGTACCCGATAGGCCCGCCGAAGGCCATGCGGTTCCGGGCCGGAAGCTGGGTGGAGCTGAAGGTGCTGATGCCGGTGTTTATGCTGCTGGGCGGGGTCGGCGGAGCGTCCGCCCTCAACCTGATCTGACCCGGCGGGGCATCGGCGGGGGCGGTTCCGTGCAGGCTCTCGGGCCTGTACGGGACCGCCCCCGCGCTCGTGTCAGCCGTGCCAGGAGCGCCACAGCGCGGCGTACGCGCCGTCCGCGGCCACCAGTTCGTCATGGCTGCCCAGCTCGCTGATCCGGCCCTCCTCGACCACCACGATCACATCCGCGTCATGCGCGGTGTGTAGCCGGTGGGCGATCGCCACGACCGTACGGCCGTCCAGGACGCGGGCCAGCGAACGCTCCAGATGCCGGGCCGCGCGCGGGTCCAGCAGCGAGGTCGCCTCGTCGAGCACCAGCGTGTGCGGGTCCGCGAGCACCAGCCGGGCCAGCGCGATCTGCTGGGCCTGGGCCGGGGTGAGCGCCGTACCGCCGGAACCGACCTCGGTGTCCAGGCCCTTGTCCAGCGCCCGCGCCCAGCCGTCCGCGTCGACCGCCGCCAGCGCGGCCCACAGCTCGGCGTCCTCCGCGCCCGTGCGCGCCAGCAGCAGATTGTCGCGCAGCGCGCCCACGAACACATGGTGTTCCTGGTTGACCAGGGCGACCTGCTCCCGTACCCGCTCGGCGGGCATCCTGGACAGCTCGGCGCCGCCCAGTGTGATCCGGCCCGTGCGCGGACCGTAGATGCCCGCGAGCAGCCGGCCCAGCGTCGACTTCCCGGCGCCGGAAGGACCGACCAGCGCGAGCCGGGTGCCCGGACTGACCTCCAGCGTCACCCGGTGCAGTACGTCGACGCCCTCGCGGTAGCCGAAGTGCACCCGGTCGGCGCTGACGTCCCGCCCGTCGGGGATCACCGACGCGTCGCCCGCGTCCGGCTCGATGTCCCGTACCCCCACCAGCCGGGCGATGGAGACCTGCGCGACCTGGAGTTCGTCGTACCAGCGCAGGATGATGCCGACGGGTTCCACCAGCATCTGGGCGAGGAGCGCGCCCGTCGTCAGCTCCCCGACGGTGATCCAGCCCTGGAGGACGAAGACCCCGCCGATCACCAGCACCGCCAGGAAGATCGTCGTATGGGTGACGTTGATGACGGGGAACAGCACGGAGCGCAGCCAGAGCGTGTACCGCTCCCAGGCCGTCCACTCCTTGATCCGCCGCTCCGACAGCTCCACCCGGCGCCGGCCGAGGCGGTGCGACTCCACGGTCCGGCCCGCGTCGACGGTCTCGGCGAGCATGGCCGCGACGGCCGCGTACCCGGCGGCCTCCGAGCGGTAGGCGGAGGGCGCGCGCTTGAAGTACCAGCGGCAGCCGACGACCAGCAGCGGCACCGCGAGCAGTACCGCGAGCGCCAGTGGCGGCGCGGTCACCGTCAGCGCGCCGATCAGCAGCCCCGCCCAGACGAGGCCGATCGCCAGCTGCGGCACGGCCTCGCGCATCGCGTTGGCCAGCCGGTCGATGTCGGTGGTGATCCGGGACAGCAGATCGCCGGTCCCGGCCCGCTCCAGCACACCGGGCGGCAGCCCGACGGACCTGACGAGGAAGTCCTCCCGCAGATCCGCGAGCATCTCCTCGCCGAGCATCGCCGCGCGCAGCCGCATCATCCGTACGAAGACGGTCTGGACGACCAGCGCGATCGCGAACAGCGCGGCGGTGCGCTCAAGATGCAGCTCGCGCGCGCCGTCGGAGAGCTTCTCGACGATGTCGCCGAGCAGATACGGGCCGACCATCGAGGCGATCACGGAGACCGTGTTGACCGAGATCAGCAGGATGAACGGTTTCCGGTGCCTGCGCAGCAGCTCGCCCACATAGGCGCGTACGGTCGCGGGCGTCCCGACGGGCAGGGTCGTCGCCGACTCCGGCGCCGCCGGGTCGTACGCCGGAGGGGCCACGCCGATCATGCTGTTTCCTCGATCTCTTCCCGTGCCCGCGCTGCCGCCGGCGCCATGACATGTCTCTGTTCGTCCTCGGTCTCGCGGGTGACGACCGCCCGGTAGCCGGGATCGTTCCGTACCAGCTCGCGGTGGAGACCCACCGCGGAGACCTGGCCCTCATGGATGAACACCACGCGGTCCGCGTGGTCGAGCAGCAGCGGCGAGGACGCGAACACCACGGTCGTACGGCCGGCCCGCAGCTCCTTCACGCTCTGGGCGATCCGGGCCTCCGTGTGCGAGTCCACGGCGGAGGTCGGCTCGTCGAGCACCAGCACCTCCGGGTCGGTCACCAGCGAACGGGCCAGCGCCAGCCGCTGGCGCTGGCCACCGGAGAGCGACCGGCCGCGCTCGGTGATCCGGGACCGCATCGGGTCGCCGCTGCCGTCCACCGACGCCTGGGCGAGCGCGTCGAGGACATCGCCGCACTGGGCCGCGGCCAGCGCCTTCTCCGGATCGACCGCGCCGGAGGACGGCACGTCCAGCAGCTCCCTGAGCGTCCCCGACAACAGCACCGGGTCCTTGTCCTGTACGAGGACGACGGCCCGCGCCGCGTCCAGCGGGAGATCGTCCAGCGCCACCCCGCCGAGCAGCACGGACGCGCTCTTCTCCTCGGCGGCGGCATGGCCCCCGAGGCGCTCGGCGAGCCGCCCCGCCGCGTCCGGGTCTCCGCACACCACGGCGGTCAGCAGCCCGGACGGGGCGCGCAGTCCGGTGGCGGGGTCGTAGAGATCCCCTGTCGGCCGGGCGTCGTCCAGCCCGCCGCGCTCGTCCTCGAACGCGGTCCGTTCCAGGGAGAGCACCCGGGCCGCGCGCTTGGCGGAGGGCCGGGAGAAGGAGTACGCCATGGCGATCTCCTCGAAGTGCCGCAGCGGGAAGAGCAGCAGCGTCACCGCGCTGTAGACGGTCACCAGACCGCCGACGTCGATCCTGCCGTCCAGCACGAGCCGTGCTCCGGACCAGATGACCGAGATCAGCATGAGGCCCGGCAGCAGTACCTGGATCGCCGAGATCAGCGACCACATGCGGGCGCTGCGCACGGCGGCCTTGCGTACCTCCTGCGAGGCGGCGCGGTAGCGGCCGAGGAACAGCTCCTCGCCGCCGATGCCGCGCAGCACGCGCAGCCCCGCGACGGTGTCCGAGGCCAGTTCGGTGGCCTTGCCCGCCTTCTCGCGCTGGACGTCGGCCCGTTGGGCGGCGCGGGGGAGCAGCGGCAGCACGGCGAGGGCGAGGACCGGCACACCGACCGCGACCAGCGTCCCCAGCTCCGGCAGATACAGCACCAGCCCGACACAGATCAGCACGATCGCGATGACGGCGGCCAGGAAGCGCGAGAGCGCCTCCACGAACCAGCCGATCTTCTCGACGTCGCCGGTAGAGACGGCGACCACCTCACCGGCGGCAACCCGGCGGGTCAGCGCGGCGCCGAGCTGGGCGGTCTTGCGGGCCAGCAGCTGCTGGACGCGGGCGGCGGCGGTGATCCAGTTGGTGACGGCCGTGCGGTGCAGCATGGTGTCGCCGACCGAGATGGCGGCGCCGCACAGCGCGATGAAGCCGCCGGCGAACGCGAGCCGGCCGCCGGAGCGGTCGATCACCGCCTGGACGGCGAGCCCGGCGCCCACCGACAGCCCGCCGATGCCCGCGAAGTGCAGCAGGCCCCAGCACACGGCCTTGATCTGTCCGCCCAGCTGACTACGTCCGAGCCACAGCAGGAACCGGGGGCCCGACGTGGCATCGGGCACCCCTGGATCGGGATACGGAAGGTCGCGAATCTGCATGATGTCCCATGACTCGTGGAGTGGCCCAAACCGTGCAAGGTTCGCCTTATTGGCGTGCCCGGGGCAATGGGTTTTCCACGGAAAGAGCCAGATCGAGCCAGCGGGAGGGGTACGAGGAGGGGCTGAGGGGGCGTGACGGGGCAGCGGGGGGGGGGGGGGGGGGGGGGGGGGGGGGCCCCCCCCCCCCCCCCCCCCCCGCCCCTCCGGGGTCCCGGTCACTCCTCGGGTCTGTCGGAGTCCACCCCGGGCCGGGCTTTACGCCATTCGCCGCGTGTGAAGTCGGGGATCCGCTGCGGGGCTCCGTTCGCCTTGAGCGACGCGTGGCTGAGCGGCACCGGCGCGGTCCAGGTCGCCGCGTCGTACACGTCGAAGTCGGGCACGAGTCCCAGCCGGACGCACTGCATCAGCCGGAAGACCATGATGTAGTCCATCCCGCCATGGCCGCCGGGCGGATCGGCGTGCTCCTTCCAGAGCCAGTGGTCCCAGTCCGCGTACTTCCCGAAATCGCCCCAGGCGTCATCGGTATGGTCCGGCTCGATGTAGATGCGCTCGGGATAGTCCTCGAACACACCCTTGGTGCCGCCGAGACTGTTGATCCTGCTGTACGGGTGTGGCGTCGACACATCGTGCTCCAGCCGGATGACCCGGCCCTTCGCAGTCCTGACCAGACTGATGGTCCGGTCGCTCTCGATGTACGTCTCCTTCCAGCTCGGGTCTCCGGGCGGCATATGGGCGGCGCGGTACTCGGCGAGCCCGAGCGCGGGCGTGCCGACGCTGGTGATGGAGACCGCGCGGTCGCCACGGTTGACGTCCATGTAGTTGGCGACCGGGCCGAAGCCGTGGTTGGGGTAGAGATCGCCGCGCAGCCGGGTGTGCCAGAGCCGGCGCCAGGGCCCCTCGTAGTAGTCGGGGTCGAACATCAGGCCGCGCAGATCGTGGTTGTAGGCGCCCGCGCCGTGCAGCAGTTCCCCGAACTTGCCCGCGTGGGCCATGCGCAGGACCCGCATCTCGTTCTTCCCGTAACAGCAGTTCTCCAGCTGCATGCAGTGCCGCCGGGTGCGTTCGGAGAGATCGACGAGCTGCCACAGCTCGTCGAGGCGCATGGCGACCGGACACTCCACCCCGACGTGCTTGCCGTTCAGCATCGCCGACTTGGCCATCTCGAAGTGGAAGTCCCAGGGCGTGGCCACATAGACGAAGTCGAGGTCCCCGCGCGCGCAGAGGTTCTCGTAGTCGTCCTCGCCGTTGGTGTAGACGGCGGGCGCGGGCTGGCCGGCGCGCACCACCTTCGCCGCGGCGCTCTCGGTCTTCGCCTTCACCGGGTCGCAGAGTGCGACGACCCGGACGCCCGGGACGGCGAGGAAGAGGTCGATCATGCTGCCGCCGCGGTTGCCGAGGCCGATGATGCCGACCCGTACTGTCGTACGGCGTTCGAACGGGACTCCGGCCATGGTGCGGCCCTTGCGCGGCGGCGCCGAGGAGTCGGCGGACACGGCGGATTCCGCCGCTCCGGCGGCCGCGGCGGGCCCGGCCGCGGCCGCGGTGCCGGTGCCGAGCGCGGAGAGGCCGAGCCCGGCGCCCGCCACGCCCGCCGTGGTCCGCAGGACCGAGCGGCGGCTGACCTCTCCGTGGGCTGTCTCGTCACTGGCGGATGTGTCTTCCGTACCGGGGTTCTCCGGTGCTGCGTCGTGCATCGACCCTCCAAGGGGGAGTTGACGTGCGCGGCTGGTGACTGAACCTCGGAAAGGACCTTGGCCGCCGACGCGGGCGATGCGCAAGGTGATACGCAAGGGTCCGATTGGACTCTTGGGAACGGACTGTTGGACTTCTTCCGCCCGGACTTCTTCCGCCTTCTTCCGCGCCGCGGTCAGCAGCGGCGCTCGGGGCCGCCGTCGACCAGCGTCGAGAGCAGCCCGCCGAGAACCTCGCGCTGCTCGGCCGCGAGCGGGGCCAGGACCTCCTCGGCGGCCGACCTGCGGGCCACGCGCAGGGCCCGCAGCGTGGCCCGGCCGGTGTCGGTCAGCTCGATACGGATCACGCGCCGGTTGGTCGGATCGGGGACGCGGCGCACCGAGCCGCTCGCCTCCAGACCGTCGACCAGGGAGGTCACGGCCCGGGGCACCACTTCGAGCCGCTGGGCCAGGTCGGCCATGCGCGGCGGCGTGTCGTAGGACGCGACGGTGCGCAGCAGCCTGGCCTGCGCGGGAGTGATGCCGATCGGCTCCAACTGCCGCTTCTGGATGCGGTGGAGCCTGCGGGTCAGCCGTAGGAGCTGCTCCGCCAGCAGGCCGTCGGCGTCGGGGGAGTTCATGGCGGAATAATATCAGGACTATGGTCATTGTGAACATAGGTAACAGTGAGCTATGCTCGGCGAGCCGCGCGGGTACGCCCGTACCCGCGCGCCTCCGCCGGAGTCCCTCAGCCATCGAAGGAGCCCATGAAACCCGAACACCCGACGTGGACACCCTCGTCCCACCCCGGTGATCCGGGGCAGCCGGAGCCGCCCGCCCAGTTGCGGCGCATCTTCGGCCTCTTCCGTCCCTACCGCGGCCGGCTCGCGCTCGTCGGGCTGCTCGTCGGCGCGTCCTCGCTGGTCACGGTCGCCTCGCCGTTCATGCTGCGCGAGATCCTCGATACCGCCATCCCGCAGGGCCGTACCGGACTGCTCAGTCTGCTCGCCCTCGGCATGATCCTCACGGCCGTCGTCAACAGCGTCTTCGGCGTGCTCCAGACGCTGATATCGACCACGGTCGGCCAGCGGGTCATGCACGATCTGCGCACCGGCGTCTACGGCCGCCTCCAGCGCATGCCGCTCGCCTTCTTCACCAAGACCAGGACCGGCGAGGTCCAGTCCCGGATCGCCAATGACATCGGCGGTATGCAGGCGACCGTCACCTCCACCGCGACCTCCCTGGTCTCCAACCTCACGGCCGTCGTCGCCTCGGTCGTCGCGATGCTCGCCCTGGACTGGCGGCTCACCGCCGTCTCGATGGCGCTGCTGCCGGTGTTCGTCTGGATCAGCCGCCGCGTCGGCCGCGAGCGCAAGAAGATCACCACGGACCGTCAGCGGCACATGGCGACCATGGCCGCCACCGTCACCGAATCGCTCTCGGTGAGCGGCATCCTCCTCGGCCGCACGATGGGGCGGGCCGACTCGCTCACCAAGTCGTTCGCGGACGAGTCCGAGCGGCTGGTCGGCCTGGAGGTGCGCTCCAACATGGCGGGCCGGTGGCGGATGTCGACCATCGGCATCGTCATGGCCGCCATGCCCGCCCTGATCTACTGGGCCGCGGGCATCGCGCTGAACGCCGGCGGCACGGCCGTCTCCATCGGTACGCTCGTCGCCTTCGTCTCACTGCAGCAGGGCCTGTTCCGGCCCGCCGTGAGCCTGCTCTCCACCGGTGTGGACATGCAGACGTCGCTCGCCCTCTTCCAGCGCATCTTCGAGTACCTCGATCTGCCCGTCGACATCACCGAGCCGGAAAAGCCGGTCAGGCTCGACACGATCCGCGGTGAAGTGCGGTTCGAGGACGTCGACTTCAGCTACGACGACAAGGGGCGGCCGACGCTGCGGGGGATCGATCTGACGGTCCCGTCCGGCGGCAGCCTCGCCGTCGTCGGCCCCACGGGCTCCGGAAAATCGACCCTGAGCTATCTCGTACCCCGGTTGTACGACGTGACCGGCGGCCGGGTCCTGCTCGACGGCGTGGACGTACGCGACCTGGACTTCGACACGCTCGCGCGGGCCGTCGGCGTGGTCTCGCAGGAGACGTATCTGTTCCATGCCTCGGTGGCGGACAACCTGCGCTTCGCCAAGCCGGAAGCCACCGACGAGGAGATCGAGGCGGCCGCCAGAGCCGCCCAGATACACGACCACATCAGCTCGCTCCCCGACGGCTACGGGACGCTGGTCGGCGAGCGCGGATACCGGTTCTCCGGCGGCGAGAAGCAGCGGCTCGCGATCGCCCGCACCATCCTGCGGGACCCGCCCGTGCTGATCCTCGACGAGGCCACCAGCGCACTCGACACCCGTACCGAACACGCGGTGCAGCAGGCCATCGACGCGCTCTCCGAGGGGCGTACCACCCTCACCATCGCGCACCGGCTCTCGACCGTGCGCGACGCGGACCAGATCGTGGTCCTCGACGCGGGCGGGATCGCGGAGCGGGGCACCCATGACGAGCTGATCGAGCAGGACGGCCGCTATGCCGCCCTGGTACGCAGGGACAGCCGGCCGTCGGCACAGCAGCCGGAGCCGGCCGAGGAACTGGCGTCGGTCTCGCCCTGACCCGGCAGTGCCGCCACCCCCGTGGGGCAGGGGAGCGACGGCACGGTTGGGACGGCGGGCGATGGCGCCGCTGGGACGCCGGCGACGGCGCCCTTGGTACGCGAGTGACGGCGCCGTTGATACGCGAGTGGCGGCGCCGCGCTCGGTGAGCGGGAGTGCGTACTCTCCGTGTCCGGTCCGGCCGCTGTCGGCACGTGGCTCGCGGGCTATTCGTATGCCGTTCGTATGGTATTGCCGCGTCGCCCGTGTCGGCACGCCTGAAGTGCCGGGTTCGCTGATCACTCCGGGTTAGCGTGCCCATATGATGAACGAGCCTCCGGAGGCGCGCCCTGGGCGACCCCGTCTGACCCGCCGGGGCCGGGTGGTCCTGCTGCTGACCGTGATCCTGGTCGTGGCCGCCGTGGTGCTGGTTCCCGTGCTCCTGCTGACCGGGGACGACGAGAGCGAGAAGCGGACGACACTGGTCATCCCGGAGGGCCGGCGCGCCGCCGAGGTCTATGTCTCCGTCGACCAGGCGCTCGGCCTGTCCGCCGGTACCACCCGCAAGGCGGCGGCCACCGCGCGGCTGCGGCTGCCCGAGGCCGCCAAGGGCAACCCCGAGGGCTTCCTCTTCCCCGCCACCTATCCGGTCGGCTCCGCGACGACCCCGGCCAATCTGCTGAGCTATATGGTCAACACCGCCAACCAGCGGTTCGGGGCGGGCCATATCAGCGCCGGGGCGCAGCGCGCCGGGGTGTCGACCTATCAGGCCGTCACCATCGCCAGCATCGTGCAGGCGGAGGCGGATTCGGTGGCCGACATGGGGAAGGTCGCCAGGGTCGTGCACAACCGGCTGTCGCTGGGCATGCCGCTCCAGATGGATTCGACGCTGAACTACGCGCTGAACCGTTCGACGCTGGACACCAGCCAAGCGGATACGAAGATCGACAGCCCGTACAACACCTATGAGCGCAAGGGGCTGCCGCCCACGCCGATCGGCAATCCGGGGGAGGAGGCGATGAACGCGGCGCTCAACCCCGCGAGCGGGGACTGGCTGTACTTCGTCACCGTGAAGCCCGGGGACACCCGCTTCACCAACAAATACGCCGAACAGCGGCGCAACGTCGAGGAGTTCAACCAGAACCGCAAGGCCGCGAACGGCTCGAACTGATCGTTCCGCCGCCCCGCCCGGCCCCGAAGCGCTCGTACGGCGCCGGGGCAAGCGCGGTCGGTGCCGGCCCCGGAATTCCGCGGAGTCAGGCCACGGCCGGTTCGCGCTCCAGCAGCCGCTTGATCTCCCCGACCGCCGCCCGGCCGGCCCGGTTGGCGCCGATCGTCGAGGCCGAGGGCCCGTACCCCACGAGATGGACCCGTTCGTCCCGTACGGCGCGCGTCCCCTCGACCCGGATGCCGCCGCCCGGCTCGCGCAGCCCGAGCGGTGCCAGATGGCCGACGGCCGGCCGGAACCCGGTCGCCCAGAGGATCACATCGGCCTCCACCGTCCGGCCGTCGTCCCAGGCCACGCCGCCGGGGGTGATGCGGTCGAACATCGGCAGCCGGTCGAGTACCCCCGTCTCGCGGGCCCGTGTGATCGCCTCGGTGACCGGCAGTCCGGTCACCGACACCACACTCCGCGGCGGCAGACCCCGCCGTACCCGCTCGTCGACGAGCGCGACGGCCGCCCGTCCCTGCTCCTCGCCGAACGGGCCCTCGCGGAAGACGGGCGGCCGGCGCGTCACCCAGGTGGTGTCCGCCGCCGCCTCCGCGATCTCCATCAGATGCTGCGTCCCGGACGCCCCGCCGCCCACCACGACCACCCGCAGCCCGGCGAACCCATCGGGCCCCGGATAGTCCGCGGTGTGCAACTGCCGCCCCCGGAAGGTCTCCTGGCCTGGGTAGCGCGGCCAGAAGGGCCGGTCCCAGGTCCCGGTCGCGCTGATCAGTCCCCGGGCCGACCAGTTCCCCTCGGACGTCTCCACCAGCAGCCGCCCGCCGCCGCCCTCGCGCACCGCCCGTACGTCCACGGGCCGGTGGACGCGCAGGCCGAAGCGCCGCTCGTACGCCGTGAAGTACGCCCCGATGACCTCCGAGGAGGGCCGGCCGTCATCGCTCTCCGCGGTGGTCAGCTCCATGCCGGGGAGCGAGTGCATGCCGTGGACCTTGCCGTACGTCAGCGAGGGCCAGCGGAACTGCCAGGCACCGCCGGGCCGCGGGGCATGGTCCAGTACGACGAAGTCGCGGCCGGGTTCCAGACCCGACCGCCGCAGATGGTAGGCGCCGGACAGACCCGCCTGTCCGGCGCCGACGACCACTACATCGATGTCCCGCACCCCAAAGTCGTTCACGTTTCTACCAACAGCCTCCGGGGCGGGAATCTTCCCTTGCGGCCGGCGGGTCCGGCGGGCCCGCAGGACCGGTCCTGGACTCCTCTCTCACCGGCCCCCGGAGAGCAGCAGCGGAGCGCCGCCGGACGCCGGGCGGCCGTTCGCCCCCGGCACCCCCAGCAGCGGCGAGGCCGGGACCCGCGCGAGGAGCCCGCGCGCGGCCAGCAGAGGCGTCACGCCCTCCCCGAACCAGTACGCCTCCTCCAGATGCGGATAGCCGGACAGGACGAAGTGCTCGATCCCCAGCTCGTGGTACTCCTCGATCCGGTCGGCCACGTCCGCGTGGCTGCCCACCAGCGCGGTGCCCGCACCGCCCCGTACCAGACCCACCCCCGCCCACAGATTGGGCGCGATCTCCAGCCGGTCGCGCGATCCGCCGTGCAGGGCGATCATCCGCTGCTGGCCCACCGACTCGCTCTTGCCCAGCGCCTGCTGGGCCGCCGCGACCGTCTCGGGATCGAGATCGTCCAGCAGCCGGTCCGCCGTGGCCCAGGCGTCCCTGGCGGAGTCCCGGGAGATGGTGTGCATCCGGATACCGAAGCGGACCGTACGGCCCCGTTCCTGCGCGAGACCGCGGATCCAGTCGATCTTCTCCTTGACCTGGGCCGGTGGCTCGCCCCAGGTCAGATAGACATCCGTGTGCTCGGCCGCGACCGGCCCCGCCGCCGCGGACGAACCACCGAAGAAGATCTCCGGCAGCGGGTCGGGCGGCAGCGCCGTCAGCCCGCCCTCCACCTGGTAGTGCTCACCGTCGAAGTCGTACGGCCGGCCGCCCCAGACGCCCCGGATCACCGAGAGGAACTCCGCGGTCCTGGCGTAGCGGCGGTCGTGGTCGAGATGGTCGCCGAAGCGGCGCTGCTCGGTCGAGTCGCCACCGGTCACCACATTGAGCAGCAGCCTGCCCCGGGTGACGCGCTGGTAGGTGGCCGCCATCTGCGCCGCGAGCACCGGTGAGATCAGCCCGGGGCGGAAGGCCACCAGGAACTTCAGCCGCTCGGTCTGCTGCGCGAGTGCCACCGTCGTCAGCCAGGCGTCCTCGCACCAGGTGCCCGTCGGTGTCAGTACCGCCTCGAAGCCCAGATGCTCGGCGGCTTTGGCGATCTGCGCCAGATAGTCGATGTCCGGGGCCCTGACCCCGCTCACCGGTGTGATCCGGGAGCGCTTGATGCCGCCGTCGGTGTAGGCGTGCCGGTCCACGAGTGTACGTCCGTCACCCCCGGTCGGCAGGAACCAGTGGAGATGAATGCTCATCGGGAAGTGGCCTTTCCGTAGCTGCGCGCCGGCGAGGTCGACGGCGGGAGGTCCTTGTTGAAGCGGTCGTCCACGTAGTCGGAGAAGTCGAACGCGTGCGGGATGAGCTTCAGTTCGGTGAAGGTGTCCGCGATCTCCTGCTCGGAGGAGACCGCGGCCTTGTCGAGGGCCACGGGGACGCGCGTGCCGTGGGTCAGTTTCACCGTGTCCAGGGCGACCTCGTACGGCAGGCCGGTGTCCTTCGCCCAGACCTTCGCCCACTCCTCGGGATGGTCGAAGACCCAGTCCTGCGCCCGGCGCAGGCGGTCGATGAAGTCACCGATGGCCGCCGTCTTCTCCTTGTTCCTGAGCGCGGCCGGCGCGGCGACCTGGAAGTTCAGCCCGTTGACGACACCCCGGCCATCGGTGAGCACCCGCCCCTGCCCGCCGCGCAGCACCTGCGAGGTGTACGGGTCCCAGACGGCCCAGGCGTCCACCTTGCCGGTGCTGAACGCGGCCAGGGCGTCGGCCGGCTGCAACAGCGTGACCTTGATGTCATCGAGGGTGAGGCCGGCCTTCCTGAGCGAGGCGATCAACTGGTAGTGGGCGGAGCTGCCCTGGGCGACCGCGACGGACTTGCCCTTCAGGTCGGTGGTCTTCTTCAGCGGCGAGTCCTTCGGTACGAGAATCGCCTCGCCCCCCGAGTCGCCGTGGGACGCCGCCACGACCGTGATCTTCGACTTGGCTCCGGCGGCGAAGACCGGCGGGGTGTTGCCGACGGAACCGAGGTCCACGGCACCGGCGTTGACGGCTTCGAGCATCGGCGGCCCCGAGGTGAACGTGGACCACTTCACCCGGTAGGGGAGATCGTCGAGTTCACCGGCGGCACGGAGGACCGCTTCCGAACCGCCTTTCTGGTCACCGATGGTGAGGATCAGGGAGCCCTTGCCGTCGACGGAGCCACCCGCGCCGCCGGAGTCGTCGGCGGACGAGTTCCCCGAGCAGGCGGTGAGGAGGAGGGCGAGGGGCAGCAGGGCGGCGGGCAGGAAGCGTTTCATCGGAGAGCTTTCTTGAGGCTGAGGGCCGGGGGAGAGAGCGGACTACGCGACGGCGCCGGTGGCGACCGGCTCATCGACCCCCAGCTCGGTCAGGAGCCGGGAACGGAGGGCGGCGAAACCGGGATCGCCGACGGCGCGCGGCCGGTCGAGCGCGACCGGCGTCTCGTACGCGATCACCCCGTCCCGCATCACCAGCGCCCGGTCCGCGAGCAGCAGCGCCTCCTCCACGTCATGGGTGACCAGCAGCACCGCGCAGCCGCGCCGCTGCCACAACTCGGCCACCAGCCGCTGCGCCTTGATCCGGGTCAGCGCGTCGAGCGCGCCGAACGGTTCGTCGAGCAGCAGCAGATCGGGTTCCCGTACGAGGGCCCTGGCCAGCGAGGCGCGCTGGGCCTCGCCGCCCGAGAGGGTCTTGGGCCAGGCCCTCGACCGGTGGCTCAGCCCGACTTCCGCCAACGCGTCCTCGGCGACGGCCCGTTGCGGCTTGCCGTCGAGGCCGAGCAGCACATTGCGCCATACCCGCTTCCAGGGCATCAGCCGCGGCGCCTGGAACGCCACCGCGCGCCGCTTCGGTACGAGTACGGTCCCCTCGATCTCGCGGTCGAGGCCCGCCAGTACCCGCAGCAGGGTCGATTTGCCGCAGCCGCTGCGGCCCAGCAGCGCGGTGAACTCCCCGGGACGGAGGGTCAGATCGAGCCGGTCGATCACCGGGCGCCCGTCGAAGGCCCGGGTCAGCCCCTCGACCCGTACCGCCACCGCGCCGTCGGACACGGCGGCCGTGCCCGGCGGCGGAACCGTGCCCAGCGGGTTCACTTGCCCTGGAATGTCGGTCGCCATTGCAGCAGCAGCCCTTCGAGAGTGCGGACGATGGCATCGGCGATCAGGCCGAGGAATGCGTAGACGACCAGGCAGACGACGATGACGTCCGTACGGAAGAACTCCCTGGCCTGGTTCATCAGGAAGCCGATGCCGGCGTCGGCGTTGATGGACTCGCCGAAGACCAGGGCGAGCCAGGCGGTGGCGAGGGAGTACCGCAGCCCGGTCATCGCGCCGGGCAGCGCGCCCGGCAGGACGACATGCCGTACGAGACCCCAGCGGCCGAGCCCCAACGACTGGCCCGCCTCGATGAGTTGCTCGTCGACGCCGCGAATCCCCGCGTACACGTTGAGATAGAGATGGAAGGCCACCCCGAGCGCGATGAGCGCGATCTTCGGGGCCTCACCGATGCCCAGCCAGATGATGAAGAGCGGGATCAGACCGACCCAGGGCACGGTGCGCAGCATCTGTACGGTCGCGTCGACCAGATCCTCGCCGAGCCGGGAGAGCCCGGAGATCAGCGCGAGGGAGATCCCGATCACCCCGCCGAGCAGCAGTCCCACGGCGACGCGCTGGAGCGAGATCCCCATGGCCGCGGGCAGGGTGCCGTCGCTGATCAGCTCGCCGGCGGCGGTGGCGATGGTGCCGGGGGAGGCGAGGATGTCACGGTGCAGCACACCGGTCGTACTGAGCACCTGCCAGCCGGCCAGCAGGAGCAGCGGCCCGACGGTGCGCCGCAGCCAGCGCGGGGCGCCACGGCGTCGGGAACCGGCCGCGGAGGCGGGGGTCACCGGCTCCAGGGTGAGGGGTTCATTCTTCGAAATGGCGGATATATCCGGCGGGGCATGATCGATCGTCATGGCGGCTCCTCGGACGAGGGAGGGGGAAGGAGCGTGCGGGGAGAAGCGCCTCAGCGCCGGCGCGTGGGGGTGCGGCGGCATACGGTCAGCGGGACACACCGACCGGGGCGACGGGAGAAGCGGGGCACAGCGGAAGGAGGGAGCCCCGGGAGGAGAAAGAGGTCAGCAGCCGCGACGACACGCGGCGGACGCCACCCGCAGCAGGTCGATGTGACCGCGCGTGGTGAGCAGAGCTGAACGCAACATGCCGCAAAAAGTAGCGAGCGTTTCCGGATCCGGTCAATGGCGTCTCGGTACGCGGACGCGCGATCCCGCGGGACGGGCGGGAAGATGGGTGCATGCCCGACGCATTCACCACCAGGACCCTGAACGTCACCACCGGCACCCATGAGGCGGTGACCGATCTGACGCACGCCTGCGAGGAATTCCTCCGGGACAGCGCGGCGGGCCGGGACGGCCTGCTGAACATCTTCGTACCGCACGCGACCGCGGGCGTGGCCGTCATCGAAACCGGCGCCGGCAGCGACGACGACCTGCTCGCCGCACTCCACACCCTGCTGCCGGCCGACGACCGCTGGCGCCACCGCCACGGCTCCCCCGGCCACGGCAGGGACCACGTCCTGCCCGCCCTGGTCCCCCCGCACGCCACGCTGCCGGTGATCGGGGGACGTCTGGAGCTGGGCACCTGGCAGTCGGTGTGTCTGGTCGACACCAACGGGGACAACCCGAACCGTCAGGTCCGGCTGAGCTTCCTCGGCTGATCCCGGCTCCCGTAAGCGTGCCGGGGGGGGGGGGGGGGGGGGGGGGGGGGGGGGGGGGCGGGGGGGGGGGGGGGGGGTGTAGGGGGGGAATCGAGGGGGGAGGGAAAGACACAACCCCCACCCCCACCCCCCCCCCACCCCCCCCCTCCCCCCCCCCCCCCCCCCCACCCCCCCCCCCCCCCTTCCCCCCCCCCCCCCCCCCCGCGGCGCCTGTCGCAGTGCTGTCCGGGGCCTTCGCGGCAGGCCCTACGGGCTGATGAACTCCACCGCGTCCACGTCGAACGAGTTGTCCCGCGGTGAGGTGAAGACCAGATACAGCCGGTGGGTGCCCGCGAGGGCCTCGACCGGGACGGGCGGGGTGGGCCGGTAGGTGTCCCAGCCGCCGGTGCTGGGGACGGGGGTGGTGGCGAGCAGCTCCCCGTCGGGAGCGTCCGCCCGGAGTTCGATCGCGCCGACGCCGTACGGGGACGACAGCGTGTAGCTCACACCGCTGACGCCCTCGACGCTCATCGGATCGAAGGCGATCCAGTCGCCATTGCTGATGTCGCCGATGCGCTTGCCGTTCTCGGCGCCTGCCTGCGAGACCACGCGCGTGCCGGACTGCGCGTCGTAGTACTCAGCCTGCTTGTGCCGCGGCTGGAGGACGGACCGGCCGTAGCCGGTGAGTGCGGAGGTCCCCGTGGCGCCCTTGTCGGTGTACTTGGCGTTGAGTACGTAGGTGAGGTCCGCGCCTTCGGGGTGGCCGCCCAGGTCACCGGTGTCGACGGTGCCCTCGCAGCCCGGGATGTCGGTGGTCGGGTGCTCGTGGTCGTCATGGCCGAGGGCCGGGTTGACGGTGACCTTGGAGCAGTCGACCGGCCCGTCCTCCGGATCGGTGACCGTGACCTTGTACGGAATCTTGTCGCCGAACGTGATGAGTTTGCCGCTGACCGGGAAGTCGATGGTCACCTTCGGCGCGGTGTTGCCCGCGGTGACGGGGATGTTGGCGTAGCCCGACTTGCCGGTGGAGTCGGTGACCTTGAGCTGGGCGGTGAAGTCCCCCGCGGTGGTGTACGTGTGGGTGGGGGACGCCTCGGTGGAGTCGTATGTGCCGTTGCCGTCGAAGTCCCACGCGTAGGTCAGCGCGTCGCCGTCCGGGTCCGTGCTGCCCTCGCTGGAGAAGGCGACATCGAGCGGCAGGGGGCCGTTCGTGACGGAGGCCGACGCCTTGGCGACCGGGATGCGCTGCCCCTGGGCGTAGTCGATGCGGTACAGGCCCGAGTCGTTGTTGCCGCCGCCGAAGGAGCTGCCCCATTCGAGGACGTACAGCGAGCCGTCGGGGCCGAACGTCATGTCCATCGGTTTGTTGAACTTCGCCGAGGACAGGAAGTCGTTGATCTTGAGGAGCTTCGTGTCCCGGTCGAACCGGACCTCCTTGACGTAGTTGCGCGCCCACTCGTAGAAGAACCCGGCTCCGTCGAAGTAGGCGGGGAACTTCGTCGTGGACGGGTTCTCGCTGTCATAGCGGTAGACCGGGCCGCTCATCGGGGCGGAGCCGCCCTCACCCACCTCGGGGAACTCCTCGGACACGCCGTAGCCGTACCAGATCTCCGGCTGTGTCAGGTCGGGCAGATCGGTGAGGCCGGTGTTGTTGGGCGAGGGGTTCGCCGGGTTCGCGCAGTCGAACTTGGCGCCGACTTCCTTGGTGTCCGGGTTGTACGGGGCGTACGCCTGGTTGTTTCCGTGGCAGAACGGCCAGCCGAAGTTGCCCGGCTTCTTGATGACGTTGTACTCGACGAGCCCCTCGGGACCTCTGTCGGTGGCGGGGGCTCCGCGGTCCGGGCCGTAGTCGGACACATGGACGTATCCGGTCTTCTGGTCGACGGTGAAGCGGAACGGGTTGCGGAAGCCCATCGCGTAGATCTCGGGGCGGGTCTTCTTGGTGCCCGGCTTGAAGAGGTTGCCCTTGGGGATGGTGTAGCCGCCGCTCTTGGTGGGCTTGACGCGCAGGATCTTGCCGCGCAGATCGTTGGTGTTGCCGGCGGTACGCGCGGCGTCGAGCATCTCCTTGCCGGGACGCCAGTCGATCGGCGCGTATCCCTGCCAGTTCGGGTCGAGGTTGGGCGGTACGTCGTCGCCGACACCGAGATAGAGCGTGCCGTCCGGGCCGAACTCCACGGCGCCGCCGGTGTGCCCGGGTTCCGGGAAGGTGCGGTCCCGGTAGGCGGGTACGTCAAGGAGTCTCTTCTCGCTGGCCGGATCGAGTGTGCTGCCCTTGATGGTGAAGCGGGAGAGACGGTTGATGTCCTTCGTGGCTCCGGCGGGGGAGTGGTACAGGTAGATCCAGCCGTTTCCGCGGAAGTCCGGGTCGAGTTCCATGCCGATCAGGCCGTCCTCGCCGCCGGTGTAGACGTCGAGCTTGCCCGCCGTGACGGTGGAGTGGGCCGCGGGGTCGAAGATCTTGACCTCGCCGCTGCGCTGGACGTAGAAGACGCGGCCGTCCTTGGCGACGTCGAGCTCCATCGGATCGGCGGTGTTGTCGTCGAGGGTGACCTTCTCGTAGCCGCTCCAGACGGTGCCGCCGCAGTCGCCCGCCTCGACGCCCGCGGCCCACTTCAGTCCGCCGACGACATGGTCACGGAAGAACGCTTCGCTGTACGCCGGGGTGTCGTGGCCCATCGCGGTGGCCCAGACCTTGCCGCCCTGGGTGGAGCGGCACCAGGAGATGGGGTGGTCGGCGCCCATCGCGGAGCCGCCCGGGTTGTATGTCGTCTCGTCCGCGGTGACCAGGACGTGCACGTCGCCACGGGGATTGCGGTCGAAGTTGTACCACTCCTCCGGGCGTTCCCAGCGCTCGGGCAGGCCCTTGGTGGACGGGTGGACGCGGTCGGCGACCTTCGCCGTTCCCTGGAGCACACCGGGGGAGTGGGCCGGCATATGGACGCCGCCGTTGATGGTCTCGTCCCACCACGGGAACTGCTCCTCGACGCCCATGTCGAGGGTGTTGTGGAGGGCGACGACGCCCTTGCCGCTCCGTACGTACGTCTCCATCGCGTCGCGCTGTGCCTCGGTGTCCCACACCATGCCGGAGTTCTGCAGCATGACGATGGCGTCGAAGTCCTTCAGCTTCTCGTCGTCGAACACGGCCGGGTCCGCGGTCTGGACGATCTCGAAGTTGTTCTCGGCCGCCTCCTCCTCGAACATCTTGATGCCCGCGGGGATGGAACCGTGGACGTACCCCACGGCGCGGGTGAAGAGCAGGGCACGGAAGGCGGGTTCTTCACTGGTGGCGGCGGTGGCGGCGGCGGGGATCGCGGCGAACCCGAGCAGTAACGCGCTTGCCCAGGCGACGACCGCCCTTCTTGTTCCGCGAGCATGACGGCTCATAACCGGTCCTCTCTGAGGGAGTTCGGTGTGCGGGTGCGGTACCGATCAGGGGGTTGCGGTGCCGATGAGGAGGGCGCGGTACCGGTCAGGGGGTGCCGAGAGCCCGGCGGAGGAAGGCGATCCCGTCGGTGGCGATCCCGTCCTGTGTGGGGGCGAGCGGGCGCCACACGGACGCGGCGACCGCGATCGCGTTGTTGTGCGCGGTGAACGACTCGATGCACAGCGCGCCCCGGTAGCCGTGCCGGTCCAGCGCGGTGAGGAACCCGGCCCAGTCGAGATGGTCGGCACCGGGAGTGCCGCGGTCGTTGGCACACACCTGGACGTGGACGATACGGGAGCCGGCCTCCTGGACGGCGCCGGGCAGTGTGCGCTCCTCGATGTTCTGGTGGTACGTGTCGAGGGCGACGCCGATGACCGAGGGGTCGAGGCCCTCCAGCGCCGTGAGGGTCTGGCCGACGGTGTTGAGCAGACCGGTCTCGTACCGGTTGAGCGGTTCGACCCCGATCCGTACCCCCGCGGCGCGCGCGTGGTCGGCCACCGGCGCGATGTTCTCCCTGAACTCCTCGTAGGCGGTGGCCCGTTCGGCGCCGGTCATACGCCAGGTGCGCCCGACGGCGGTGTACACCGGGCCCGCCACGACGGGGGCGGCCACCGCGTGGGCCGCGTCGACACACCGCAGCAGATAGTCCTGGGTGGCCCGTACGGTGCCCGGCTCCGTCCGTACGAGATTCCGGTCGGGCGGCATGACCGCGATCACGGCCGCCGGGGCGAGCCCGGTCGTGTCCAGCAGCTTGGCGGTGGCAGCCGGTTCCCAGTCCCCGGCCTGTTCCAGTGGTAGTTCGACACAGTCGAAACCCCAGCCGGCCAGCCGCGGGAGCACCTCGGCCAGGGCGCCGGTCCCGACCGGGGAGTGCCAGATCCACGGGTTGGCGCCGAGCGGGAACCGCGTCATCCCTTGCCTCCCCAGGCCTCGGGGTACCCGGGCAGATCGGCGCAGCCGCACATCGCGTAGTGCAGCGGTGGCATGCCCGGCTTGAGGTACTCGTCGAGGGTGTCCTGCGTGATGGAGGGCTGCGGGAGCTTCCACTCCTTGGGGACCTGCTGCCCCTGGAGGATCCGCAGAGCGGCGATGACCGGGGTACGCCACTGGAAGGTGGGGTACGTCGGCGCGAACGCGGTGAGCTTTTTGTCCTTCCACGCCTGGAGGAAGTCCTGCTGGTCCTCGCCCGTGATCGGCGGTACGTCCTGGCCCGCGTCCTCGAACGCCTCCACCGCGGCCACGGCCGTCGCGCCGGAGTCCATCCACACGCCGTCGATGGAGCCGTGCCGGGTCAGCGCGTCGGTGACGACCGATTTGGTCTTGGCCGGGTCGCCATCGGTGAACTTGACGTCCACGACGTCGAGTTCGCTCTTGTCGAAGGCGACCTTCGCGGCCGACCAGCGGGTCTCCAGCGCGTCCACACCGGGTGAGATGCGCAGGGCGAGGATCTTGCCTCCCGGCTTGACCTTCCCGACGAGGAAGTCGGCGGCGACCGCCCCGTACCCGTAGCCGCCGACCGGACTGATGAAGGTGACCGCGCAGTCCGTCTCCACACCGCGGTCGAAGACGATGACCGGCACCTTGGCGCAGGCCTGCTCGACGGCGGGGGTGAGCGTGGCGGTGGTGTTCGGCGAGACGATCAGCGCGTCGCAGCCCCTGCCGGTGAGCTCCTGGATGTCGGAGATCTGTTTGTCGTCCTTGCCCTGGGCGTCGAGCACGGTGAACTCGTCGATCTCCTTGTGCAGTTCGACCTCCGCCGACATGTTCTTCAGGCCGACCTGGCGCCAGGGGTTGAAGACACCGGCGTTGGAGAAGCAGAGATGGACACCGCCCGCCTCTTTCTTCTCGTACCGCGTGGTGTCGATGAGTTCGGGGCCGAGCATCTGTTCCCACGGTTTGCCCTCGGGGCCCTGCGGCCGCTCTTTCGCGAGGGCCAGCTGACGCTCGTAATCGGCCTGTTCGAAGAACTCCGACTGCTCGCCACTGCCGGAGGCGTCCGCCGTGGCGGAGGCACTGCCGGGGGCGCCGGGCGAGTCCGGTGGCGTGTCGCTCGTACAGGACGCGAGGAGACCCACCACGAGCAGGGCGGCGGCGGAGCTGAGGGCGCGGCCGCGGAGCGGACTTCTGCGCGGGGGGCGGATCGCTGTCATGAGGGTTGTCCTCCCGAGGGTTTCGTACGGCGGCGGCGCGGCCGGGACCAGTCGGCGGCTCCCAGGCCGACGGCGGCGATGACGATGCATCCTTGGACGGTGGACTCCAGTGCCCCGGAGACGCCCTGGAGGTTGAGCAGGGTGAACAGCGCCTGCAGTGAGAAGGCGCCGGCCATGGCGGCGACGACGGAGCCCCGTCCGCCGCCGAGGACCACACCGCCGAGCACCACGGCGGTGATGGCCTCGAACTCGTAGCCCCTGCCGGCCTGGGCGGAGACGCCCGAGAAGCCGCCGACAAGGACGGCGGCGATCGCCGCGGCGACCCCGGAGAGGACGAAGGCGATGATCCGGGCCCGGGGGACCCGCACCCCGGCGAGGGCCGCCGCGCGTTCACTGTCGCCGGTGGCGACGAGCGTACGGCCGAAGTCCGAGCGCATCAGCAGGACGGCGGCGGTGCCCACGACGAGGCAGACGATCACCGCCCAGGGCAGCCAGCCGAACGCGGCGCCGCGGCCGAGCCGGCGGAAGGCGTCCGGCAGGGCGCCGTGCGGGGAGCCGCCGGTCCAGAAGAACACCGCGCCTTCGAGGATCAGCATCATGCCGAGCGTGGTGATGAACGACGGCACCCGCAGGGCCGTGGTGACCAGCCCGCTGACGAGTCCGGCGACCCCGCCCGCGACGAGCAGCAGGGCGGTCACGAGCGGCCAGGGGGCGCCGGGGAACGAGCCGTACACCTCGGCCGCGACCACCACCCCCGCGGTCACGATCGCCCCCACGGAGAGGTCGAACTCACCGCAGACGATGACCAGATACTGGCCGGCGGCGAGGATCACGAGAGGCGCGGCGCGTTTGACGAAGGAGAGGAAGCGGTCGGGCTCGTAGAACCCCGGATCGGTGAGGGCCAGCGCGGCGAGCAGGACGGCGAGCAGCACGAAGACGGGGGTGCCGGTGCCCAGTGCCCGTACGGCGCGCTTGCCGTGGCGGGTGACGGTTGCCGTGGTCATGCGGTCGGCCTTCCCTTCGCGGCACGGCGGGGTCTGGCGTAGACGGCGACGGCCGCGATGATGACGACGCCGCGGACCACGTTCTTGAAGAACGGATCGACCGCCAGCTGGTTGAAGACACTGTCGAGAACCGCGAGGACGAGGACACCGCCGAGGGTTCCCGCCACCCCGCCGCGACCGCCGGCCAGCGCGGTGCCGCCGAGGACCACCGCGGCGATCGACTCCAGGTCGTAGCGGGCCTCCGTACCCGCCCAGGGCGCTCCCGCGCCGAGACGCGCCGCGAGGAACAGCGCGGCCGCGCCGACGCACAGGGAGCAGATGACGTGCGCGACGACGACGGTACGGCGGGTCCGGACGCCCGAGAGCCTGGCGGCGTGCTCGTCGCCCCCGGTCGCGTACAGGTGATGGCCCAGGCGGGTACGGCGGGTGAGGAACCACACCGCCCCGGCCACCGCGGCGAGAAGGAACACCGAGACGGGGACGGGGCCGACGCGGTCGTAGCCGAGGTGCTGGAAGGAGGCCGGTACCTTGCCGGCGGGGCCGGTGTAGTTGTCCTCGATCCAGCCGCGCAGGATGAACGCCGTGCCGAGTGTCGCGATGAACGCGTTGACCTTGAGGCCGGTGACGACGAGTCCGTTGGCGAGCCCGACCGCGGCGGACAGCGCGAGGACGGCGATCACGGCCGTCACCACACCTCCGCTCGCCATGGTCTCGGCCGCGACGAGCGTGCCGAGGCTGATGAGATAGGCGACCGACAGGTCCAGGGAGCCGGTGAGGATGACCACGGACTGGCCGACG
Source organism: Streptomyces sp. NPDC039430 (assembly GCF_055639435.1). Lineage (NCBI taxonomy): Bacteria > Bacillati > Actinomycetota > Actinomycetes > Kitasatosporales > Streptomycetaceae > Streptomyces > Streptomyces sp. NPDC039430. The sequence continues at coordinate 43,449 of NZ_JBVKAK010000014.1, read as the reverse complement.
GCGACGAGGCCGAGCGCGACGCTGTTCTGCAGGATGGCGACCACGTTGGTGGTGGTGAGGAAGTCCCCGCCGCGGGCGGCGACGACGATCCAGCCGAGGAGGGTGACGGCCAGCGCCGCGAGCCAGACACCGACGACGGGATCGCCGAGCCGGACCCCGCGGAGGCGGACGCCGGTCCGGGGAGGCGCGAGCGGTCCGCGTTCCGTCGTGGTCACGCGGCCTCCTCCCGTCCGCCCCGGCGCCCGCTGGTGGCGAGCCGCATGATGCTCTCCTCCTCGGCGCCGGCGGGCAGTTCGCCCACGAGCCGGCCCTCGGACATCACGAGGATCCGGTCGCTCATACCGATCAGCTCGGGGAGTTCCGAGGAGATGATCAGTACGGCGAGTCCTTCACGGGCGAGTTCGCGTACCAGCGTGTGGATGGCGGCCTTCGCGCCCACATCGACACCGCGGGTCGGCTCGTCGAACAGGAGCACCCGCGGCCGGGCCGCGAGCCACTTGGCGATGACGACCTTCTGCTGGTTGCCGCCCGAGAGATACAGCGCCCGCTGGTCCTCACCACGCGCCTGGAGGCGTACGCGCTCCAGGAGCCCCGTGATCTCCCTCCCCGTCGGCGGCCCGCCGCGCGGGGAGACGGCCCGGGTGACGAGCAGCGCGTTGTCCCGTACCGACTGGTGCAGCGCGAGCCCCTCCGCCTTGCGGTCCTCGGTGACCAGGGCGATGCCGGCGCGGATGGCCTGGCGCGGACGGCGGGGGCGCAGCGGTCTGCCGCCGACGGTCATGTCGCCCGTGGTGAAGGGGGCCGCGCCGAACAGGGCACGCGCCAGCGACGTACGTCCCGACCCCTGGAGGCCGGCGACACCGACGACCTCTCCCGCACGAAGTGTCAGGTCCATGTCATGAATACGGGCGTTCCCGCCGCCCGTGACCGTGAGCCGCTCCGCCCCGATCTCCGCCGGGCGGGCACGCGGCGGGTAGTAGTCGGTCAGCTCCCGCCCGACCATGGCCCGGACCACCTCGTCGGTGGTGGTCTCCGCGGTGCGCAGGGTGGTGACACGGCGGCCGTCCTTCAGGACGGTGATGCGCCGCGAGAGGGCGAACACCTCCGGCAGGCGGTGCGAGATATAGAGAATGCCCAGGCCACGCGCGGCGAGCCGGCGCACGAGCGCCGCGAGAAGCTCGCTCTCATGGTCGGCGAGCGGCGCGGTGGGTTCGTCCATGACGAGGACCCGGACATCGGAGGCGAGGGCCTTGGCGATCTCGACGGTCTGCTGGCGCGCCACCGACAGCTCATGCACGAGAGTGCGCGGGGTGATGCCGGTCTCGTCGATCCCGGCGAGGAGCTCACCGGTACGGCGCTCCATGGCCCCGCGGTCCACGAGTCCGCGGCGGACCGGTTCCCGGCCCAGGAAGACGTTCTCGGCGACCGTGCGGTGGGGAAGGAGCGCGAACTCCTGGTGGATGATGCCGACTCCGGCGGCCTGCGCCTGCGCCGGGTGGGTGAAGGTGTGCGCCGTGCCGTCGATCGTGATGGTCCCGGTATCGGGGGTGTGCTCGCCGGCGAGGATCTTCATCAGGGTGGACTTGCCGGCACCGTTCTCGCCCACCAGAGCATGGACTTCACCCCGTTCGAGGCCGAGCTCCACGTCATGGAGCACACGCACCCCCAGGAAGCTCTTGGACACGCCCTGCATCGTCAGCATCAGCCGGCTCCTCGGTCAGCGGTCTGTTGTGCAGAGTCGTGACTCACCTTTGACCTGTCAAGGGTCCAAGAACCCCTGAATTTCAGCGAGTTGACAGGAACTTGTGCCGACCGCCGAACATAGAACGCCTTGTGAGCAGCGGAAGTCGTCCCTAGGGTGACTCTCATGCCTGTGCCGTCGGATCACAGCGGTTCCGCCACCCACTCGCCGGGCGAGGTGCTGGCGCTGATCAGTTCCGGAGCGGTGGCGACCCGCGCGGACATCGCGCGGATCACCGGACTGGCCCGCTCCACGGTCTCGCAGCGGGTGGACGCGCTGATCGCGCACGGCCTGGTCGACGAGTCGGTTCCCGCCCCCGGGGACTCGACCGGAGGCCGCCCGCCGCGCCGGCTCCAACTGCGCACCGCCGGGCAGCTGGTGGCCGGTGTGGACCTCGGCGCCTCGCACTGCGCCGTGGCTCTGACGGACATCGGCGGAGCGATGCTGGCCGCGCACCAGGAGCCGCTCTCGATCGCGGACGGACCTGAATCGGTCCTGCGCAGGGTGGAACGGGCGCTGCAGGCGCTGCTGAAGGAGACGGGACAGGACCCGCGGACGCTGCGCGCGATCGGGGTCGGGGTGCCGGGACCTGTCGAGTTCTCGACCGGCCGCCCCATCGATCCGCCGATCATGCCGGGCTGGCACCAGTACCCGATCCCGGAGTTCTTCGCCTCGCGCTTCGGGGTGCGGGCGCTGGTCGACAACGATGTGAACGTGATGGCGCTGGCCGAGCAGCGCCGTGCGTTTCCCGACACCCGCTATCTCCTCTACATCAAGGTCGGTACGGGCATCGGCTGCGGCATCGTGGCCGACGGCCGGCTCCACCGCGGCGCCCAGGGCAGCGCCGGCGACATCGGACACATCCGGGTCGGGGACCAGGGGGACTCGTGCCGGTGCGGGAACACCGGGTGTCTGGAGGCGGTGGCGGGCGGGGCGGCGCTCGCGGCGAAACTGGCCGGTCTGGGGCTGGACGCGGGGTCGGGCAGCGATGTGGTGCGGCTGGTGGCCTCCGGCAACCGGGACGCCGTACGCATGGTGCGCGAGGCGGGCCGGGCGGTCGGCGAGGTCCTGGCGGGCCTGGTCAACTTCTTCAATCCGGACACGGTCGTGCTCGGCGGCGCCCTGGCCGCCGTACACGACCAACTCCTCGCCGGGGTACGGGAGGCGGTGTACCGGCGCTCGCATCCGCTGGCCACGCGTGTGCTGCGGATCGAGCCGAGCCGTACGGGCGAGAACGCCGCGGTGATCGGGGCGGGGATCCTCGCCACCGAGCACGCCATGTCGCCGTCCCAGGTGGACCGCAGGCTGGCGCGGGCGATGGCCTGATCCCCGCCGATCCTCAGCGCTTCCAGCCGCTTCCAGCCGGTTCTCCGGTTCACGCCGGCTGCTTCAGGCGGGCCGGACCCGGCGCTTCCCCCGGCCGGGAGGAGGGAAGGGGGGAGAGAAGGGGGGTCCGTGTAGTGGGAGGGGGGGGCTCAANNNNTACGTACCCCCCCCCCCCCCCCCCCCCCCCCCCCCCCCCCCCCCCCCCCCCCCCCCTTCTCCCCCCCCCCCCCCCCCCCCCCCCCCCCCCCCCCCCCCTCCCCCCCCCCCCCCCCGCGGTCCTGACGGCGTACGGCGTGGAGTACCGCCGCGCGGCGGTCAGCCCAGGGGCTCGATCCACAGGTTCCTGAAGCGGACCTTGTTGCCGTGGTCCTGGAGCCGGATCGCGCCCGCCGCGGCCGATTCCGCGTCACCGCTGCCCGTCGGGCCGTCCACGGCCACGTTGTCGTGGACCTTCGTGCCGTTCCACACCACCGTGATCCTGGCGTCCTCGGTCTTCTTCCCCCCGGCGTCGAAACGGGCCGCGCGGAAGTCGATGTCGTACGTCTGCCATGTCTCGGGCGCCGTGCCGGCGTTCGCGCTCGCCGCCACCTTGTTGTAGATCGCGCCGGCCTCGTTCGTGGCGAGTTTCTCCACTCCGAACGAGTCCAGGATCTGGATCTCGTACCGCTCCTGGAGGTAGATCCCGCTGTTGCCGCGATCCTGCCCGGTGACGTCCGGCGGCAGCTTCGGCACCCGGAACTCGGCGTGCAGTCTGAAGTCGCCGAAGGACTGCTTCGTACGGATGTCGCCACAGCACACTTCGACCGAGCTCTCGGGGGTGCGCGGCCATTCGACGGCGCGGCCGTCGGTGTGCTGCCAGGCGCTGGAGACACTCCCGCCGGAGAACAGGTCGATACGGCTGCCGGGTCTGCGCACCTCGATCATGTCGAGGTTGACATGGCCGGTGTCCTCGGCGCGGTAGGTGTAGGTCAGGGTGTTGCGGCCCTTGCGCAGGTCGAACCGCTCGGTCCGGCTGGACCAGCGGTTCCAGGCGCCGGTGGAGGGGAGGCTGATCTGCCGTGCCTGCCCGCCGTTGACGCTCGCGCCGATCGTCTTGGTGCCCTCGAAGGGGTTGGGGCCGTTGGCGTAGCGCAGGCTCACGTCGTACGCGCCCTTCGCGGGGACCTCGACCTCGATGGTGGCGGTGGCGCCCTGCGTGCCGAAGCCGTCGACGAAGCCGCCGCCCGTGTAACCGGCGTGCTCGGTGTCGATGTCGGCGCCGCCGGACAGGCGCCCGGACTCGGCGTCGTACGACGTGACGGGCGCCTCGGGGCCGGGCAGCGCGTTCAGGGTGTACCAGGCCTCGGTGGACCACAGCTGCTCGCCGTCGGCCGAGGCGAACGGGCGCGGTGAGCGTACGTGCACCACCCGGTCGGTCTTCAGCCCCGGGATGGTGAGCCGGACGGTGCGGCGGTCGTCGGAGAGCCGGGCCGACGCGACGGGCAGCGTCTCCTCGTCCACCTTGGGGCCGCCGTACGCCGGTGTGGGTACGTAGCGCCACTGCTCCACGGAGTAGGCGCCGGTCGTCAGCTTGGCGGCGGTCTCCTCCGACAGCGGCTTCGTGTAGGTGAGTTCGAAGCCGTCGCGGGTGGCGCGCATGGTCTTGATGTCGAAGGCGTTGGTGCCGTTCGGGGTCAGCTTCTGGAGGCCGAAACGGAGTTTTCCTTCCTGGCCCCAGTTCCCGTCGGCGCCCAGGCCGCCCGCGTAGATCGCGCCGTCCGGTCCCGTGCTGATCCGGGTGATGCCCGCCTCCAGGCCTTGCGTATGGCGGAACACCGCGCCCTGGTACTCGCCGTCCACCTTCTCCAGATCGGCGCGCTGCAGGCCCCCGTAGGTGACGTCACCGAAGAGCAGCTGACCGGCGAAGGTCCCCTCCTTGACCAGCATCGGTGTGCTGGGGGAGTTCGCTATCTCGTTCTGCGGCAGCCAGAGCACCGGCTTGGTGACCGCGCGGTCGTCGAACGGGCCGTCGGGGTTGGTGTAGTGGTTGAAGAACCGGCCCTGCTTCACCTGGACGAGCTTCGAGGCGGGCAGCCAGCCGCCCTGGTTGTCGGTGACGAAGAGATCTCCCGCCGGGCCCCACCCGATCCCGTTCGGCGTCCGGAGACCGCCCGCCAGGTAAGTGACCTTCCCTGTCGCCTTGTTGACCTTGATGGTGGTGCCGCGGTTCGCGGCGGGCTGCGGATCGGTCGTCGCACCGCCGTAGTTGATGGCGACCGAGAGATTCAGATAGAAGTCCCCGTCCTTGTAGAGCAGTCCGAAGGCGAATTCATGGAAGTTGCCTCCGTACGGCCAGGACGCGATCTTGCGGGTCGAGTCGGTGACGTCGTCGCCGTTGGTGTCGGACAACTCGGTCAGCTGGTGTTTCTCCGACACATACAGCTTGCCGTCGACGTACTTGATGCCCATCGGCTCTTTCAGGCCACCGGCGATCTTCTTGTACGTGACCTTCTCCGGTCCGGTGTCACCCGTGACATGGTCGAGGATGTACGCCTCTCCCACGGTGTTGTCGCTGCCGCCCCACGTGGTCACGGCGAGCCGGCCGTCCGGCAGCCAGTCCATGGCGGAGACCTGTGGCTCGAAGCCCTCGGGGCGCAGGTCGGTGAGGGAGTACCCGGGGTGGACGGACGTCAGCGGCAGGCCGTCGCCGGGGGTGTCGTAGCTGCCCTCGCACTCCTTGCGGCCGGGCGCGGTGACGCGGACCACCCCGGCGTCCGTGCTGAGCACGGAGTTCGGGACGAGCGTGAAGTCGGTGGCGCCAGGGGGCTTCCACTGGAGGGTCACCCGCTGGTCGCCGCCGCGGTCGAAGTGGTCGACACGGAGCGCGTGATAGCCGGAGGTGAGGGCGATCTCGCCGTCCTTGGGCTCGGCGCCGTGCAGTCCGTCGTGGTCGATGACCCGCTGGTCGCCGATGAGGAGACGGGAACCGTCGTCGCTGATCAGACGGAAGGTGTAGGTCCCGTCGGCGGGCACGTCGATGTTGCCGATGATCTGCGACATGAAGTTGTCCGTGAAGCCGAAGCCCTCGGTGGAGGACCAGTCGACCGTGGGAATCAGCTTGTCGACGTTGGGGGTCTGGGCGGGCTTCAGATCGCAGAGTTCGCTGAGCGGGGTCTGGACGTCGAAGACACGGAGGGTGACGCCGGGCTCCTGGGGCGGCAGCTCCGCGGGGGCTCTCGCCTCCGCGCCGACCGCGGGCGCCACGAGACCTCCGGTGATGAGGGCGGCGAGGAGAAACCCGGTGAGGGTGCGTGATCTGCGTCGGCCGGGGCGCGGGCTCTGGTACTCGTGTGGCTGCACTCGTCCTCCTGCTGGGGGGTGCGCGTGGGCGGGGGGCCGGGGCGGCCCCGCGTCCGCGGAGTGGAGTTCGTACACGTACCGGGGATGCGACGGCGGAGTTACGCCGTGTTTCACGCGGACTTCCGCGCGAGAACGACGCCCAGGGTAGGGACCATGCCTCACACCGTCCATACTTTGTCCTCAACAAGGAAGAACTGGCTGATAGTTGAGGCAGGAGCGCGTCCCTGCCGGTGCACGGCGTCGGGGGGGGGGGGGGGGGGGGGGGGGGGGGGGGGGGGGGGGGGGGGGGGGGGGGGGGGGGGGGGGGAGGGGAGGAGGGGGGGGGTAG
>NZ_JBVKAK010000014.1:0-36705 GCF_055639435.1 Streptomyces sp. NPDC039430 | reverse complement strand
AACACCCCCCCCCCCCCCCCCCCCCCCCCCCCCCCCCCCCCCCCCCCCTCCCCCCCCCTCCCCCCCACCCCCCCCCCCCCCCCCCCCCCCCGACGCCGTGCGGTCGACCGGCTTCAGATGGCCGACCAGCCGTTGTCGACGGGCAGGACCGTGCCGTTGATGTTGCCCGCGGCGTCCGACGCGAGGAAGAGGATGGCGGCCGCCTGCTCCGCGGCGTCGGCCACCCTGCCGGCGAGAGCGACATGGGGACCGACCACGCCCGGGCCGTGGGCACCCGCCTCGGCGTCGACCCGGATGTTGGTCGAGGTCGCCCCGGGGGCGATGGCGTTGGCACGGATCCCGTTGTTCCGGTACATCACGGCGAGGGACTTCGTCAGGCCGACGATGCCGTGCTTGGCGGCGGTGTACGCGGTGCCGGCCGCGCTGCCGCGCAGGGCGGCCTCGGACGCCGTGAAGACGATGGCCCCGCGGCCCCGGTCCAGCATGTGCGGCAGCGCGGCGCGGGTCAGCATGAAGGGCGCCGTCAGATTGACCCGGATGACGCGCTCCCATTCGGCGTCCTCGGTGTCCGCGAGGGCCGACATCCGGTCCATGATGCCCGCGTTGTTCACCAGGACGTCCAGGCCGCCGTACGCGCTGGTGGCCGTGTCGACTATCTCGTCCACCACGGCCTGCTCGCTGAGATCGCCGACAACCGCGCGGGCGACGCCACCCGCGGTCGTCACCGCCTTCACGGTCTCGTGGGCGGTCTCCCCGTTGAGATCGGCGACCAGTACGTTCGCGCCCTCCGCGGCGAATCGCAGCGCCGCGGCCCTGCCGATTCCCGATCCCGCCCCGGTGACGACGACGCTGCGCCCCTCAAATCCGTTGCTGCTCATGAGTATTGCTTCTCCTTACGGTCGGACGAATGCGCGGCGATGGCGACACCCCGGATTACTTGAGTCAGGCAAGCATGTGTGAGTTACTTGAGTCAAGCAAGTGAATGTGAAGTTGCTTGAGTCAGGCAAGTAGATGGTAAAGTGTATGGATGCCCAAATCACCGCCGGCGGTTGTCCCGTCCCCGTCTCCGTCCCTATCTCCGTCCCTGTCTCCGTCCTCGGCCGATGTGAGCGAGATCGAGCGGGCGCTGAGCCGCGTCGCCTATCTCTCCAGCAGGGTCCGGCCGCACGACCGCCTGATGGCCCAGGCGGGAGTGTCCCTGGACCGCGCCGCCGTGGCGCTGCTGCGGCAGATCGCCGACTCCGAACCCCAGCGCCCCAGCGAGCTGGCGAACCGGCTGGCCGTGGAGGCATCCCATGTCACCCGGCAGGTGCAGCGGTTGGAGAAGTCGGGGTACGTGACCCGCGTCCCGGACCCGGAGGACGGCCGTGCGCAGCGCATCCAGCTCACCCCGGTCGGACAGCGGGCGATCGACCGCATCCGCGAGGCGAGCCGCCAGGGGATGCGGGCGGCCCTGGCGGAGTGGTCGCCGCAGGACCTCCAGCAGCTCGCCGCCCTGTTCCACCGGATGGTCGACGACTTCCTCGGCTACGCCGACGGCGATGCCGGTATCCCCGCCGAGCGCTCCACCTGACGCCGTGGTGGCCCTGGGCGCCATGGCCCTGGGCGCCTGGGCCCCGGCGCCGTCGTTCGTCCGGACGTGAAGCGTGAGCCTGACGCGAGGTGGTCCTTCCATGTACGGGATGTACGGGATATGCGGAGTGAGCGAGATGCGCGGGGTCAGGGAGCTGCCCGGTGTGAATGAGGCGCCCGGTGTGAATGAGGCGCGCGGGACGAATGAGGCGCGCGGTGTGAAGCAGATGCGCGGTGTGGACGATGCGCGCGGGGGCGTGGGCGGGAGACCGTCGGCCGTCCGTGGGGACGGGCAGCACGTCCTGGTCGTCGTCGGTGATCAGGAAACCTCTCACCTGCTCACGACCACGCTGGAACTCGCGGGGTATCGGGTCACCGTCGAGCGCACCGGCGCCGAGGGACTGGCCCGGATCGCGGGACACCGGTTCGACCTGGTGGTCCTGGACGTGACGCTGCCCGATCTGAACGGTCTCGCCCGCGGACGCCGCTCCGCCGCCGACCGCCCACCGGTGCTCTTCCTGACCGTGTGCGAATACCTGGACAGCCTCCTTCCCGAACTGGGCCCCGGCCACGAGGACTACGTCACCATGCCGTTCCGCATCGCCGAAGTCCTCGCCAGGGCCCAGGTGTTACTGCGAAGCCGCGGCCGCGGGCGCGGTACCGTACGGCGCGGACCGTGCTACGGCGACCTCGTCCTGAACGACGCCACCTGCCAGGCGTGGCGCGGGCCACGGCCGCTCGACCTGACACCCGCGGAGTACCGGCTGCTGCGTCATCTGCTGGTCAACGCCGATCAGGTGCTCTCCAAGGAACAGATCTGTCGTCACGTCTGGGGCGACGGCCGCGCCGACAACGCCATCGAGAAGCTCGTCTCCCGCCTCCGGCACAAGGTCGACCAGGAGGAACCGCAGCTGATCCATACCCGCAGGGGGTTCGGCTACCTGCTCGGCCGCTGAGCGTGTGATCGTCCTCACGTCAGCTTGCCGTCAGGTAATTGACCGGTCGGTGTCAGTGCGCTCCGGTTGCATGTGGTCATCGAGGCGTCCCGCCACCCTTCCCCGCACTCCGCCCCCGCGGAGCCCCCACCGAGGAGTGACATGGCCGACACACTGACCGATACCGCGGACGACGCGGCCCGGCCGATGCCGGAGTTCCCGATGCCCAGGGCGGCCGGCTGCCCGTTCGCCCCGCCCCCCGGCCTGGAGCAGCTCCGCGACGAGACGCCGATCGCCAAGGTCCGGATCTGGGACGGCAGTACGCCCTGGCTCATCACAGGACACGCCCACCAGCGGGCCATCCTCACCGATCCCCGCCTCAGCAACGACGAGAAGTTCGGCGCCTTCCCGCATGTGAGCGCGTACCGGGCGGAGATCGCGCGGGTCACCCCGAAGCTCATCACCAACACGGACGCCCCCGAGCACACCCGGCTGCGCCGGATGGTCAACGGTCCGCTCCTCCTCAAGCGGGTCGAGGCCCTGCGGCCCGCCATTCAGAAGATCGTCGACGATCTGATCGATGACATCCTGGCCGGTCCGAAGCCCGCCGACCTCCTCACGGCACTGGCACTGCCCGTGCCGTCGCTGGTGATCAGCGAGCTGCTCGGCGTGCGGTACGAGGACCACGAGTTCTTCCAGCACAACAGCAACATCGCCCTCGACCGCGACGTACCCCCGGAACAGGCCCGCGCGGCGAGCGGCGCGCTCTCCGGCTATCTCGACGAGCTGCTCACCGAGAAGCTGGCCGCCCCGGGCGCGGACGCGATGTCCGAGATGGCCGCCCGGGTCACCGCCGGTGAGATGACGCGCAGCGAAGCCGTCCACATGGGCGTCGCGATGCTCATCGCGGGACACGAGACGACCGCGACCATGATCAGCCTGGGCACTCTCGCCCTGCTGGAGAACCCCGACCAGCTGGCCGTGTTGCGGGACACCGAGGACCCGAAGGTCATCGCGGGCGCGGTGGAGGAACTGCTGCGCTACCTCTCCATCGTCCACTCCGGGCTGCGCAGGGTCGCCCGCGAGGACATCGAGATCGGCGGTCAGGTCATCCGCGCGGGGGAGGGGGTCGTGGTGGAGATCTCCGCAGCCAACTGGGACTCCGCGGCCTTCCCCGGGGCCGAACGACTGGACCTCGGCCGCAATGCCCGCCTGCACAACGCGTTCGGCTTCGGCCCCCACCAGTGTCTGGGCCAGTCGCTGGCGCGGGTGGAACTCCAGGTCGTCTACGGCACGCTCTACCGGCGCATTCCCACGCTGCGGCCGGCCACCGCGTTCGACGAGATCGAGTTCGAGGAGAGCGGGACCACCTACGGCGTGCGCTCACTGCCCGTCACCTGGTGAGCCCCGCGTCACCGACCGAGGCGAACCGGCGCGCGGACGGCGCGGCGAAGGACGAAGTGACGAGCGAGGAAACGACCATGCGTGTGGAAGTGGACGAACCGAAGTGTGTTTCGGCGGGCCTCTGTGTCATGAGCGCTCCCGAGGTGTTCGACCAGAGGGACGACGACGGTGTGGTGGTCCTGCTGGAGAGCGCCCCCGACGCCGGCACCCACGAGGGGGTGCGCGAGGCCGCAGGCCTCTGCCCGGCGGTGGCGATCCGGCTGGTGGAGACGTGAGGACCGTCCTGGTCGTCGGAGCCTCGGCGGCCGGTCTCGCCGCCGCCGAGGCGCTGCGCCGGGAGGGCTACGACGGCACGATCACCCTCGTCGGCGACGAGCCGCGGGCGCCTTATGACCGGCCGCCGCTGTCCAAACAGATCCTGTCCGCGCGCTGGGAGCCCGACCGGCTGCCGCTGCGCTCGACGGCCGATCTGGACGCGCTCGGCCTCGATCTGCGTCTCGGTGTCGCCGCGACCGGCCTCGAACTCGCCGGACGTACCGTGCACTTGGCCGACGGGACCCGGCTGCCGTACGGCGGTCTGATCGTGGCGACGGGGGTGCGCCCGCGCCGTCTGCCCGGCGCGGGAGCGCATGTGCTGCGCACCCTGGACGACGCCCTGGCCCTGCGGGACCGGCTCGGTCCCGGGAAGAGGCTGGTGATCGTCGGAGCCGGTTTCCTCGGCGCGGAGGCCGCGGCCGTGGCCCGGGGCCTGGGCACCGAGGTCACACTCCTCGAACCGGCTCCGGTACCACTGGCCCACGCGGTCGGCGAGGAGGTCGGCCGGGTCCTGTCGGGGGCACACCTGGACCACGGTGTGGACCTGCGTACGGGGGTCACCGTGTCCGAGGCGGCCGGCGGCGGCGTACGGCTCGACGACGGGGAAGTGGTCGAGGCCGACGAGGTCCTCGTCGCCATCGGTTCCCTGCCGAACACCGAATGGCTGGCGGGCAGTGGCCTGACGGTGCGCGACGGCCTGGTGTGCGACGAGTACAGCGCCGCCGCGCCGGATGTGTACGGCGCGGGGGACGTCGCGCGCTGGCACAACCCGCTGTTCGGTGTGGCGATGCGCGTCGAGCACCGTACCAACGCGGCCGAACAGGGCATGGCCGCCGCCCGCAATCTGCTGCGTCCCGAGGCCCGTAAGCCGTTCGCCCCGATGCCGTATTTCTGGTCCGACCAGTACGACATGAAGATCCAGGCGTTCGGTCATCTAAGGGGGCATGACGAAGTGACCCTCGTGGAAGGGGACTTCGGCGAACGCCGGTTCCTGGTCGCCTATCGCACCGGTGAGCGTCTGGTCGGAGTTCTCGCGGTCGGCATGCCGCCGAAGACGCTCCGCCCCTGGCGGGCGGCGATCGCGTCCCGCGCCCTGTGGGACGAGGCCGTACGGGCCGTGTCGCCGGCCACCGGCGTCGCGTAGCGCGGGAACGTGAGCGCGGGAACGTGAGCGCGAGCGCCCGTACGCGTACGTACGCGTACGAGCGACGGGAGCGGAAGCCGGAGTGACGGGCGGACCGCCCCGGGAGTATCAGCCGAGTCCAGGGAGTTGTTCATGGTGGATGACCAGCGGGAAGAGCGGGAAGAACGGGAAGAGCGCAGCGAGCCCGGTGACGTGGTCGTGGTCACGGGCGCGGGAGGTATGGGCGTGGCGATCGCGCGCCGGCTCGGCAGCGGGCGGACCGTGATCCTCGCCGACGCGTCGGAACAGCGGCTCGGCGAAACCGTCCGCGCGTTGAGTGCCGAGGGTTACGTGGTACGGGGCGCGGTCACCGATGTGGCCGACCGTGGTTCGGTCGAGAGACTCGCGGCGACGGCGTCCGGCGCGGGCCGGGTGGCTGCCGTCGTACACACCGCCGGGCTCTCTCCCGCGACCGCGTCGGCCAGGGCCATCGTCGACGTCAATCTGATGGGCACGGCTCATGTGATCGACGTCTTCGGGACGGTGGCTTCCCGTGGCACGGCCCTGGTCTGCGTCTCCAGCATGGCCGGGCACTACGCGACACTGAGCCGGGAGGAGGAGTACGCCCTCGCCACGACGCCCACGGACGGACTCCTCGCGCTCGACGTCGTCGCGGGTATCGGGGACGACGCGGCGTCCGCCTACTGCGTGACCAAGCGCTCCAACCACCTGCGGGTGCAGGCCGCGGCCCTCGCCTGGAACCTCCGCGGCGCCAGGCTGAACACCGTCAGCCCGGGGGTCATCTCCACGGCGATGGCGAAGGCTGAGGCCGAGTCGGCGTCCGGCGAACGGATGATGAGGATGCTGGAGGACTGCGGCGCGGGCCGTACCGGCACGCCCGCGGAGATCGCCGACGCCGTGGCGTTCCTCACCGGCCCGGGGTCGCTGTACATCACCGGTACGGATCTGCTTGTCGACGGCGGGCAGGCCGCGTGGATCCGCTGTCATCGGACGGCCTGACAGCGCCCCCGGCGGGCGCTACAGCGACACAGCGGCACGGCAATACAGCGGCACGGCACTACAGCCGCGGAACAGCACAGCAGTGGTTCGAGAGGCCCCGAGAGGACACGCATGCCCACCCCCACCCCCCATACGTCATCATCCGCCGCCCCCCAACCGGATCCGGAGGCACTCGGATTCGACCCGGACGCCCTGCGCGACCGCTACCGCGCCGAGCGCGACCGCCGGATCCGCCCCGACGGCAGCAAGCAATACCACAGCACCACGGGGGAGTTCGGCTACTACGTGGACGACCCGTACGTGGCGCCCGCGCCCCGCCGGGAGCCCCTCGACGACCGGGTCGAGGTCGTGATCATCGGCGGTGGGTTCGGCGGCCTGGTCGCCGGCGCCCGGCTGCGCCAGGCGGGCGTGCGGGACATCCGGGTGATCGAGAAGGCCGGGGACTTCGGCGGAACGTGGTACTGGAACCGGTATCCGGGCATCCACTGCGACATCGAGTCGTACATCTACCTGCCGCTGCTCGAAGAGGTCGGCTACGTACCGAAGTGGAAGTACGCGCCGGGCGAGGAGATCAGACAGCACGCGCGGGCGATCGGGCGGCAGTTCGAGCTGTACCGTGATGTCTGTTTCCAGACCGAGGTGACCGAACTCCGCTGGGACGAGGACGCGTTCGAGTGGACCATCCGTACCGACCGGGGCGACCGCATGCGGGCGCGCTATGTGGTGGTCTCCAGCGGCCCCTTCAGCCGGCCGAAGCTCCCCGGCATCCCGGGCATCGAGACCTTCCAGGGGCACACGTTCCACACGAGCCGCTGGGACTACGCGTACACCGGCGGTGACGCGGACGGCGGACTGCACAAGCTCGCCGACAAGCGGGTCGCCGTCATCGGCACCGGCGCGACCGCCATCCAGTGTGTGCCGCACCTGGGGCGCGACGCCCAGCACCTCTATGTGTTCCAGCGCACGCCGTCATCGGTCGACGTACGTGACAACCGCCCCACGGACCCCGAGTGGGCCGAGGCGCTGACCCCCGGCTGGCAGCGGCGTCGCCAGGACAACTTCCTCGCGCAGGTCGCCGGTGGCGGCGCGGACGAGGACCTGGTGTCCGACGGCTGGACCACCAGCGCCCGGCTGCTCCAGAGCCTGGTGCCGGGCGTGAGCGACGGCGACGGTCAGTCACCCGAACAGCGCGGCGCCATGGCCGAGTTGGCCGACTTCAAGAAGATGAACGAGATCCGCGCCCGGGTGGACGCCGAGATCGAGGACCGGGCGACGGCCGAGGCGCTCAAGCCCTGGTACCGCTATATGTGCAAGCGCCCCACCTTCAGCGACAGCTACCTGCCCACGTTCAACCGGCCCAACGTCACACTGGTCGACACGGCGGGCAGGGGCGTGGAACGCATCACCGAGAACGCTCTGGTCGTCGACGGCGTCACGTACGAGGTCGACTGCGTCATCTTCGCGACCGGTTTCGACATCGGCGGTCCGCCGGCCGAGCGGGCCGGACTCAACGTCCACGGCCGGGACGGTGTCACGTTGGCCGAGTCGTGGAAGGACGGTCCGAAGACGCTCCACGGGTTCTACAGCCACGGCTTCCCCAACTTCTTCCACCTCGGCTCCCTCCAGAACGCGGTCTCCGTCAACTTCGTCCATGTCCTCGACGAGCAGGCGACCCATATCGCCGAGATCGTCGCCGAGGCGGACAAGCGCCAGGCGCGGTACATCGAGCCGACGGCCGAGGCGCAGGCCGCCTGGGTCGCCACGATTCGCGAGAAGGCGCAGAACACGCACGCGTTTCTCGCCGAATGCACCCCGGGTTACTACAACAACGAGGGCAAGCCCGGTAAGGAGAGCCAGACGTACGGCGGCGGGCCGATCGAGTTCTACGACCTGATCAGGCGCTGGCGCACGGACGGTGACATGAGCGAGGCGATCGTCCGATGAGGCAGGCCAGCCGGTTCGACGACACCGGCCACTGGCACACCACGAGCGAGCGGTGGGACACGACGAGGCTCAACCCGCCGAACCGGCTGTGGGGTTCGAACGGTGTCACCTTCGGGCCCGACGGGCGTTTGTACGTGGCCCAGTTCATCGCCGGACAGATCAGCGCCGTGGATCCCGTCTCGGGAGACGTCGACGTGGTGGTGCCACTGGACGGCCCGGTCCAGGCGCCGGACGATCTCGCCTTCGGCGCGGACGGCTCGATGTACATCACCGATCTGACCCCCGGCAGGGTGTGGCGGCGGGATCCCGCGGGCGAGTTCACGCTGGTCTCCGACGCGGTGAAGGTGCCCAACGGCATTACCTGCGTGGGAGATCGCCTCTTCGTCAACGAGATGCGCAGCAACGGTCGGCTGATGGAGATGTTCCCCGACGGCGGCGATCCGGTGGTGCTCACGGACGGGCTTGCCTGGGGCAACGCGATGCAGCTCGGCCCGGACGGCCTGCTCTACTACCCGCACATGATCGCCAACGAGGTCTGGCGGATATCTCCCGAGGGCGGGGTGCCCGAGCTGGTCGCGAAGGACGTGGACGACCCCGTCGCGGTGCGGTTCGACCGGGGTGGTGTCCTGGTGGTGCTGTCGCGCGGTGTGGCGGGCATCGTGACCCGTATCGATCTCCGCACCGGCGCGCGGTCGGTCGTGGTCTCCGGTGTCGCGGGGCTGGACAACGCGGCGTTCGACGACGAGAACCGGATGTTCGTCTCCAGCTACGCGAGCGGCGGTGTCACGGAGATGCACGCCGACGGCCGGATCCGGGAGATCGTGCCGCGCGGGCTCGACGGCCCCTTCGGTGTGACGGTCGACCTCGGGGGCACGGTCTACGCGGCCGACCATTACCGCCTGGCGAGTCCGGCGGGCCCCGGCGAGGACGCGAGCGGGAGCGGTACCGGGAACGCGGACGCGAGCGGAAACGGTGACGGGAGCGCGAACGTGAGCGGCAACGGGAGCGCGAGCGGAAACGGCGACGACAACGAGTCCGGCGGCATCGTCACCCACGATCTGCTGCACTTCGTCCACGGCGTCACCGCGGACAACGGCGTCCTCCACCTCACCTCGCAGCTCGGTGACGTCCGTACCTACGACCCCGTACGGAAGACCACGCGGGTACGGGCGAGCGGACTGAGCGAGCCCACCGGCATCGCGGTCGCGCCGGACGGCTCACTCGTGGTCGCCGAGACGGGCGGCGGCCGGATCCTGCGGATCGACGGGACCGACACGGTCACCACTCTCGCCTCGGGGCTCGTACACCCCGTGGACGTGGCCTTCGACGGGGCACAGCGCTGTTACGTCAGCGACGACCGGCTCGGTGCGGTGCTCCGGCTCGACGACGGCGAGGCGGTCACCGTCGCGGACGGACTCGGCGCCCCGCAGGGCCTGGTCGTCCGCGACGACGAACTGTTCACGGTGGAGACCGCGCACCGGCGGCTGCGGGCGATATCGCTCGTCACGGGGGACAGCAGGATCGACGCGGAGAACCTCGCGGTCGGCCTCCCCCCTGGCACCACCCCTCCCGCCCGCCACCCGGTGCCCGGGGTCCCGGGCCCTCCGAGCCAGTTCGCGGGCCTCGCCCTCGGCCCGGACGGCTCGCTCTTCGTCTCGGCCAACGGAGAGGGAAGCGTGCTGCGGCTCTCTCGTAAACACGCGGGCGGGGACGCCCCGTAGCGCCACCGAAAGACGGAACCGCCTCGTCCGGCAGATGATGCCGGACGGGGCGGTTCCGTTCGCGTCAGCCGAGCAGCGCGAGGGCCTGGCTGAACGTGGCCGACGGGCGCATCACAGCCGCGGCCTTGGCCGGGTCGGGCTGGTAGTAGCCGCCGATGTCGGCCGGCTTGCCCTGCACCGCGATCAGTTCGCCGACGATGGTGCTCTCCTGCTCGGCCAGCGTCTTGGCGAGGGGCGCGAACGCCTCCGCGAGCCGGCCGTCGTCGGTCTGCTTCGCCAGCTCCTGCGCCCAGTAGAGCGCCAGGTAGAAGTGGCTGCCGCGGTTGTCGATGCCACCGAGCCGGCGGCTGGGCGACTTGTCCTCGTTGAGGAAGGTGGCGGTGGCGCGGTCGAGGGTGTCCGCGAGCACCTGGGCGCGCGCGTTGTCCGTCGTCTGCGCGAGGTGCTCGAAGCTGACCGCGAGCGCGAGGAACTCGCCCAGGCTGTCCCAGCGCAGGTAGTCCTCCTTGACGAGCTGCTGCACGTGCTTGGGCGCGGAGCCGCCGGCCCCGGTCTCGAACAGGCCGCCGCCGTTCATGAGCGGGACGACGGAGAGCATCTTCGCGCTCGTGCCGAGTTCGAGGATCGGGAACAGGTCGGTCAGGTAGTCACGCAGCACGTTGCCGGTGACCGAGATCGTGTCCTCGCCCCGGCGGATGCGCTCCAGGGAGAACGCGGTCGCCTCGACCGGCGACATGATCTCGATCCGCAGGCCCTCGGTGTCGTGCTCGGCGAGGTAGGTCCTGACCTTCGCGATGAGGTTCGCGTCGTGCGCGCGGTTCTCGTCGAGCCAGAACACCGCCGGGTTGCCGGTCGCGCGGGCGCGGGTCACGGCGAGCTTGACCCAGTCCTGGATCGGCCGGTCCTTGGCCTGGCACATGCGCCAGATGTCGCCCGCGCTCACCACGTGCTCCAGTACGACATCGCCGGAGCCGTCGAGAACACGCACCGTGCCGGTGGTGGGGATCTCGAAGGTCTTGTCGTGGCTGCCGTACTCCTCGGCCTTCTGCGCCATGAGGCCGACGTTCGACACGGAGCCCATCGTCGACGGGTCGTACGCGCCGTGCGCGCGGCAGTCGTCGATGACGACCTGGTAGATGCCCGCGTAGCTGCTGTCCGGGATGACCGCGAGGGTGTCGGCCTCCTGGCCGTCCGGTCCCCACATGTGACCGGAGGTGCGGATCATGGCCGGCATGGAGGCGTCGACGATGACATCGCTCGGTACGTGCAGGTTCGTGATGCCGCGGTCGGAGTCGACCATCGCGAGCGCGGGGCCCTCGGCGAGCTCGGCCTCGAAGGACGCCTTGATCGCCGCGCCGTCGGACAGGGAGTCCAGGCCGCCCAGAATGCCGCCGAGGCCGTCGTTGGGAGTCAGACCGGCCGTCGCCAGCGCCTCGCCGTACTCGGCGAACGTCTTCGGGAAGAAGGCCCGTACGACATGGCCGAAGATGATCGGGTCGGAGACCTTCATCATCGTGGCCTTCAGATGCACCGAGAACAGCACGTCCTCGGCCTTGGCACGGCCGATCTGGGCCTTGAGGAACTCACGCAGCGCCGCCACCCGCATCACGGACGCGTCCACGACCTCCCCGGCGAGCACGGGCACCGACTCACGCAGGACCGTCGTGCTGCCGTCGTCACCGGCCAGCTCGATACGGAGCGAGCCCGCCTCGGCGATGACCACGGACTTCTCGCTGGACCGGAAGTCGTCGGCGTCCATGTGCGCGACGTTCGTCTTCGAGTCGGCCGTCCACGCGCCCATGCGGTGCGGGTGCGCCTTGGCGTAGTTCTTCACCGACGCGGGGGCGCGGCGGTCGGAGTTGCCCTCGCGCAGGACCGGGTTGACGGCGCTGCCCTTGACCTTGTCGTAGCGCGCGCGGACGTCGCGGTCCTCGTCGGTCTTCGGGTCGTCCGGGTAGTCCGGCAGCGCGTAGCCCTGCTGCTGAAGCTCGGCGATCGCCGCCTTCAGCTGCGGGATCGAGGCCGAGATGTTCGGCAGCTTGATGATGTTCGCACCGGGCGTCCTGGCCAGCTCGCCCAGCTCGGCGAGCGCGTCGTCGATCCGCTGGCTCTCCTCCAGACGCTCGGGGAAGCCCGCGATGATCCGTCCCGCCAGAGAGATGTCACGGCTCTCCACGGTGACCCCCGCCGTCGAGGCATACGCCTCGACCACAGGCAAGAAGGAATACGTCGCCAAGGCCGGGGCCTCGTCGGTGTGTGTGTAGATGATGGTCGAGTCAGTCACCGGGTGCTCCGCTCCACGTCTGCAACATTGCTCGACATCAAGATATCTCGTGACCCGCTTCTGTCGAGACGCGGCCCCGCCACCGAAGCCGGGCGGTGCCGGACCCGAAGAACGCGCGGTGGGGCCCGGGAGAGCGCGCGGTGCGGCCCGGAAGAGCACGCGGTGCGGCTCAGAAGAACACGCCGCAGCGCAACAGCACGTTCGCGTACGGCCGCGCCTCCCCGGTGCGGACGATCAGGCGCGCGCCCGCCGACAGCTCCTTCAGTTCCTCGTGCGGGACGAAACCGAGACCGGGCAGCGCCGCCAGCAGCCGCGCGGCCTCCGGATTCGCCTCACGGACCTCGTGGGCCGCCGTCGCGCCCTCCACGACCAGCTCCGCCAGCAGTCCGTCCAGTACCTCGGCGAACCGCGGCACCCCGGCCCGGAACGCCAGATCCACCACGCGCGGACCCGCGGGCAGCGGCATCCCCACGTCGCAGACCAGAACACCGTCCCCATGGCCCAGCTCGGCCAGGGCGCCCGCGAGATGGCGATTCAGGATCCCGGACCTCTTCACCCGGCCACCCCTCGGCCCTGTTCGGATACCGTCTGTCCGGGTACGGTCACATGGCGTTCCGTCGCGGCCGTCTGTGGGAGAGACCCGGGGGCCGCCTCCGCGAGTGACGCCACCTCCGCCGCCGTCGGGAACGACACCTGCGCTCCCTCCTTGGTCACCGCCGCCGCACCCACCCGCGTCGCGTAGGCGGCGGCCACGGGCAGGCTCTCGCCGGCGCCGAGCCGCCAGGCCAGCGCCGCCGTGAACGCGTCACCGGCCCCCGTGGTGTCCACGGCGCGCACCGGTACGGACGGTACGAGCACCGTCGTACGGCCATCCGCCACCAGCGCGCCCCGCGCGCCCAGCGTGATCACCACCGAGCGGGGCCCCAGCGCGAGCAGCGCCCTCGCCCACTCCTCCGGGTCGTCGCCCACCGGCTCCTTCAGGCCGTCGGCCACCGACCCGCCGAGCACCACCCGCGCCTCGTGCTCGTTCACGATCAGCGGATCGCATGCCGCCAGGATCCCGGTCGGCAGCGGCACCGGGGGAGAGGGGTTCAGTACGAACCGGCTGCCCGGCGCCATACCCGCCACCACCTCCCCGACCGTCTCCAACGGGATCTCCAGCTGCGCCGAGACCACCCGAGAGGCCCGCAGCAGACCCGACGCGTCCCGGACGTCCGCCGGGGACAGCCGGGCGTTGGCGCCGGGCGACACCACGATGCTGTTGTCCCCGGACGGATCGACCGTGATCAGGGCGACGCCGGTGGGCGCACCGCCGGACAGCACCCCCGCCGTGTCGACCCCGGCCGATCGCTGCGAATCGAGCAGGAGGCGCCCGTGCGCGTCGTCACCGACCCGGGCCAGCAGCGCCGTACGGGCGCCGAGGCGGGCGGCGGCGACCGCCTGGTTCGCGCCCTTGCCGCCCGGATGGACGGACAGGTCCGAGCCGAGGACCGTCTCACCTGGGCCGGGGCGCCGCTCGACACCGATCACCAGGTCGGCGTTGGCCGACCCCACGACCAGCAGGTCGTAGTCGTACGTCACTGTCTCTTCGTCTCTTTCGCTGGAGGCCGTCGAGGGTTCGGCGGCCGTCGGGTGTGCGGAACCGCCGAGTATTCGGAGCCGTCGGGTGTTCAGGAGCCGTCAGGTGGTCAGGAGAAGTCGGCGACGTTCTTCGCCGTGACCACCTTGACCGGCACCTTCACCGTCGAGGCGACCTCGTCGCCCCGCGCGGCCTTGATGGCGTTGAGTACGGCGAGCCGGCCCAGTTCCGCCGGCTGCTGGGCCACCGAGGCGTAGAGCGTGCCCGCCTTCACCGCCTTCAGGCCGTCAGGTGTGCCGTCGAAGCCGACGACCGGGACCGACGTACCCGCCTTGGCGCCCAGCGCCTTGACCGCCCCGAGCGCCATCTCGTCGTTCTCCGCGAAGACCCCGTTCACCCCGCTGTGCGCCTGCAGCATATTGGTCATCACATCGAGCCCCTTCGTGCGGTCGAAGTCCGCCGGCTGCCGTGCGACGACCTTGATGCCGGGGTACGCCTTGATGCCCTCGGCGAAGCCCTGACCGCGCTCACGGCTGGCCGAGGTGCCCGCCGTGCCCTGGAGGATCACGATCCGCCCCTCGCCACCGAGCTTCTCCGCCAGCGTCTTCGCCGCCTGCCGGCCGCCCGCGACGTTGTCGGAGGCGACCAGCGTGGCGATGTCCGCCTTGTTGACACCGCGGTCGGCGGCGATCACCGGGATACCGGCCTTGTTGGCGGCGCGTACGGACGGCCCCGCCGCGTCCGAGTCGACCGGGTTGACGATCACCGACGACATCGCACCGCTGGTGAAGTTCTGTATCTGGTTGGCCTGTTGGGAGGCGTCGTTCTGCGCGTCGGTGACGGTGAGTTCGACGCCCTCGGTCTTCGCCTCGGCCTCGGCGCCCGCCTTCAGCTGCACGAAGAAGGGGTTGTTGAGGGTGGAGAGGGAGAGCCCCACCTTGGTCCCGGCACCGGAGGAGCCGTTGTTCCAGAAGGAGACACCACCGATGACAGCGGCCACCAGCACCGCGGCGACGGTGTACTTCACCGCTCGCGCGCCCTTGCGGCCGGAGCCGCCCGCGCCTCCGGGGCCGGACGCACCGGCGGGCGCGGCCGACGCCCCGGCGCGGGAGCGCGCCGTGTCGAGCAGCACCGCGAGCGCGATGACGACACCGATGACGACCTGCTGCCAGAACGCCGACACCGACAGCAGGTTGAGTCCGTTGCGCAGCACCGCCAGGATCAGCGCGCCGATGAGTGTGCCGGACGCCTTGCCGACACCGCCCGACAGGCTGGCGCCGCCGATGACGACCGCGGCGATGGCGTCGAGTTCGTACCCCTGCGCGGCCTGCGGCTGCGCCGACGAGAGCCGGGACGCCAGGACGATACCGGCGACGGCCGCGAACAGTCCCGACAGCGCGTAGACGGCGACCTTCTGCCGCTTCACACGCAGCCCGGACAGCCGCGCCGCCTCCTCGTTGCCGCCGATCGCGTACATCGAGCGGCCCAGATACGTACGGGCCAGGATCAGGGCCGTGATCAGCCCCATCGCCACCATCACCAGGACCGGCACCGGCAGCCAGCCGCCGAGCGTGTCCCCGATCCGCGACACGGATCCGGGGAAGGCGATCGGGCTGCCCTGCGAGATCACCAGGGACAGACCGCGGCCCACCGAGAGCATCGCCAGCGTCGCGATGAACGGCGGTAGTTTGCCGTACGAGACGAGCGCGCCGTTGACGAGCCCGCACGCGATGCCGGTGCCCACGGCGAGCACGACGGCCAGCCACACCGGCACCCCCTCCGACGTCGCCGACCAGGCCAGGACGGTCGCCGAGAGCGCCGCCACCGAGCCGACCGAGAGGTCGATGCCCGCGGTGACGATGACGAACGTGACACCGAACGCGAGGATCGCGGTCACGGCCGCCTGCACACCGACGTTGAGCAGGTTCTGGGTGGTCAGGAAGTCGCCCGACAGCAGCGACATCGCCACCACCAGAACGACCAGGGCGCTCAGCGCGCCATTGTCGAGCAGGAGCCTGCGGACCGCTCGGGCGCCACCGCCACCGCCGCCACCGCTTCCGCCGTCTGTCGTGTTCTTGAGCGTGTCAGTGGCCACGGGAGCCCTCCACCCCTTCTTCTTCGTCGTCGTCCGCGTCGGTCCCGGGTTCCGGTCCTGACGGGCGCGCGGCGCCGACGGCCAGCGCCATCACCGCGTCCTGGGTCGCTTCGTCCGCCGTGAGTTCCCCGGCGATCCGGCCCCCGGCCATCACCAGCACCCGGTCGCTCATGCCCAGGACCTCCGGCAGATCGCTGGAGACCATCAGCACGGCGTGACCGGCGGCGGTGAGTTCGTTGATGAGTTCGTAGATCTCGACCTTCGCGCCGACGTCGATACCGCGCGTCGGCTCGTCGAGGATCAGCACCTTGACCTCGGCCAGCAGCCATTTGCCGATGACGACCTTCTGCTGGTTGCCGCCGGACAGGGTGCGTACCCGCTGGCCGAGCCCCGCCATCCGGACGCCGAGCTGCCCGGCGATCCTGGCCGCCGCCGTGTGCTGTGACGCCCGGTCCACCAGCCCGGCGCGGGTCGCCGAACGCAGGGTGACCAGACCGAGGTTCTCCTCCACGGACGCGTCGAGCAGCAGGCCCTGGCCCTTGCGGTCCTCCGGCACCAGCCCGATCCCGGCGGCCATCGCCGCGCTCACGTCATGGCGCGGCAGCGCGGCGCCCGCCACGTGCACCGAGCCCGTGTCGTAGTGGTCGGCGCCGAAGACCGCGCGGACGACCTCCGTACGGCCCGCGCCCACCAGCCCCGCGACACCGACGACTTCGCCCGCGCGCACCTCGAAGCCCACATCGTGGAAGACACCCTCCCTGGTCAGCCCGGATACGGACAGCAGGGCGGTACCGGTCCGCGCGGCCCGGCGCGGATACTGCTGGTCGATGTCGCGGCCCACCATGAGGCGTACGAGCTCGTCCTCGGGGGTCGTCGCGGGCACCTGCCCGACGCTGCGGCCGTCGCGCAGGACGGTGACGCGGTCACCGAGCGCCGCGATCTCCTCCAGGTGGTGGGTGATGAAGACGATGCCGACGCCGTCCTCGCGCAGCGCGCGCACGATCCGGAAGAGCTTGTCGACCTCCTCGGAGGTCAGCACGGCGGTCGGCTCGTCCATGACCAGCACCCGGGCGTCCAGGCTGAGGGCCTTGGCGATCTCGACCATCTGGAGCCGGGCGATGCCCAGTTCACGGACCTTGGTGTGCGGCGGGGTGGTGACTCCGACGCGCTCCAGCAGCTCGGCCGCGTCCGCCTCCATCCGCTTGTGGTCGACCAGGCCGAAGCGGCGCGGCTGGCGGCCCAGGAAGATGTTCTCGGCCACCGTCAGTTCGGGGACGAGGTTGAACTCCTGGTAGATCGTGGCGATTCCCAGCCGCTCGGCGTCCTGCGCGCCCTGGATACGGACTTCCCGCCCGCCGACGAGTACGCGGCCGGCGTCCGGACGGTAGGCACCGGAGAGCATCTTGATCAGGGTGCTCTTGCCGGCGCCGTTCTCGCCGAGCAGGACGTGCACTTCGCCGCGGCGCAGATCGAAGTCGACGCTGTCGAGCGCGACCACGCCGGGAAAGGTCTTGCGTATCCCTTCGACACGCAGCAACTCGTCCGGGTGACTCACGGGTCGCTCCTTCGCGTTCGTGCTGACGGGCCGGGTGGTGACGGTCTGTGTGGTGCCGGGCCGTGTGGTGCCGGGCCGTGTGCTGACGGCGCGCGCTCCGAGGGGTCCGGACGCCGGGGGGCCGGCGGGAACTCCGCGCCGCAGGAGCGGCGTACGACCAGCCGGGCGGGGAGTGTGACGGACGGCGCGGCCCGGCCGGCGATGCGTTCGGCCAGCGCCCGTACGGCGGCCCGGCCCAGTTCGTCCGTCGGCTGCGCGATGGCCGTGATCGGCGGATCCGTGTGCACGAACCACGGGATGTCGTCGAAGGCCGCGAGCGCGATGTCCTCCGGGACGCTCAGACCCCGGGCGCGGATCGCGTCGAGCGCGCCGAGTGCCATCAGATTGTCCGCCGCGAACACGGCGTCGGGAGGCTCGGGCAGATCGAGGAACCGCTCCGCGGCCCGGCGCCCGCTCTCGGCCTGGAAGTCGCCCTGGCCGATGTACGCGTCGGGCAGCGCGACCCCGTGCTCGCCCAGCGCCGTACGGAAGGCGTCGACGCGTTCACTGCCGGTGGTGGTGGTCGCGGGGCCCGCGATGATCGCGAGCCTGCGGTGGCCGATCCGCAGCAGATGGGCGACCAGCTCGCGTACGGCGGCGCGGCCGTCGGACCGTACGACGGGGACCTCGACGCCCGGGATCCACCGGTCCACGAAGACGATCGGGGTCGCGGCACGCACCGCGTCGAGTATCAGCGGCGAACCGCGGTCGGTGGGCGACACCAGCAGCCCGTCGATCCGGCGGTCGAGCAGCGTACGGACGTGGTGGTCCTGCAACTCGGGCCGTTCGTCGGCGTTTCCGATGATGACGCTGTACCCGAGCGTCCGCGCCTCCTCCTCGACCGCGCGGGCCAGCGAGGTGAAGTACGGATTGAGCACATCGCTGATGACCAGGCCGAGGGTGCGGGTCTGGTCGGTGCGCAGGGACCGGGCCACGGCGTTGGGCCGGTAGCCCAGCGCGGCGACGGCGGCGAGCACCCGGGCGCGGGACGCGGGGCTGACCGACGGATGGTCGTTGAGTACCCGCGACACCGTGGCGACGGACACGCCTGCCTCGGCCGCGACATCCTTGATGCCCGCCATCGTCGGTCCACCTCCTCGTGGAATCGATTACACGGAGGATTGGAATCGATTACACGGGCAGGAGGCAAGACCCTGGGGGTACCCCGAGACCGGATCGTAATGATGACCCCGGGCAGGACCGCCTTCTTGTCGACGGGGCGCTCGGTGACCGGGGCCGCCGCACGAGGGCCTCGCGGTTCCGGCGAGCCACGGCGCGGCGGACCGCTCAGGTGATCAGGTTCGACGCGTCGCGCCACATTCTGGTGAGTACGTCACCAGCGGGCTCATCGGTGGCGAGCGCGGCGCTCTGCCCCGCCCAGTGATTGGCGGGGTCGACCTCGTTGGTGCCTCGCCGCCACTGGGCGGTGAGTTCCAGTTGCTCGGGAAACGGCGCCGGACTCGGCGCTCCGGGCCGGCTCCAGGCTTTCAGGTAGGGGGTGGGCGCGGCTCGCCGGTGACACGGCAGAGGCGTGTGACGCGGGGAAAGGTTGAGTGGAGAATGGTGTGTGGCTGATAGTGCCGGTAATTGGGCTCTTTCGCGCTGTCACGGGTGCTCGCACTACGTCCTTGGGTAGGTTAGCTGTACCCGCAATTCGCTTGCGGACCCCCCTGTTCCGGCGTTGCTCGGTATCGGTACCTTTGCCGCGTGTGAAGCGCCGGCGGGCAGGTGCGGGGTGCGGGTTCATTTCGCCGTGACAGCGCGATATAGGGGAGAGTTTCGATGATGCACGTGGATTCGAGCCAATCAGTCGAACGCGTGTCCGAAGTTGTCGCCCTCGAAAATGTCACGAAGATTTATGAGACGAGACCCCGGACCATTTATGCGTTGCGGAATGTCAGCCTGGTCGTGAGAGAGGGGGTGTTTCTCGCGGTAATGGGCGAGGACAGCCCCGGTAAGACCACGCTGTTGAAGTGCCTTTCCGGCGAGATCCAGCCATCCTCCGGAGTGGTGCGGCGCGCGCCCGGGAGCGGGGACGGGCGCGGGCCGCTGGCGTCCTGGGTGTCCGGGCCGGGCGGGCCGGGCGGGGCGGGCGGGGCGGGCTCCGTCGCGGCGGCGGTCGCGCTCGGGCCGCGTCTGCTGCTCGCCGACGAGGCGTCGGAGGAGTCCGGCGCGGCGCTGCGCCGGGCGGTGGAGGGGCATGGCGTCGCGGCGGTGATGTCGGCCTCGTCGCCGACGGTGGCCGCGTGCGCCGACGCCGTGGTGTTCCTGCGGGACGGGCGCGTCGTCGACATGGTCGCCGGGGCCGGTCCCGAGGTGATCAGCGACTGTCTGGAGCGCTCCGGCCGGAGCCGTCAGAACCGGGGCCGGGACGCCGATCACCGGGGCCGGGACGCTGAGGATCCGCGCCGGAACTGTACGGATCCGAGCCTGAGCTGAGCACCCGTCCGACGATCTCCAGCAGCGGGCCCGGGTCGTGCAGGAAGAAGTGATCGCCCGCCAGCTCGTGCGTCGCGAACGGCCCGCTGGTGTGCCGCGCCCACGCCTTGACCTGCCCCGGACCGGCTTCCGGATCGTCCGTGCCCGCGAAGGCGGTCAGCGGCACCGGAAGCACCGAGGCGGGGTCCGGCAGCCCGGTCTCCGCCAGGGTGAAGTCCGCCCGCAGCGTGGGCAGCATCAGCCCGATCAGCTCGGGGTCGTTCAGGAACTCCGCCGGAGCCCCGTTCATCTCCCGTATCTCGGCGAGCAGTTCGGCGTCGGGCAGGGTGTGCCGCTGGACGGGGCCCGGGGACGGTACGCAACCCGAGACGAAGACATGTCCGGGGCGTGCCGTTCCCGGGCCCCGCGCGCACAGATGCTCGGCGAGCGCGAACGCGATCTCCCCGCCCATGCTGTGGCCGAAGAACGCGAACGGCTTGTCGAACCAGCTCGCCATCCGGTCGGCCAGCCGCGGCACCAGATCCGTCACCCGGGTGTGCGGCGGCTCGCTGAACCGCTCCTCACGGCCGGGGAGCAGCACAGGGCACACCTCCACGTTCTCGTCCAAGTGGCCTGCCCAGGAACGGAAGATGCTGGATCCGCCGCCGGCGTACGGGAAGCAGAACAGCCGTAGGTCCGCCGCGGGCCGGGGCGGCCTGGACACCACCCAGCGTGGCGCGCGCCGAGGTGCGGAAGGTCGGTTCTGAGACACGGTGAGTCACCTTCGCCGGGGTCGGGATGGGGGCGGTGCCGGGACATGGCGGCATGGTCCCATCGTGGGACGGCGTCCGGGAGCCCTTTAAGCCTGGGCGTAACTGCCCTGCTGGGGACGGGTGTCAGGGCGTTCACGCGGCGTGCTGAACCCGTGATGGTGGTGCAGGTGCCACCCCGGTCCGGGTACGCGGTGTACTGACCTGAACCCCGGCGCCCGACACGATGGAGTCAGACGGCGCGGCTCGACCGCGATACGACGGGCACGAGTGGGAGCACTTCCATGGCGGACACAGCCCAGAGGACGACCACCGGCGGTACGCGCGCCGGTCGTGACCCCGGCCCGGCGCGGCCGGGGCGCGGCCCGCGGCGCACCACGGCCAGGGCGGTGCTCGCCGCTCTCATCGTCGTACCGGCGATGCTCGGTATGGCCGCGTGCGAGGGGCCGGAGAACGCCAAGAGCCGCGGCGACGCGTGCGAGAAGATTCTCGCCAAGTCCACGAACTTCTCCGATTCGAAGGACCCGGAGGCGGCGGAGAAGGAACTCAAGGATCTCGCCGACGAGATCGCCCAGTTGGCGGAGGACACCGACGACGAGAAGCTCCGTGAGGCCGCGAAGGAATTACGCAGTGTCTCGCCCGGCGGCCGCGATCCCGACTCGGTCGGCGAAATCATCTCGGAGACCACCAAGCGGATCAAGATTATCCGTAACACCTGCATCTCGTTCGGCTGACATACAGCGGCTGAGAAACGGCGGCCGCGATCCGGCGGCCTGATACGAAGCGGCCGGATACGCAACGGCCCGAGACGCAACGGCGCCTGAGATACCGCGGTCCGAGATACGGCCGCGCCCATAAGCCGGGATTCCCACGGCTGTTCATTCCCCCGTCGTGGCAGTGCGGAATCCCCGCCCCGGGCGTTCGGAGTCTCCCCCGTCTCCGGATGCCCGGGGCTTTTCCGCTGCCCGGGGCGCGATCCTCCGACCCTCACACCCGGGGTGGGTCGTGTGAACGTTACGCGGAGTTCTCCGGTGCGTGATTGCCCAGATATGCCAGCACGGCCAGTACCCGGCGGTGCACGTTCCCGCCCTCGGGCGGCAGCCCGAGCTTGTCGAAGACTCCCCGGATGTGTTTGCTGACGGCCCGTTCGGTGATGACCAGCCGCTCCGCGATGGCCCCGTTGGCGAGCCCCTGCGCCATCATCTCCAGCACCTCGTGCTCACGCGGCGTCAGCGCCTGCAGCGGTCGCGCGGCGGCCTTCTGGCTGAGGATCTCGGTGACGACCTCGGGGTCGAGCGCCGTCCCGCCGGTGGTGATGCGCTCCAGCGCCTCCAGGAACTGCTCCACCCGCCCGACCCGGTCCTTGAGCAGATAGCCGATGCCGCGGGCACCCTGGGCCAACAACTCGGCCGCGTACGTCTGTTCGACATACTGGGACAGCACCAGGATCGGCAGGTCGGGCAGTTCGCTACGGGCCTGTACCGCCGCGCGCAGTCCCTCGTCACGGAAGGTCGGCGGCAGCCGTACGTCCAGCACCGCCGCGTCCGGACGGTGCTCGCGCAGCGCGGGCATCACCTCGGGCCCGGCGGCGCACGTCGCCACCACCTCATGGCCATTGCTGGTCAGCAGCAGGACCATTCCCTCACGTAAGAGGGCGTTGTCCTCCGCGATCACGATCCGCAAGGCAGCTCCACTTTCAGCTTGGTCGGCCCACCGAGTGGGCTGGAAAGGCTCGCCGTGCCGTCAAGCGCGGCGACGCGCCGGCGGATGCCGATCAGACCACTGCCCTCGTGCTCGTCGGCGCCACCGCGGCCGTTGTCGGCCACGATGACCCTCAGTATGCCGTTGCCCCGGGTGAAACGCACCGACGCCTGGGTGGCCCCCGAATGCTTTCGGATATTGGTCAGCCCCTCGGCCACCACGAAGTACGCCGCGGCCTCGACCGCGGCCGGCAGCCGGAAGGAGTTCTCCACCGAGCCGAGACCCATCTCCACCGGGATCTCCGAGGACGCCGCCAGCGCGCGGACCGCACCGGCCAGACCGCGGTCGGTCAGCACCGGCGGGTGCACCGTACGCACCACATGCCGCAGATCCGCCAGCGTGCTCTCCACGCCCGACTGCGCCTCGTCCAGCCGGGCCAGCGCGGCGTCCGGATTCGTCCGCACCAGCTGTTTGGCCAGCCCGATCCGCATCGAGAGCGCCACCAGCTGCGCCTGTACGCCGTCGTGCAAGTCCCTCTCGATACGGCGCAGTTCGGCGCTGTGCGCCTCCACCGCGCCCGCCCGGCTCTCCGACAGCTCCGCGATCCGGTCCACCAGCCGGGCGGACGGCTTCGGCCGCAGCAGCGCCGCGCTCCACGCGGCCTGAGTGTCCGCGAGCGTGCCGAGCCGGTGCAGCACCAGCGGGGTACGGGGCTTGGCGGGCGTCCCGTACGCGTCCTCGCGGCGCCGTGCGACCGCGCCGCCCACCCCCATGTGGAGCCCGTCCACCACCAGACCGACCACCCACACCAGGATGGCCACCGCGCAGAACAGCAGGGTGATGACGATCTGTAACGGCAGCCAGCGCGCGTCGCGCCAGGTGCCGGGGTCCGTCAGCGACAGCCGCAGCCGGTCCGCCGGCACACCGTCGAGCGGCAGATACTGCTCGGCGACCGGCGCACGGAGCCGGGTCCCGGCCCGCACCCGCTCGTATCCGGCCAGTCTGCGGAGTAATCGCACGAGATCGGGCCAGGCGGGCGCGCCGATGATGAGCGCCATGAAGACCAGCCCCAGTGGTACGGCCGCGGCCATCAGAAAGCACATCGACGCCACCGGAAGGGCGAGCACCAGATAGTACGTGTCGTGCCAGGAACGCTGGAGCTGAGTGGAGAAATCACGCACGGCGGGCTCCCTGGGGGCAGGACGGTCGTCCGGGACAGGACGGGCGTCCGGTGGACGACGGACCCTTCCGATCACGGTAATGCGAACCGGCTGTTCGCGAGGTACGTCCGTCACCCCAGCCGGGGTGACGCAGGCTGAACCCCAGGACGGGTGTGCGCTCCATCGTGCCGGGGCCGACCGCTCCGTACCGTTCTCACCAGGAGGAACACGCCAGCCGGCGGGGCAGTTGGCCGGCCGGCACGGACACGGCCGCACCTGGGCCGTACTGCCTGGAAGGCGCACACACATGGTCAGGCTTCGCACGGGGAAACGTGCCACGGCGAGAAGCGGCACCCGAGGGGCCTCGGTCAGCGCCGCCCCCGGCCCCGCGCCGGCGCTGACACTGGAGTCGGTCACGCGCCGCTACCGGCGCAACGGCACCCCCGTGAACGCCCTGGACGGTGTCACCGCGACCGTCGAACGCGGCACGTTCCTCGCGGTCATGGGCCGCTCCGGATCCGGCAAGACGACCTTCCTCCAGTGTGCCGCGGGCCTCGACCAGCCCACGTCCGGCACGGTGCGGCTCGGCGACATCGACCTCTCGCGGCTCAGCGAGGCCGCGCTCACCCGGCTGCGCCGGGAGCGGATCGGCTTCGTGTTCCAGGCGCTCAATCTGGTGCCCTCGCTCAGCGTCCGGGAGAACACCGCGCTGCCCCTGCTGCTGGCCGGCGAGCGGCCCGACAGCCCCGCCGTACGTGAACGCGCCCTCCAGGTACTGGAGTCCGTCGGGCTCGCCGACCGGGCCGAGGACTCGCCACTGCGGCTCTCCGGCGGCCAGCAGCAGCGCGTCGCCATCGCCCGCGCGCTGGTCACCGACCCCGCCGTGATCTTCGCGGACGAGCCCACCGGCGCGCTCGACCCGGTCACCGCGCGGGATGTGCTCGTACTCCTGCGCGACGCGGTGGAACGGCAGGGGCACACCGTCGTCATGGTCACCCATGACGCGCTCGCCGCGTCCTGGACGGACGAGGCCCTCTTCATCGAGGCGGGGCGGATCGTCGGCCGGCTGCCCAACCCCGGGGCCGACGCCGTGACACGGATGCTGTCAGAGCTCAGGGAGGCGTGAGGAGCATGCCGCTCGGATCCAGTACGCTCCCCGGCGCCGACCCGGCCCGGCCGCCCGGCCCGCACGAGCTGGCCCGTAACCACGACAGCCCGGCCCGCACCCGCCATATCGCGCGCTTCCTCGCCGGCCGCTCGATGCGGATCCACACCAGGGCGTGGACAGCGGTGTTCGCGGCCCTCCTGCTCACCTCGCTCGTGCTCAGCAGCTTCGGTCTCGCCGTACTGTCCGCCGCCCTCGGCCACGCGAGCGTGGAGCGCTACGCCGCCGCGGCCGCGGTCGTCGCCGGTGACCAGGAGACACGCTTCACCGCAAAGCCCTGGGGGTCCAAGCGGCAGACGCAGACGGCGGCGCTCACCGAACGGGTGCGGGTGCCGCGCTCGGTGCTGCCCCGGATCGAGGCCGTCCCCGGCGTACGGGCCGCCATCGCCGACGACACCTTTCCCGTCGCGCTGACCGACGCGGACGGCTCGCTCGTGGCCGGACCCGACAGCGACTCCGGCGCCTCCCCGGTCTACGGACACACCTGGCGCGCCGCCGCGCTCGCGCCGTTCACCCTCCGCGACGGCCGGGCCCCGACGAATCCCGACCAGGTCGTGCTGGACGGTGATCTCGCCGAACGGGCCGGTGCCCGGGTCGGCGACGCGGTACGGCTCCAGTCCACGGGCGCGCCCGAGATGTACCGGGTCTCCGGCATCGCGGCGCCCGAGGGACGGGCGGACGACAGCGGACTCGGCAACCAGGGCGCCGTCTTCTTCAGCGACGAGCGGGCCCGCCTCCTCGCCGGCCACCCGGAGACCACCGACGCCATCGGCGTGCTCGCCGAACCCGGCGTCAGCGCGGACACCCTCCACCCACGGCTGCGGGAAGCGCTGGACGGTGCGCGGCCGGCCCGTAGCGCCGCCGCCGACGCACGCTACAAGGACGACAACACCTCACTGCGCGTCCTGACCGGAAACGGCCGCGGGGAAACGGAGTTCGTGACCTCCGCCCCCAGCCGGATGAGTCTGCTGGCACTGCTCGGCTCGGTCTGCGCGCTCGTCGTACTGATCGCCCTGCTCGTGGTCTCCAGCACCGTCGCCCAGGCGATCCACCAGCGCGCCCGCGAGATGGCGCTGCTGCGCGCGGTGGGCGCGACCCCCCGGCAGCTGCGTGCCATGGTCAGCCGCGAGGTCAACGTGGTGGCCGCGACCGCCGCCCTGGCCGGCGCGCTCGGCGCGGTGCCGGTGTTTCTGGCGCTGATCAAGATGCTGCGGACGCGTGGCGCGGTCCCGATCGGCCTCGAACTCCCCGCCCCCTTCTGGATGTACGCGGCACCGCTGGTCACCGGCGCTCTGACGGTACTGGTCGCCAGGATCGCCGCCGCGATCGCCTGCGGCCGTATCGCCAAGGTGCGCCCCGCGCAGGCGATGGGCGAGGCCCAGAGCGAGGCCGAACAGTTCGGCCGGGGCCGGGCCGTCACCGGCGTCGTGATGCTCGTCCTGGGATGCGGCGCGGCCGGCACCGCGGTCCTCCAGTTCGGGGAACTGGCCGCGATGGCCGCCAGCACCGCGGCGGTGTGCCTGGTCATCGCGTGTGCGCTGCTCGGGCCCTGGATCGCGTGGGGTGCCATGCGGGTGCTCGGTGTGCCCGCGGAGCGGCTGGGCGGTGCGGGCGGTTATCTCGCCGCCGCCGCCTCCCGGGCCAACTCCCGCAGGCTGGGCGCCGCGATCACACCGATCGTGCTCGTGGTGGCCTTCGCCGGGGTCCAGCTCTCGGCCGGGGCGACCCTCGACACACAGGGCGGCCGGCAGGCGGGCCAGGCCATGCGGGCCGAACTGGCCGTCACCACGGAAGGGCCGGGGATCCCGGACGTGACGGTGCGCCGGGTCAAGGAGGTGCCCGGAGTGGCGGCCGCCTCCGGGGTGCTGCACAGTACGGTCGTCCTGGCCCGCAAGGAAGCCGGGGAGCCGAGGCTGGACCGGCTGCCGGTGATCGCCGTCGACCCGTCGGCGCTGCCCGCCACCCTCGACCCCAAGGTCACCGCGGGCGATCTCGGCGACCTGCGCGCGGGCACCGTCGCGGTGGGGGAGGAGCGGGCGCGGTCGCTGGACCTGGATGTCGGCTCCGAGGTCACGGTGCGCTACGGCGACGGCGCGAACGTGGCGCTGAGGGTGGCCGCGGTGTACGAACGGTCCCTGGCGCTCGGCGACTTCCTGTTCGCCCCCGCCGAACTGGCACCGCACCTGGCCGCGCCCCTCCACACGCGGGTCCTGCTGAGCGTGGTGCCCGGAGCCGCCCTCCAGGACGTGAAAGCGGCGGTCCAGCGGGCGCTGGCGGGCGCCGCGCCCGGGGCGACGGTCACGGAGCGGCCGAAGGGCGAGCATCTGCGGACCGAGGACCGCGGCGTCGGCCAGGTCATCTCCCTGGTCGCGGTGAGTGTGATCGGCGGCTTCACGGTCATCGCCGTGCTCAGCACGCTCGTGCTCATCATGGTCGGCCGCCGGCAGGAGGTGATCCTGCTGCGGCTGGTGGGCGCGGGCCGGCGGCAGATCCGCTGGATGCTCCGGATCGAGGCGATGACCGTGATGCTGGTGGGGCTGGTGGTGGGCACGGTGACCGCGCTCGTCCCGCTCCTGGCCTTCAGTCTCGCGACGACCGGATCCTGGCCCTATATGCCTCCGGAGCAGGCAGGAGTGGTTGTGCTGGTTGTGGTCGTCACCGCCGGGGCCGGGTACACGCTGCCGCTGAGATCCGTGCTGCGCAAACGGCCGCCGAGCGTGGTCGGCCACGGCTGACAGATCGCGACGGGGGTGGGAGCCAGGAGACCGCCGCCGTCCTCGAAAGTCTTCGTGATCAGGCCTCTGGGCTCGGTGTTTACAACAGCACTTAAATCCTTGTTCGAGCCTTCACCTCTGCTGAAGAATCCCTTTCGTGCGGTCGACTGCGCGCAACTGAAGCGGTCGGCCGCCGAGCCGCGCGGTACACGCCGGACTTCGCGCACAGTGAAGAAGGAGCTTGTTCGCAGTGTTGGGGACCATCGCGGAAGAGAAGGTCAGTGGCGCTCCCTTCAGCCATCCCCTCGACCGCCTCGGCTGTCCGGGCGGCCTGGGCGAGGAGCACGGAGTGGTCGGCGGACAGCTGGCGGTGTACTACCAAGGGACCCTGCGCACCTGGGAGTTCGGCGAAGAGGAATACGGCGGCGGACGCCCCGTGCACCGTGACTCCGCCTTCCCCTACGGCTCCGTCACCAAGGCGCTGACCGCGGCCTCCGTACTCCAGCTGGTCTCCGACGGCGACCTCGGCCTGGATCTGCCGGTGCGCACCTGGCTCGGGGAACGGGCCAGCGCCGACGGCCACCCGGGACTCGACGCCACGCTCCGCCAACTCCTCAGCCACACGGCCGGGTTGCCGTCCGACCACGACGACGGGGACGCCACCTCGCTGCGCCGCTGGCTCACCGGCTTCCTGGCCACCGGCCCGGCGGACGCGCCCGCGCTCTGGCCTGCCCCCGGCGCGTTCTCCTACTCCAACGTCGGCTACGGCATCGCGGGCCGTGTCGTCGAAGCCGCCACCGGACTGACCTGGTGGCAGGCCGTACGCGACTACCTGCTGACACCGCTGGGCGCCGGGATCGGCCTGCTGCCCGGCACCCCGCGCGACGGCGAGCCGGTCCGCGCGGTGGCAGGACACACCACGCGCACCACCCCCGGCGGCGACCGCGTGGTGCACTCCGTACGCTGCTCGGCCGGCGCGGGCTTCACCCCCGCTGGCGGGCTCGCCGGCAGCGCCGCCGACCTCGTACGCTTCGCCCAACTGCACCTGGACGACCCCGGTGACCTGGACAGGGACGCCGTGGCCGACTCCGACACACTGCGCGAGATGGCCCGGCCCGTCGCCGGTGCGGAGCCCTTCGGGCTGGCCGACGGCTGGGGCCTGGGCCTCGGCCACTTCGGCCCGCCGGAGGACCGCTGGCTCGGCCACGACGGAACGCTGGACGGCACCACCTGTCATCTGCGCATCCAGCCCAGCCAGGGGACCGTGGTCGCGCTGACGACCAACTCGGCCTCCGGGCAAGGGCTGTGGGAGGCGGTGCTCCGCGAACTGCGGTCCGTGGGCATCTCCGTCGGCGTCTACAGCGTGGTCCCGCCGTCCCCCGGATCCACGGCGGGATTCGCGGACTGCGCCGGCACCTACCGCAACGGCGACCTCGCCGTCACGGTCAGCCTCGACGACCGCAACATACTGCTGGAACTCCCCAACGGCGCCCGGGACTCCGCCGCCTCCCACAGCGGTCTCGTCTTCTCCAGCCGGCCGGGGGACGCGGGCGTGTTCCTCGGCCGATTCCTCAAAGACGCGGCCACCGGGGACGTACGTGTCCTCCAGTACAGCGGCCGTACGCTGCTGCGCCAGCCGGTCACGGCACAACCACACTGACCACCGCCGTGCCCGGCCGCGCTGAGCGGGCGGCCACGGCGGGGATCAACCAGCCAGAGAACAAGCGGTGCCGCAGGGCAGACGCGCGCGGGACAGAGCGCGCCTGGCGGTCACGCACGCGCTCCATTGTCACTCACAGTGATCAAATGGGTGCGTTCGGTACCCGATTCCCTCGGACCGGCGTCCCGCACACGGCACAGGCCACCCTCCCTCTCGGCGTTCCATGAGGTCTCGACATGAACTCAGGCAACAGCTCCTCAACGCACGGCCGTCGGACAGCCGGTGATTCCACCCTGCACGGGCTGTTCGAGAGCCAGGCGGCGCGCCGACCCGAACACACCGCCGTCGAGTGGGGCGCCGTCCGGCTCAGCTACGCCGAGGTCGAACGGCGCGCCAACCGGCTCGCACACCGGCTCGCCGCCAGGGGCGTGCGATCCGAGACCCGGGTCGGTGTCTGCCTGCGGCGTGGCCCCGAACTGATCGTCTCGCTGCTCGCCGTCCTCAAGGCGGGCGGGGCCTACGTACCACTCGACCCCAACTACCCCGCCGAGCGGCTGTCGTTCATGGTCGAGGACGCCGGAATCGAGCTGGTGATCAGCGACGACGGGCCGGGGGCGCGGCCCGACAACGCTCCCGACACCCTGTCGCTGGAGAGCCTGGCGGGGGTGGATCCGGAAGGCCCCGGCACCGCGCCGGACTTCACCACACACCCGGACACCACCACACACCCGGGCGCCGCGCACAGGGCCACCACGCACACGGCCACCACGCACACGGCCACCGCGCGCAGGGCCGCCACGCACCTCGACAACACCGCGTACATTCTGTTCACCTCGGGTTCCAGCGGTACCCCCAAGGGCGTGGCCGTCACCCATCGCGGACTCGGGAATCTCGCCCTCGCCCATGTGGCGGCGCTGGCCATCGACGAGGACAGCCGGGTCCTCCAGTTCGCCTCGCCCAACTTCGACGTCTCCATCGCGGACCTGGTGCAGACCTGGTACGCGGGCGCCACACTGATCCTGCCCGAGAGCCCCACCCAGGCCGTCGGTGAAGCGCTCGGAGCCCTGCTCGCCGACGGGGCCGTCACCCACACCATGATGCCGCCGTCCGTGCTGGCCACGGTGACACCGCCGATCGAGCTGCCGCACCTGCGCGCGCTGGCGACGGGCGGCGAGAACTGCCCGCCGGAACTGGTCGCCCGCTGGGCCGCCGGCCGACGGATGATCAATATGTACGGACCCACCGAGGCGACCGTCACCGTCACCCTCAACGGGCCGCTGCCCGCCGATCTCACCGTCTCGCCCGGGATCGGCCGGGCCATCGACGGCGCCCGGGTCATGGTCCTGGACGAGAAGCTGCGACCGGTGCCCGTAGGCGGCACCGGCGAACTGTGCATCGCGGGCGACGGCCTGGCCCGGGGGTACGTCAACCGCCCGGGGCTCACCGCCGAACGGTTCGTCGCCGACCCGTACGGCCCCCCGGGATCCCGGATGTACCGCACCGGCGACCTGGTCAGACTGCTGCCGGGAGGCGAGCACGAGTTCATCGGCCGCGCCGACGGCCAGGTCAAGATCCGTGGCCTGCGCGTGGAGTTGGGCGAGATCGAGGCCGTACTCACCGGCCACGACGCCGTCCTGCAGTCGGTGGTCACGCTGGTGGAGAACGCCGGTACGGACCAACTCGTCGCCCACTACGTGCCGGTGGGCCCCGACGGGCGCCCCGGAGCCGCCGAACTGCGCAGGCACGCCTCGGGCCGGTTGCCGGCCCATATGGTGCCGACTTCCTACATCGCCATGGAACGGCTGCCACTGACACCCAATGGCAAGGTCGACCGCAGGGCGCTGCCCGCTCCCACGGACCTCGTCGGTGACATGGACCGGTCCGAGTCCGTCCCGTACGCGGCACCGCGCACCGCACTGGAATCGGAGCTCGCCGGGATCTGGGAGGACGTGCTCGGCCGGCCGCGGATCGGTGTGACGGAGGACTTCTTCGCACTCGGCGGCGACTCCATCTCCGGTCTGCGGATGGCCTTCCAGGTCGAGCGACGACTCGGCCTCACCCCCGCGTCCACCGCGGTCTTCGACCACCCGACCGTCGCCGCCTACGCCACGTACGCCGCCGGGCTGAGCGAGAGCGGCAGTGGCGGCGGCAGTGGCAGTGGCAGCGGCCGGGAGGCGGGGACTATGGCTCCGCTCGCCCCCGTCGACCGGAGCGGGGCGCTGGCGGCCTCGTCCGCGCAGCAGCGGCTGTGGTTCCTGGACGCGTACGAGCCGGGTGGCGCGGCGTACAACTGCGCCACCGGACTGCGGCTCGCCGGGGACCTGCGCACCGACGCGCTCGCCGACGCGCTGACCGCGCTCGTCGCCCGGCACGAGCCGTTGCGCACCACATACGCCGAGGCCGACGGACAGGTGCTCCAGATCATCGGAGAGCCGGCGCCGGTGCCACTGCCGGTGATCGATCTGTCAGATACGGATCTCTCCGGTGGGGGCCCCTCTGGTGGGGATCCCTCTGCTGGGGATCATGAGGGGCGGCTCGACGAGGTACTGCGCGCCGAGGTGTCCGCGCCCTTCGACCTCGGCTCCGGCCCCGTACTGCGCGCGCTGCTGGTGCGCACGGCGCCCGACGATCACCTGCTCGTGCTCACCGCGCACCATATCGCCGCCGACGCCTGGTCGATGGAGGTCGTCGCACGGGAGCTGGGCGCGTTGTACACGGCCGCACTCGCGGTGCGGTCCGGTGGTGCGGGTGCGGGTGCGGGTGCGGGTGGCGGTGCGGATGCCGAGGCTGTACTCGCGGCTGCCGGGCTGCCCGAACTCGTCGTCCAGTACGCCGACTTCGCCGCTTGGCAGCGCCACCGGCTGGCGGACCCGGCGGTGGATGAGCAGCTCGCCCACTGGAAGCGGGAGCTGGCCGGTGTCACACCGCTGGAGCTGCCCACCGACCGACCGCGCCCCGCCGTCCGCACCTCGGCCGGGGCACGACGGCTGTTCGATGTGCCGGCCGAGACCGTCCGGGCACTCACCGCCGTCGGCCGGGCGCGGGGCACCACCCTCTTCGCGCCACTGGCCGCCGCCACACAACTGCTGCTCGCCCGTTGGTCGGGCCAGCGCGACATCGTGCTCGGCACAGCGGGATCGGGCCGGGACCGCGCCGAACTCGCCGATCTCGTGGGATTCTTCGTCGACACACTGGTGCTGCGCGCGGATGTGGACGAGTCGCTGACCTTCGCCCAGTTCACCGACCGTGCCCGGGAGAGCGTGCGGCAGGCGCTGGACCACGCGCTGGTGCCGTTCGACCGCGTCGTGGACGCCGTACTCCCCGAACGAGACCCGAGCAGGCCGCCGCTCATCCAGGTCATGCTTGTCCTGCAGAACGCCCCGGCCGGAGTTCCCGAACTGCCGGGCATCGAGGCGTCGAACACCGACCTGCCGCGAGAGGCGGCGCTGTTCGATGTGACGCTGGAGTTCTGGCACAACGCGGACGGCGGACTCACGGGATCTGTCGAGTACAGCACCGATCTCTTCGATTCCACCACCATGGAGCGGCTCACCCACACCTTCGTCACGCTGCTGGGCGAGCTGACCGCCGCCCCGGACCGCCGCATGGCCGAGGCAGGCACGCTGGACCCCGAGGAAACCAGAAAACTACTGGAGGAGTGGGGCACGGGTGAGGAGCTGGCGGAGCGGCTGACGCTGGCGGGGATCTTCCGTGCTCAGCTGGACCGGACTCCTGATCTGCCCGCCGTGATCTGCGGTGGGGAGACGCTGACGTATGCGGAGCTTCATGGGCGGGCGGCGCGGCTGGCGCACTTTCTGATCGGTGAGGGGGTGCGGCCCGGGCAGCGGGTCGCGGTGGCGATGGAGCGCGGCATGGAGTGGCTCGTCGCGCTGCTGGGCGTGGTGCACGCGGGCGGTGTGTATGTGCCCCTGGATCCGAAGTTCCCCGCGGACCGGTTCGCGCACATGCTGGCCGACTCCGGTTCCGTTCTGGTGCTCACCGAGTCGACCGCGAGCGCGGAGCTGTCCGCCGGCGATCACGTCAGGGTTGTTCATGTCGACGCTTTGGGTGGGGTGTTGGCGGGGTTTTCGTCGGTTCTTCCTGAGGTGTCGGTGGATCTGCGGCAGCCGGCGTATGTGATTTATACGTCGGGTTCGACGGGTGTGCCGAAGGGTGTGGAGGTTCCGGGTGGTGGGTTGAGTGCGTTTGTGGCGGGGTTGGGTGTGGGGTTTGGGGTGCGGCCGGGTGATCGGGTGTTGCTGACGGCGTCGCCGAGTTTTGATGCGTCGATTCTTGAGGTGTTGTCGGGGTTGGGTCTGGGTGGTGCGCTGGTCATCTCGCCTGCTGGTGTGGTGTCGGCGGAGGATTTGGTGGGGTTGCTGGTGCGTCATCGGGTGAATCACGCGTTTCTCGTTCCCGCTCTTCTGTCGGCGCTTCCTGTGGTGGAGTTGCCGGATTTGCGGTCGTTGATGGTGGGTGCGGAGGCGGTGAGTGCTGATCTGGTGGCGCGTTGGGCGCCGGGTCGGCGGATGGTGAATGCGTATGGTCCGTCTGAGGCGAGTGTTGCGGTGACGTTTAGTGATGCTTTGTCGGCGGAGGTGTGGGGTGTTCCGCCGATTGGGCGGCCGGTGGGGAATGCTCGGGTGTATGTGCTGGATGGGTGGTTGCGTCCGGTTCCGGTGGGTGTGGCGGGGGAGTTGTTTGTTGGTGGTGGGGGTGTGGCGCAGGGGTATGTGGGGTTGCGGGGTTTGACGGCGGAGCGGTTTGTGGCGGATCCGTTTGGTGGGGTGGGTGCGCGGATGTATCGGACCGGGGATGTGGTGCGGTGGTGTGCGGAGGGTGTGCTGGAGTTTGTGGGCCGGTCCGATGATCAGGTGAAGGTGCGGGGTTTCCGTATCGAGCTGGGTGAGGTGGAGTCCGCACTCGCCGGCCATCCGGACATCGCACAAGCGGTCGTGCTGGCCGTGCGGGGCCGGGGGAGTGCGAAGCGGCTGGTCGGGTACGTCGTTCCCGTATCCGGGGCGGCGCCGACGGCGGCTGGTCTGCGGGAGTTCCTGGCGGGTGTGCTGCCGGAGTACATGGTGCCGTCCGCGTTTATGACGTTGGACGCGTTGCCGTTGATGCCGAATGGCAAGGTCGACCGCAAGGCACTGCCGAGTCCTGAGCCGGGCGGTGTCGAGGGGGCCGGGTATGTGGCTCCGCGTTCCGCGACGGAGGAGATTCTCTGCGGGATCTGGGCGCGGGTGCTCGGCCTTGAACGGGTTGGTGTGGACGACAACTTCTTCGATCTGGGCGGCGACTCGATCCTCAGCATCCAGGTCGTCTCCCAGGCCCGCGCCGCGGGCATCGCACTCGCCGTGCAGGACCTGTTCGTACGGCAGACCATCGCGGCCCTGGCTGCCGCACTGACCAGCGCCGATGCGGACGATTCCGCCGGCCGGGACCGACCGCCCGTGGAGGGCCCTGTGGTACTCACCCCCATTCAGCGCTGGTTCTTCCGCACCCATCGCAAGGACCCGCGACTGCTCAGCACCGCCGTACGGCTCGGTCTGCGTCCCGGCACCGACCCGGTGGCGCTTGCGGGTGCGGTGACCGCGCTGGTGGCCCATCACGACGCCCTGCGACTGCGCTACGAACGGACCGGCGCGGGCTGGCGGCAGCGCAATCTCGCCGAGGACCGGTCCGTCACCCTCGACCGCCACGATCTCTCGGCGCTCCCAGCACCGGCCGCACGCGCCGCCATGGACGAAACCGTCGAGGCCCTGCGGACCGGCTTCGATCTGGCGGAAGGACCGCTGATCCGCTTCGCGCTCTTCGAACGCGGAGAGGAGGGCGGTGAGCTGGCGGTGGTCGCACACCATCTGGTCGCGGACGAGGCGTCGTGGCGGGTGTTGCTGGAGGATCTGGCTCTGGCGTACGGGCAGTTGGTGTCCGGGGCGGTGGTGGATCTGGGTCCGCGTTCCGCGTCGTTCCAGGAGTGGGCTTCGCGGTTGCGGTCGCATGTGGAGGCGGGCGGCTTCGACGCGGAGCTGGAGTACTGGAGCGGGGTCGGCCAGGACGTACCGACCGAACTGCCTGGGCAGGGCACTCCCGCGCCCTACGCCTCGCACCAGCCCCTGGTCACATCGGTGGAATTGTCGGCCGAGTCGACGCGGAAGCTCTGCCACCACGCCACATCGGTCTACCGGACCGGTCCTGACGAGGTGCTGCTCGCGGTGCTCGCCCGCGTCCTGGGCCGGTGGACCTGCCAGGACCGGGTTGTTGTGGACGTCGAACGGACCGGCCGGGAGGACGTGTTCCGGGGCGTCGATGTGTCCCGGACGGTGGGCTGGTTCAGTACGGTCTTCCCGCTGGAGCTGGCTTCCGGAGCCTCCGGCGCGGGCGATAACGCGGGTGATAAGGCAGGCGATGGCGGGGGTGAGGGTGCGGACCCGGCCGACTGGGACGCCTTGGTCAAGTCCGCGAAAGAGCGGCTGCGTGGCGTACCCGGCCATGGTCATGGGTACGGCGCCCTGCGCTACCTCGGGGATCCCGACTCGGCGGCGGGTGACCTGGGCAGGACGGTCCGTCCACAGGTCGGCTACAGCTGCCTCGGCGAGGCCGGAGCCGGAGCCGGAGCCGGGAGCGGGACAGGGGCCGGGACCGGTGTCTCTCCGGCCGAGAATCCGCTCTACCACGTGACAGAGCCGGGGCCCGACGGGCGGCAGCACGGCCCGCTCGGCCCCCGGGCCCACACGCTGGACGTGGCGGCACGTGTGGTCGACGGGCGGCTTGTCGTCCACCTGGTCAGGTCGGCCGGTGTGTTCTCCGAGGCGGTCGTGGAGGGGCTGGCGTCGGCGTTCGTCGGGGAGTTGGAGGGTTTCCTCGCGCACTGTGAGCTGCCGGGTGTGGGTGGTGTCACGCCGTCGGACTTTCCGTTGTCGCCGTTGGATCAGGCGGGCCTGGACGCGGCGGTCGGTGACGGGCGTGGTGTCGAGGACGTATTGCCGTTGATGCCGTTGCAGTCCGGGATGCTCTTCCACGCCCTCGCCGAGGACGGTTCCAGCGCGTACTTCGAGCAGCTGATGTTCGCCGTCGGCGGTGTGTCCGACGTCGACCGGTTCGCCGCGTCCTGGCAGCGCATGGTCGACGAGATCCAGGCGCTGCGGATCGGAGTCGTGTGGGAAGGCGTGACTCAGCCGGTCCAGGTGGTGCGCGAGTCGGTCACGCTGCCCGTCGAGATCCTGGACTGGCGGGCCGCCTCGGCCCCCGAGCACGCCGCACTCTGGACGGACCGTGTCGCCGCCGACCGGCAGCGCGGTCTGGACCTGGGCTCCGTCCCACTCGCCCGGCTGACCCTGGCCCGGCTCACGGACGACCGTGTCCGCGTGCTGTTCACCTTCCACCACATCCTGCTGGACGGCTGGAGTCTGGCTCGGGTGGTGTCACTCGTGCTGGACGACTATGCGGCGCGGCGTGATGGGTTGGTGTTGCCGGTGGTGGTGGGTGGTCGTGGGCTGGGTGTTCAGGCGGGGTGGATGGCGGGGCGTGA
>NZ_JBVKAK010000013.1:0-181932 GCF_055639435.1 Streptomyces sp. NPDC039430 | reverse complement strand
GTCATCCGGTGTGGTTCGATATTTTCATAGTGTTTCGGTGGTCATTGCGTGAGGGAAACGCCCGGTTACATTCCGAACCCGGAAGCTAAGCCTCATAGCGCCGATGGTACTGCAGGGGGGACCTTGTGGGAGAGTAGGACGCCGCCGAACAATCTTTAGGGGAATGCCCCGCGCCTTTCGGCGCGGGGCATTTCTGCGTTCGCCTCCTGTGCTCCTCTCGTTCACTTTCGTTCCCTCGGGATGGTGCTGCGCATCCCCGATCATCGTGTATGCTTTATCTCGTTGCTGCGCCCCAATAGCTCAGTCGGTAGAGCGTCTCCATGGTAAGGAGAAGGTCTACGGTTCGATTCCGTATTGGGGCTCAAGTAAAAGAAAGGCCCCCGCCACTGGCGGGGGCCTTTCGCGTTGTATCGGCTCGCGTTGTCTCAGCCGGTGTGCGGCTCCGGGACGCGCATCGCGAGGATGGCCATGTCGTCCGAGGCGGGCTCGGCGGCGAAGCGCTCCACCGCGCGAAGGACGCGGGAGGCGACCGCGCCGGCCGTCAGGCCCGTACACGTCGTCAGTACGTCGGCGAGGCCGTCGTCGCCCAGCATGCGTGTGCCTTCCCTGCGCTCCGTGACGCCGTCGGTGACGCACAGGAGGACGTCCCCGGGGTTCAGGGTGACCACCTGCTCGTACAGCTCCAGGTCCTCCATGACGCCCAGTAGCGGCTGCGGTTCCGCGGCCGGTTCGACCGTGCCGTCCTGGCGCAGGCGCAAGGGGAGCGGATGGCCGGCGCACACCACCTTGAGGACGGCGCTGCCGTCCTCCTGGGGCCACAACTCGCCGTACAGCAGCGTGAGGAACCGGCTGCGGGCGCCCTCGTCGAGGATCGCCGCGTTCAGCCGCTCAAGGACCGCGGGGCCGCCGAAGCCCTCGCGGGCGAGCAGACGCAGGGCGTGCCGGGCCAGGCCCGTGACGGCCGCGGCTTCCGGGCCCGTACCGCAGACAT
The DNA here is from genome assembly GCF_055639435.1 of Streptomyces sp. NPDC039430. NCBI lineage: Bacteria > Bacillati > Actinomycetota > Actinomycetes > Kitasatosporales > Streptomycetaceae > Streptomyces > Streptomyces sp. NPDC039430. The sequence goes on along the minus strand of NZ_JBVKAK010000013.1, from coordinate 180,941 downwards.
CCCCGATGGCGAAGCCATAGGCGCCGTCCCGGATCGGGAACAGGTCGTAGAAGTCGCCGCCCACCTCGTTGCCCTCGCCCGCGGCGCGGTAGATGACCTCCACCTCGACCCCGGGGACCTGAGGCAGGCCCGGCGGCAGCAGGCTGCGCTGGAGGGCCTGGCTGATGGCCGTACGTTCCGAGTAGAGACGGGCGTTGTCGAGGGCGAGTGCCGCTCGACGCGAGAGGTCTTCGGCGAGTTCCAGGATCTCCTGGCGGAAGTGGTCGTCCGAGGGCTTGCCGAGGGTCAGCATGCCGATGACGCGGTTACGGGCGACCAGCGGAAGCACGACGGTCTCGCCGCCGACCGCGGCCGCTGTCGCCAGCGTCGTGCCGATGCCGGAGGAGACCGGACTCGAACTCCGCCCCAACTCCCGCATGGACGTGCGCAGGGCGGCCTGATGGGCCGCGTCCGCCGGGGCGGTCCAGATACGGGCGCCGGGCGCGGGCACCGGATCCGGTGGATCGATCTTGGAGAGCAGGGCCTTGAGCCCGTCGATGCGGTCCTCGTCCTCATGCAGCACATAGGAGAGGTACGGGTCCGACGACTGGTCGGCGATCGTGTAGACGGCGCACCAGGTGGCCAGGGTCGGGACGGTCATCTGCGCCATCAGGGCCAGCGTCTGATCCCGGTCCAGTGTGCCCGCGAGCAGATCGGAGGCCTCGACGAGGAAGGAGAGCGAACCGCGCCGCAGACGTTCGAGTTCGCCGAGACGAGCCGATTCGACGGCCAGGGCGATACGGTCCGCGGCGAACTGGAGGCGAAGCGCCTCCTCGTTGGAGTAGCGGGCCGCGCCTTCGGCGGCGACGCCCAGGGAGCCGGTGAGCCTGCCCTCGACCTTGAGCGGGACGGTCACGACGGAGCGCATGCCGGTGTCGTTGAGCAGCGGGACGGCCCCGGGGACCGCCGTGAGGTCGTCGTGGACGGCCGGCATGCGTGCCGAGCTGTAGCGGCCCGTACCGGCCTCCACGGGGACGCGGGCGAAGCGCTGGCGGGCGGAGGGGAGGCCGGTGGAGGCCCGTACCTCCAACTCCGTCTCGTCGTCCGTGGCGAGAAGGAGGAACGCCGAGTCGCCGTCGAGCATGTCGCGGGCGCGTTCCACCGTGCGCTGGAGGAGTCCGTCCAGATCGTCGGGGGCGGGGGAGCCGATGAAGACCTCGAACGGGTCCGCGCTCCGGCTCTCGGCGCCCGTATCGGTCACGGGGGCGCGCAACGGGGTCTGGATGACGGCGCGTTCGTCGTCGCGTACGAGCAGGCAGACCGTGGACGGCTCGCCGTGGGTGTCGCGCACCCGCAGGTGGGAGGCGTACACGGGGATGACCCGGCCGTCGGCGCCGCGGATGCCGTAACTGCCCTCCCAGCGGGAGAGTTGGAGTGCCTCGACGATACCCGTGCCGATACCGGGGGTGTGCGGCCAGGCGGCGATGTCGGTCAGGGGCTTGCCGATGACCTGTTCCGCCGCGTACCCGAACAGGTGCTCCGCGTCCACGTTCCAGTTGACGACGGTGCCGGCGCGGTCGATCTGGACGACGGCCACCCGGACGCGTTCGTCGGCGACCGGGAGCAGACTCGTGGGCAGGACGGGACCGGCCGAGCGGGTGCCCACCTGGCGCTGTGGCAGGTCGAGCTGGAACCAGACCTGCTTGTACGTCGGGGTGTACTCGACGCCCCAGCGCGAGGCGAGGGCGGCGCAGAGCAGCAGACCCCGGCCGTTCTCCCGGTCCGGGCTGCCGAACGACTGGCCGGTGCCCTGGATGGGGACCTCGCGCTCGGGATAGCGGTCGGCCACTTCGACGCGGACGCCGTCCTCCGTACGGAGACAGAGCACATCGGCGGAGGTGCCGGCGTGGATCACCGCGTTGGTGACGAGTTCGCTGGTGAGGACGACGGCGTCATCGACGACATCGGAGTAGCCCCACCCCTGGAGCGTGTCACGTACAAAGGCGCGGGCAGTCGCGACGGACCGCCCGACAGGGTCGAAGCTTGCAGCCGCCCGGGCGGTGATCACAGAACTCCTCGTACGCGTTTCGACGCCCGGCTCCGCCATGATCGGCCCCGCCCCTCCACATGCCCGGTGGTAGTACCTTCGCCACACCGCCCCCGCCGGGCGGACCGGGACGGTTGGACAGCCGGATGCCAGGTTACTTACCTTCGCTGTCCGAGCGGATGCCGGTAGCCGCTGTTTCCACCCTGCGGGGGCGGGGACGCTATGCGAAGCTGCCGAACTGTTATGGCCTGGTTCGGCCATGGTGAAACACTGGGCAGGATTTCGGAGACAGCTCGGGCAGTACGGTCAACCCCTGCGGGAGGGACACGGTGGAGTCTGGCACGGCGGCGCGTGGCAATGGCACGCGCGCGAAAGGCGGACGGTCCCGAAGCAACGGGACCATCGAGGTGGACGCGGCGGAGCTGAACAGACTGCTGACGGCCTTGGTGGCGATGCGGGACGGCAACTTCCGTAAGCGCCTGACCGTCTCCGGTGACGACGTGATGGCGGAGATCGCCGCCGTCTTCAATGAGGTCGCCGACCGTAATCTTCACCTCACTGGCGAGCTGGCCCGCGTACGGCGCATGGTCGGGCGTGAGGGAAAGCTCACGGAGCGGCTGGAGACGGGCGCCTGTGAGGGCTCCTGGGCCGCCGCGATCGACGCGTCGAACGCGCTGGTGGACGATCTGGCGCGGCCCGTCTCCGAGGTGGGCCGGGTGCTCTCCGCGGTCGCCGAGGGCGATCTGGAGCAGCGTATGGAGCTGCGCTCGCACTCCTCCGCCGACGGCGCGGAGCGGCCGTTGCGCGGTGAGTTCCTGAAGGTGGCCCGTACGGTCAACAATCTGGTCGACCAGCTGTCGGCGTTCACCGATGAGGTGACGCGGGTCGCGCTGGAGGTCGGTACCGAGGGCAAGCTCGGCGGCCAGGCCAAAGTGCGAGGTATGTCCGGGTCGTGGAAGGACCTCACGGACTCCGTCAACACGATGGCGTATCGATTGACCGCTCAGGTACGTGACATTGCTCTCGTTACGACGGCGGTCGCCAAGGGTGATCTGTCGCGCAAGGTCACGGTTCATGTGGCCGGCGAGATGCTCCAGCTGAAGAACACCGTGAACACCATGGTGGACCAGCTGTCGTCCTTCTCCTCCGAGGTCACGCGAGTGGCCAGGGAAGTGGGTACGGAGGGCGAGCTGGGCGGCCAGGCGACCGTGCCCGGGGTGGCCGGGGTATGGAAGGACCTCACCGATTCGGTGAACACGATGGCCGGCAACCTGACCAACCAGGTGCGGGGCATCGCGGAGGTCACCACGGCCGTCGCCAACGGCGACCTGTCGCAGAAGGTCACGGTCAGCGCGCGAGGCGAGGTGGCTCAGCTCGCCGAGACGATCAACCAGATGACGGAGACGCTGCGTACCTTCGCGGACGAAGTGACCCGGGTGGCGAGCGAGGTCGGCGCCGAGGGGCTGCTCGGCGGCCAGGCGCAGGTCCCCGGCGCGGCCGGGACCTGGAAGGACCTCACGGACTCGGTCAACAGCGTCTTCCGCAATCTGACCTCTCAGGTGCGGGATATCGCGCAGGTGACGACGGCGGTCGCGAACGGCGATCTGTCGCAGAAGGTCACCGTCGATGTCGCGGGCGAGATGCTGGAACTGAAGAACACCGTCAACACGATGGTGGGCCAGCTGAAGTCGTTCGGTTCCGAGGTCACGCGGGTCGCCCGGGAGGTCGGCGTCGAGGGCCGGCTCGGCGGCCAGGCCGAGGTGCCGGGAGCGGCCGGGACGTGGAAGGACCTCACCGATTCGGTGAACACCGCGTTCCGTAACCTGACCGGCCAGGTGCGGGACATCGCGCAGGTGACCACGGCGGTCGCCAATGGCGATCTGACCCAGAAGGTCACGGTCGACGTGGCCGGCGAGATGCTGGAGCTCAAGAACACCGTCAACACGATGGTGGCGCAGCTGTCCTCGTTCGCCGACCAGGTCACGGTCATGGCGCGGGACGTGGGTACGGAGGGCCGGCTCGGCGGCCAGGCGCGGGTGGACGGCGTCAGCGGTACGTGGAAGGAACTCACCGACTCCGTCAACTTCATGGCCGGGAACCTCACCGATCAGGTACGTCAGATCGCGCAGGTGACCACGGCCGTGGCGCGCGGTGACCTGTCGCAGAAGATCGATGTGGACGCCCGGGGCGAGATCCTGGAGCTGAAGAACACGATCAACACCATGGTCGACCAGCTCTCCGCCTTCGCGGACCAGGTGACCAGGGTCGCGCGTGAGGTCGGTACGGACGGCCGGCTGGGCGGTCAGGCGCAGGTGCCGGGCGTCGCCGGTGTCTGGCGGGATCTGACCGACTCCGTGAACGGCATGGCGGGGAACCTCACGGCACAGGTCAGGAATATCGCGGGCGTGGCGACGGCGGTGGCGCGCGGTGACCTGTCGCAGAAGATCGACGTGGACGCGCGCGGCGAGATCCTGGAGCTGAAGAACACCCTCAACACCATGGTGGACCAGCTGTCCAACTTCGCCGAGCAGGTCACCAGGGTGGCCCGTGAGGTGGGGACCGAGGGAATCCTCGGCGGCCAGGCCGAGGTCCAGGGCGTCTCCGGCACCTGGAAGGACCTCACCCAGTCCGTCAACTTCATGGCGAACAACCTGACGTCGCAGGTCCGCAATATCGCCGAGGTCACCACGGCGGTCGCCAAGGGCGATCTGTCGAAGAAGATCACCGTCGATGCCAGGGGCGAGATCCTCGATCTGGTCACGACCGTCAACACGATGGTCGACCAGCTGCTGAACTTCGCCGACGAGGTGACCCGTGTCGCCCGTGAGGTGGGTACGGAAGGCATCCTCGGCGGTCAGGCCAGGGTCCGGGGTGTCACCGGAATCTGGAAGGACCTCAGCGACAACGTCAACACCATGGCCAACAACCTCACCAGTCAGGTGCGCAATATCTCGCGGGTCTCCTCCGCGGTCGCCAATGGTGATCTGACGAAGAAGGTGACGGTCGAGGCGCGCGGCGAGGTCGCCGAACTCGCCGACACCGTCAACACGATGGTGACGACGTTGTCCTCCTTCGCGGACGAGGTCACGCGTGTCGCCCGCGAGGTGGGCACCGAGGGCGAACTGGGCGGGCAGGCCAGGGTTCCGGGCGTGTCCGGTACCTGGAAGGACCTCACCGAGTCCGTGAACTCGATGGCGTCCAATCTGACCGGCCAGGTGCGCCAGATCGCGACGGTCACCACCGCCATCGCCAAGGGCGATCTCACCAAGAAGATCGACATCGATGCCCGCGGTGAGATCCTGGAACTGAAGAACACCATCAATACGATGGTCGACCAGCTCTCCTCGTTCGCCGATCAGGTGACCCGGGTGGCCCGCGAGGTGGGTACGGACGGGCAGCTGGGCGGCCAGGCCCGGGTGCGGGACGTCGACGGCACCTGGCGCGACCTCACCGAATCGGTGAACGAGATGGCCGGGAACCTGACCCGTCAGGTGCGGGCGATCGCGGCCGTGGCCACCGCGGTGACCCGCGGCGATCTCAACCTGAAGATCGATGTCGACGCGGCGGGCGAGATCCAGGTCCTCCAGGACAACATCAACACGATGATCGCCAACCTGCGGGACACCACCCTCGCCAACGAGGAACAGGACTGGCTCAAGGGCAATCTCGCCCGTATCTCCGGTCTGATGCAGGGCCGCCGCGATCTCGACGACGTGGCCTCGCTGATCATGAGCGAGCTGACCCCGGTGGTCTCCGCGCAGCACGGCGCGTTCTTCCTGGCGATGCAGACCGGCACGGTGCCGCAGGTCGGTACGGACGGCAAGGACACCTCGTACGAGCTGTGCATGCGCGGCAGCTACGGCTACTCGGCGGGGTCGATGCCGACGTCCTTCCGGCCGGGCGAGACGCTCATCGGGACGGCCGCCGAGGAGAAGCGCACCATCCAGGTCAATGTGCCGCCGGGCTATCTGAAGATCTCGTCCGGGCTCGGGGAGGCGGCGCCCGCGCATGTGATCGTGCTGCCGGTGCTCTTCGAGGGGAAGGTCCTCGGTGTGATCGAGCTGGCGTCGTTCCAGCCGTTCACGCATATCCAGCGGGACTTCCTCAACCAGATCGCCGAGATGATCGCGACGAGCGTGAACACCATCAGCGTCAACTCCAAGACGGAGGTGCTGCTGAAGCAGTCGCAGGAGCTGACCGAGCAGCTGCGCGAACGCTCCGCCGAGCTGGAGAACCGGCAGAAGGCACTCCAGGAGTCCAACGCGGAGCTGGAGGAGAAGGCCGAACTGCTGGCGCAGCAGAACCGCGACATCGAGGTGAAGAACACCGAGATCGAAGAGGCCAGGCAGGTGCTGGAGGAGCGGGCCGAGCAGCTCGCCGTCTCGATGCGCTACAAGTCGGAGTTCCTGGCGAACATGTCGCACGAGCTGCGCACGCCGCTCAACTCGCTGCTCATCCTCGCGAAGCTGCTCGCGGACAACGCCGAGTCGAATCTCTCGCCGAAGCAGGTGGAGTTCGCGGAGACGATCCACGGCGCGGGTTCGGATCTGCTCCAGCTGATCAACGACATCCTCGATCTGTCGAAGGTCGAGGCGGGCAAGATGGACGTCAGCCCGACCCGTATCGCGCTGGTCCAGCTCGTTGACTATGTGGAGGCGACCTTCCGGCCCCTCACGGCGGAGAAGGGGCTCGACTTCTCCGTACGGGTCTCGCCCGAGCTGCCCGCGACGCTGCACACGGACGAACAGCGGCTGCTCCAGGTGCTGCGCAATCTGCTGTCCAACGCGGTGAAGTTCACCGACAGCGGGGCGGTTGAGCTGGTGATCCGTCCGGCCGGTACGGATGTGCCCGACGCCATCAGGGAGCAGCTCCTCGAAGCGGGTTCGCTGCGGGACGCGGACGGCGATCTGATCGCGTTCTCGGTCACCGACACCGGGATCGGGATCGCCGCGGGCAAGATGCGTGTGATCTTCGAGGCGTTCAAGCAGGCGGACGGTACGACCAGCCGGAAGTACGGCGGTACGGGGCTCGGGCTGTCCATCAGCCGGGAGATCGCCCGGCTGCTGGGCGGTGAGATCCACGCCGCGAGCGAGCCGGGGCGCGGCTCGACCTTCACGCTCTATCTGCCGCTCCACCCCAGCGAGCTGCCTCCGCAGGGGTATCCGCAGCTGACGCCCGCGGGCATGCAGCAGCTGACCTCCGTGGGCCTTCACCCGCAGGGACGTCCGGCGGACGAGGGCACGGCGGAGGCGGCGGGACAGGGACAGGCGTCGCTTGAGGGGCCGGCCGCGCCCGCGGAACTGCCGGGTCCCGCCGCGCTGTTCCGGCGCCGCCGCAAGAGCGCGGGCGCTGGGTCGCGGGGCTCCCAGCCCCAGGGCGGGGCTCCGGGTGTCTCGGACGGCCCGTCGGGCGGTCCGCAGGGGCTGGAGTCCTGGGGGTCGGGTGCGGCGGCCGGCGCGGGCCGTCAGGAGACGCCGAGGGAGACCCGTACCTTCGCGTTCGACAACGAGAAGGTACTGATCGTCGATGACGACATCCGCAATGTCTTCGCCCTCACCAGCGTGCTGGAGCAGCACGGCCTTTCGGTGCTGTACGCGGAGAACGGGCGTGAGGGCATCGAAGTCCTGGAGCAGCACGACGATGTGACAGTCGTTCTGATGGACATCATGATGCCGGAGATGGACGGCTACGCGACGACGACGGCGATCCGCAGGATGCCGCAGTTCGCCGGGCTGCCGATCATCGCGCTCACCGCGAAGGCGATGAAGGGCGACCGGGAGAAGGCCATTGACTCCGGGGCGTCCGACTATGTCACCAAGCCGGTCGATCCCGATCATCTGCTTTCGGTGATGGAGCAATGGATGCGCGACAAGTGATCGGTGGGTGCACGAATCCAGGAGATGTGCTGACGGACTATGCCCGACGGCGTGTGAGGCGCCGTGTTTCGGGGAACCTTCTGGTCTCGCGTTGCGTTTCCGCTTCGAGCACAGTGACATAACGGTGACAGGGTGTGGCGACAGGCGGGGTGCGGCTACCATGACCGGCACAAGGACGGACGGCGAAAGGGAGTCGTCCCCTGGGGCGGCGCCCGGTGTTTCGCCGAGCTCCGAGAGCAGGGGGCGCCCCATGCCGGGGCGAGGAGGGCGGGCGGCCATGGTGCAGAAGGCCAAGATCCTCCTGGTCGATGACCGGCCGGAGAATCTGCTGGCGCTGGAGGCGATCCTCTCCGCGCTCGATCAGACGCTGGTGCGGGCATCGTCAGGGGAGGAAGCGCTCAAAGCGCTGCTGACGGACGACTTCGCGGTCATTCTGCTGGATGTCCAGATGCCGGGGATGGACGGTTTCGAGACCGCCGCGCACATCAAGCGGCGGGAGCGCACGCGCGATATCCCGATCATCTTCCTGACGGCCATCAACCATGGCCCGCATCACACCTTCCGTGGGTACGCGGCGGGTGCGGTGGACTACATCTCGAAGCCGTTCGACCCCTGGGTGCTGCGCGCCAAGGTCTCGGTCTTCGTCGAGCTGTATATGAAGAACTGCCAGCTGAAGGAGCAGGCGGAGCTGCTCAGACTCCAGCTCGCCGGGGCGGGCGAGGTCAGGGAGCCGGCCGGGCTGCTGGCCGAACTGTCCGCGCGGCTCGCGGCAGTTGAGGAACAGGCCGAGGCGCTCTCCAAACAGCTGGACGACGATTCGGCGGATGCCTCCGCCGTGGCCACCGCCGCCCACCTGGAGCGCAAACTGACCGGTCTGCGGCGGGCGCTCGACGCGCTGGAGCCGGGGACGGGAAGCGGTTCACCGCCCCTTCCCTCGCCGAACTGACCGAGCGGCGACGTCAGTTTCCCGTCCGGGCGCGGGCGACACGGACGGGTGAAGCGGTGGGCACACGTGTCCCCGGCCGTTCACACCGGTAACCTCACCATCATGGCCTCACGTACGTCCGGCAAGGGCTCCCAGGGCACGGCGGGCACCGCGAAGCCGCGGGCCGGCCGTACGACCGGTGCCGCGAAGGCGGCGCCCGCCAAGAAGACCGCGGCGAAGAAGTCCGCGCCCGGCAAGAAGGCACCGGTCAAGAAGGCTCCCGCGAAGAAGGCCGCCGCCAAGCCGGCACCCAAAGCCGCGCCGAGCCCCACCGGCGGTGTGTACCGGCTCGTCCGCGCCGTCTGGCTCGGAGCGGCACACGGCGTCGGCGCGATGTTGCGCGGCATAGGGCGTGGCGCGAAGGGGCTCGACCCGGCCCATCGCAAGGACGGGCTGGCCCTGTTGCTGCTCGGCCTCGCCCTCATCGTCGCGGCGGGCACCTGGTCGAATCTGCGCGGTCCCGTGGGCGACCTGGTCGAGATGCTCATCACCGGAGCCTTCGGCCGGCTCGATCTGCTCGTGCCGATACTGCTGGGCGCCGTCGCCGTACGGCTGATCCTCTACCCCGAGAAGCCCGAGGCCAACGGACGGATCGTCATCGGACTGTCGGCGCTCGTGATCGGAGTGCTCGGGCTGGTCCACATCGCCTGCGGCGCCCCCGGGCGCGGCGCGGGCACCGAAGCGATACAGGACGCGGGCGGGCTGATCGGCTGGGCCGCCTCCACACCGCTGATCTTCACCACGGGCGAGGTCCTCGCCGTACCGCTGCTTCTGCTGCTCACCCTCTTCGGTCTGCTCGTCGTCACCGCCACCCCCGTGGCCGCCATTCCGCAACGGCTGCGGCTGCTCGGCATGAAACTGGGGATCGTCCGGCCGGACCATGAGCCGGAGCGGTTCGACGACGCGCGGTTCGACGACGAGCGGTTCGACGACGAGCGGTTCGACGACGATGAACGGTACGACGAGCAGTGGCGCGAGGCGCTGCCCTCCGGCGGCCGCCGTCCCGCCACCCGCCGGGGCGGCGGCCGCGCGGGGTACGACCCCGACCGGGCCGAGGTGGAGGCGCTCTCCACGCGGCGCCGGCCGCGCAGGGCCTCCGTGCAGCCGTCCATGGACCGTCCCATGGACGCCGTGGACGTGGCGGCGGCCGCGGCGGCGGCGCTGGACGGTGCCGTACTCAACGGGATGCCGCCCTCGCCGATCGTCGCGGACCTCACCCAGAGCGTGTCCGTGGACCGCGGGCGGAAGCCGGGGCAGCGGCCCGGCGAGCGGCAGGATCCCCCGGAAGAGCCGGCCGAGGACGCGCCAGAGCCTTCCGCACCCGTACCGACGGCGCGCGAGGCCGAGAAACCGGCCGCGGGCACCGCCGGTGTCGCGGATCTGACCAAGCCGCCGCCCGAGCGGGACAAGCCGCTGCCGCCGCGCGCCGAACAGCTCCAGCTCCGCGGGGACATCACCTACTCGCTGCCGTCGCTCGACCTGCTGGAGCGCGGCGGCCCCGGCAAGACGCGCAGCGCCGCCAATGACGCCGTCGTCGCCTCGCTCAGCAATGTCTTCATGGAGTTCAAGGTCGACGCGGCCGTCACCGGCTTCACCCGGGGCCCGACGGTCACACGGTACGAGGTGGAGCTGGGCCCGGCCGTGAAGGTCGAGCGGATCACCGCGCTCACCAAGAACATCGCGTACGCCGTGGCCAGCCCCGACGTACGGATCATCTCCCCGATCCCCGGCAAGTCCGCGGTCGGCATCGAGATCCCGAACACCGACCGGGAGATGGTCAACCTCGGTGATGTCCTGCGGCTCGCGGACGCCGCGGAGGACGACCATCCGATGCTCGTCGCGCTCGGCAAGGACGTCGAGGGCGGCTATGTGATGGCCAACCTCGCGAAGATGCCGCACGTACTGGTCGCGGGCGCGACCGGCTCGGGAAAGTCGTCCTGCATCAACTGTCTGATCACATCGGTGATGGTCCGGGCGACCCCGGAGGACGTCCGGATGGTCCTCGTCGACCCCAAACGGGTCGAGCTGACCGCGTACGAGGGCATCCCGCACCTGATCACGCCGATCATCACCAACCCCAAGCGGGCCGCCGAGGCGCTCCAGTGGGTCGTACGGGAGATGGATCTGCGCTACGACGACCTCGCGGCGTACGGCTACCGCCATATCGACGACTTCAACAAGGCGGTGCGCGACGGCAAGGTCAAGGCGCCGGAGGGCAGCGAGCGCGAGCTCTCGCCGTACCCGTATCTGCTGGTGATCGTGGACGAGCTGGCGGATCTGATGATGGTCGCGCCGCGTGACGTCGAGGACTCCATCGTCCGTATCACCCAGTTGGCCCGCGCCGCCGGAATCCATCTGGTGCTGGCCACCCAGCGTCCCTCGGTCGATGTCGTCACCGGACTGATCAAGGCGAACGTGCCCTCGCGGCTGGCGTTCGCGACGTCCTCCCTGGCGGACAGCCGGGTCATCCTCGATCAGCCGGGCGCGGAGAAACTGATCGGCAAGGGCGACGGCCTCTTCCTCCCGATGGGGGCGAACAAGCCGACCCGTATGCAGGGCGCCTTCGTCACCGAGGACGAGGTCGCGGCGATCGTCCAGCACTGCAAGGATCAGATGGCACCCGTCTTCCGGGACGACGTCGTGGTCGGGACGGCGAAGAAGAAAGAGATCGACGAGGACATCGGCGACGATCTCGACCTTCTCTGCCAGGCCGCCGAGCTGGTGGTCTCCACACAGTTCGGTTCGACCTCGATGCTCCAGCGGAAACTGCGGGTCGGCTTCGCCAAAGCCGGCCGGCTGATGGACCTGATGGAATCGAGGAACATCGTCGGCCCGAGCGAGGGCTCCAAGGCTCGCGATGTCCTGGTCAAGGCGGACGAACTCGATGGAGTGCTCGCGGTGATCCGCGGGGAGTCTCTTTCCTAGAGAGGCCGTCTCCCTCGCGGGGGAGGGGACTTCCCCGCGAGGGAATCGGAACCCCGAGGCATATCGAGGGCAACCGTTTCCCGTGCGCATACGTCAAGTTGGAGAGAGGAGAAGCGTCATGCTCCTCCACCGCGCCGTCCGGCCATTCTGATGGCGTACAAAATGCTTCCGCCCGGTTGCCCCACCCTTTCGTACCACCCATAGACTGAACGTCCAGCAGGTGGCTACACGCTCGAAAGGCGCCCCCGTGTCCATCGGCAAATCCCCCGACGGCAAGTCCCCAGACTCCCCAGACTCCTCGGACGGCAACGTTCCCGACGATCACATCGCTGATCGCGTTGACGGCCGCGCCGCGGAAAACCTCTCCGACGGCGCCGAGTCCGACGCCAACTCCCCCGCTGTGGAACGGCCTTCGATCGGCCAGGTGCTGCTGCGGGCCCGTATCGCCGCGGATCTGACGGTCGACGAGGTCAGCGGCTCCACCCGGGTGCGCATCCCCATCGTGCACGCGATCGAGGAGGACGACTTCTCGCGCTGCGGCGGCGATGTATACGCCCGCGGACACATCCGGATGATCGCTCGCGCGGTCGGGCTCGATCCCGCGCCGCTGATCGAGCAGTTCGACTCCGAGCACGGCGGGCGGCCCGTACCCACGCCCGCGGCGCCCATGTTCGAAGCCGAGCGGATCCGGCCGGAGCGCTCCCGGCCCAACTGGACCGCGGCCATGGTCGCCGCGATCGTGGCCGTGGTCGGCTTCGTCGGCTTCACGGCGTTCGGCGGCGGGGGCGACGACCCGAAGACCAAGCAGGTCGCCGAGGGGACGAAGCCCGCGAAGAACACCAAGCCGAGCCCCACGAAGTCGGCCGACCCCAAGCCCGACCCGTCCGACAGCGCCATCGCCGCCGCCCCGCTCGACAAGGTCACGGTGAAACTGTCGGCCATAGACGACAAGAGCTGGATCTCCGCCAAATCGTCCAACGGCAAGCTGCTGTTCGACGGAACGCTGAAGAAGGGCGATTCCAAGACCTTCCAGGACGACGAGCAGATCGACCTGATCCTCGGAAACGCGGGCGCGATCGAGCTCTTCGTGAACGGCAAGAAGGTCGAGGACGAGTTCGAGCCGGGCCAGGTTGAGCGACTCTCGTACACCCAGGGCGACCCCGAGGCCGGCTGAGCAACCCTGCACGGCGGGGGCGGGGCCAGGACAAAGTAGTCTTGAGCCCATGCCCGAACGCCGTACCGTCGCCCTTGTCACTCTTGGCTGCGCCCGTAACGAGGTGGACTCGGAGGAGCTCGCAGGCCGCTTGGCAGCGGATGGCTGGGAGCTCGTCGAGGACGCCTCGGGGGCTGATGTCGCCGTCGTCAACACCTGCGGGTTCGTCGAAGCCGCGAAGAAGGATTCCGTCGACGCCCTGCTGGAAGCCAATGATCTCAAGGATCAGGGCAGAACCCAGGCCGTCGTCGCCGTCGGCTGCATGGCCGAGCGGTACGGCAAGGAGCTGGCGGACGCCCTCCCCGAGGCCGACGGCGTGCTCGGATTCGACGACTACGCCGATATCTCCGACCGGCTGCAGACCATCCTCAACGGCGGCATCCACGCCTCGCACACGCCCCGCGACCGGCGCAAGCTGCTGCCGCTCAGCCCGGTCGAGCGCCAGGGCGCCGAGGTGGCCCTGCCCGGCCACGCGCAGTCCCCGGCCGAGGTGGCGCCGGCCCCCGAAGACCTGCCGGAAGGGGTCGCTCCGGCCTCCGGGCCGCGCGCGCCCCTGCGGCGGCGGCTCGACCGCAGCCCCGTCGCCTCCGTGAAGCTCGCCTCCGGCTGCGACCGGCGCTGCTCCTTCTGCGCCATTCCCTCGTTCCGCGGCTCCTTCATCTCGCGGCGCCCCTCCGATGTGCTGGGCGAGACGCGCTGGCTGGCCGAGCAGGGCGTCAAGGAGGTCATGCTCGTCTCCGAGAACAACACCTCGTACGGCAAGGACCTCGGCGACATCCGGCTGCTGGAGACGCTCCTGCCTGAGCTGGCGGCCGTCGACGGGATCGAGCGGGTGCGGGTCAGCTACCTCCAGCCCGCCGAGATGCGGCCGGGGCTGATCGACGTCCTGACCTCGACGCCCAAGGTCGCGCCGTACTTCGATCTGTCCTTCCAGCACTCCGCCCCCGGGGTTCTGCGCGCGATGCGCCGCTTCGGGGACACCGACCGCTTCCTGGAGCTGCTGGAAACCATCCGGGGCAAGGCGCCGCAGGCCGGTGTGCGCTCCAACTTCATCGTGGGCTTCCCCGGGGAGAGCGAGGCGGACTTCGCCGAGCTGGAGCGCTTCCTGACCGGGGCGCGGCTCGACGCCATCGGCGTCTTCGGCTACTCCGACGAGGACGGCACGGAGGCCGCGACGTACGCCGACAAGCTGGACGGTGACCTCATCGCGGAGCGGCTGGCCCACCTCTCCCGGCTGGCCGAGGAACTGACCTCGCAGCGGGCCGAGGAACGGCTCGGCGAGAGCCTGGACGTGCTCGTCGAATCGATCGACCCGGAGGGCGGGGAGGCGGCCGTCGGCCGCGCGGCGCACCAGGCGCCCGAGACGGACGGCCAGGTGATCTTCACCTCCCGCGAGGGCCTGCGCCCCGGCCTCATGGTCGAGGCCAAGGTGATCGGTACCGAGGGCGTGGATCTGGTGGCCGAATGTCACGATCTTCCCGGGGACGACTCCGGGATCCCGGGCGAGGAGGCTGCCAGATGACCGGAGTCCCGGCGTCCGCGGCGGGCGGCGGCGCGACACCGGTGTCCGGTGGGAACGGCTCGAAGCAGGTACCGGGCGGCAAGCTGGGGGCCGCGGCGGTCAATCAGGCCAGTCTGTGGAACATCGCCAACATCCTCACCATGATGCGGCTGGTGCTCGTCCCGGCCTTCGTACTGCTGCTGCTCCAGGACGGCGGTTTCGACCCCGCCTGGCGCGCCTGGGCCTGGGCCGCCTTCGCCGTCGCCATGATCACGGACGTCTTCGACGGTCATCTGGCGCGGGCGTACAACCTGGTCACCGACTTCGGGAAGATCGCCGATCCGATAGCGGACAAGGCGATCATGGGAGCGGCGCTGATCTGTCTGTCCGCGCTCGGTGATCTGCCCTGGTGGGTGACCGGGGTCATCCTTTTCCGTGAACTGGGCATCACGCTGATGCGGTTCTGGGTGATCAGGCATGGCGTCATTCCGGCCAGCCGCGGCGGGAAGATGAAGACGCTGGCGCAGGGGGTGGCCGTCGGGATGTACGTGCTCGCGCTGACCGGGCCGCTGGCCACGCTGCGGTTCTGGGTGATGGCCGTGGCCGTCGCGCTGACCGTGCTCACGGGGCTGGACTACGTACGGCAGGCGGTCGTCCTGCGGCGCCAGGGGCTCGCGGCGGAGCGCGCGGCGGCGGAGTCCGCGCGGTGAGTGCCGTGGAGGCCGCGGCGGGTACCGGTATGGCGGCGGGTGCCGGGGCGGAGTCCGAGTCCGGGGCCGCGGTGGTGCCCGAGTCCGGGGCCGCGGCGGTGGCGGACAGCGGCGCTTACGTGCGCTCGGCGGCCGACCGGGCGGCGCGGGTGCTGGAGATCCTGGCGGAGCGCGGCGGGACCCTGGCCGTCGCGGAATCCCTCACCGGCGGTCTGGTGGCCGCGGAGCTGACGGCGGTCCCCGGTGCCTCCCGGACCTTCCGCGGGTCCGTCACGGCCTACGCGACGGACCTCAAACGGGATGTTCTGGGCGTCGACGCGACCCTTCTGGAGGAGCGCGGCGCCGTGGACCCCGAGGTCGCGCTCCAGATGGCGACGGGCGTACGCCGCGCGCTCGGGGCGGGCTGGGGAGCGGCGACCACCGGGGTCGCGGGCCCGGATCCGCAGGACGGGCGGCCCGTCGGCACCGTGTACGTGGCGGTGGTGGGACCGGAAGGCGTGGGGAAAGTGGCCGCTCCGCGGTTGAACGGCGGCCGGGCGGACATCCGTAAAGAGAGTGTACGGAGCGTGCTCGGACTGCTCCTCAGCGAACTCTCCGGGAACGGGCGGGCACAGGATACGGAACAGAACGGGGGGAATTGATGTTTGCAGCCCTGAGTGAACACGACATCGCTCCCCGCACGGCCGCGGCACTAGGCGGTACGGTGGGGCGTGAAGGATGCGGCTACGCGGTCCGAGGAGGGAGCCACCGATGATTCTGCTCCGTCGCCTGCTTGGTGACGTGCTGCGTCGGCAGCGCCAGCGCCAGGGCCGTACTCTGCGCGAAGTCTCCTCGTCCGCCCGGGTCTCGCTCGGCTATCTCTCCGAGGTGGAACGGGGGCAGAAGGAGGCTTCCTCCGAGCTGCTCTCGGCGATCTGCGACGCGCTTGACGTACGGATGTCAGAGCTCATGCGTGAAGTGAGCGACGAGCTGTCGTTGGCCGAGCTGGCCGCGTCGGCGGCGGCGAACGAGCCGGTGCCCGCGGCAGTACGTCCAATGCTCAATTCCGTCTCTGTGACGTCGGTGGCTGGAGTGCCGACGGAACGGGTGACGATCAAGGCGCCTGCGGAGGCGGTGGACGTCGTCGCCGCCTGATCAAGCTGATCAGGCATGGAAGCTTTGACCTGAGCCCCGGTCGGCAGCGATGCCGAGGCCGGGGCTTTTGTCTGCTCCCATATGCCCGTTTTGATGTGGTTGTGTCATGGTGGAAAGTGCGTGCGCGCCGAACTGTGAACGAAGAACCGTGAGCGGAATGGGAGGACATGCATGTCTGTCGTGAAGAGTCCCCTGCCCGAGGAAGACCTGAAGCTGGTCGGCGAGGCACTGCAAGGTGCCCTCGTGGACCTGGTGGATCTTTCGCTCGTCGCCAAGCAGGTCCACTGGAACATCGTCGGGCCACGCTTCCGCTCCATACACCTGCAGCTCGATGAGGTCGTCTCCACAGCCCGGAAGCACTCGGACACGGTTGCCGAGCGGGCCTCCGCGCTCGGGGTGACACCGGACGGGCGGGCCGCGACGGTGGCGGCCACGAGCGCGATCCGCACGGTGCCCAACGGCTGGATCGCGGACGTGGACGCGATACGGACCTTGGTGGACGCGCTCGGCGCGGTCATCGAACGGATGCGTGAGCGCGTCGAGGTGACGGACAAACCGGACCCGGTGACGCAGGACACCCTGATCCAGGTGACCGCCGACCTTGAGAAGCACGCCTGGATGTTCCAGGCGGAGAGCGCCTGACCGGGCCGGAGTCCCGGTCGAAGGGCGAGGGGCCGGCCGCGCCCCTGCCGCGTTGTCGCTGCGGCAGGGGCGCGACCGGTGCCGCACGCGCACGCCGGGGAGTGCATCCGATGCGCTCTCCCGGCGGCTGATCGTTCCTTACTAGGGTCGGCCGGAGGAGGGAGCCATGGCGAGACGGTGGATCCTTCTCCCTGCGCTCGCACTGGGCGGGGTGTGGTGGTGGGCGGTCCTGCGCATCGTGCTGGTGCCCGAGAACGCCGGACTGGTGGAGGGAGCGGTGGCGGCGGGCGGCTGGGGGCTGAGCCTGCTGCCGGTGCATGTCACGTCCGCGCGGCAGCGTCGTCCCCGGTTGTGACGCGTCGTCGGCTGACGCGGCGACGGGCCGACGGGTATCACCTCGCGTTTCGACCGCGTCACCTCGCCCGTCGACCTGTCACCTCGTCCGTCCGTTCACGGGGCTGTCCGTGCGTCAACTGGCCTGGTCCGGCTGGCAGAGCGGGCACCAGTACGTGGGCCGGCCGTCCTGTTCTGCCGTACGGACCGAGGTGCCGCAGCGGGGGCAGGGGCGGTCCGCGCGGCCGTAGACATACAGCCGACGGGAGCCGCCCGGACGGTTCCGGTTCGCTTCGAGCAGCTTCTTCGCCGCGGTCACCAGCCGCTCGGGCGAGGGGAGTTCGCCGACCCGGAGCCACGGGTTCGCGCGAACGAGGAAGCAGGTCTCGGACTTGAAGATATTGCCGACTCCGGCGAGGTTGCGCTGATCGAGCAGAGCCTCCCCGACCGGGCGCGCGGGGTCGGACAGGAGGTTGCGCAGGGCCGTGGCGGCGTCCCAGTCCGGACCGAGCAGATCGGGGCCGAGATGCCCCACCACCCGCTCCTCGTCGCTGGTACGCAGCAGTTCGAGGACGGGGAGGCGATAGCCCACGGCCGTGCGGTCGGTGGTACCGAGGATCGCCCGGATCTGGTGCGCCGGACCGCCGCGCCAGCGCTCACCCGGGGCGTAGACCTTCCAGGAGCCCTCCATGCGCAGATGCGAGTGGAGGGTGAGGCCGCCCTCGATACGGGTGAGCAGATGCTTGCCGCGCGGGGTGACATCGAGGACGGTCCGGCCGGTGAGATCGGCCGTCGCGAACCGGGGCACCCGCAGGTCCGAGCGGATCAGCCGGTGCCCCGCGAGCGCGGTGTGCAGGCGCTGGGCGGCCTGCCAGACGGTGTCTCCCTCGGGCATGGCTTCAGGCTCGCACGGTCAGGCCCGAAGGCGCAGGCCCCGGGGGGTGGCATGGAAGCCCGCGGACTCCAGAGCACGCCCGAGAGGGGACGTCAGGGCAGGGGCGCCGTTCGTACGCTCCACCGTGACCGTACCGAGCGCCCCCGCGCGGGCCGCGCTCGCCAGGGCCTCCGCGGCGGACCGGAGCGAGGGGTCCTCCGGATCGGTGGGCCAGGCCAGCAGCGTCTTGCCGCCGCGCTCCATGTAGAGCGTCAGCTCGCCATCGACGAGAACGACGAGAGAACCGGCCTTGCGGCCCGGTTTGTGGCCGGCGCCGTCCGGGGGATCCGGCCAGGCAAGCGCGGCCCCATAGGCGTTGGCCGGGTCGGCGGCGGCCAGCACCACGGCGCGGGGCGAGGGGTGCGCGTCGGCGCGGTCACGGGCCGTCGCCGCCGCCCGCAGCCGGTCGACGGCGCCGTCCATCGCGAACTGGGCCGCGCCCAGGCCCTCCACGACATAGCCGCGCCGTGCCTGGCCGCTGTCCTCGAAGGCGGACAGGACGCGGTACACCGCCGAGAAGCCGCCCACGACCCCCTCGGCCGCGACCGCGCCCCGGGTCACCACCCCATGGCGGTCGAGGAGCGTGCGGGCCAGCGCGTGCGCGCGATGCGTGGGCTCGGGCTCCTGGGCGGGCAGCAGCGACCAGCGGCCGCTGACGGTCGGCGGGCCCGTACGGGAGGCGGGGCCGGCCGCGGCCGTGAGCGTGCCGTACCGCCCCCGGGGCACCGGCCGCCGGGCGCGGTGCGCCGTGGAGCCGGCGGTACGGCCCGAGCCGAGCAGCGAGCGCAGCGGCGCCAGCGTGTCGTTGGTGAGCCGGCCCGACCAGGCCAGGTCCCATACGGCGTCGGCCAGTTGAGGATCGGTCGCGTCCGGGTGCGTGGTGGCTCGGACCTGATCGGTGATCTGCCGGAAGAACAGGCCATAGCCGCCCGAGAGCGTGGCCAGCACCGATTCGTGGAGGGCGGTCAGCTCCAGGGGGTGCGGGGGCGGGAGCAACAGCGGTGCGGCGTCGGCGAGATAGAGCGAGACCCAGCCGTCCTTGCCGGGCAGGGCGCCCGCTCCGGCCCACAGGACCTCGCCCGTGGTGGTCAGTTCGTCCAGGAGCGCGGGTGTGTAGCCGGCGACCCGGGACGGCAGGATCAGCTTCTCCAGCGCCGACGCGGGAACGGGAGCGCCCTGCACCTGCTCCACGGCACGGGCGAGTCCGTCGATACCGCGCAGGCCGTTGCCGTTCAGATGCTGCCACTGCGGGAGGAAGGCGGCGAGCGCGGCCGGCGCCACCGGCTCCAGCTCCTGGCGCAGCGCCGCCAGCGAGCGGCGGCGCAGCCGGCGCAGGACCGTGGCGTCGCACCACTCCTGGCCGATGCCGGACGGATGGAACTCGCCCTGTACGACCCGGGAGCTCGCGGCGAGGCGCTGGAGCGCCCCGTCCGTGACGGCCGCGCCCAGGCCGAAGCGCTCGGCCGCCGCGTGCGAGGTGAACGGGCCGTGCGTACGGGCGAAACGGGCGAGGAGATCGCCCAGGGGGTCCTTCACCGGCTCCGTGAACGCCTCGGGGACACCGACCGGCAGCGCCGTGCCCAGGGCGTCCCGCAGCCTCCCCGCGTCCTCGATCGCCGCCCAGTGGTCGGCTCCGCCGATCCTGACCCGGATGGCGCGGCGGGCGGCGGCGAGATCCTCCGCCCAGGACGGCCGCGCGCCGCGCTCGGCCAACTCCGCGTCCGTGAGCGGGCCGAGGACCCGCAGCAGATCGGCGACGCCTTCGAGGTCCTTGACGCGGCGGTCCTCGGTGAGCCACTGGAGTTCCCGTTCCAGCTCGGTGAGGACCTCCGGATCGAGCAGCTCCCGCAGCTCCGCCTGGCCCAGCAGCTCGGCCAGCAGCCGGGAGTCCAGGGACAGCGCGGCGGCCCGCCGCTCCGCGAGGGGGGAATCGCCCTCGTACAGGAACTGCGCGACATAGCCGAAGAGCAGCGACCGGGCGAAGGGGGACGGCTCGGGGGTGGTGACCTCGATCAGCCGGACCCGCCGGGACTCGATGTCCCCCATGAGTTCCGTGAGACCCGGGACATCGAAGACATCCTGGAGGCACTCCCGGACCGCCTCCAGCACGATGGGGAACGAGCCGAACTCGCTCGCCACCTGGAGGAGCTGGGATGCCCGCTGGCGCTGCTGCCACAGCGGGGTGCGCTTGCCCGGGCTCCGGCGGGGGAGCAGCAGCGCCCGCGCGGCGCACTCCCGGAACCGGGAGGCGAACAGCGCGGAGCCGCCCACCTGCTCGGTGACGATCCCGCGGATCTCGCCGCCGTCGAAGGCGACATCCGCGGCTCCGACGGGTGCCTGTTCGCTGTCGAAAGCCGTGCTGAGACGGTCCGGCTCGTCATCGAGGAGGTCCAGGCCCATCAGGTCGGCATCGGGGAGCCGCAGCACGATGCCGTCGTCGGCGTGCATGACCTGCGCGTCCATGCCGTACCGCTCGGAGAGGCGGGCGCCGAGGGCCAGCGCCCACGGCGCGTGCACCTGGGCGCCGAACGGGGAGTGGATCACCACGCGCCAGTCGCCCAGCTCATCGCGGAACCGCTCGACGAGGATCGTCCGGTCGTCGGGGACATGCCCGCAGGCGCGGCGCTGCTCGTCCAGATACGACAGCACATTGCCGGCGGCCCAGGCGTCGAGTCCCGCGGTCAGCAGCCGCAGTCTGGCGTCCTCCTCAGAGAGAGCGCCCACCTCGCGCAGGAACGCGCCCACCGCGCGGCCCAGCTCCAGCGGACGGCCCAGCTGGTCGCCCTTCCAGAACGGCAGCCGCCCCGGGGTGCCGGGAGCCGGGGTGACCAGGACCCGGTCACGGGTGATGTCCTCGATCCGCCAGGAGGTCGTGCCCAGCGTGAAGACATCGCCCACCCGGGACTCGTACACCATCTCCTCGTCCAGCTCACCGACCCTGCCGCCGCCCTTCTTCGGGTCGGCTCCGGCGAGGAAGACACCGAAGAGCCCCCGGTCGGGGATCGTGCCCCCGGACGTGACGGCGAGCCGCTGCGCGCCCGGCCGGCCCGTGACCGTACCGGCCACGCGGTCCCACACCACGCGGGGACGCAACTCCGCGAAGGCGTCGGAGGGATAGCGCCCGGCGAGCATGTCCACCACGGCGGTGAACGCCGATTCGGGCAGCGACGCGAACGGCGCGGCGCGGCGGGTCAGGGCGAGCAGATCGTCGGCCTGCCGGGTGTCCAGCGCGACCATGGCGACCAGCTGCTGGGCCAGCACATCGAGGGGATTCGCGGGAATGCGCAGGGCCTCGATGGCGCCGGTGCGCATCCGCTCGGTGACCACGGCGGCCTGGACGAGATCGCCGCGGTACTTGGGAAAGACGACGCCCGTGGAGACCGCGCCCACCTGGTGTCCCGCGCGGCCGACCCGCTGGAGGCCCGAGGCGACGGAGGGCGGCGACTCGACCTGGATCACCAGATCCACCGCGCCCATGTCGATGCCCAGCTCCAGACTGGACGTGGCCACGACGGCGGGCAGCCGGCCCGCCTTGAGGTCCTCCTCGACCTGGGCGCGCTGCTCCTTGGAGACCGAGCCGTGGTGCGCGCGGGCCAGCAGGGCGGGCGCTCCTCTGGCAGCGCCGGACTGTCCCATCAGCTCGGCCGGGGAGTGGTCCTCGGGCATCGTCGGGGCGGAGCCGGGCGCGTCCGGAACCGCGCCCATGGCCCGTTCGTACGCGATCTCGTTCAGCCGGTTGCACAACCGCTCAGCCAGGCGACGGGAGTTGGCGAAGACGATCGTGGAGCGGTGCGCCTGGACGAGGTCCGCGATCCGCTCCTCCACATGCGGCCAGATCGACGGCTTCTCCCCGCCGTCCGTGTCCGAGGCGGGGGAGCCGCCCAGCTCGCCCAGATCCTCGACCGGCACGACCACGGAGAGATCGAACTCCTTGCCGGACC
This sequence comes from Streptomyces sp. NPDC039430, assembly GCF_055639435.1. NCBI lineage: Bacteria > Bacillati > Actinomycetota > Actinomycetes > Kitasatosporales > Streptomycetaceae > Streptomyces > Streptomyces sp. NPDC039430. Next base: position 158,721 of record NZ_JBVKAK010000013.1, on the reverse strand, counting down.
GCGGCTGGACGATCTCCACCCGGCGCTGCGGGGACAGATAGCGCGCCACCTCCTCCACCGGACGCACCGTCGCCGACAGACCGATGCGGCGTGCGGGGCGCGGCAGCAGCTCGTCGAGCCGCTCCAGGGACAGGGCGAGATGGGCGCCCCGCTTCGTCCCGGCGACGGCGTGCACCTCGTCCAGGATCACCGTCTCGATCCCGGCGAGCGCGTCCCGGGCCGAGGACGTGAGCATCAGGAAGAGCGACTCGGGGGTGGTGATCAGGATGTCCGGCGGCTTCGTGGCGATCGAACGGCGCTCGGCGGCCGGGGTGTCACCGGAGCGGATCCCGACCCGGACCTCGGGCTCCGGCAGGCCGCGCCGCACGGACTCCTGCCGGATTCCCGTGAGCGGGCTGCGCAGATTGCGCTCCACGTCCACGGCGAGGGCCTTGAGCGGTGATACGTACAGCACCCGGCAGCGCTTCCTCGCCTCGGCGGGCGGCGGCTGCGAGGCCAGCTGGTCCAGCGCGGCGAGAAAGGCGGCCAGCGTCTTGCCCGAGCCGGTCGGGGCCACGACCAGCACGTCAGACCCCTCCTGGATGGCACGCCAGGCCCCCTCCTGCGCCGCGGTGGGCGCGGAGAAAGCCCCCGTGAACCAGCCGCGGGTCGCGGGGGAGAAGGAGTCGAGCGCGGAGCGTGCCATGCCCCCCATCGTGCACCCCGCCACTGACAATCGCCCGGACCTGGGCAAACGCCCGGCGGACCGGCGGCGCAGAATGGATTCATGGCACCGCGGGAGCAGGCACGGCACTGGCGCTATTCCGAGCTGCCCGGCGTCGATCTGCTGCGGGCGCGCTACATAGACAAGGCGTTTCTGCGGCACACCCACGAGAGCTTCGTCATCGCCGCGATCACGGACGGAGTCGACGTCTTCCACCACGGAGGGGGCGATCAGTACGCCGGTCCAGGCTCGCTCGCGCTGATCAACCCCGAGACCCCGCACACCGGCCACGCCCAGGGCCCCGAGGGCTGGCGGTACGGGGCCGTCTATCCGGCCGTCGATGTCATCGCCGCCATAGCGGCGGAGACCACCACGATCCGCGGCACCCCCGGATTCGTCGCCCCCGTCGTGGACGATCCGTACACCACGCGCCTCGTCCACCAGGTGCTGCGCGCCGCCGACGAGGGCAACGCGCTCGCCGCCGACACGCTGCTGAGGGTCGCGGTGACGCGGCTGCTGCGGCTGAACGGCGGGAGGCTGCGGCAGCGCCAGGTGCGGGGCGCCGGGGCGCGGAACGCGGCACACGCGCGTGCCGTGCTGGAGGAGCGGATGGCGGACCCGCCGTCCCTGGAACGGCTCGCGGCGGACCTCGGCACCAGCCCCTACGCGCTGCTGCGGGCCTTCAGGAACGCCTATGGGCTGCCGCCGCACAGCTGGCTGACGGACGCGCGGGTGCGCCGGGCCCGACGACTGCTGGACGGCGGTACGACACCGGCCGAGGCGGCCGTGGCCGTCGGGTTCACCGACCAGCCGCACCTGAACCGCCATTTCACCCGCATGGTCGGAGTGCCGCCCGGTGCGTACCGCAGGGAGCGGACGGCCGCCGCGGAGGGCTGAGCGGGCGCTGTGCGGGCGCGGGGCCGGGCGCTGGGTGAGTGCGGCGCGCGGCGCGGGGCGCGGGGCCGGGCGCTGGGCGCTGGGCGCAAAAACGTACAAGACCCGGCCCGCGCACCCCGCGTAACGTCCCTGACGTGGCAGAACAGATAGCGTCCGCGTCCGCGGACATACCGGCGTACGGTCCCTCCCGGAGTGCCCAGGGGCCTGGCTCCGTCCCCGACCCCGCTCCCACTTCCGACCCCGCTCCCGCACCCGCACCCGCACCCGCACCCAAGTCCGACTCGGCCGTCGTGCGCGACGCCCTGGGCGTCGGCATCGCCGTCGGGCTCTCCGGCTTCGCCTTCGGCGTCACCGCGGCGGGCGCGGGGCTCACCGTCCTCCAGACCTGCGCGCTCAGCCTGCTGGTCTTCACCGGCGCCTCCCAGTTCGCGCTGGTCGGCGCCCTCGCGGCGGGAGGCAATCCGCTCACCGCCGCCGCGGGCGCGTTCTTCCTCGGCGTACGCAACGCCTTCTACGGGCTCAGACTGTCCCAGCTGCTGAAGCTGCCGGGGTCGGTACGTCCGTTCGCCGCCCAGTGGGTGATCGACGAGACCACCGCCGTCGCGCTCGCCCAGCCCACCCGGCGCGGCGCACGCATCGGCTTCACCGTCACCGGGCTCACGCTCTATGTCCTGTGGAACCTCACCACCCTGGGCGGGGCGCTGGGCGCCGAAGCACTCGGCGACACCGACGCCTGGGGACTCGACGCGGCAGGACCCGCCGTCTTTCTCGCCCTGCTCGCGCCGATGCTCCGTACGGCCACCGAGCGGGCGGTCGCCGGGATCGCCGTCGTCCTGGGGCTCGGCTTCCTGCCCGTGCTGCCCGCCGGTGTCCCGGTGCTCGTCGCGGCGCTGGCCGCACCCGCCGTCCTCTGGCTCGAAGGCCGCAGGCTCGGCGCACGTCGGAAGGGAACGGACCGTTGACCATCTGGATCGCGATCGGCGCGACCGCCGTCGGCTGCTACCTCGTCAAACTTCTGGGCCTGCTCGTGCCCGCGGGCGCGCTGGAACGCCCTCTCGTCCAGCGGTTGTCGGCCCTGCTGCCCGTGGCCCTGCTCGCCGCGCTGACCGCTCAGCAGACCTTCAGCGCGAACGGCGCACTCGTGCTGGACGCCCGGGGCGCGGGGCTCGCCGCGGCGGCTCTCGCGCTGGTGCTGCGCGCCCCGTTCCTGGTGGTCGTCGCCGCGGCGGTGGTCGTCACGGCGGGGGTGCGGGCGCTCGGCGGATAAGGCGGCGGGGGGCTTGGCGGCCAGGGGTTTTCCAGGCCTCCGGCTTCCGGCTTTCGTCTTCCGGCTTTCCGTTGAACCTCGTCAGGGCCTGACGAGGTTCAACCGATGGCGCGCCCCTCGGCGCCGTCACCCCGACCGGTCCCTCCGTCCAGGAAGTGATGGGCGAACCGTCGCTGTTCGAGCACCCGGGCCGTGAGCCAGATGAAGCGCTCGGCCCGGGAGACGGGAGACGGGCGACGAGGGGACGCCGAGAGCGCGGAGGACGCCGAGAACGCCGAGGACGGGGAAGGCGGGGAAGACCGTGACGGCAGTGGGGACGCGGAGGACTCAAAGGATGCGGCGGTGCCGGCCATGATCCGAACCGTAGGTCGGAAGCGGTTCCCGGCACGGCGGGACGGCAGGGCTGCACTCTCGGGGGCGCGATACTGGTGGCATGCGGTTGACGATTTTCTGGGAGCGCATGGCGGACCACTTCGGGGCGGCCTATGCCGACTCGTTCGCCCGTGATCATGTGATGGCGGAACTGGGCGGTCGTACGGTGCATGAGGCGCTGGAAGCCGGCTGGGAGGCGAAGGACGTCTGGCGCGGGGTCTGCGTCGCCATGGGGATTCCGCCCGAGAAGCGCTGACGCGCCCGGCCGGAGAGAGTCCCGGGAGGCGGGGGCGGCACAGAGCCCGCGGGGGCGATGTGATTTCGTCCGGCCGCGGGGCCGGTTGTCACCGCGGTAGGCGACACTTGCTCAGTGGCACCGACCGACAACTCCGCACCGGACCTCCCACCGCCGATCCCTCCGCCGGATCCCGCACCGGACACGCCTCCCGAGACGCCCGAGACGTCCTCCGCGGCGTCTTCGACGGCGTCTTCGGCGATTCCTTCCGCTGCTTCTCCACTGACGGCTCCCGCGGGCTCCTCCACGGGCTCCGCGAGCCCCGCGGGCGGGCCGGCGTCCCCTGCGAACGGGGACGAGCTGCGGCGTCAGATGCCCCGCTGGCTGCCGCGTGCCATGGTCCTCGCGCTGGCGCTCATAGCCTGCTTCCAGCTCGGCAGCTGGGCGTTCCATCAGCTCATCGGGCTGCTGATCAATATGCTGATCGCGTTCTTCCTGGCACTGGCGGTCGAGCCCGCCGTGAGCCGGATGGCGGACCGGGGGATGCGGCGTGGACTCGCCACTTTCCTGGTCTTCTTCGCGGTCCTGATCGCCAGCGCCGGCTTTGTGGTGATGCTCGGCTCGATGCTGGCGAGCCAGATCATCGAAATGGTCGAGTCCTTCCCCGAGTACCTCGACTCGGTGATCAACTGGATCAACGACACCTTCCACACAGAGCTGTCCCGCGTCGCCGTCCAGGACAGCCTGCTGCACTCCGACTGGCTCCAGCGCTATGTGCAGAACAGCGCGACGGGTGTCCTCGACATCTCCACCACCGTGCTCGGTGGGCTGTTCCGGCTGCTGACGATCTTCCTGTTCTCCTTCTACTTCGCGGCCGACGGGCCCCGGCTGCGGCGCGCCCTCTGCTCCGTACTCCCGCCGGCCCGTCAGTCCGAAGTCCTGCGGGCCTGGGAGATAGCCGTCGTCAAGACCGGCGGCTATCTCTACTCACGCGGGCTGATGGCCCTCGTCTCCGGCGCCGCGCATTACGTACTGCTGGAGATCCTGCGGGTGCCGTACGCACCGGCGCTGGCGATCTGGGTAGGGCTCGTCTCCCAGTTCATCCCGACGATCGGCACCTATCTGGCGGGCGCCCTGCCGATGCTGATCGCCTTCACCGTGGACCCCTGGTACGCGCTCTGGGTACTCGGGTTCGTGGTGTTCTACCAGCAGTTCGAGAACTACATGCTCCAGCCCAAGCTGACCGCCAGGACCGTCGACATCCACCCGGCCGTGGCCTTCGGGTCGGTCGTCGCGGGTACGGCGCTGCTGGGCGCGGTCGGCGCCCTGATCGCGATCCCGGCGGTCGCCACGCTCCAGGCGTTCCTCGGGGCGTATGTGAAGCGGTACGACGTGATGGACGATCCGCGCGTGCACGGCCGCGGAAGGCGCGACAGCGTGCCGCTCCTGCGCCAGATACGCCGCGTACTGCATACGGACGCGGGCACGAGCGGAGGGACGCGAACGGACGCGGACACGCGAACGGACGCGGATATACGCACCGACACGCGTACCGACGCGGAATCGGGCACGGACGACGAGCAGCGGCCGCGGCCCTAGGTCCTGTCCGCCCAGGAGGGCCGTACCGCCGTCCGTCGTCGGCGGTGGACCGTTCCCGACGGCCCCCCGGCCGGTGCACCGCACCGGCCGGGGGTTCGGATGCTCAGAGCAGGTCGGCGTACTGGTTCCAGCCGCCGCTGCCGATCTTCACCCGGGCCTTCAGGGGCGCGGACGCCTTGCCGGTGCCCGCGTAGAAGTACAGCTCGCCCGCCGAGTTCGAGGCCAGCAGGTCGGCGACACCGTCGCCGTTGAGGTCACCGGGAGCCGCGATGTTCTTGTACTGGCTCCAGCCCGCACCACCGACCTGCGTCTTCGCGCCGAACGGTGAACTCGCCTTGCCGGTACCCGCGTACAGGTACAGGCCGCTGGAGCTGCGCGCGAGGAGGTCGGCGCGGCCGTCCCCGGTGAGGTCACCCGCACCGACGATCTTGTTGAACTGTGACCAGCCGCTGCCACCGATCTGGACACGGCCCTTCACCGACATGCCCGTGCCGTTGCCCGCGTAGAAGTACAGGGCGGTGGAGCTGCGGGCCAGCAGGTCGCTCTTGCCGTCGCCGTCGAGATCCCCGGGGCCGATGACCAGGTTGTACGACTTGGAGCCGCCCGCCAGCTCGGGGTCGGACGAGGCGTAGGAACCGGCGTTGTACAGGTGGCCGTCGTACGTGCTGTGCTCGATCAGGTCCGAGCTGCCGTTCGCGCGCAGTGACACCGCGTGGGTCAGCCGTACCAGCGAGCGGTCCCAGCCGTCGCCGATCAGGTACTTCGAGGTGAGACGGCCGGTGCCGGTGGTGCCGTAGTAGTAGAGCGTGCCGCCGGAGGTACGGGCGAAGACGCCGGCCTTGCCGAAGTGCGGCCGGTTGCCCGCGCCCGCGTACTGGGTCACCAGTCCCCAGCCCGTGCCGACCTGCTCCCGGGCGCCGAACGCGCCGGCGCCGTTGCCCTCGTAGAGGTAGAGGGTGCCGTCGTACGCGCGGGCCACCAGGTCAGGGGTGCCGTTGCCGGTGTAGTCCGTGCCGCCGACCAACTGGTTGTACTTGTTCCAGTCGGCGCCGCCGATCTGGATCCGGTCCTTGAACGGGTAGCCGGTGGAGCTGCCGTTGCCGGGGTAGACGTACAGCCCGGTGGCGTTGCGCGCGAGGAGATCGGCCAGGCCGTCGCCGTCGACGTCGTCGACGCCGACCAGCTGGTCGAACTGGCTCCAGCCGGCGCCGCCCACCTGTATCCCGGCCTTGAAGCCCTTGCCTGTGCCGGGGAAGAGGAACAGTCCCGAGGACTTGCGGGCCAGCAGGTCCGGTGTGCCGTCACCGGTCAGATCGCCGGGGACGACCAGCTTGTCGTACGCCTGCCAGCCGGTGCTGAGCGTGGTGTACGCGGTCATACCGTCGTAGAGGGTGGCGTTCGTCCCGCTGTGCAGCCGCAGGGATCCCGTGGGCGTCACGGTGAGCAGGTCGGCCTTGCCGTCGCCGGTGAGGTCACCGGGCAGCAGCAGGTCCTTGACCTGGGAGTCGTCCGCGGAGATCACGGCCGCGCCGTCGGTGCCCCAGTCGGCCCAGACCTCGCCGTAGTCGGTGCGGTACATCAGGTCGCCGAAGCCGTCGCCGTTCAGGTCGCCGCGCTGTGCGGGAGTGTCCGCCGCGGCCCGGCCTGCGGCGAGACGGCGGTCCTGGCCCTTGGCGGCGGCTGAGGCGTCGCGGCCCGGGACACTGAAGGTGGGCCGGGTGGACGGCGGAACAGGAAGGGTGACGGCGCCGTGCGGTCCGGTGCCCGGTGCGTCGGCCGCGGAGGCCGTGGTGACCATCAGCGAACCGCTCACCAGCAGCCCGGCGCAGCCGAGCACGGCCGAGCGGGCGATCCTGCGGGGCCACTCGGCCCCGGGTCTTGCGTGGATGGACATGCTGCCTCCGGTGAGGTGTGAAGGAGCGAGCCCGGGGATCAGCGGCGGCACACGCCGGGCACGGCGGTGCGCGGGTCGCGGGGCGTCAGGTGGTGTCGCACCACTGGAATCGTCGTTGAAGTGCCGTCGGCCCATGGCACGACGGGAACCGCCCCCACAGCGATGGAACTGCCCCCCACAGCGATGACGCCCTCCCCAGGTCGTGAGGTAGGTGTATCCGGCCATGGGTTCTGTCGGCAAGTCAGTTGTGAAGTCCCGGTGGATATTTTGTTAACGAAGACGGGAAAAGAGATGAATTGCCGTGCGGGATCGAGGTCGGGGCGGCGGCCTCGTCGGGCCTGGCCGAACGCGCGCGAACGATCAGTTTCTGACCAGGCAGAAGGGATGTCCGGCCGGATCGGTGAGGACCCGCCATCTGTCCTCGTTCGGCTGGTGGTCCGGCTTGCCCGCGCCCAGCTCCAGCAGCCGGGCCTCGGCCTCGTCCAGGTCGTCGCCTCTCGCGAACCACACCCTAGAGGCGGCCACTCGCCGGCCGGACTCCGTTGGGCGGGACATGTGGACGGGTCATCTGGGCGGGGCATGCGGACGGGACATGTGACGGGGTGCCGCGTGGTGCGCTTGACAGTAAAATCGAACATCCATTCTCATGGATGACTGCCGGTGCCTCCCGGGGCGGGGCCGGCGGTGTGGTGCGGTGGGCGGGGCGTCCGGAGAGGTTGGCCGGCGGAGTTTTCCACAGGCCAGGAGGTCGTCGGGACGCGTTGTCAGTGGCAGGGGATAGCGTCTTTGACGTGAAGCGATCGACTCAAGCAAATCGGGTGGAACCCATGGCAGGAACCGACCGCGAGAAGGCGCTCGACGCCGCTCTCGCACAAATTGAACGGCAATTCGGGAAGGGCGCGGTGATGCGCCTCGGCGAGCGGCCGAACGAACCCATCGAGGTCATCCCCACCGGGTCGACCGCGCTCGACGTCGCGCTCGGCGTCGGTGGCCTGCCGCGCGGCCGTGTGGTGGAGGTCTACGGGCCCGAGTCCTCGGGAAAGACGACCCTGACGCTGCACGCGGTGGCGAACGCGCAGAAGGCCGGCGGCGCGGTGGCCTTCGTGGACGCCGAGCACGCCCTCGACCCCGAGTACGCGAAGAAGCTCGGTGTCGACATCGACAATCTGATCCTGTCCCAGCCGGACAACGGCGAGCAGGCGCTCGAAATCGTGGACATGCTGGTCCGCTCCGGCGCGCTCGACCTCATCGTCATCGACTCCGTCGCCGCCCTGGTGCCGCGCGCGGAGATCGAGGGTGAGATGGGCGACTCGCACGTCGGTCTCCAGGCGCGGCTGATGAGCCAGGCGCTCCGGAAGATCACGAGCGCGCTCAACCAGTCCAAGACCACCGCGATCTTCATCAACCAGCTCCGCGAGAAGATCGGCGTGATGTTCGGCTCGCCGGAGACCACGACGGGTGGCCGCGCGCTCAAGTTCTACGCCTCGGTGCGTCTCGACATCCGTCGTATCGAGACCCTGAAGGACGGCACCGACGCCGTCGGCAACCGCACCCGCGTCAAGGTCGTCAAGAACAAGGTCGCGCCGCCCTTCAAGCAGGCGGAGTTCGACATCCTCTACGGCCAGGGCATCAGCCGCGAGGGCGGCCTGATCGACATGGGCGTGGAGCACGGCTTCGTACGGAAGGCCGGCGCCTGGTACACGTACGAGGGCGACCAGCTCGGCCAGGGCAAGGAGAACGCGCGCAACTTCCTCAAGGACAACCCCGATCTCGCCAATGAGATCGAGAAGAAAATCCTGGAGAAGCTGGGCGTCGGCGTGCGGCCGGACGCGGTGACGGCCGAGTCCGCGGCGGCCCCGGCGGGTGCTCCGGCTCCTGCCGAGGACCCGGCCAAGTCCGTGCCCGCTCCTGCCTCCAAGGCCAAGTCGGCCAAGGCGGCCACGGCCAAGAGTTAGTCCGTCCTGTGCCTTATGCGAAGAGGCGGCGGACGGAAAGGCCGGGCGACAGCTCCGACCCGTCGAGGGCCGGGCAGGAGCTGTCGCCCCAGGATCCGGCGGAGCGGGCGCGGGGGATCTGCCTGCGCCTGCTCACGGGGACACCCCGTACCCGCAAGCAGCTGGCGGACGCGCTGGCCAAGCGGGAGATCCCCGAGGACGTGGCGCGGGAGGTGCTCTCCCGCTTCGAGGACGTGGGGCTGATCGATGACGCGGCGTTCGCGGACGCCTGGGTGGAGTCACGGCACCATGGCCGGGGCCTGGCCCGGCGTGCGCTCGCCCGTGAGCTGCGTACGAAAGGGGTGGACGCCACCCTGATCGACGAGGCGGTCGGACAGCTGGACTCCGACCAGGAGGAGGCGACCGCCCGCGAGCTGGTCGCCCGCAAACTCCGCGCCACCCGCGGTATGGAACGCGACAGAAGGCTGCGCAGGCTCGCGGGCATGCTGGCCCGCAAGGGCTATCCGGAAGGCATGGCGCTCCGGGTGGTCCGGCAGGCGCTGGAGGAGGAGGGGGAGGACACCGAGGGGCTGGACGAGGGCTTCTCCTAGGTCCCGTCCGGGACTGGGCCCAGGTCCCGTCCGGGCCTAGGCTCCGTCGTCCGGCATCGGCACGGCTTCCCTGCTGCTTGTGCTGGTCGCCCTCGCCCGTCCTGGCCACGGCCGCGCTGCCGGGCCGGGCGGTGCTTCGGAGGATCCGTCCGGTCGTCGACGCGACGGCGGTCGGGCGATGAGCAGGCCCGGAATCCCGCTCCGCCCGCCCTACGCCGGATCCCCGGCCTCCGCGCCGTCCCCTGCCGCGACTACCGGCAGGCCCTCGGCCCGCCACGCCTGGAATCCCCCGACGAGGTCGGTCGCGCGGTGCAGTCCCAGCCGGCGCAGGGACACCGCCGCGAGGCTCGACGCGTACCCCTCGTTGCAGATCACCACCACGCGCAGATCGTGGCTCGTGGCCTCGCGTGCGCGATGGCTGCCCTGGGGGTCGAGCCGCCACTCCAGCTCATTGCGCTCGACGACCAGCGCGCCCGGGATCAGCCCGTCGCGCTCGCGCAGCGCCGCGTACCGGATGTCCACCAGCAGCGCGCCGTCCGCGGCGGCCTCGGCCGCTTCCCTCGGCCCTATTCGGTCCAGGTCCTCACGGACCTGTTCCAGCAGCTCATCGATCCCCACGCGTTCGGGCTCCACGCGCTCGGTCACGGCCTGCTCGGTCACGGCCGGGTCCGTCACTGCCACTCCTCGGGACGCTCGACCTGCTCAAGGCGGAGCACGGCGCCCGTGCGGCTGTAGCGCCGCATCAGCGGCAGCGGCGGATAGTAGGCGTGTACGGAGACGGCGTGCTCGGCCCCGGACTCGTTGCGCACCTCGTGCACATGGTGCCTGCCGAACGCCCTGCCCTCGCCGGCCGTCAACTGCCGCTCACGGTCGACGCCTTCGGCCAGTTCCAGGGTCTTCCACCCCTCGGTGGGCAGCCGGGCCGCGAGCGAGTCCTCCTTGAGCGTGCCCGACGCCGTGGCGAACGCGCCGTGCGAGCCGCCGTGGTCGTGCCAGCCGGTGCCCGTGCCGGGCGGCCAGCCGATCAGCCATGCCTCGCTGCCCGCAGGACCGTTGAGCCGGATCCAGGTACGGCCCTCCGGGTCCAGCGGGAGGGAGGAGACCAGCTCGGCGTCCGCCACGCTCCTGCGGACGAAGTCGAGCAGCTCGGCGGGGGTGGGCCCGGCGGCCGAGGGCTTCACACCGGCGTCGACAGTGCCAATGGCATCGGCGGCGCGACCGGCATCAGCGGCGTCGGTGCCGGATGTGGAGGTGCGTACGGGTAGAGACATGGTGACCGTCCTGGGAAGTTCGCGAAGAGGTGCTGCCGCGGCGCCGCGCGGCGAGCGTGTGGAGAGAAGGGCGAATCAACAGGACGGGCGACACACGCAGCCCGCATAGCGGAGCAAGTCCATATGGACTCTCCGCCACAGGCGCACATCGGTGTCAGTCACGTTCCGGAGTACACCATGCGAGCCCGCGACGGTCAATCGATGTTCGCAGTGTGGTCAGGGGGCGTCCGCGGGAACCTCAGTCGGGGCGGAAGGACTGCCTCCGCGCGCCGCGTCCGCCGCCGCGTAGAGATCGGCGGGGCGCACCCCGCCGAAGGCCGCCACCAGATGCCCGTCCGGCCGCACCAGCAGCACGGTGTGCGCGGACGCTCCCGGGTACGCCTCCGTGACCAGCAGCTCGGCGCGTACCGGCAGGGCGGTCACCGCCGCCGCCAGCCGCGGCATCACCCCCGCCGTCAGCCAGTGCCGCCGGTCCCACACCCCGGTGCCGGGCGCGACCAGTACCACCAGGTGCAGGCCACGGCCGAGCCGGTCCCCGAGCCGTACGGTCGTGCCGTCCGGCGCGGTCACCCGTACGTCCTCGACGGCGGCGCCGGGGGGCGTACCGACAGCCGTCTGCGTCGGGGCGTGCGGAGGCGCGAGGGGGGAGTGCGGATAGGCGGGCGGTGCCCCCAATGGCCCGTGCCCCAGATGCCCGTCGGCGAGCAGGGTGTCGTGTCCGCGTGTGGCGCCCGGCATGTACGTACGCAGTCCACCGCCGCCCCGCAGTATCGGCAGCGACTGGTCGGCCGCGCGCAGCCGGGCGGCGACGGCCGTGCGCCGCTCCGCCTGGTAGCTGTCCAGCAGGGTCTCCGACGCCCCGTGGTGCCAGTCCTCGGCGATCTTCCAGGAGAGGTTGCTGACGTCCCGCAGTCCCTCGTCGAGCCCCTGGGTGCCCACCGCGCCCAGCAGATGGGCGGCGTCCCCGGCGAGGAAGGCCCGGCCGGCGCGCCAGCGCCTGGCCAGCCGGTGATGCAGGGTGTAGACGCCCGTGTCGAGCAGTTCGTACGGCGGTGTCTCGCCGCACCAGCCGGCCAGGGTGTCCCGTAAACGCGTCACCAGCGCGTCGGGCGTGACCAGCTCGCCCCGGGAGGGCAGCAGCCAGTCGACCCGCCACACACCGTCCGCGAGCGGCCTGGCGGACACTTCCTCGCCGCTGCCGGGCCAGGGCGGCTGCCGGTGGAGCAGTGCCTCGCCGGGCCACGGCAGCTCGGCGCGGAGCGCGGCGACCGCGTGGCGCTCCACCGCCGTACGCCCGGGGAAACGGATGCCGAGCAGCTTGCGGACCGTGGACCTGGCGCCGTCGCAGCCGACCAGATGGCTGCCGCGCCACCAGGTCGCCCCGGGGCCGCGGGTGTGCACGGTGACACCCCGGGCGTCCTGCTCCAGTGAGTCGAGCCGGTCGCCGGTGACCACGCGCACCAGCTCCTGGCCCGCGATGGCGCTCCGCAGCCCGCGCGAAAGGGCGTGCTGGGGGATGTGCAGGGGCGTGGGGGCGCCGTCCTCGCCGAGCGGCAGCTCCCGCATCAGCTGCTTGCGCCGCATCAGACGCCAGCCGGTCCAGCGCGCGCCCTCGTCACCGAGGGTGGTGCAGCCGAGCCGGGCCACCAGGGCGGCGGTGTCGGGCCGCAGTATGGCGGTACGGGCCGGACGCGGATCGTCCGTACCGGTCCCCTCGTCCAGGACGACGGAGGGGACACCCTGCGCGGCGAGCGCCAGAGAGAGCGCGAGACCGACGGGGCCCGCGCCGGCGACGATCACCGGGTCCACGGCGCGACCCCTCCGGCCCATGTGGTCATACGGTCAGGGGCGCTGGGGCGTGTTTCGAAAGCGGCGCCGTCCGCCCGACGGGTGGGCTCGGCGGCGTCCGGTGTACCGCGCTCGCTGCGCTCACTCCGTCTCGGCGCCTGATTCCCCCTTCGGATGCCGAGCGGCGATCGCACGACGGACGGGCGCCCCAGTACTGGACGTACTGGGGCGATGGCAACGCCGCGAGCGTGCGGGCCGGGCGTCGCCGAGCAGGCGGGACTTTGAAGACAGGCCCTGGGAGCCCGGTGCGTGATCACAGAACGTATGCAACCGACTGGGGGTGCCCGCGTCAAGCGACGGCCTGGGCGGCGCGTACGCCGCCCAGACCCGCCAGTCCCGTCTGTCTCAGATGTCCCCGACGTAAGTTCCGGCGTTGACATCGGGGAGCACCGCGCCCGTGCTCTTCTTGCCCCGGCGCAGTCGCCTCTCCAGCCAGCTCGCGAACGTGGTGAGGATGAAGTTCAGCACGATGTAGATCAGCGCGATGACGACGAGCGTGGCGATGGTGTTGGCGCCGTAGTTCGCGGTGATCGTGCGGTTCTGCGAGAGCAGTTCGGACAGCCCGAGGATCGCGCCGCCCAGCGCGGTGTCCTTGACGATGACGACGAGCTGGCTGACCAGGGCCGGCAGCATCGCCGTCACGGCCTGGGGCAGGAGCACGTACGCCATGGTCTGGCCCTTGCGCATGCCGATCGCCTTCGCGGCGTCGGTCTGGCCGTTGGGCAGCGTGAGAATGCCTGCCCGGACGATCTCGGCGATGACCGAGGCGTTGTAGAGCACCAGGCCCGTCACCACGGCGTACAGCGGCCGGATGTCGGACGAGACATCGGTGAAGTGCGCGTACGCCGTGGCGGCGAACAGCATCATCAGCAGGACGGGGATGGAGCGGAAGAACTCGACGACGGCGCCGACCGGTACCCGTACCCAGGCGTGGTCCGAGAGCCGGCCGATACCGAGCAGCGCGCCGAACGGCAGGGCTATCACGATCGACAGCGCCGCCGACTTGAGGGTCTCACCGAGCCCCGGCAGCAGATAGGTCGTCCATACCTTGGCGTCCGTGACGAACGGACTCCACTTCTCGGACGCCAGCTGGTTCTTGTCGTTCATCTGAACGAGAACCCACCAGGCGGCGAGCACGAAGACGACCAGGAACACGATCGTGTAGAGGATGTTGCGCCGCTTGGCGCGCTTACCGGGAGCGTCGTACAGAACGGACGTGGCACTCATCGCTTCACCGCCACTCGCTTGCTGACCCAGCCCAGGAGCAGACCGGTCGGGAGGGTGAGAACGACGAATCCGAAGGCGAACACCGCGAACACCATGAAGAGCGCGCTGGTTTCGTTCTCGATCATTGTCTTCATCAGCGCCGACGCCTCGGCGACGCCTATCGCCGCGGCGACCGTCGTGTTCTTGGTCAGCGCGATCAGCACGTTGGCCAGCGGTGCCACCACGGAGCGGAACGCCTGGGGGAGCACGATCAGCCTCAGCACCTGGAAGAAGCTCAGACCCAGGGCGCGGGCGGCTTCGGCCTGCCCCACGGGCACGGTGTTGATACCGGAGCGCAGGGCCTCGCAGACGAAGGTGCTCGTATAGGCGATCAGGCCCAGTACGGCCAGCCGGAAGCCGATGGACTCGAAGTCCCCGCCGCCGAGCGTGATCTGGAGGGTCTGGCCGAGCCCCAGCGAACAGGCGACGAGGACCACGGTCAGTGGGGTGTTACGCACTATGTTGACGTAGGCGGTACCGAAGGCACGCATCAGCGGCACGGGACTGACACGCATCCCGGCCAGCAGCGTTCCCCATATGAGAGAACCAACTGCGGAGTAGAGGGTGAGCTGCACCGTCACCCAGAAGGCGCCGAGCAGGTCGTACTGCCCGGAATCAAGAAAGTCGAACACGATGCCCCGCGCTCTCCCCTGGTTGGCTGGTCGGTACGCGCCGCCGGACCGGCCGGCGGCGCGTCACTGCTGTCTCAGCTGCCTTCGGTGATCTTCGGGGCAGGCTCGTTCTTGTAGTTGGCCGGACCGAAGTTGGCCTTCACGGCCTTCTCCCAGGAGCCGTCCGACTCCATCTTGGTCAGCGCGGCGTTGATCTTCTTCTGAAGGTCGGTGTCGCCCTTCTTGAGGCCGATGCCGTAGGGCTCGTCGCTGAGCTTGAGGCCCGCGAGCTTGAACTTGCCCTGGTGCTCCTGCTGCGAGGCGTAGCCCGCGAGGATGGAGTCGTCCGTGGTCAGGGCGTCAACGGCCTTGTTCTCCAGGCCGGTCAGGCACTCGGAGTAGCCGCCGACGTTCTGGAGGTCGGCCTTCGGCGCGAAGTCGTTCTTGACGTTCTGCGCCGAGGTGGAGCCGGTCACCGAGCAGAGCTTCTTGGAGTTCAGGTCGGCGGCCTTGGTGATGGAGCTGTCGTCCGAGCGGACCAGCAGGTCCTGGTGGGCGAGGAAGTACGGTCCCGCGAAGTCGACCTTCTTCTTGCGCTCGTCGTTGATCGTGTAGCTGGCGGCGACGAACGTCACGTCACCGTTGGAGATCAGGTTCTCGCGCTCGGCGCTGGGCGACTCTTTCCACTCGATGTTCTTGGCGTCGTAGCCCAGTTCCTTGGCGACATAGGTCGCGACATCGACGTCGAAGCCCGCGAACGTACCGTCCGGCTTCTTCAGGCCGAGGCCCGGCTGGTCGAACTTGATACCGATGGTGATCTTGTCGCCGCCACCGTTGCCGCTGTCCGCGCTGTCGCCGCCGCAGGCGGTGGCGGTCAGGGAGAGGACGACAACGGCGGCCGCCGCGGCGCTTGCCTTGCGAAGCTTCATGCGTGAACTTCCCTCGGGTGAGACGTGAACGAACCGGTTCTGCCGCACTCGGCAGAACCGTAAGCAGAGCCGTGATGAGCCGTGCGAACGATCCGGACGAAAGGATCCGGGCGAAAGAACCCGGGTGAGTGATCCGTGTCCAGAGCGGGGATCAGTGATGCAGGATCTTCGACAGGAAGTCCTTGGCGCGGTCGCTGCGCGGGTTGCTGAAGAACTCGTCGGGCGTGGCCTGTTCGACGATCCGGCCGTCCGCCATGAAGACGACCCGGTTCGCCGCGGAGCGCGCGAAACCCATCTCATGGGTGACGACGACCATCGTCATTCCGTCGCGCGCCAACTGCTGCATGACCTCAAGTACTTCATTGATCATCTCGGGGTCCAGCGCGGAGGTGGGCTCGTCGAAGAGCATCACCTTCGGGCCCATCGCCAGCGCCCGCGCGATGGCGACACGCTGCTGCTGGCCGCCCGAGAGCTGGGCCGGGTACTTGTCGGCCTGCGAGCCGACGCCCACGCGGTCGAGCAGCGCGCGCGCCTTCTCCTCGGCGTCCGCCTTGCTCGTCTTGCGGACCTTGATCTGGCCCAGCGTGACGTTCTCCAGCACCGTCTTGTGTGCGAAGAGGTTGAACGACTGGAAGACCATGCCGACATCGGCGCGCAGCCGGGCGAGCTCCCTGCCCTCCTCCGGCAGCGGCTTGCCGTCGATCGTGATCGCGCCCGAATCGATCGACTCCAGGCGGTTGATGGTGCGGCACAGTGTGGACTTGCCGGACCCGGAGGGCCCGATGACGACCACGACCTCGCCACGGGCGATGGTCAGGTCGATGTCCTGGAGCACATGCAGCGCGCCGAAGTGCTTGTTCACGTTGCTCAGTACGACCAGGTCACCCGTCGCGGGCACGGCGCCCTCGGCGCCCTTGGTCACTGACACTCCGCTCATCGGCTTTTTGCTCCGTCCTCCTCGGTTGGGAGGACCTTAGTCACGCACTGCGATCAGCGTCATTACATCTGAGCGGAAATTGAGCATAACGATCCGGCCGCAACCGGACACTCCGCGTGAAGAGGGCGGTGAGGGGAGTACCGGGTGGGTAACGGAAACCTTGGCGTAACGGGAAGACCCTTGACTGACCGTGCGCGATCGGCGTGGATGCCTGGTACGTACTAAGAGTGCGCGCAGAGTGCGACGTATTGACACGACCGACGTCGCGACCCGAACCGCGACCGTGAAGGGGGCCCGTGAGACTGCTGCTCGTGGAGGACGACGACCATGTGGCCGCCGCCCTGTCGGCCGTGCTCGCCAAGCATGGATTCCAGGTCGTACATGCCCGCAGCGGTGAGGAGGCGCTCCAGGCGGTGCTGCCCGCGGCCAACGTGGGCAAGACGCCGTTCTCGGTCGTCCTGCTCGACCTCGGACTGCCCGACCAGGACGGCTACCAGGTCTGCGGCAAGATCCGCAGGATCACCTCGACCCCGGTGATCATGGTGACCGCGCGGGCCGATGTCCGCTCCCGGATCCATGGCCTCAACCTGGGCGCCGACGACTACGTGGTCAAGCCGTACGACACCGGCGAACTGCTCGCCCGTATCCACGCCGTCAGCCGGCGCACCGTGAGCGGGGACGAACCGGCCCCCGCCCCCGAGGGCGCCCAGCGGCTCGGGCGCCTCAGCCTCGAACTGCCCACCCGGCGCGTGAGCGTGGACGGCACGGCCGTCCAGCTGACCCGCAAGGAGTTCGATCTGCTGGCCCTGCTCGCCCAGCGCCCCGGTGTGGTGTTCGGCCGCGAACAGATCATCAGCGAGGTCTGGCGCACCAGTTGGGAAGGCACGGGCCGCACGCTGGAGGTTCATGTGGCCTCCCTGCGCGGCAAGCTCGGTATGCCGGCGCTGATCGAGACCGTCCGGGGCGTCGGCTACCGCCTGGTCGTCCCCGGCGCGCACCAGGGGCCGTAACGCCCCGTGCGCACCCGACTGCTTCCGCTGCTCATCATCCTCATGGCGGGCGTGCTCCTCGCTCTGGGCTTCCCGCTCGCCGTGAGCCTCGCCGCCGCCGAGCAACAGCGTGTCGTCATCGACCGGATCGACGACACCTCGCGGGTCGCGGCCCTCGCCCAGTTCGTCTCCGAGAGCCGCCCGGGCGCCCAGGAACGGCGCGCGATGCTGGACGCGGAACTGACCAGGTACTACGAGGTGTACGGGGTCAGGGCGGGCGTCTTCTACCGCGACAACGGCGTCATGGCCCGCGCCCCGGAGGGCTGGAGCGTCCCCGCGGAGGGCCCCGCCCGGCAGTCCTTCGAGGAGGCGCTGCTCGGCCGCCGCAGCGGCGACCCCGAGCAGGTCTGGCCCTGGCAGAACGGCCGGCTGATCGTCGACTCGCCGGTCGTACGGGACGGAGACGTCGTCGCCGTCGTGGTGACCGACTCACCGACCGGCCAGATGCGTTCGCGCGTTCTCCGCGGCTGGCTGATCATCGCCGCGGGCGAGGCGGCGGCCATGCTGCTCGCCGTCGGGGCCGCGATCCGGCTGACCGGCTGGGTGCTCCGTCCGGTACGGGTACTGGACGCGGCCACCCACGACATCGCCACCGGCCGGATGAACTCCCGGGTCGCCGCGGCCGGTGGTCCGCCCGAGCTGCGACGGCTGGCCAGCTCCTTCAACGAGATGGCCGACAACGTCGAGGATGTGCTGGAGCAGCAGCGCGCCTTCGTGGCGGACGCCTCGCACCAGCTGCGCAATCCGCTCGCCGCGCTGCTGCTCCGTATCGAACTGCTCGGCCTCGAACTGCCCAAGGGGAACGAGGAGATCGCCTCCGTACGGACCGAGGGCAAGCGCCTCGCACAGGTCCTCGACGATCTGCTGGATCTGGCGCTGGCCGAGCACACCGCCGCGGATCTGCGGCTCACCGACATCGGTGAGCTGGCGGCCGAGCGGGTCGCCGCCTGGCGGGCCCTCGCCGAGGAGAAGGGCGTCAGGCTCACCGAGCACCGCGCCGCGGTCACCGCCTGGGCCGACCCCATCGCGCTCTCCAGCGCCCTGGACGCCGTGATCGACAACGCGCTCAAGTTCACCCCGGCCGGTGGGGAGGTCACGGTGACGGTGGCCCGCAACGGCACGACCTCGATGGTCGTCATCAACGACGGCGGTCCCGGTCTCACGGATGACGAGCTCGCCAGGATCGGGGACCGTTTCTGGCGCAGCAACCGCGACCAGAACATCAAGGGATCGGGCCTCGGCCTGTCGATCGCACGGGCCCTGCTCGCGGCCGGCGGCGGTTCGATCGACTACGAGCACGGCGAACCGCGCGGACTCCGGGTCACGCTCAGCGTTCCGAGATCATCCCCGACGGCCTGACCACAGCCCGCCCATGGCCCGACCCGACGGCATGATCAGGCGCTTGCCCGGCTGACGGGAGCTACGGCTTCTCCGACCGGTAGTACCGCTTGGCGCCCTCGTGCAGCGGCAGCGGGTCCGTATAGATCGCGGTCCGCAGATCCACCAGCTGGGCGGGATGCACCTCGTCGCCTATCCGGTCCCGGCTGTCGATGACCGTGCGGGTGAAGCCCTCCGTCAGCCCGGCGCTCATCCGGTCGGTGGTCACCAGCAGATTCGCCACCGCGACCGTCGATACCGCCGTGCCGTTCTGCGCCTTGCCGTACGCGTCGGCGGGTATCACCGCGGAGCGGTAGTAGCGGGACGCCGCCTCGCCCGAGGCATGCAGCCTGTCGACCAGCGCGGGCTCCAGCGGCACCAGCCGGATGTCGAAGCGCTCCGACAGGTCCTGTACCGCGCCGGTGGGCAGCCCGCCCGACCAGAAGAAGGCGTCCAGCTCGCCCCGTTCGAGCAGGCCCGGCATCGTGTCGATCCCGACCGAGAACGGGACGATGTCCTTCCGCGGATCGAGATCCGCCGCCGAGAGCACCCGGTCCGCTATCAGCCGGACCCCCGAGCCCTCCTGCCCCACGCCCACCTTCTTACCGCGCAGACCGGCGGTGGAGCGGATGTCCGAGTCCTTCGCGACGACCAGCTGCACATAGTCGTCGTACAGCCGGGCGCAGCCGCGCAGCCGGTCCGCGTCAGGCTTGCCGTCCTTCTGGTACTTGGCGACGGCGTCCGCGGTGGCGATGGTGAAATCGGCCTCGCCGGCCGCCACCCACGCGATGTTCTGCTGCGAGCCCTCGCTGGTCCTGAGCTGTATCGACACATCCGGCAGATCACGGGCGAGATCCTGCTTCAGGAGCGTTCCGTACCGCTGGTAGACCCCGGTCTTCACGCCCGTGCTGAACGTGACCGAGCCGGCCGGCGAGGACGTCCCGATCGGCAGCAGCCACCACAGCAGCAGCCCGAGCAGCACCAGCACCGCGGCGGCGCCCCGGAGAGCGCGGCCGCGGCTGATACGGGACACGGGGCCGAACATGTCCCGATCCTGTCAGCTCACTCCCCGTAATGGCCAGGCCTTGTCTTCTGCTCGCCACGGGCGCCGGGGGGAATCCCCGGGCAGCCGAACCGGGTGACCCCGTACCCTGGTGGGCGAGATGAGCGCGAAGACTTACGAGGTACGCACCTACGGGTGCCAGATGAACGTCCACGACTCCGAGCGGCTGTCGGGCCTGCTGGAGGGAGCCGGATACGTCCGCGCGCCCGAAGGCTCCGACGGGGACGCGGATGTCGTTGTCTTCAACACCTGCGCGGTGCGGGAGAACGCCGACAACAAGCTCTACGGCAATCTCGGCCGGCTGGCGCCGATGAAGACCAAGCGGCCGGGCATGCAGATCGCCGTCGGCGGCTGCCTGGCGCAGAAGGACCGCGACACGATCGTGACGCGCGCCCCCTGGGTCGATGTCGTGTTCGGTACGCACAACATCGGCAAGCTGCCGGTGCTCCTGGAGCGCGCACGGGTCCAGGAAGAGGCCCAGGTCGAGATCGCCGAGTCGCTGGAGGCCTTCCCCTCCACGCTGCCGACCCGCCGCGAGTCCGCCTACGCCGCGTGGGTCTCCATCTCCGTCGGCTGCAACAACACCTGCACCTTCTGCATCGTCCCCGCGCTGCGAGGCAAGGAGAAGGACCGCCGCCCCGGCGACATCCTGGCCGAGATCGAGGCGCTGGTCGCCGAAGGCGTCTCCGAGATCACGCTGCTGGGCCAGAACGTCAACGCGTACGGATCCGACATCGGCGACCGCGAGGCCTTCTCCAAGCTGCTGCGGGCCTGTGGCGCGATCGAGGGCCTGGAGCGGGTCCGCTTCACCTCACCGCACCCGCGCGACTTCACGGACGACGTGATCGCGGCGATGGCCGAGACGCCGAACGTGATGCCGCAGCTCCATATGCCGCTCCAGTCGGGCTCGGACACCATCCTGAAGGCGATGCGCCGCTCGTACCGGCAGGACCGGTATCTCGGCATCATCGACAAGGTGCGCGCCGCCATCCCGCACGCCGCCATCTCCACCGACATCATCGTGGGCTTCCCGGGCGAGACCGAGGAGGACTTCGAGCAGACCATGCGGGTCGTGCGCGAGGCGCGCTTCGCCCAGGCGTTCACCTTCCAGTACTCCAAGCGCCCCGGGACCCCGGCCGCCGAGATGGAGGGGCAGATCCCCAAGGCGGTCGTCCAGGAGCGCTATATGCGGCTGTCCGCCCTCCAGGAGGAGATCTCCTGGGAGGAGAACAAGACACAGGTCGGCAGGACGCTTGAGGTCATGGTCGCGGAGGGTGAGGGGCGCAAGGACGGTGCCACGCACCGGCTCTCCGGACGCGCCCCCGACAACCGCCTCGTGCACTTCACCAAGCCGGACGAGGAGGTGCGTCCCGGCGATGTGGTCACCGTCGAGATCACCTACGCCGCGCCGCACCACCTGCTCGCCGAGGGACCGACACGGAAGGTACGCCGTACCCGTGCCGGAGACGCCTGGGACCGGCGTAACGCGACCGAGGCGGCGAAACCGGCGGGTGTGCTGCTGGGGCTGCCCACGGTCGGGGTGCCGGCCCCGCTGCCGGCGGTGACGGGCGGCTGCTCCGTCGAGTGACGGGCCACCGCCCGCCGGGCGGACGCGCCTTCTCACCTGACGCGCCTTCTCACCTGACGGGCCCTCTGACCCGA
Organism: Streptomyces sp. NPDC039430; assembly: GCF_055639435.1. Lineage (NCBI taxonomy): Bacteria > Bacillati > Actinomycetota > Actinomycetes > Kitasatosporales > Streptomycetaceae > Streptomyces > Streptomyces sp. NPDC039430. The sequence goes on along the minus strand of NZ_JBVKAK010000013.1, from coordinate 137,196 downwards.
CGGGCCTTCTCACGGACAGGTCTTCTCACGGACGAGCTTCGGATCCGCTCGTCTAGGCTGCGGATCATGCTCGTAGCCGCCGCCGTGTGTCCCAGCCCGCCCCTGCTCGTACCCGCCGTGGCCGCCGGAGCCGCCCCCGAGCTCGATGCCGCGCGCGCCGCGTGTGCCGATGCCCTCGGGGTGCTGGCGGCCGCCAGGCCGCAACGGCTGATCGTCGTCGGGCCCGCCGAACGGGACCGCCGCGGGGAGCACCCTCCGGGGACCGCCGGGTCCTTCCGCGGCTTCGGCGTGGACCTCGATGTCGTACTGGGCGCGGGCCCGGCCGCGGCGGAAGCCGGCTCCGGTGAAAGCCCAGGTCGGGAACTCCCCGCGTCCCTGGCGGTCGCGGCCTGGCTGCTCGCACACACCCACTGGACCGCCGCTCCCGTCAGCGGACTGGGCGTGGGGGAACGCCTCGACGCCGAACGGTGCCTGCGGACGGGACGGGGGATCGCCGCGGAGGACGGCCGGGTGGCGCTGCTGGTGATGGGCGACGCCAGCGCGTGCCGCTCCCTGAAGGCGCCGGGCTATCTGGACGAACGGGCGGCCGGATTCGACAAGGAGGCCGCCAGGGCCCTGGGTACGGCGGACGTGGCGGCGCTGAAGGCGCTGGACGCGGAGCTGGCGTACGAACTCAAGGTGGCGGGCCGGGCGCCCTGGCAGGTGCTCGCGGGCGCCGCGGAAGAGGCCGGCCTGGGCGGCGAGCTGCTGTACGAGGCCGCGCCCTACGGCGTGGGGTATCTCGTCGCGGCCTGGTCGTAGAGCCTTCCCGGTACCGACGGGCCGTGACGGCGCCGATGGGCCGTGACGGCAGGCCCGGTCCGGAGTGCACAGCACCCGTGGGCGGACAAGGCGACGGCCGCGAAGCGCTGCGCGGCGCCCCGCGGCCGTCCCGGCCGGTGGTGTCCGGCCATTCTGTGCCGAGGATCAGGACAGAAACAGGAGAGGATCAGGAAGCGGGCGGCGGTGGCGGCGGAGTGGTGCCGTCATCCTTGTGAGCGAGCTTGCCCAAGGCGTCCTTGGCCTTGCCCGTCCCGCTGTCGATCTTGCCGCTGTACTTGCCCTTGGTCTTCTGATCGACCGTACGGGCGGCCTTCTCCAGCCCGTGCTCGATCTTGTCCCCGTGCTGCTGAGCGAGGTCAGCGACCTTGTTCTTGGCCGGGCCGATCTTGGCCTTCAATGAATCCAGGAAGCTCATGGGCCACCTTCCCTCGGAGAGACAACAGCCTACTTGCAGCCTACTTGCGGGTGCTCTTCCCGGCCTCATTGTCCGCCGCGGCCTCCGCCGACTGCTGCTTCGGGATCTCCAGGCCCTCGGCCGCCGCCGTCCCGGACCCGGCGCTCTCCGCAGGCTCGGCCGTCGCCGCTCCGGTCTCCCCGGATTCCGCCTCCGCCGCCACGACAGCGCTGTCCGCGGCGGAATCGGCCGTCGGAGTGGTGGCCGGTGCCTCTGGGGTTGACGCCTCGGACGCGGCTACCGACTTCCGGCGAAACCGTGAAAAAACACCCATATCTTCTCCATACATTACTCGTGGGGGCGAAATTCCGCGCCGCCCGGAGCGTCCCATTGCGCCGCCCAGGGGCACCGGCCAGAAAACCGGCGGCCGGAACCTCGCAACAGGCAACGAAGCCGACCGTGTGCCGTCACGTAACTCGTTCGGGGAGCGGCCTGTGTGTTTGCGAGACTGGGACAGTGAGAAGCGCAGCTACCCCACCGCGGGTCATCGCCGTCGTCGGTCCCACCGCGGCCGGCAAGTCAGATCTGGGCGTTCATCTCGCCCGGCAACTCGACGGTGATGTCGTCAACGCCGACTCCATGCAGCTCTACCGGGGGATGGATATCGGCACCGCCAAGCTGACGGCGGAGGAGCGTGCCGGCATCCCGCATCACCTCCTGGACATCTGGGAGGTCACCGAGACCGCCAGCGTCGCCGAGTACCAGCGGCGCGCGCGGGCGGAGATCGACCGGCTGCTCGCCGCGGGCCGTACCCCCGTCCTGGTGGGCGGCTCCGGACTGTACGTACGCGGTGCCATCGACGCCCTCGACTTCCCCGGCACCGACCCCGAGGTGCGCTCCCGGCTGGAGAGCGAGCTCACTTTGCGCGGGTCCGGCGCCCTGCACGCCCGGCTGTCCGCCGCCGATCCCCAGGCCGGCCGCGCGATCCTGCCCAGCAACGGCCGCCGTATCGTCCGGGCACTGGAGGTGATCGAGATCACCGGCAAGCCGTTCACCGCCAATCTGCCGGGCCATGACTCGGTCTACGACACCGTGCAGATCGGCGTCGATGTCGCCCGCCCCGAGCTGGACGCGCGGATCACACAGCGCGTGGACCGGATGTGGGACGCGGGACTGGTGGACGAGGTACGGGGCCTGGAGGACCGGGGCCTGCGCCAAGGACGCACCGCCTCGCGCGCGCTCGGCTACCAGCAGGTGCTCGCGGCGCTCGCGGGGGAGTGCACCGACGACGAGGCGCGCGCCGAAACCGTACGCGCCACCAAGCGCTTCGCGCGCCGCCAGGACTCCTGGTTCCGCCGCGACGCGCGGGTCCACTGGCTGGGCGGCGGATCGGAGCACAGGGAGGAACTGCCGCGCCGGGCGCTGGCGTTGGTCGAACGAGCGGTCACAGCCTGATCACGTGATGGCATCGGGACGCTCCGTGCGCCCTCGCGGTACCTCCGGGCGTGCCATCATCGAGCATCGATCGACCATCGGGCATCGATCGACCAGTGAAGTCCGATTGGGGAGGGCGCGTGGCGATGGAGGCCGGCCCTCGCGACAGAGAACCCACGGCACCGGGCATTCCGGAAGCCTCTCCCGGGCTGAGCCCGGACGGGCCGGAGGACGAGACCACGCCCCCGGAGGTCGAGACCCCGGAGGTCGAGGTCGAGCTGCGTCCCCAGCGTCGGCTGCGGATCTGGCAGCTCGCCCCGATCGTGGGGCTCGCCGCGATCGGCTCGCTGATGTTCGCCTTCCCCCTCGCCTTCGGCACCGGGGACGGCGGCGCGGTCGTCGCCATGCTGGGGCTGCTGATCAGCTGCTGCGCGGCGGGCTGGGGCATGATGGCCGCCCGCAGGGTCGGCCACACCTGGCCGGGCCTGCCGACCCGCGCCTCCGGCGAACGCCCCGACTGGCGGGTCATCGCCCTGTACCTCTCCGTGGCCGCGGCCCTCGTCGCCCTCGCCGTCTGGCGGGTCGCCCGGCTGCGCTGACCGCGCGGTCGTGATGTCGGACCCGGCTCGTACGATGGATCCCGTGAGCACTTCCCCGACCACGCCGGTCGCCTTCCTCAAGGGACACGGGACCGAGAACGACTTCGTGATCGTGCCCGACCCGGACAACGCCATCGACCTGCCTCCGCATGTCGTCGCCGCCCTGTGCGACCGCCGGGCCGGCATCGGCGGCGACGGGCTGCTGCATGTCGTACGGTCCGCCGCGCATTCCGAGGCGCGCGCCATGGCAGGTGAGGCGGAGTGGTTCATGGACTACCGCAACGCCGACGGGTCCGTCGCCGAGATGTGCGGCAACGGCGTGCGGGTCTTCGCCCGCTATCTCCAGCGGGCCGGCCATGTGACGGCGGGCGATCTGCCGGTGGCCACGCGCGGCGGCGTGAAGTGGGCGCATCTCCCCAAGAGCGCCGCGAGCGCCGCGAGCGCCATGAGCGGCACGATCACCGCGAGCACGGACGACAGCGCGGACAGCGCGGCAGGGGCCGAGGACGGCGGCATCACGGTCCGTATGGGACGTGCGGTGCTCCCCGCCGACGCGGTGACCGTGGCCGTGGGCGGCCGGGAGTGGCCCGCGCGGAACGTCAACATGGGCAATCCGCACGCGGTCGCCTTCGTGGAGGAGCTTGCACACGCCGGGGACCTGTTCTCCGAGCCGCCGGTCAGCCCCGCGTCCGTCTACCCGGACGGAGTGAACGTCGAATTCGTCGTCGACCGCGGCCCCCGCCATGTCGCCATGCGCGTCCATGAGCGCGGCTCGGGCGAGACCCGCTCGTGTGGTACGGGCGCCTGCGCCGTGGCCGTCGCCGCGGCCCGCAGGGACGGCACCGATCCCGCGGTGACCGGAGCCCCCGTCACCTACACCGTGGACCTGCCCGGCGGACGGCTCGTCATCACGGAGCACCCGGACGGCGAGATCGAGATGACAGGACCCGCCGTCATCGTCGCGGAGGGGCACATCGATCCGGCCTGGCTCGAAACGGCCTTCGCAACTCGCCCTGAAGCTCGCTCGAATGGGTGATCCGTTTCACGCCGGGCGAGAGCGGGACTGCTCCACGTGGTGGGCTCGGTAGCATCAAGCACCGGCCCGGAGGGCGCCCTTGCTCTTCACCGCCGGTCGAAGCTGCCGGAGGTGCCCATGAGTGCAGAGGCCGCCAACCCTGGTGCCCAGATCAGTCGCAGACGCGGCCTTCCCCGGATCGACCTGCGCAGAATCGGCCGGGCCGCGTTACTGGGCCCCACCTCAAGGGGCCGGCTGCCCGACGCCATGGGCCATGTCGCGGACGCCCACCGCGCACACCACCCGGACGCCGACCTCGGCGTGCTGCACAAGGCGTATGTCCTCGCCGAGGCCTCGCACCGCGGGCAGTTCCGCAAGAGCGGCGAGCCGTACATCACGCATCCGCTGGCCGTGACCCTGATCCTCGCCGAACTGGGCGCCGAGACCACGACTTTGACGGCCTCTCTCCTCCACGACACCGTGGAGGACACCGACGTGACGCTCGATCAGGTGCGCGCGGAGTTCGGTGAAGAGGTCTGCTATCTGGTCGACGGGGTCACCAAACTGGAGAAGGTCGACTACGGCGCCGCCGCGGAGCCCGAGACGTTCCGCAAGATGCTCGTGGCCACTGGCAACGATGTCCGAGTGATGTCGATCAAGCTCGCGGACCGGCTGCACAACATGCGGACCCTCGGTGTGATGCGCCCCGAGAAACAGGCCCGTATCGCCAAGGTCACCCGCGACGTCCTCATCCCGCTCGCCGAACGCCTCGGTGTGCAGGCCCTCAAGACCGAGCTGGAGGACCTGGTCTTCGCCATCCTCCACCCCGAGGAGTACGCGCACACCCGTGCCCTGATCGCCGACAACGCCACCGCGGGGGACGCTCTCGCGGCGATCTCCGAGGACGTCAGGAAGGTGTTGCGCGAAGCGGGCATCGCCGCCGAAGTCCTCGTACGGCCGCGGCACTTCGTCTCCGTACACCGGTCCGGGCTGAAACGCGGCGAGCTGCGCGGCACGGACTTCGGACGGCTGCTGGTGCTCGTCGGCGAGGACGCCGACTGTTACGCGGTCCTGGGCGAGCTGCACACCTGTTTCACGCCGGTCATCTCCGAGTTCAAGGACTTCATCGCCGCGCCCAAGTTCAACCTGTACCAGTCGCTGCACACCGCGGTGGCCGGCCCCGACGGGGCGGTCGCCGAAGTCCTCATCCGTACGCACCAGATGCACAAGGTCGCCGAGGCGGGGGTCGTCGCCCTCGGCAATCCGTACGCGTCCGTGGAGAACGCGAACGCGCCGGACGGTACGGGATCCGCCTCCGGGACCGCCGCCCCGGCCGGTACCGCGACGGAGTCCGCCGGGGAGCCGCAGGACGGCGAGCGCGCCGACCCGACCAGGCCCGGCTGGCTCTCGCGGCTGCTGGAGTGGCAGCAGGCGGCGCCCGACCCGGACACCTTCTGGACCACGCTCCGCGCGGACCTCGCCCAGGACCGGGAGATCAGCGTCTTCCGCGCCGAGGGCGGCATGCTCGGGCTCCCGGCCGGGGCGACCTGCGTGGACGCCGCGTACGCGCAGTACGGCGAGGCCGCGCACGGCTGCATCGGGGCGCGCGTCAACGGCCGGCTGGCGACACTCAGCACCGTCCTGAGCGACGGCGACACCGTCCAGCTGCTGCTGGACGGCGACGCGGTCTCGGGGCCGTCCCCTGAGTGGCTGAGCCACGCCCGTACCGCCGCCGCCCGGATCGCGATCACGGGATGGCTCGCGGCGCACCCGGAAACGGTGGGGCTCCCCGCCGCCACGCCCCGCGCGGCCCTCGCCGTCAGCACGGGCCGGCGGGACGTCGCCAACGCCGTGGTGGACCTGCCGGGCGCGACGGTCCGGCTGGCGGGCTGCTGCACGCCCGTACCCCCCGACGCCGTCACCGGCTTCGCGGTCCGCGGCGGCGTGGTCACCGTCCACCGGCAGGAGTGCCGGGCGGTGGAACGGATGCGGGCTCTCGACCGCGCCCCCGTCGCGGTGAGCTGGGGAGACGCGCCGGAGTGCCGGGTCACGCTGTACGCCGAGTCCTTCGGGCGTCCGCGGCTGCTCGCCGATCTCACGGAAGCCATCGCCACGGCGGGCGCCGCGATCGTCGCGGCCACCGTGGAGCCCCCCAGCGAACAGCGCGTACGGCACACGTACACGCTGGAGCTGCCGGACGCGGCGGGCCTGCCCGGTCTGATGCGGGCGATGCGCGACGTACCGGGGGTGTACGACGTCAGCCGCGCCCAGCAGCCGGCGACGGCCTGACCCTTCCGCCGGGTGTGTCCGTCGATCACGACGGCGCTCGTCCGATCACGACGGCGCTCGTCCGGCCACGGGAGTGCTCGTCCGGCCAGGACGGTGTTCGTCAACCGTGTGCCGATCGGCATCCGGCCCGTGCCCGCGCTCTGACCTGCCCCTTTCGGGTGGGTGCGGAGCGCGCCGTCACGGTGCGCCAGGGAGGCGCTGGTAGCCGTGGGGCATGCTCCTCACCAACCGCCGACTGCGCGCCGCCCTGCTGGCCGCCGCCTCGGTCTCCCTCGTCGCCGCGACCCTGCCCGCCCCCGAGCCGCTCGGCATCGGCGATCCGCTCTTCCCGCGGCTCGGCAACCCCGGCTACGACGTGCTCACCTACGACCTCGACTTCACCTACGGCGGCGACAACACCAAGCCGCTGGACGCCGTCACCAAGATCGACGCCCAGACGACCCAGCGGCTGCAACGGATCAACCTGGACTTCACCCACGGAAAGGTCCGCTCGGTCCAGGTGAACGGCGCGGCGGCGCGCTTCGCGACGGCCGGTGAGGATCTGGTGATCACCCCGGCCGCGCCGGTCGAGGACGGCGCGCGGATGCGGATCACCGTCAGCCACACCAGCGACCCCACGGGCAACCGCGGCGGCTGGGTACGGACCGGCGACGGACTGGCGATGACCAACCAGGCCGACGCCGCCCACCGCGTCTTCCCCAGCAACGACCACCCCGCCGACAAGGCCTACTTCACCTTCCGGATCACCGCGCCCGCACGGCTGACCGCCGTGGCCAACGGCGTACAGGAAGGCAGGGCACGCGCGGGCGCGATCGCCACCTGGACCTACCGCACCCACCACCCCATGGCCACCGAACTGGCCCAGGTCTCCATCGGTGACTCGGCCGTGGTGCGTCGCCAGGGGCCCGGCGGACTGCCCGTACGGGACGTGGTGCCGGCCGCGGACCGCCAGAGGCTGGAGCCGTGGCTCAAGAAGACGCCGGACCAGATCGGCTGGATGGAGCGGCAGGTCGGGCCGTACCCGTTCGAGAACTACGGTGTGCTGGTCGCGGGCGCCGACACCGGCTTCGAGCTGGAGACCCAGACCCTCTCGCTCTTCGAGCGCTCCCTGTTCACCCAGCCCGGATACCCGGAGTGGTACGTCGACTCGGTCATGGTCCATGAGCTGGCCCACCAGTGGTTCGGCGACAGCGTCTCCCCGCGCAGGTGGTCCGACCTCTGGCTGAACGAGGGACACGCCACCTGGTACGAGATGCGCTACGCGCAGGAGCACGCCGGGCAGTCGATGGAGACCCGGATGCGGGAGGCGTACCGGCAGTCCAACGGCTGGCGCGCGGCGGGCGGCCCTCCGGCGAGCCCGAAACCGCCGGTGGAGGGGCAGCCGATCAGCCTGTTCCGGCCGGTGATGTACGACGGCAGCGCGCTGGTGCTGTACGCGCTGCGCCATGAGGTCGGCGAGCAGGCCTTCGCCCGCCTGGAACGGGACTGGGTACGGATCCACCGGGACGGGACGGCGACGACGGCGGACTTCACCGAACTGGCGTCGTCCGTCGCGGGGCGTGATCTGTCCGCGTTCTTCACGGCGTGGCTGTACCGGCAGAAGACTCCGCCGATGCCCGGCCACCCCGACTGGCGCTCCGAGGCACCGGCCGGCAACCAGAACGCCCCGCGGAACCGGCACGCCGTACCGGACCGGACGCCCCACGGCACCGGGGCACCGCACGGCACCGGGGCGCCGCACGGGAACAGGGCGTGAAACCCGAGTGACGGCCGGACGGAACCGTGTCACCATCGAATGGTCGACGACGCGGTCGGGAATCATTTCCCGTCGTCACGCGTTGTGACTGACGTAGCGGATTTCTCTTCGACGTAAGGATCCAATGACCTCCTCTTCCTCCCCTTCCCAGGACGTACAGCGTTTCGCGGACCCCCGCACGGAAAGCCTTCGGGCCGATGCCCTGATGGAAGAGGACGTCGCCTGGAGCCAAGAGATCGACGGAGACCGGGACGGCGATCAGTTCGACCGTTCCGAGCGCGCCGCGCTACGGCGTGTGGCGGGCCTTTCCACAGAGCTGGAAGACGTCACCGAGGTCGAGTACCGGCAGCTGCGCCTGGAGCGCGTGGTGCTGGTCGGCGTATGGACCTCGGGGACCGTACAGGACGCCGAGAACTCACTCGCGGAGCTGGCGGCGCTCGCCGAGACGGCGGGTGCGCTCGTGCTCGACGGTGTGATCCAGCGCCGTGACAAGCCGGATCCGGCCACGTACATCGGCTCGGGCAAGGCCCAGGAGCTGCGGGACATCGTGCTGGAGAGCGGCGCCGACACCGTCGTCTGCGACGGTGAACTGAGCCCCGGCCAGCTGATCCATCTCGAAGACGTCGTCAAGGTCAAGGTCGTCGACCGTACGGCCCTGATCCTGGACATCTTCGCCCAGCACGCCAAGTCCCGTGAGGGCAAGGCGCAGGTCGCGCTGGCACAGATGCAGTACATGCTGCCGCGCCTGCGCGGCTGGGGTCAGTCGCTGTCCCGTCAGATGGGTGGCGGCGGCGGTGGCGGCATGGCCACCCGCGGTCCCGGTGAGACCAAGATCGAGACGGACCGGCGGCGCATCCGCGAGAAGATGGCGAAGATGCGCCGGGAGATCGCGGCCATGAAGACCGGCCGCGAGATCAAGCGGCAGGAGCGGCGGCGCAACAAGGTGCCGTCGGTCGCGATCGCCGGATACACCAACGCGGGCAAGTCCTCACTGCTCAACCGGCTCACCGGCGCGGGCGTGCTGGTGGAGAACGCGCTGTTCGCCACCCTCGACCCGACCGTGCGCCGGGCCGAGACCCCGAGCGGCCGGATCTACACCCTGGCCGACACGGTCGGATTCGTCCGGCATCTGCCGCATCACCTCGTCGAGGCGTTCCGCTCCACGATGGAAGAGGTCGGTGACTCCGATCTGATCGTGCACGTGGTGGACGGTTCGCACCCCGCGCCGGAGGAGCAACTCGCCGCCGTGCGTGAGGTGATCCGCGATGTGGGCGCGGTGAACGTACGCGAGATCGTGGTGATCAACAAGGCCGACGCGGCCGATCCGCTGGTGGTCCAGCGGCTGCTGCGCGCGGAGCGGTACGCGATCGCCGTCTCGGCGCGTACCGGCCAGGGGATTGGCGAGCTGCTCACGCTCATCGACGAGGAGCTGCCCAGGCCCGAGGTCGAGGTCGAGGTGCTTCTCCCGTACACCGAGGGCTCGTTGGTCTCCCGGGTCCATGCCGAGGGCGAGGTGCTCTCCGAGGAACACGCCCCGGAGGGCACGGTCCTCAAGGCGCGTGTCCATGAGGAGCTGGCCGCCGCGCTCGCTCCGTATGTACCGGTGGCCGGCTGACCGCAGGCCCCGGGGTCCGTACAGGACGAAGCCCGCCCCTTCCGTGAGGAGGGGGCGGGCCTTCGTGCGTACGGGCCCCGGACGGGCCCGCGCGTCACTGACCGGCGAACTTCTCGCTGACGCCGTCGAAGACGCCCTCGGCGACCTCACCGAGACGCGGTCCGGCGAGCCAGCCCGCCGTGACCGGACCGATGGAGGTGTTGGACACCAGGGCCGGCCTGCCGTCCGCGCCGTTCGCGACCCAGCCGCCACCGGACGAGCCACCGGTCATGGTGCAGCCGACCCGGTACATCGTCGGGTCGTCGGCCGTCAGCGACAGCCGGCCCGGCTTGTCCTGGCACTGGAAGAGCTTCTGGCCGTCGAACGGCGGCGCCGCCGGGTAGCCGGTCGCCGTCATGGCGTCGATCTGCGGGGTGGCCGGAGCGTTGAACTCCACAGGCAGCGCAGAACCGACCGTCTCCTCCAGGGACTTGCCGGTGCCGCCCTTCTCCGGAGTGACATGGACGACCGCGAAGTCGTACGGAGCCCCCTGGCCGCCGGTCGAGGCGCCCTGCGAGATCCACTGCTCGGAGGTCTGTGCCCAGTCGGCCCACCACACGCCCTCCGGAGCGATCTGCTCCTTGGGGGCCGTCTCCAGATCGGCCGTCGACAGACCGCTGTTGTTGTACGACGGGACGAAGGCGAGGTTGCGGTACCAGCCGCCGGTCCTGCCCGCGTGCACGCAGTGGCCCGCGGTCCACACCAGGTTGGACTTGCCGGGGTGGGCCGGGTCCTCGACCACGGTCGCGGAGCAGACCATCGACCCCTCGGGGCCGTCGAAGAACAACTTGCCCGCCTCGGCGGCGTTCTCGCGGTACGGCGCGTTCACGGCCTGCGCGGTGACCGGATCCGGAGTCGGGTCGGTCACGCCCGCGTCGCCGGAGATGTCCTGTTCCGCGACGGCCTTCTCCGGCGGCTTCTCCGCGTCCCGCATCCGGTCCGGGTCCCAGAGACCCTCGATGATCGGGTTGATGTAGTCCTTGGCCTCACGCAGCCAGGTGTCCTTGTCCCAGTTCTTCCACTCGCCGTTCCTCCACTTGTCCAGATCGAAACCGCGCTCCTTGAGCCGGTCCTTGAGCTCGTCGGGTATCTGGATCTTGCCGTCGGACGAGGCGGTGGCGGCGTCGCTCGCCTGACCGGTGGCGTTGTCCTCCTCCGGCCCGCAGGCCGTGGCCGTCAGCGCGAGCGCCGCGGCCATCGCCGCCGAGGCGAGGACGGGGGAGGTTCTGCGCCGTGGGCTCCTTCCACGGCGTGCGGCGAGCGTGGTGCGAATGGGTCGCATGGCGTGATCCCCCTGGGACTTCGGACAATTCGGAACGGTGAAACGTATGGTGCGCCCCGGTCGCGGTACCGGAGCCGGGACGACGGCCCCCCACTATGCCGGTGCCGATGGCGACGGCGTGCGGCAGGGCGGCGGTTCCGCGTCCCAAGGATCTTTCAACTGCCCGTGATCCCGGGCACTTCCCGTCGTTTGTACGTAAGGGACGGGCGCCCCGTCTCACGTCGGCGTGCACCGGTCGAACATTCGGCGGGCGAGCGCCGTACTGACAGACGACGAACGACAACTGACTGACTGTGACACGAAGTGTGACAACGGGAGGACCGACAGCCGTGGCCGTGACCGAACCCCTTCCAGCGGCACCGACCGTCGCCCACGAGGGCATTCTCCGGCGGCAGTCCTTACGGGAATCGGCGGCCCGCACCTATGCGAGGTCCCTGCCCATCGTGCCCGTGCGCGCGCGGGGACTGACCATCGAAGGCGCCGACGGGCGGCGGTATCTGGACTGCCTCTCCGGCGCGGGCACGCTGGCCCTGGGGCACAACCATCCGGTCGTGCTCGACGCGATCAGGAAGGTCCTCGACTCCGGGGCCCCGCTCCATGTCCTCGACCTGGCGACACCCGTCAAGGACGCGTTCACCACCGAGCTGTTCGCCACCCTGCCACCGCGGTTCGCCGACAACGCCCGGGTGCAGTTCTGCGGCCCCGCGGGCACCGACGCCGTCGAGGCCGCGCTCAAGCTCGTCCGTACCGCCACCGGCCGTTCCGGGCTCCTCGCCTTCACCGGCGCGTACCACGGGATGACGGCCGGAGCCCTCGCCGCCTCCGGAGGAGCCGAGGACGTACGGGTGACCCGGCTGCCGTATCCGTACGAGTACCGCTGCCCGTTCGGCATCGGCGGGGAGCGCGGTGCCGAACTCGCCGCCCGCTGGACCGAGAACCTCCTCGACGACCCCAAGGGCGGCCTGGCCACCCCCGCCGGGATGATCCTCGAACCGGTGCAGGGCGAGGGCGGGGTGATCCCCGCCCCCGACAACTGGCTGCGCAGGATGCGCGAGATCACCGCCACCCGTTCCATCCCCCTCATCGCCGACGAGGTGCAGACCGGGGTCGGCAGGACCGGCACCTTCTGGGCCGTCGAGCACAGCGGGATCACCCCCGATGTGATGGTGATGTCCAAGGCCATCGGCGGTTCCCTCCCGCTGGCCGTGATCGTCTACCACTCGGATCTCGACTGCTGGCCGCCCGGCGCCCACGCCGGCACCTTCCGCGGCAACCAGCTCGCGATGGCGGCGGGCGCGGCCACCCTCGCCTACGTACGGGAGAACCACCTCGCCGACCGCGCCGCGATCCTCGGCGCGCGCATGCTGGGGCAGCTCCAGGGGCTGGCGGCCAGCCATTCCTGTATCGGAGACGTGCGCGGCCGTGGTCTCATGATCGGTGTGGAACTCGTCGTCCCGGAAGCCGGTGACCCGGCCCCGCCGGATCCGGCCCTCGCCACAGCCGTCCAGCGGGAGTGTCTGAGCCGCGGCCTCATCGTGGAACTGGGCGGACGTCAGGCAGCCGTCGTACGGCTGCTCCCGCCGCTCACGCTCACCGACGAGCAGGCCGTCGCGGTCCTCGACCGCTTCGCCGACGCCCTGGCCGCCGCCGAGCGCGCCGCACTCCGCCGGAAAGAAACCGGCCCCTAGAACTGCCCCCGGACACCCTCACAAGGAAGCCCCCGCCGTGAACTCCACCCCCGCACCTGATGTGCCCGAGGCCGCCGGCCGCCCCACCGCCCACCCCGGAGAACACGACCGGGGGCAGGACGCGTCCCGCGCCTCCGGCACCGTCGAGCCGACGACGGTGCCACGGCAGCCGACGGGCGGCTTCGACGGCCAACTCGCCACCGGTGCCGACACATTCGCCGGAGTCCCGGTGGCCGACCAGCTCGACCACCCCGATCCGCTGAAGGCCGCCGACGCGGCGGCCGTCGAGAATCTGCTGCGCTGCTGGGTCAGGGAGAACGATCTGCCCCGCCCCGAGGACCACGTCCTGCGGATCCCCCTCCACGCCAGCGGCACCGCACTGCTCGTCCCCGTCCGGTACTGGTCGGTGACGGGCTGGCACCGCTTCGGGATGCCATTCCTGGAAAGCGCCCCCCGGGACGCCCCCGCCGCCGAGGCCGTCACCGTCGCCGCCCTCCTGGGCCGGGAGTCGGGCCGCTACCAGGGCGGAGAACTGGTCGGCAGAGTCGCCAACTCCCTGCTCCACACCGCCGACTTCCTCACCGAGCGGCGACGCCGCCCAGAAGCCGCGCCCGACGCCGACCTCTTCCTCACCGCCGAGCAGTCGCTCCTCCTCGGCCACCCCCTGCACCCCACGCCCAAGAGCAGGGAAGGGCTCTCCGAGGCCGAGGCACGGCTCTACTCACCGGAGTCGCGCGGCTCGTTCCCGCTGCACTGGATGGCCGTCGACCGGTCCGTACTCGCCACCGACTCCGCCTGGACCGAGCAGGGCCGCGTCCTGCCCGCCGAGAAGCTCACGGCGCGCCTGCTCGGCGACGTCCCCCTTCCCGAACACACCGTCGCCCTGCCCCTCCACCCCTGGCAGGCACGTGAGGTGAGGCACCGCCCCGCCGTGGCCCGCCTCTTCGACGCCGGTCTCCTCCACGACCTGGGCGCCCACGGCGCACCCTGGCACCCCACCTCCTCGATCCGTACCGTCTACCGGCCCGGCGCCCCCGCCATGCTCAAGCTCTCCCTCGGGGTACGCATCACCAACTCCCGCCGCGAGAACCTCCGCAAGGAACTGCACCGCGGCGTGGAGGTCCAGCGGCTGCTGCGCAGCGGACTCGCCAAGGAGTGGCAGGCCGCCCACCCCGGCTTCGACATCGTCCGCGACCCCGCCTGGCTCGGCGTCGACACCGAGGACGGCGAAGCCGTGACCGGACTCGACGTCATGCTGCGCCACAACCCGTTCACCGCCGGGGACGACGCCGTCTGCATCGCCGGACTCACCGCGGCGCGCCCCTGCCCGGGCCGCACCGGCATGCGGTCGCGGCTGGCCGGGATCGTCTCCACGCTCGCCGCCCGCACCGGCCGCTCCGGCGGGGCCGTGGCCGCCGAGTGGTTCCTGCGCTACCTGGACCAGGTCGTACGCCCGGTGCTCTGGCTGGACGGTACGGCGGGCATCGCCCTGGAGGCACACCAGCAGAACACCCTGGTCCTCCTGGACGCCGCGGGCTGGCCCGTCGGCGGGCGCTACCGCGACAACCAGGGCTACTACTTCCGCGAGTCCCACCGTGCCGCGCTGGAACGCAGGCTGCCCGGCATCGGCGCCGCCAGCGACACCTTCGTCTCCGACGACGTCACCGACGAGCGTTTCGCCTACTACCTCGGCATCAACAACGTCTTCGGTCTGATCGGCGCGTTCGGCGCGCAGGGCCTCGCCGATGAACGCGTACTGATCGCCGCCTTCCGCCAGTTCCTCGCCGGGGCGGCCGGGCTCGGCTCACCGCTGCCCGAGCGGCTCCTGGAGGCCTCCACCCTCCGCTGCAAGGCCAACATGCTCACCCGGCTGCACGGCCTCGACGAACTCGTCGGGCCCGTCGACACCCAGTCCGTCTACGTCACCATCGCCAACCCCCTTCGCCGTTGAAGGGCATGAATCGTCCACACCGCCGAGAGGAGAACTCCCCTGTGTCTCCCACCGATGCCGGCACCGACACCGGAGCCGGCCCCACCCCGCGTACGGGCGGGGGCACCGACGACACCCTCGACATGCGGTGGTCCGACGAACTCGTCGCACTGTTCGGAGAGGGTGATCCGATGGCCCTGACCCCGTCGCGCGACGACCCCGCCGGCGGAGATCTGCTCGACGCCCCGGCCGGATGGGGTCCCGCCGCCACTTCCACGGGTGTCTTCCAGCTCGTGCCGGTACGCCTCGCCCGCGATGTGGCGCTGATCAGCCGCTGGATGAACGACCCCGCCGTCGCCGCCTTCTGGGAGCTGGCGGGGCCGGACGAGGTCACCGCCGCCCACCTGCGCCCGCAGCTCGAAGGCGACGGCCGCAGCGTCCCCTGTCTCGGTGTGCTCGACGGGGTCCCGATGAGCTACTGGGAGATCTACCGCGCGGACCTCGACCCGCTCGCACGGCACTACCCCGCGCGCCCGCACGACACCGGGATCCATCTCCTGGTGGGAGGCGTCGCCAACCGCGGCCGCGGAGTCGGCACGACCCTCCTCGGAGCCGTCTCCGATCTCGTCCTCGACCACCGTCCGCGCTGCGGGCGCGTGATCGCCGAGCCCGACCTCCGTAACACGCCCTCCGTCTCCGCCTTCCTCAGCGCCGGCTTCCGGTTCTC
Source organism: Streptomyces sp. NPDC039430 (assembly GCF_055639435.1). Taxonomy (NCBI): domain Bacteria; kingdom Bacillati; phylum Actinomycetota; class Actinomycetes; order Kitasatosporales; family Streptomycetaceae; genus Streptomyces; species Streptomyces sp. NPDC039430. Next base: position 121,606 of record NZ_JBVKAK010000013.1, on the reverse strand, counting down.
CGCGGAAGTCGATCTGCCCGGCAAACGAGCCGCTCTCATGGTCCGCGAACGTGCCCTGCGCGACCTGCTGTGAACGATCGGCTCCCCTTGGCCGGCCCGCCTCGACGCTCAGCCCGCCGCGACGCCCCTTCCGCCGCGATGCCCGCCCCGCTCGATCGACCTACAGCTCGATGACCTCGTTCCCATCGGTTCCCTCCCCGAGGAGTCCACGTGCCGACGTCCCCTGCGACCCATGACTCCGCCGGCCCCACCGGCCCCATATCCCCCAGCGAATCCAGCGGCTCCAACGGTTCCACTCGTGCCACCGAGCCGGGCGGGCTGTTCTCCCCACCCGAGCTGAACCCGCGGGCCTGGGAGCGGGCCGCCGGCCGCCTTCTCGCCAAACTGATCGGTGAGTTCGCGTACGAGGAGATCATCGAGCCGGCACCTGTCCGGGGAGCGGCAGAGCCGGCGGTCCCGGCGGCGGCACCGGTCCCGGCGGCGGACGGACTCCCGTACGCCCTGACTCTCGACGGCGGTGAGACGCTCACCTTCCGCGCGACACGCGGCGCCTACGGCAGCTGGCGCGTCGAGCCCGGCTCCCTCGCCTGCGACGGCCGCCGCTTCACCGATCCCCTGCGCTTCCTGCTGCTGTCCCGCCGGCTGCTCGCCCTCGACGGCGCGACCCTCGGCCATCTCGTCCGCGAGCTCACCACCACCATCGCGGCCGACGCGAAGCTCGACCACACCGCCCTCAGCGCCGCACGCCTCGCCGACCTCGGCTACGCCGAACTCGAAGGTCACCAGACCGGCCACCCCTGGATCGTCCTCAACAAGGGCCGGGGCGGCTTCTCCGCCACCGACGCCGACCGCTGGGCGCCCGAGGCCCGTACGCCCACCCAGCTGCCCTGGATCGCGGCCAGCACCTCGCTCGCCACGTACCGGGGAGTCGGCTCGCTGGACACGCCGGACCGGCTCTACGCCGGCGAGCTCGACGACGCCGTCCGCGAGCGCTTCGACTCCGTACTCCGCGGCCGGGGGCTCGACCCCGCCGGCTATCTCTACCTCCCTGTGCACCCCTGGCAGTGGGACGAGGTACTGCTCCAGCTCTACGCCCCCGCCATAGCCGAGGGAGCGATCGTCCCGCTCCCCACCGACGGTGATCTCCGGCTGCCGCAGCAGTCCATCCGTACCTTCCTCAACCTCGGACGGCCCGACCGGCACACGGTCAAACTGCCGCTGTCCATCCTCAACACCCTCGTCTGGCGCGGCCTCCCCACGGAGCGCACGCTCGCCGCCCCCGCCGTCACCGCGTGGATGCACGGGGTGCGCGACTCGGACACCTTCCTCCGCGACGAATGCGGGGTGATCCTGCTCGGTGAGGTCGCCTCCGTCACGGTTGAACATCCCCTCTACGATCACCTCCCCGAGGTCCCGTACCAGTACAAGGAACTGCTCGGCGCGATCTGGCGCGAGCCCCTCCAGACCCGCCTGGCCTCCGGTGAGCGCGCCCGTACACTCGCCTCCCTCATCCATACGGATCCGCACGGCCTGGCGTTCACCGCCGAACTGGTCGCGCGTTCGGGACTCACGCCCGCCGACTGGCTCCAGCGGCTCTTCGCCGCGCTGCTGCCGCCCCTGCTGCACTTCCTCTACCGCTACGGGACGGTCTTCTCCCCGCACGGTGAGAACGCCATCGTCGTCTTCGACGGCCAGGACGTGCCGGTACGGCTCGCGATCAAGGACTTCGTCGACGATGTGAACATCAGCGCGCGGCCGCTGCCCGAGCACGACTCGATGCCCGAGGACGTGAAGAGCGTCCTGCTGACGGAAGAGCCGTCCTTCCTCACCCAGTTCATCCATTCAGGGCTCTTCGTCGGCGTCTTCCGCTATCTCGCACCGCTGTGCCAGGACCAACTGGGCGTGCCCGAGGACGAGTTCTGGTCCCTCGTACGGGCGGAGATCCTCCGGTACCAGTCACGGTTCCCCGAACTGAAGGAGCGGTTCGAGACATTCGACCTGCTCACGCCCCGCATCGAGCGCCTCTGCCTCAACCGGAACCGGCTGCATCTCGACGGCTACCGGGACCGTTCCCACCGGCCGCACGCCGCCGTGCACGGTACGGTGCCGAACCCGCTCGCCGTCCGGCGGGCGGGCGAGTGACCTCCGTTGTCAGCGGGGCCCCGTAGGGTGGTCGGGCTATGACGAAGCCATCACTCCCCGAGCTCCTGCACGCCGCCGTCAGCTCCGTCGGCGGTGTGGAACGGCCAGGCCAGGTCACCATGGCCGAGGCCGTCGCCGAAGCCATCGACGCCCCGTCCCATCTGCTCGTCCAGGCCGGCACCGGCACCGGTAAGTCACTGGGCTATCTGGTGCCGGCCCTGGCCCACGGCGAGCGGGTCGTGGTGGCCACGGCCACCCTGGCGCTGCAGCGCCAGCTCGTGGAGCGAGACCTTCCGCGTACGGTCGACGCCCTGCATCCCCTGCTGCGGCGGCGGCCGGAGTTCGCCATGCTCAAGGGCCGCTCGAACTATCTCTGTCTGCACCGGCTGCACGAGGGGGTGCCGCAGGACGAGGAGGACGGCCTCTTCGACCAGTTCGAGGCGGCCGCGCCCACCAGCAAGCTGGGCCAGGACCTGCTGCGCATACGGGACTGGGCGGACGAGACGGAGACCGGCGACCGCGACAATCTGACCCCCGGGGTCTCCGACCGCGCCTGGTCCCAGGTCTCCGTCTCGTCGCGGGAATGCCTGGGGGCGACGAAATGCGCCTATGGCGCGGAGTGCTTCGCCGAGCTGGCGCGTGAGCGCGCCAAGCTCGCCGATGTCGTCGTCACCAACCACGCGCTTCTGGCGATCGACGCGATCGAGGGCGCCCCGGTGCTTCCGCAGCACGAGGTGCTGATCGTCGACGAGGCCCATGAGCTGGTCTCGCGGGTCACCGGAGTCGCCACCGGCGAGCTGACCCCGGGGCAGGTCCACCGCGCCGTGCGCCGCTCGGTGAAGCTGGTCAACGAGAAGGCGGCGGACGCCCTCCAGACGGCGGCCGAGACCTTCGAGCGGCTGATGGAGCTGGCCCTCCCCGGGCGGCTCGAAGAGATCCCCGAGGACCTCGGCTACGCGCTGATGGCGCTGCGCGACGCGGCCCGTACGGTCATCTCGGCGCTCGGCTCGACCCGTGACAAGTCCGTCCAGGACGAGGATGTCGTACGGAAGCAGGCGCTGGCCTCCGTCGAATCCGTCCACAGCGTGGCCGAGCGGATCGCCAACGGTTCCGAGTGGGACGTGGTCTGGTACGAACGGCACGACCGGTTCGGCGCGTCCCTGCGCGTCGCCCCGCTCTCGGTCTCGGGGCTGCTGCGGGAGAAGCTCTTCACCGACCGCTCCGTCGTGCTCACCTCCGCGACGCTGAAGCTCGGCGGCGACTTCAACGGCGTGGGCGCCTCGCTGGGGCTGGCGCCGGAGGGCACCGAGGGCGACGACGTCCCGCAGTGGAAGGGCATCGATGTCGGCTCGCCCTTCGACTACCGCAAGCAGGGCATCCTCTATGTCGCACGCCATCTGGCCACGCCCGGCCGGGAGGGCTCACGCGACGACATGATGGATGAGCTGGCGGAGCTGGTGGAGGCGGCGGGGGGCCGTACGCTCGGGCTCTTCTCCTCGATGCGGGCCGCCCAGGCGGCCGCCGAGGAGCTGCGGGGCAGGCTCGACGCCCCGATCCTGCTCCAGGGCGAGGAGACGCTCGGCGAGCTGATCAAGGCGTTCGCCGCCGATCCGAAGACCTGTCTGTTCGGCACGCTGTCCCTGTGGCAGGGCGTCGATGTGCCGGGCCCCAGCTCCCAGCTCGTGGTGATGGACCGGATTCCCTTCCCCCGCCCCGACGATCCGCTGATGAGCGCACGGCAGAAGGCGGTCGAGGAGGCCGGCGGCAATGGGTTCATGGCCGTGGCGGCGACGCATGCCGCCCTGCTGATGGCCCAGGGCGCCGGACGTCTGGTGCGGGCGAGCGGGGACCGGGGCGTCGTGGCCGTACTGGACCCGAGGCTGGCGAACGCGCGGTACGGAAGCTTCCTGCGGGCGTCACTGCCCGACTTCTGGTACACCACGGACCGTAATCAGGTACGGCGCTCCCTCGCGTCGATCGACGCGGTGGCCCAGGCCGAGGGGCACTGAGGTCCCCGACACACAGCAGGGCCCCGGAACCGGCGCAGTGGGTTCCGGGGCCCGGTCGGAGCCGGTGGAGTGCTCACACCCGGCGCAGGACCGCCACCACCTTGCCGAGGATCGTCGCCTCGTCACCGGGGATCGGTTGGTACGCCGCGTTGTGCGGGAGCAGCCAGACATGACCGTCCTCGCGCCGGAAGCGCTTGACCGTCGCCTCGCCGTCCAGCATCGCGGCGACGATGTCGCCGTTCTCCGCGACCGGCTGACGGCGGACCGTCACCCAGTCGCCGTCGCAGATCGCGGCCTCGATCATCGAGTCACCGACGACCTTCAGTACGAACAGCTCTCCGTCACCCACCAGCTGGCGGGGGAGCGGGAAGACATCCTCGACGGACTCCTCCGCGAGGATCGGTCCGCCTGCGGCGATCCGGCCGACCAGCGGGACATACGAGGCGGCGGGCTTGCCGGTCGTGTCCGTCTGCTGGGTGCTCGGCTGGTCGGAGCCGCGCACCTCGTACGCCCGCGGCCGGTGCGGGTCACGCCGCAGGAAGCCCTTGCGCTCCAGAGCCATCAGCTGATGGGCGACCGAAGAGGTGCTGGAGAGGCCCACGGCCTGGCCGATCTCCCGCATCGAAGGCGGGTATCCGCGCCGCTGCACGGAGTCACGGATGACCTCGATGACCCGTCGCTGCCGGTCCGTGAGACCCGAGCTGTCCGCCCTGATTCCTGGAGGTCGGCCGGGCAACGAACGTGTGGGCTTGGCGCCCTCCGGGTTCGTGAGTACGTCATTCATGGCATGCACCGGCTCGAGTCGGCTCTGGGAGCGGTCCTGGGCAGTGATGGTGGCGCTGTCTGCGGTGGTGGTCACGTCGGCCCCTCTCGAAATGTTCTCCCTAGCTGGACAACGGTAGTAGCTTTCGAAAGGTTGCGCCAAACACACGTTCGAGTGAAAAATTGCGGAGAGACCGTCTTGAGCATCTGACTGGGTGTATAGGCAGGCTCAATGGTCGCGGTGCGGGGCCGGTCGCCACCGTACCGTCCTGCTCCCGGCCGCCGCCCTCCGCGGCGGGGCCAGTGTTCCACCGGGCGGCCCGGAAGGCCGTGCGCCGCGCCCTTCCCGTACTCTCGTGGCCGGTCCGCCCGGCCCCGTGAATCCGCCGCCGGATCCGGCCCCGCGCCCTCCCGGCGCCCGTGTCGGCACCCGCCTCGACACGCGACACGCGCCGGGGCATAGGATGCGGTCAAACCCCAGATCTAGTGGTTGGATTGTCGCAGCCACCCAGAAGTTGTGGTCCCCCCGCTTTCGGGGGTGAAGCCATCGCCTATGCTGGAGGTGCTTCGAGGGGCTCGTTTCCGGGCCCTGACGGGGCTATTCAGTCGCGCTGTGTAAGGAGGGTAGGGAACCATGCACTGTCCCTTCTGCAGGCACCCCGACAGCCGTGTCGTCGACAGTCGCACCACCGACGACGGGACGTCGATCCGCCGCCGTCGTCAGTGCCCCGACTGCTCCCGCCGTTTCACCACGGTGGAGACCGCCTCACTGATGGTGATCAAGCGCAGCGGCGTGACCGAGCCCTTCAGCCGTACCAAGGTCATCTCCGGCGTGCGCAAGGCATGCCAGGGACGGCCGGTCACCGAGGACGCCCTCGCGCAGCTCGGCCAGCGGGTCGAGGAAGCGGTGCGCGCCACCGGGAGCGCCGAGCTGACCACCCACGACGTGGGACTGGCCATACTCGGCCCACTGCAGGAACTCGACCTCGTCGCCTACCTGCGCTTCGCATCCGTGTACCGGGCGTTCAACTCGCTCGAAGACTTCGAGGCCGCCATCGCGGAACTGCGCGAGCGGCCCCCCTCAGAGGAAACCGGCGTCGACGGGGGCCGTGCGGTCCCCGTACCCGCCATCGCCGCGGACTGACCGGCCGGCCCGATCCTGGCCGCTCCGCGGTGACGAAGACCTGTCACGGGTGCGCCTGTGCGCACCCGAGGCATCAGACACACACGCCGTGCCACGGGAAGAACATGGCACTTCGGCGCGTTTTTGTACGTATATGGGAGGCGGCATGACAGAGACGGCGAGCGGCTCGGCACGAGGTTCCCGAGCCAAGGGGGCCAAGGCCGGCGGCAAGGGGCTGCGTATCGAGCGCATTCATACGAGCCCCGGCGTGCACCCGTACGACGAGGTGGCCTGGGAGCGCCGTGACGTCGTCATGACCAATTGGCGCGACGGCTCGGTCAATTTCGAGCAGCGTGGCGTCGAGTTCCCCGACTTCTGGTCTCTGAACGCGGTCAACATCGTCACCAGCAAGTACTTCCGCGGGGCCCTCGGCACCCCGCAGCGCGAGACCGGCCTCAAGCAGCTCATCGACCGGATCGTGAAGACGTACCGCAAGGCCGGCGAGGACCACCAGTACTTCGCCTCGCCCGCGGACGCCGAGATCTTCGAGCACGAGCTGGCGTACGCCCTCCTGCACCAGGTCTTCAGCTTCAACTCGCCGGTGTGGTTCAACGTCGGCACGCCCCAGCCGCAGCAGGTCTCCGCCTGCTTCATCCTGTCCGTCGACGACTCCATGGACTCGATCCTCGACTGGTACAAGGAAGAGGGGATGATCTTCAAGGGAGGCTCGGGCGCCGGTCTGAACCTCTCCCGGATCCGTTCCTCCAAGGAACTCCTCTCCTCCGGAGGCAACGCCTCCGGCCCGGTCTCCTTCATGCGCGGCGCCGACGCCTCCGCCGGAACCATCAAGTCCGGTGGCGCCACCCGCCGCGCGGCCAAGATGGTCATCCTCGATGTCGACCACCCCGACATCGAGGACTTCATCCAGACCAAGGTCAAGGAAGAGGAGAAGATCCGCGCCCTGCGTGACGCGGGCTTCGACATGGACCTGGGCGGCGACGACATCACGTCCGTCCAGTACCAGAACGCCAACAACTCGGTCCGGGTGAACGACGAGTTCATGAAGGCCGTCGAGGCCGGCGGCAAGTTCGGGCTGCGCGCCCGGATGACCGGTGAGGTCATCGAAGAGGTCGAGGCGAAGTCACTGTTCCGCAAGATGGCCGAGGCGGCGTGGGCCTGCGCCGACCCGGGCATCCAGTACGACGACACCATCAACCGCTGGCACACCTGCCCCGAGTCCGGCCGGATCAACGGCTCGAACCCGTGCAGTGAGTACATGCACCTGGACAACACCTCGTGCAACCTGGCCTCGCTGAACCTGATGAAGTTCCTCAAGGACGACGGCAAGGGCACCCAGTCCTTCGAGTCCGAGCGCTTCGCCAAGGTGGTCGAGCTGGTCATCACCGCGATGGACATCTCCATCTGCTTCGCGGACTTCCCGACGCAGAAGATCGGTGAGAACACCCGCGCCTTCCGTCAGCTCGGCATCGGTTACGCCAACCTCGGCGCCCTGCTGATGGCCACGGGCCACGCGTACGACTCCGACGGCGGCCGCTCGCTGGCCGGCGCCATCACCTCGCTGATGACCGGCACCTCGTACCGCCGCTCCGCCGAGCTCGCCGCGGTCGTCGGCCCGTACGACGGATACGCCCGCAACGCCGAGCCGCACAAGCGCGTCATGAAGCAGCACTCCGACGCCAACGCCACCGCGCCCCGGGTCGACGACCTGGACACCCCGGTCTGGGCCGCGGCCACGGAGGCCTGGCAGGACGTGCTCCGGCTGGGCGAGAAGAACGGCTTCCGCAACGCGCAGGCCTCGGTCATCGCGCCCACCGGCACCATCGGTCTCGCGATGTCCTGCGACACCACGGGACTGGAGCCCGACCTCGCGCTGGTCAAGTTCAAGAAGCTGGTCGGCGGCGGCTCGATGCAGATCGTCAACGGCACCGTCCCGCGGGCCCTGCGCCGGCTGGGCTACCAGGAGGAGCAGATCGAGGCGATCGTCGCCCACATCGCCGAGCACGGCAATGTGATCAACGCGCCGAGCCTGAAGACCGAGCACTACGAGGTCTTCGACTGCGCGATGGGCGAGCGCTCCATCTCCGCCATGGGCCACGTCCGCATGATGGCGGCGATCCAGCCGTGGATCAGCGGCGCGCTGTCCAAGACGGTGAACCTGCCGGAGACCGCCACCGTCGAGGACGTCGAAGAGGTCTACTTCGAGGCGTGGAAGATGGGCGTCAAGGCGCTCGCCATCTACCGCGACAACTGCAAGGTCGGTCAGCCGCTCTCCGCGAAGAAGAAGGACGAGAAGAACGAGAAGGTCGCGGAGAAGGCCGAGGACACCATCCGCCAGGCGGTGGAGAAGGTCATCGAGTACCGCCCGGTCCGCAAGCGTCTCCCGAAGGGCCGCCCCGGTCTGACCACCTCCTTCACGGTGGGCGGCGCGGAGGGCTACATGACCGCCAACTCCTACCCCGATGACGGTCTCGGCGAGGTCTTCCTCAAGATGTCCAAGCAGGGCTCGACCCTCGCGGGCATGATGGACGCCTTCTCGATCGCGGTCTCGGTCGGTCTGCAGTACGGCGTCCCGCTGGAGACCTACGTATCGAAGTTCACCAACATGCGCTTCGAGCCGGCCGGCATGACGGACGACCCGGACGTAAGGATGGCGCAATCGATCGTCGACTACATCTTCCGCCGCCTCGCGCTGGACTTCCTCCCGTTCGAGACCCGCTCGGCCCTCGGTATCCACTCCGCCGAGGAGCGTCAGCGTCACCTGGACACCGGTTCGTACGAGCCGTCCATGGACGATGACGACATGGACATCGAGAATCTGGCCCAGTCGGCCCCGCGTCGCCAGGAGACGCTGAAGGCGGTCACCCCGACGCCGGCCGGGCCGTCGGCGGCCGTGGTCCCGGCGCCCAAGGAGGCGCACACCTCGGCCGAACTGGTCGAGATGCAGCTCGGTATCAGCGCCGACGCGCCGCTCTGCTTCTCCTGCGGCACGAAGATGCAGCGGGCCGGGTCCTGCTACATCTGCGAGGGATGCGGCTCCACCAGCGGCTGCAGCTGAGCCGTGGCGCGGTAAGTCCCCCCGAGGGGCGGTGGCCCGAGTGGCCGCCGCCCCTCGGGGCCGTCGCGGTCAGGCGCCGCCCATCGCGGGTCAGGCGCCGCCCATCAGGGCGCCGAAGGACTGGAGGTCGGTGTCGAATCCGCGGATCGCCGTACGGAAGTGCCAGGCACCCGAGGCGTCCCGGGTGAACTCCGCGAACGTGGCAGCCGTGGAACCGGTCACCCCGGCGAAGTCATGGGCGGCCAGCTCCGTGTACCCCTCCAGGACACGGACCGAGGCATTGACTATGTCGCTGAACGTCCGCCGCCCGTCGCGCTGCTGGATGGCCACGCCCACCAGGACGCGGGTGTAGGAGGGCGCCAGCCGCACCAGCTCCAGCGTCATCTCCTCGTCGGAGCCGAATCCCTGCCCCGTCCGGCTCTGCCGGTCCAGCGTGATCGTGCCGTCCGGCGAACGGCTGTCGAAATGGACCAGATAGGCGGGAGCGCCACTGGGGGCGTCGGAGGTGTACGTCGCGGCGACCAGGTCGAGATCGTGCGGGGGAGCGCCCAGGGGACTGGGGTCCCATTTGAGCGTGACCTCGATCTTCTCCACCCCTCTGTTGAGGCTGTTCACCAGTCTTCCCCCTCTTCCGAACCTGGCCGGATCTCCGAGCCTTGGGACAAGGCTAGTCCGGGGCGCTGACAACTCGCCTCGCGATCTGTCCAGTTGACGCCACGTTGGCCGATACTCGCCTCGTCGGCCGTCGGAACGGCGGCTCTGTCCCGTCCACGAGGAGCGTGACCGATGCCACGTTCCGCGCCGTACGATGGCGCGGTGCTGGTCAAGTGGATTCGCTGCACCGTGACCGACCGTCGCGGTTTCGAGCGCGGGCAGCGGAAATGGGCGGGGTTGCTCGGTGAGCCGGGGTTCCGGGGGCAGAGCGGAGGATGGAGCAGAGCGAGGCCGGGCGTCGCGCACGTCTTCTCGTTCTGGGAGAGCCGCGCGTTCTACGACTCGTTCATGGCGCGCTCACACGACCGGCTCGCCGCCGCACAGTCGGGAACGCATCGCGACATTCAGGTCAAACTCTTCGATTACCGCTTCGATGTGAAGACCGGTTTCGAGCCGCGCTTCACCGACGCCGACGTGGTGCGCGTCGCGCACTGCAGGGTGCACGAGGACCGGGTCGAGCACTTCGCGCTGATGCAGGAGAAGGTCTGGAACCCCGCGATGGCGGGGTCGCCGGGAATGGTGCGCGGGCTGTTCGGAGAGGCGCCCGGCCACGAGTTCATAGTGCTGTCCATGTGGCAGTCGGCGGCCGAGCACGGAAAGTACCGGGTCGAGCGGGTGGAGCGGCTGACGCTGCGCGCGCAGACGGCCGCGGATGTGGCCGCGCTTGCGGGTGACGTCGTCGACCTCGAATCGACCTGGACGGTGTGATCAGGTCGCCAGGCCTTGCCCGGGAGGCCGCTGTCGGCCGCCTGCGACCGCCCGGCCGCCCGGGAGGCCGCTACGCCGGATGGTCTCCCTCCGCACCGGGCGGTGACACGGCGCGATCCGGACCGTTCTAGGGTCGTTGCATGGCACGACCACGGCGCATCGTCCTCGTCCGGCACGGCGAGTCGGTAGGCAACGACGACGACACGGTGTACGAACGCGAGCCCGACCATGCCCTGCGGCTCACCGAGAAGGGCAGGCGGCAGGCCCTGGAGACCGGCGTACGCCTGCGTGAGCTGTTCGGCCGGGAGCCGGTCAGCGTCTTCGTCTCCCCCTACCGCCGCACCCACGAGACGTTCGAGGCGTTCGGCCTCGACCCCGACCTGGTGCGGATACGGGAGGAACCCCGGCTGCGCGAGCAGGACTGGGGGAACTGGCAGGACCGGGAGGACGTGCGGCTGCAGAAGGGCTACCGGGACGCGTACGGGCACTTCTTCTACCGCTTCGCGCAGGGCGAGTCGGGCGCCGATGTCTACGATCGCGTCGGCGCGTTCCTGGAATCCCTCCACCGGAGCTTCGAGACACCGGACTCGCCGGAGAACGTGCTGCTGGTGACCCACGGACTGACCATGCGGCTGTTCTGTATGCGGTGGTTCCACTGGTCGGTGGCGGAGTTCGAGTCCCTGTCCAATCCGGGCAACGGGGAGACCCGCACCCTGCTGCTTGGCGCGGACGGGCGATACACGCTTGACCAGCCGTTCGAGCGCTGGCGCACCCCCGAGCCCTACGGGCGTACTGGATAGAATGACCGTGCGATGACCGCTGATTCCACACCCGCCGAATCCTCAACCGGCCGGCCAACCGATCCGCGCTACGACCGCGCCGTGGCGAGCCTGCGCGGGCTGGCGGTGGGCGACGCTCTCGGTTCCCAGTTCTTCGTCCCCTCGAACTATCCGCTGCTGAAACGGCGCGAGCTGCCGCCGGGGCTCTGGCAGTGGACCGATGACACCGAGATGGCCGCGTCGGTCCTGGCCGTCCTGGCCGCGCATCACCGTGTCGACCAGGACGCACTGGCCCTGTCCTTCGCCGCGCACCATGACTTCGACCGGGGTTACGGGCCCGCCGTGAACCGTATGCTCCGGTTGATCAGGGAGGGCGGCGACTGGCGCGAACTGGCCGCCGAGCTGTTCAACGGGCAGGGCTCGTGGGGCAATGGGGCCGCCATGCGGATCGCTCCGCTCGGCGCCTGGTACGCGGACGATCCGGAGCAGGCCACGCATCAGGCCGAGATCTCCGCCTACACCACTCACCAGCACCGCGAGGCCGTGGTGGGCGCCATGGCGGTCGCGGCGGCAGCGGCTCTCGCCGCGGATCCCGCGGGGCCCCCGGCGCCGGAGGCGCTGCTCGACGGTGTGGTGGCGCTCGTACCGCGCAGCGCGGTCGGGGCGGGGCTGCGCCGGGCGCGGGACATGCTGGACTACGCCGACGCGGGCACGGTGGCCGCGGTTCTCGGCTGCGGTCGGCGCACCAGCGCGCATGACACCGTGCCGTTCGCCCTCTGGTCGGCGGCGCGGGCTCTCGGCGATTTCGAGCGCGGTTTCTGGACCACGGCCCAGGTCGGCGGCGATGTGGATACGACATGCGCCATCGCGGGGGGCGTGATCTCCGCGTCGAGGACCGGGGCGCCGCCGGCGCGTTGGCTGGAGCGGACGGAAGCGCTGCCGGGCTGGCTGTGAGCGCCGTAGGCGGCGCCCGTGGCTGACCGCCCGTGGTCGACGGCGGTAGCCGTCCGCCCGTGGGTGTCCGTCCGTAGGTGTCCGCCCGTAGTTGTCACGGTCCTGCCACACCTGCTCCCGCAACCGGGGAAGGCGCGAGAGCGCGCGGTTACTCTGTCGGCCACGCCGCCCCGGTGATCTTCGAGGGGCGTGCGCCGACAAGACGCCGGGCCGTACGCGCCACTCCGCTGCCGCGAAGGGACCCGGCCGGGAGGGGGTCCCGTGACAGATCCGGGCAGAAGACAGGAATCCGACGGGGAGCGGGGGCGGGAGCCGGCCGACAACCAGGGACCGGCCGACACTCAAGGGCGCAGCCGCGCGCAGGGGCGGGGCGGCGCGCAGGGGCGGGGCGGCGCGCACGCGCCGGGGGGTGCGCAGGCGCCGGGCCGCGCGCGGAGTGAAGGAGACGCGGCCGCTCGGTCCTCCGCCGTGCCCGTGCTCACCAAGCAGCGCCAGGGTGGTCCGCCGCCGCCCGACTGGCAGCAGTGGCAGCCGCGCCCAGGAGAGCAGTCCCGCCGGCTCACCGAGATACAGCCCGCCGGCCCTGCCCCGGTCCGTGCCGCCACCCTCTGGTCGGTCCTGGCGACCGCCCTGCTCAGCGCCCTGGTGCTGGGGGAGGGACTCGGCCTGAATCTGCTGATCGTGGCCGTGCCCGCGGCGCTCGCCGCCTACTTCGCGGCCCAGGCCGCCGGCCGCCGCCCACGCCCCTGGACGCTGGTCTGGGCTGTCGGCGGCATCGCTCTGCTCGCCGTCCCCGCACTGCGGGACGCCGGGCTGCCGACCTTCCTGGCGGTCGTCTCCGCGCTGGCGCTCGGCTCGCTCGCCCTGCACGGCTGCCGTACCTGGCCGGGTGTCGTGTTCGGCCCGCTGGGCCTGATCGGTTCCCTCGGGCCCGGCATGTTCTGGGGGTGGGCCGGCCTGCGGGCACGCGCCGGGGGCTCGCGCGGTCGTGTGATGCCGGCCGTGCGCGCCGTCGCGGTCGCGGTCGTGCTGTTGATCGTGTTCGGCACCCTCTTCGCCAACGCCGACGCGGCGTTCGCCGATCTGCTGGGCCAGTTGACCCCCGACGTCTCGCTCGACGACGGGCCCTGGCGGTTCGTGGCGTTCCTGGTAGGAGCCGTCGGCGCGCTCGCCGCCGCCCACACCGCCGCCGCGCCGCTGCGCTGGGACCGGATCACCGTACGCCCCGGGCGGGCCCGCGGCCGGATGGAGTGGGCGCTTCCGCTCATCGTCCTCAATCTGCTCTTCGCGGCCTTCATCGCCATCCAGCTCGCCGTGCTCTTCGGCGGGTACGACAAGGTCCTCAGCGAGACCGGTCTGACCTACGCCGAGTACGCGCGCCAGGGCTTCTGGCAGCTGCTCTGGGCCACTCTGCTCGTCCTGCTCGTGATCGGGCTCGCCCGGCGATGGGCCCCGCGCGACGGAGCCGGTGACGCCGCGCTGGTCCGGGCCGTGCTCGGTGTCCTCTGCGTGCTGACCCTGGTCGTGGTGGCCGCGGCGCTGCGCCGGATGGATCTGTACGTCGACGCCTACGGGCTGACCCGGCTGCGGGTCTCGGTGGCGGCGGTGGAGATGTGGCTCGGTGTGGTGATCGTCCTGATCCTGGTGGCCGGGGCGCTCGGCGGTCGGTGGCTGCCGCGCGCCGTCGCCGCGAGCGCCGGGGCCGCCGTCCTGGCCTATGGCCTGATCTCGCCCGACGCGCTGGTCGCGGAGCGGAACGTGCAGCGGTACGAACGTTCGCACAAGATCGACATCGACTATCTCCAGGAACTCTCCGCCGATGCCGCACCGGCGCTCGACCGGCTCTCCGAGCCGCTGCGTTCGTGCGCTCTGGCCGGAATCGACCGGAATCTCAGGGGCGCGTCCGAGCCGTGGTACGCGACGAGCTGGTCGGAGAGCAGGGCCCGCGAGATCGTGGCGAAGCGCGAGATCGATCCGTCCTCCACCTGCTACGGGCTGGGGCGTGAACTCGACAGGCCATGAGCGCTGGTGGGTACGGGACGCCCCTCCGGACGTCCCGTACCCGGCGTCAACCGCCGTGCGATGCCACGGGCTGATTCCCGCCGGTGCCGTCGAGCCGTGCGCCAGGCTCGTCGAGGGCGTACGCCCGGCTCGTCGAGGGGGTGGTGAACCGGGGGTCCCGCGAGGTGAACCCGCCATCCCGCACGGCGAACCCGGGCGGTCCCGCGTCGCGACGCGCGTCCCGATGACACCGGCGGACACCACGGCCGGTACCCGGTCTGTCGCGTGGCGTTCGGGCGGCGTAACCTGGCTGGTGCCATGCCGTACGAAGCACCCACGCACACTGTCGAGCGCTCGCTGCGCGCCACCACCGAGGCCAGGATCATCGCGGGCGTCGATGAGGTCGGGCGCGGAGCGTGGGCCGGTCCGGTCACGGTGTGCGCGGCCGTCACGGGGTTGCGCAGACCTCCGGCCGGCCTCACCGACTCCAAGCTCATCAGCCCCAAGCGCCGTACGGAGCTGGCCGATGAGCTGGCGGGGTGGGTCACCTCGCACGCGCTGGGACACGCCTCCCCCGAGGAGATCGACGCCCTGGGGATGACCGCGGCGCTCAGGCTCGCCGCCGTACGCGCCCTGGAGGCGCTGCCGGTGCGGCCCGACGCGGTGATCCTCGACGGCAAGCACGACTACCTCGGAGGACCCTGGCAGGTGCGTACGGTCATCAAGGGCGATCAGTCCTGTGTCTCGGTGGCGGCCGCCTCGGTACTCGCCAAGGTGCGCAGGGACGCCATGATGGCCGAACTCGGCGCGGGGGCCGAGGAGTACGTCCCCTACGCGTTCGGCGCCAACGCGGGCTACCCCTCACCGGTGCACAGAGCGGCGCTGGAGGAGTGGGGGCCCACACCGCACCACCGGCTCTCATGGGCCTATCTCGACGCGCTGCCCCGGTGGCGGCACCTCAAGAAGGTCCGGGTCTCCGCGGAGGCCACCGCTATGGAAAGCGGGGGCCAACTCGGCTTCGACTTCTGAACTGCCGATTTTCTGGAAGGTCCGACTTCCGGAACTTCCGGTGAACCTTGAATCTGTGTGGCTCGCGCCCGCAGACATGGGTACAAATATCCCCACCTGCCGATGCTTTTCGCACCGGTGTTTGATAGACATCCAGTCATGCCTCTCATCCCTCAGGAGCCTCAGATTCACGAGAGAGCCCAGGGTGCCAGCGCCACTCCGGCCACCGGCCGTACGGCGCCGACCCCTCGTCCTGTACCCGGTCCGCGTCCCGTCCCCGGGCCGCGCTCCGCGACAACACCGCGGCCCGGACGTCCGGGCCCCGGTCCCGCGAGGCCCGCGCCGCCGGCGCAGCGCTCGCACAACTCCGCCGGGCAGCCCCAGGCTTCCGGCGCCACGACTCCTTCCGTCCCTCAGATCCAGCTGATTCCGGCTCCGGTCGGCGGTGCGCTCGACGCCGCCGAGGAAGCGGTCGATCTGCTGCTGGAGGCGGGGCGGGCGCCGGGCGACATCCTGGTGCTCACCACCGGGGAACAACACCCGTGGGCCACCCACGAGCTGTCCTTCGGTGAGGCCTCCTACTGGGCTCAGCACGACGCCCGCGAGGACGTGTTCTTCGCGGACGGCGGCGCCGTCGCCCGTGCGCAGTCACGGCCCGTCGTGGTCGTCGCCGTCAACGGAGGCGGTGACGACGCCATCGCCCGGGTGCTTCCGCAGGCCAGGGAGAAGGCCGCCGCGCTGCTTGTCGTGTGCGGTGGCTCGGAGCGGATCAACACCGTGCTGGGCGCGGGCGTCTGAGCCGTACGACGCCGGTCCTGCCGTGACCCGGCTGCCCGTTCAGGGGGCGGCCGGGCCGCTGTGACGGGCCTGACGGGCGGCGGGCGCCCGGCTGCTCAACGGGCAGCCGTGCGCCGCAGTACCTCCACCGCACCGCCGCCGCCGCGCGCCGGCGACGGGTCGGGGTCTGCCAGCGTCTCGGACAGATCCGCGGGCGGGCTCTCGGAGCTGGGCCGCCGCCCACCGCGGCCTTCCCCCAGCACCTGCCAGCCGCCGCGGGTCAGTGTGATGTACGCGCCGCAGCGCAGCCCATGGAGTGTGCAGGCGTCCCGCAGCCCCCACATCCAGGCCCCGTCCTCCTCCGTCCAACGCCCGTCGCCTTCGCGGCAGTAGAGCAGGACGGCGGTGCGTACGGGCGTACGACGGCGCAGGTCGTGCGGGATGACCCGGCGCAGATGCGCCAGCAGCGCGTTGCGGAACTCCCATCCGTCGACCGGTGCGGCACGCGGTGCGAACGAGGCGCTGGCGGTGAGCCGTTCCTCGTAGTCGAGTACGGCCACGACAGCGGTCGACGGGGTCGGCCGGTGCCGGCTGTGCAGACCGCTGACCACCTCACGGGGGTTGCGCAGCAGTGGAATACCCGCCTCCGCCCATTCGGCGGGTTCGAGCATTCTGGCGAGGCGGCTGACGGAGTCGGCGGGTGTGCTGACCGAAGTGTCCGCGGACGGAGCGAATCCGAAGGTCACGTTCCTCCCTTCGCATACGCGCCCACAGTGCGGGCTGGGTCGGACGGGGGCGCGCCGCGGCACGGCCTTGACGGACGGCGAGGGACCGTGCGGGGGCAGTGCCAATTCTCGCTGGCGTATCGGCGTGCGGCAACGAGCAATTGGCGCTGTCGTCCCGAATGCGGGGATATGGCAGTCATATCCCCGCCTGAACTCGCCACTGGTGCGATGACGCGTCACGTCTGAACGGCGAGGACCAGCGGAAACACCCCCTCTGCTCCGGCCTTGCGCAGCAGCCGCGCCGCCACCGCGAGCGTCCAGCCACTGTCCGAGAGATCGTCGACGAGCAGTACGGGGCCGCCCGCGGAGACCAACGCCTCGGCCAGTTCGGGCGGTACGGTCAGCGTCTCGTGCAGGGCCCGTACACGTTGCGCGCTGTTGGTGCGGGAGATCCGGGAGTCGGCCGTGCCCGGCGCGTACGCGACGGTGCCGAGCAGCGGCATCCTGCCGGCCTCCGCGATCCGGCTGCCGAGCGACCCCACGAGCCGGGGCCTGCCGTGCGACGCCACGGTGACCACCCCGACGGGCCTGTGCGGCGCGTCGGGCGCGCCGGAGGCCCAACCACCGGGCCCCTTCGCCCAGTCGGCGAGCACACTCACCACGGCGGTCACCACATCGTCCGGTACCGGAGCGTCGGCGGCCTGCGGCGCGAGCATCGGCCGCAGCCGGTTTCCCCAGCCGATGTCCGACAGCCGGCCGAGCGCCCGGCCCGGGAAGTACTGCTCACCCGCCGGAATACGTCCCTTGAGGTCGACGCCGACGGCGGTGAGCCCGGTGGGCCACATCTTCCGCGGCTCCACCTCCACGCCCGGCCTGCCCAGCTCGCCGCGCGCCGCGTCGAGGGCGGCGGCGGTCACCTTGTCCTCGAACCGCGCCCCCGCGCAGTTGTCGCACCGCCCGCAGGGGGCCGCCTCCTCGTCGTCCAACTGCCGCCGCAGGAACTCCATCCGGCACGCGGTCGCCGACGCGTAGTCGCGCATCGCCTGCTGCTCGGCGTCGCGCTGGCGCGCCACCCAGGCGTACCGCTCGGTGTCGTACACCCACGGCCGGCCGGTCGAGGTCCAGCCGCCCTTCACGCGGTGCACCGCCCCGTCCACGTCGAGGACCTTGAGCATCGTCTCCAGCCGCGTGCGCCGCAGCTCGACCAGCGGCTCCAGGGCGGGCAGCGACAGCGGCCGGTCCGCCCGGCCCAGGACATCGAGCGTGCGCCGGACCAGCTCCTCGGGCGGAAAGGCGACCGAGGCGAAGTACTTCCAGATCGCCTCGTCCTCCCGGCCGGGCAGGAGCAGCACCTCGGCATGCTCCACCCCGCGGCCCGCGCGGCCCACCTGCTGGTAGTAGGCGATGGGGGAGGAGGGCGAACCGAGATGCACCACGAATCCGAGGTCGGGCTTGTCGAACCCCATGCCCAGCGCGGACGTGGCGACCAGCGCCTTGACCCTGTTCGCCAGCAGATCGTCCTCGGCCTGCTGCCGGTCGGCGTTCTCGGTACGGCCGGTGTACGACGCGACCGTATGCCCGCACTGGCGCAGATACGCCGTGACCTCCTCGGCCGCGGCGACCGTCAGCGTGTAGATGATCCCGGAGCCCGGCAGCTCGCCCAGGTGGTCGGCCAGCCAGGCCAGCCGGTGCGCCGCGTCCGGCAGCTTGAGGACATGGAGGCTGAGACTCTCCCGGTCCAGCGGCCCGCGCAGCACCAGCGCGTCCGTCCCCGCCCCCGTACCCAGCTGCTCGGCGACATCGGCGGTCACCCGGGCGTTCGCCGTGGCGGTCGTGGCGAGGACCGGAACGCCCGCGGGCAGTTCGGCGAGCATTGTGCGCAACCGCCGGTAATCGGGCCGGAAGTCATGGCCCCAGTCGGAGATGCAGTGCGCCTCGTCGACCACCAGCAGGCCGGTGGCCGCCGAGAGCCGGGGCAGGACCTGGTCGCGGAAGTCCGGATTGTTCAGCCGCTCCGGGCTGACCAGCAGGACATCGACATCACCCGCGGCGATCTCGTCCTGGATCGTCTCCCACTCCTCCGCGTTGGACGAATTGATCGTCCGGGCGCGGATCCCGGCCCGCGCCGCGGCCTCCACCTGGTTGCGCATCAGCGCGAGCAGCGGCGAGACGATCACCGTCGGGCCCGCGCCGAGCTCGCGCAGCAGGGAGGTCGCGACGAAATACACCGCGGACTTGCCCCAGCCCGTGCGCTGCACGACCAGTGCCCTGCGCTTGTCGGCGACGAGCGCCTCGATGGCCCGCCACTGGTCTTCGCGCAGCCGGGCGGTGCCGGTGGTGTCACCGACGAGGCGGGCGAGTACGGAGTCGGCCGAGGCCCGGAGAGCCGTGCGGTCTGCGTTGGTCATGCCCCCATGCAACCCGATGGCTCCGACAAACCGCGAATGCCCCGTCCAGCCTGTGGATAAAGTTATCCACAGGGGTCGCGGGATCCGGCCCGGCGCGGGACCGTCGAGCCATGAACAAGCACCACGAACCGACCGGATCCGCCGACGAGCAGCAGATCACCCTGCGCAGTCCCGCGGAACTCGCCGACGCTCTCCCGTATTTGCTCGGATTCCACCCCACCGATTCCATCGTCATGGTCGCGCTCCAGGGTGACCGGGGGCGCTTCGGCGGGCGGCTCAGGCTCGGTATCCCGCGCTCGCCGAAGGAATGGCCACCGGTGGCCGATCAGCTCGCCGAGTGTCTGATCGAGGGCAGCGAGAAGCGTGGCGGCCGTCCCGGGGGAATCGTCGTCTTCCTCTGCCAGGACCCGGCGGCGGGGGAGACGGGCCGGCAGGTGATGGAGCGGCTGCGCCCCCTCGCGCAGCGGCTGCGCACCGCGTGCGGGAGTCTCGACGTTCCCGTGCACGAGGCGCTCTGTATCTCCGACGGGCGTTTCTGGTCCTACTGCTGCCCGGATGTCCGCTGCTGTCCGCCCGAGGGGACCGGGCTGGCCCTGCCCGGTACGTCGGTGATGGCGGCGGCCGCCGCGTACGCCGGTGTCCAGGTACGCGGATCGCTGCGGGAGATGGAAGCCCGTCTGGAGCCCTGGCGTACCCCCGCCGCGGCGGAACAGGAACGGGCGCTGGACGACGCGGGCGCGGCGCTCGTGCCCAGGATCCTGGGCGGCGGAAGCCGGGAGCGGGTCGGTGAGGAGACACTGCGGCTGGCGCGCGCCCTGATCGGGCGGCTGAGGCAGGCTCCGGGCGCGGGCCGGGCCGACACGGACACCGAGGACGACCGGCTCATCACCCACGAAGAGGCGGCCACCGTCATCCTCGGACTCCAGGACAGGCAGACCCGCGACCGCGCCGCCGAGTGGATGGAAGGGCCCGAGGCCGCGCCCGCCCTGAGGCTCTGGCGCGCACTGTCCCGGCGCTGCGTCGGTTCGTACGCGGAGCACGCGACCGCCCCGCTCACCCTGGCCGGCTGGGTCGCCTGGTCCACCGGCGACGAGCCGAGCGCGCGGGTCGCCCTGGGACTCGCGCTGCGGCTCGATCCCCAGTACGTCTTCGCGCGACTGCTCCACCAGGCATGCAACGAAGGACTGGATCCCGAGACGCTGCGCCGTTGTCTGCGCGAGGAGCGCGGGGCACGGGCGCTGCCGGGCCCGCGCGGGACGAGTGGGCGGCCCAAGCTCCGTCCGGTGCGCCGGCCCGTTCCCCGGAAGAGTCTTCCGCCCAAGGGGTCCGTGTCCGGTGCGCCGGCTGCGCGCGAGCGACGAGCCAGGCGCAGCGGCCGGCGCGGGACCAGGAGTGGCCGATGAGAGCCGTGACCCGGCCGCCCGGCCAGCCGTTCACCTCTGTGGCGAAGTCGTACGAGCCGCGCCGCCGTACACAGCGCGGCTCTCCGGAGCGCACAGAAGGCAGAGCAGAGCACCCATGGCCCTCACCGCCCTTCCCTCACACACCCCTGGCATGTCGAGCGGCGACCCGTCGCGTGCCGCACCCTCGCGTGCCGCACCGTCCGAAGTCGTACGGAGCGGTGCCCCACCGCGTGGCGAGCTGCCCGACGTGCACCGCGCGCTCCTCTGCGTCGCGCTGCCGCGTCTCGCCGTCTCGGCCGAGCACGGACAACTCACCGGCCAGGGGCTGGAGGGCTTCTACCAGTCGGGCCGCCGTCTCCTCGCCCGCTGCCTGCTGCGGATCGCCGGACGGGAACCCCTCCCGTTGCAGGGGCGGATGGTCGCCGCCGACCGGGCGCGGTTCAGCGCGGTGGTCCGTACGCCTGCGGACGCCGGACCCGATCCGGAGATCAGTGTCGAACGGATCCGGGACGCCGACGGCACCGAACGCATCACGCTGCACAACGCGGCCCGCGGAGTCCGCCGGTTCCCGGTGGAGATCACTCTGGGGACGGATCTGGCGCAGCTGGCCGCGATCGCGGTCGGCCGCGCGGGGCCCGAACTCCCGGCGAGCGTCCACGCCGCGGGTCTGCGCTGGGCCGCGGCCGACGGCGGACACGCCATCGTCTCCGCCGACCCGGCCCCGCGCGACGCGATGGCCACGGCCGGACTGCTCCGCTGGGACCTGGAGCTGGCCCCTGGGGCCTCTCGCACCATCGAGCTGCGGATCCGTACGGACCGGCCCGCGCGGCCGACCGGCCGGACCGCGAGCAATCCCCTGCCGGAGGCGAGCGCCGAGGGCGACGACCCCAGGGTGCGGCCCCTGTTCGCCGCGAGCCTCGACGATCTCAGGGCGCTCCTGCTGCGCGGTCCGGGCGGTTCCACGGATGTCCATCCCGCCGCGGGTGTGCCCTGGCGCTGCGGGCCTCCGGCCGCGGAGACCCTCTGGGCGGTGCGGATGGCTCTCCCGCTCGGCACCCGGCTGGCCGCCGGCACGATGCGCACGCTCGCCCGCACCCAGTTCCGCGGCTCCGGAAGGGACTTCGGGCGTATTCCCGGACCGCTGCGGGACGCCGGGCCCCATCTGCCCCCGAGCTGTACGGGAGTTGAGGCCACGCTCGCCTTCCCCGCGGTCCTCGCCGAGGCCCGCCGCTGGGGTCTTCCCGAGAGCGACCTCGCCGAACTGCTCCCCACGGCGGAGCGCTGTCTGCACTGGCTGCGTACCGCCCTCGGTGCCGACGGGCTGCTCGGGGAGCCGGGCCCCGCCGGGCCACGGCGCGTCGAGACCCAGGCCCACGCGCATCGCGCCGCGCTGCTCGGGGCGGATCTGCTGGAGTCCTGCGGACGGCCGGGGGCCGACGGCTGGCGGGAGTGGGCGGGCGCGCTGCGGCTGCGGTTCCGGCGGACATTCTGGGCCGACGGGTCCACGGGCGGACGCCCCGCCGCGGCGCGGTGGCCCGACGGCCGGCTGCTTCCCCATCCCAGCGCCAGCGCGGCCCATCTGCTGGACACGGGCCTGCTCGGCGGAGGGAAGCGGGCCCCTGGGCTGCTGGACGCGCAGGAGACCGAGCGGCTGGTCGGCATGGTCAGGGGAGCGGAGCTCGACTCGGGATGGGGGCTGCGCGGCCTCGGGGGCAAGGAGCACGGACACAATCCGTTCGGCCACCGCGCGGGGGCCGTACGGGTCCATGAGACGGCCGTCGCGATCAGCGGTCTGATCGCGGCCGGGTACGAGGAGGAGGCAAGTTCACTGCTCCGGGGCGTGCTGGACGCGGCGGAGGCGTTCGGTCACCGGCTCCCCGAGATGTACGCGGGAGAGCGGCGTACCGCGGGCGGCGCTCCCGTACCGCACCCCGCCGCGTGCCGTCCGGCGGCCGTGGCGGCCGCCGCCGGAATCCATCTGCTCACCGCTCTCGCCGGTATCCGCCCGGACGCGCCCGCGCGCACCGTCGCGCTGCGTCCGGTCCGCGGCGCCCCGCTCGGGGCCCTGCAGCTCACCGGATTGCGGGTGGCGGAGGAGCCGTTCTCCGTACGGGTCAGCGGACTCGGGCTTGGCATGGTCGAGGAAGCGGCCCCCGGCCTTCAACTGGGCCTCTGAGACGGGGACGTCCGTAGTCCCGTCCACCCCGTCCGCCCGGGAGGGGACGGGACTACCTCGGCCGCGTCCCGGACCCGGCGGAGCCCCGTCTCGGACCCGGCGGCCACGCGGGCCGGGCCCGGCCCGCGAAGATCACGAGGACGGCGGGAAGACGGCGAAGAAGTGGGTAGCGCGAGTGACGGAAGGAGTGTTTATCGTCAGGCAGACGACTATGATCGCGGCATGTCGCCCTACGACCCGTCGGCCTTCCCCGCGTTCGCTGTCACCGTCGACCTGGTCGTGCTCACCGTGCGCCGCCACGCGCTCTGCGCGCTGGTGGTACGGCGCGGAGAGTCGCCGTTCCAGGGCCGGTGGGCGCTGCCCGGCGGTTTCGTCAGGGAGGACGAGGACCTCGCCGGCGCGGCGGCGCGCGAACTCACCGAGGAGACGGGCCTGTGCGCGCACGACCCGGTCTCCCCGGCGCCCGGGAACGCGGCCCATCTCGAACAGCTCGCCACCTACGGGGATCCCGGGCGTGATCCCCGTATGCGGGTGGTCAGCGTGGCTCATCTGGCGCTCTCGCCCGACCTTCCCGCGCCCCGCGCCGGAGGCGACGCCAACAGCGCCCGCTGGGCCCCGGTGGACGCGCTGCTCCACCAGGAGGGCGGTTTCGCACGCGAGGACGAACAGCCGGCCCAACTCGCCTTCGACCACGCCCGGATCCTCGCGGACGGGGTGGAACGGGCCCGTTCCAAGATCGAGTACTCCTCGCTCGCCACCGCGTTCTGCCCCTCCGAGTTCACCGTCGGTGAGCTGCGCCGGGTGTACGAGGCGGTGTGGGGCGTGGCGCTCGATCCGCGCAACTTCCACCGCAAGGTGACCGGCACGCCGGGATTCCTCGTCCCGTCGGGCGGGACCACGACCCGGCAGGGCGGCAGGCCCGCGCAGTTGTTCCGGGCCGGCGGGGCGACCGTACTCAACCCGCCGATGCTGCGCCCGGAGGTCTGACGGGGGCCACGTGCCGGACGTCTGACACCCGGAGACGCCGCCCTGCGCCACAAGTCGGACATGTCGCGTTATCTTGCTGCGGTAACCGCCCAGCCGCCGAGCGGTCTCACCTCCCCGCGAGAGAAGCGATGCTCCAGGCCATCGGACTGACCAGCAACCCCCGTCGAGACCTCCCGCCCGCGGTTGACGATCTGACCTTCGAGGCGCGGTCCGGCTCCGTCACGGCGCTTCTCGGCGCCCCCGGCGCGGGCAAGACCACCGCGCTCCGGCTGATGCTCGAACTCGAACCAGGTCGCGGGGTCACCTACTTCCGCGGTCGCCCCCTCCACCGCATCGTCCATCCCGCACGTGAGATCGGGGTGCTCCTCGGGGACGTGCCGGGCCATCCCGCGCGCTCCGTCAAGGGCCAGCTCCGGATGCTCTGCGCCGCCGCCGGAGTACCCGCCTCGCGCGCCGACGAACTCCTCGACGTCGTCGGTCTCGGCGGTCTGCGCGACGAACGGCTCGGCTCGCTCTCGGTCGGCATGGACCGCAGACTCGGGCTCGCCTCCGCGCTGTTGGGGGATCCGCACACCCTGCTGCTCGACGCGCCGTCGGCCGATCTGTCACCCCGCGAGAACAGCTGGCTGTTCGGACTGCTGCGCGCGCACGCCGACCACGGCGGCACCGTTCTCTACACCACACAGGACGCCAAGGAGGCCGCGCGCACCGCCGACCGTGTCGTCACCCTCGACGAGGGACGTCTCGTCGCCGACCAGGACGTGGTCTCCTTCGCCCGTACCCGGCTGCGCCCCCGCGTCGCCGTCAGGACGCCGCACGCCGCCCGCCTCGCCGACGCGCTCAGCCGCGAAGCACGCGCGGACCGGCGTTCCGTCGAGGTGGTCTCCGAGCCCGGTGTGGGCAGTCTGCTCACCGTCTACGGCAGCAGTTGCCCGGAGATCGGTGAGACCGCCTTCCGTAACGGCGTCCTCGTCCATCAGCTCTCCGACGAGTTCGGCGACACAGGTCCCGCGCCGGTTTCCGTGCCCGTGCCGTCCCCGGCGCCCTCCTACGACTCCGCCTGCGACTCCGCCTTCGAGCCCGCTTTCGAGTCCGACCGCGGCTACGGCTACGAGGGCGGGCCCGACCACGGCCATGGGGACGGCGGCGCCCCCCGGCGGCGCGACCGCGGTCCGCTCCCTGCGCCGCTGCCGTCGGGGCCGGTGCGCAGTCCGCTCCGGCCGCTGCGCTACGAACTCCGCCGTATGTTCGGGATCCGCACCACCGCGCTGATCGCCATCGCCGTCCTCGTCGCCTCCATGGTCCTCGCCGTGCCGCTCGCCCGTACCGGCAGGACCCCGCTCGCCGGCCTGCTCGCCGCCTGGCCCGCGTTCCTTCCCCTGCCGCCCGCGGCGCTCGGCGCGGGGCTGCTCGGCGCGTACTCGTTCGGTGACGAGTACCGCTATCCCGCGCTCGCCGGCGCACGCGGTACCGTCCCGCGCCGCCTCGGGCTGCTCCTCGCCAAGCTCGCCGTGACAGCGGCGGCGGCGCTGGCGCTCGCGTTCGTGACCGTGGCCGCCGACGCCGGGGCCCTGCGCCTGGTCTACGGCGCCGACGCCGTGCCCGTCCCGGGCAACTGGTTCGCGCTGAGCGCCGGTTGGGCCGGACTGACCGTCGGCTGCGCCTGGGCGGGCCTGCTGGGGGCCGGGGTCTTCCGGCTCACGGCCGCGGGGATGACCGCGGTCGTCGCGGTACCGACCCTCGTCGTACCCCTGGTTCAGCGGGCGCTCGCCGGTCCGTCCGCGCGTTCGGCCGTCGGACTCCCGGGCCGGTTGCGCGAGCTGGCCTGGCTGGACTGGCCGCGTCAGGCCGACCACTGGCTGATGGCCACGTTCAGACTCGTCGCCCAACCGGTCGCCGCCGCCCTGACGTTGTCGCTCTCGGCCCTGCTCTGCGCATATCTGCTCACCGGCCTTCGCCGCAGGGCCCGTTGGTGACCATGGAACGACCGGACCGTTCCCCGGTGTTCGCAACTCCCCTGACAGTGCCCGCTTCTTTCCGATAAGGCGTCAATCGAAGGGCGAGCGCCGATCACCCTTTCGTGTGCTTTTCACCAAAGACCTCAAGGGTCGTGGAAGCAACGCCGACAAAGGATGCGTGAGTACCCTTGCGCACACCATGATGACCGCCGCCCGTTCCGTCGAGTCCGGCCTCGCCGAGCCGGGTGAACTCGACCGCTACCCCTTCGCGGAGGCGCCCGGCGCCGACCGCGTCGCCGCCCCCGTCTGGGAGGGCGCAGACACCGACTTGGGCCGGGTGGGACGACGTACGACGAGCAGCCGTGGCCGCGGGCTGCACGGCCAACTCGTCCAGCAGCTCGGCCAGATGATCGTCTCCGGTGACCTGGGCGCCGACCGGCCGCTCGTACCCGAGGAGATCGGCCAGCGCTTCGAGGTCTCCCGCACGGTGGTGCGGGAGTCGCTGCGCGTGCTGGAGGCCAAGGGCCTGGTGAGCGCCCGGCCCAATGTCGGTACCCGTGTCCGTCCGGTGAGCGACTGGAACCTGCTCGACCCCGACATCATCGAATGGCGCGCTTTCGGGCCGCAGCGCGACGATCAGCGCCGCGAGCTGAGTGAGCTGCGCTGGACGATCGAGCCCCTCGCCGCGCGGCTGGCGGCCGGCCACGGCCGGGCCGATGTCCAGCAGCGGCTCTCCGACATGGTGGGGATCATGAGCCACGCCCTCGCGCAGGGTGATTCGATCACCTTTTCGCGTGCGGACGCCGAATATCACTCCCTGCTGATCCAGCTCGCCGGCAACCGCATGCTGGAGCATCTCTCGGGCATCGTCTCGGCGGCCCTCCAGGTCTCCGGCGGCCCGGTCACCGGATGCGACCGGCCCACCGAGGCGTCGCTCGCGCACCACGCGCGGATCGCGGACGCCCTCGCCACCGGTGACGCGCACGCCGCCGAATCGGCCATGCGCCAACTGCTCACCGTCCAGCCTGAGGTGGAGCGCGTCGTTCCGGCCCCGCGCGAGCACTGAGCGCCGCCGAAGGCCGGGCATAGGGGATGTACGCATCGTGTGTCGCCGGACCCAGGGGGGTCCGGCGACGCGATTGTGGGGCCTTAAATCCCCCTTCTGGTCATTTGTCGCAAATGGAGTGTGACTCGGGCCACGTGGAATGGGCGTAACACTCCTGGAGACAGCGCGATGACCTAAGAGGTGACAGCCGAGGAGGGAATACGTCCGCCGCGCATGGCGCTGTATTCACCTCTGAGGCCCAAGCCCGCGCCGTCGGCACATCCCCAGCCGACGGTCGTCGGCTCCGGCCCGATCCTGGGCGGGGCCGGAAGCCGTTTCCATCGTTCCGAGAGGTTGTTCGTGTCGGCCAGCACATCCCGTACGCTCCCGCCGGAGATCGCCGAGTCCGAGTCTGTGATGGCGCTCATCGAGCGGGGAAAGGCTGATGGGCAGATCGCCGGCGATGACGTGCGTCGGGCCTTCGAGGCCGACCAGATTCCGCCAACCCAGTGGAAGAATGTTCTGCGCAGCCTCAACCAGATCCTCGAGGAAGAGGGTGTGACGCTGATGGTCAGTGCCGCGGAGTCGCCGAAGCGCACCCGCAAGAGCGTCGCAGCGAAGAGCCCGGTCAAGCGCACCGCCACCAAGACCGTCGCGGCCAAGACGACCACGACGAAGACCGTCGCGGCCGCCACCGCGGCTCCGACGGCAGAGATCGTGGAAGCCGCGGCCGATGAGGCCGGAGCCCCTGCCAAGAAGGCGGCCGCGAAGAAGACCGTGGCCAAGAAGGCCACGGTCAAGAAGACCGCCGCGAAGAAGACGACGGCCAAGAAGGCCGTCGGCAAGAAGGACTCCGACGAGGCCGCCGACGGCGAAGAGCCCACCGATGAGGTGCAGGGCGGCAAGGGCGAGGAGGAGGAGACCGAGGGCGAGAACAAGGGCTTCGTACTCTCCGACGACGACGAGGACGACGCGCCGGCCCAGCAGGTCGCAGTCGCCGGTGCCACCGCCGACCCGGTCAAGGACTATCTGAAGCAGATCGGCAAGGTCCCGCTCCTCAACGCGGAGCAGGAGGTCGAACTCGCCAAGCGCATCGAGGCCGGTCTCTTCGCCGAGGACAAGCTGGCCAACTCCGACAAGCTCGCGCCGAAGCTCAAGCGCGAGCTGGAGATCATCGCCGAGGACGGCCGCCGGGCCAAGAACCACCTGCTGGAGGCCAACCTCCGACTGGTGGTCTCGCTGGCCAAGCGCTACACCGGCCGCGGCATGCTCTTCCTGGACCTCATCCAGGAGGGCAACCTCGGTCTGATCCGCGCGGTCGAGAAGTTCGACTACACCAAGGGCTACAAGTTCTCCACGTACGCCACCTGGTGGATCCGTCAGGCGATCACCCGCGCCATGGCCGACCAGGCCCGCACCATCCGTATCCCGGTGCACATGGTCGAGGTCATCAACAAGCTCGCGCGTGTGCAGCGCCAGATGCTCCAGGACCTGGGCCGCGAGCCCACCCCGGAGGAGCTGGCCAAGGAACTCGACATGACCCCCGAGAAGGTCATCGAGGTCCAGAAGTACGGCCGTGAGCCGATCTCGCTGCACACCCCCCTGGGCGAGGACGGCGACAGCGAGTTCGGAGACCTCATCGAGGACTCCGAGGCGGTCGTCCCGGCCGACGCCGTGAGCTTCACGCTCCTCCAGGAGCAGCTGCACTCGGTGCTCGACACGCTCTCCGAGCGTGAGGCGGGCGTGGTCTCCATGCGCTTCGGTCTCACGGATGGCCAGCCCAAGACGCTGGACGAGATCGGCAAGGTCTACGGCGTGACGCGTGAGCGCATCCGCCAGATCGAGTCCAAGACGATGTCGAAGCTGCGCCACCCGTCACGTTCGCAGGTTCTGCGCGACTACCTGGACTAGGCCCCGCTGCCTGGAGCGGGCGCGGGCGCTCCCGAGGGGGCGCGCGAAGCACGAGTGAAGGCCCGGATGCCACCGAGGATCCGGGCCTTCGCGTTGTGCGCGGGGGTGCGAGACTCGACCGGTGGGATGACTCTGGGTAGATCGGAGTCCACCGGAGAGTCAGGAGACTGTATGCGTCGTTCCGTAGCCCGAGTGCTGACCGGAGGACTGGCCGTGATCACCACGGGGGCGGTACTGCCACTCGTCGCGCCTGTCTCCGCCGCCGCCGATCGGGTGATCATCGGTGGTCAGGCGGTGCGGATCGCCGACAGTCCATGGGTCGTGGCCCTGTCCAGCCGTGACCGCTTCGGGGGTACGCGTGCGGGCCAGTTCTGCGGAGGCGTGGTGGTGGCGCCGACGAAAGTGCTGACCGCCGCCCACTGCGTGGGCCGGGACGTCCTCGGGGCGGCCCCGAAGGACGTACCGGACCTCCGGGTCATCGCGGGCCGTGAGCAGCTGCGGGGGTCCGGCGGGCGTGAGATCGCCATTCGGTCCGTCCAGGTGGATCCGGCGTACGAGCCGCGCACGAACACGGCGGATCTCGCCGTACTGACGCTCGCGCGCGCCCTGCCCGAGGAGTACGCGATCCGGCCGGCGGAGCCGGGTGATCCCGCCTCGGCGCCGGGCACCGACGCGGCGGTCTACGGCTGGGGTGACACCTCGGGTGACGCCGACTACGCGCAGGTGCTGCGCTCCGCGCCTGTGAAGGTCCTGCCGGACTCCAGCTGCGAGCGGGCGTACCCGGGAGGCTCAGGGGACCGTTACGAGGCCTCCACGATGCTCTGTGCGGGCGATCCCCGGGGCGGGCATGACGCGTGCCAGGGCGACAGTGGCGGGCCGCTGGTGGCCCAGGGACGGCTTATCGGGCTCGTCTCCTGGGGGAGCGGCTGCGGGCGCGCGGACAGTCCGGGTGTCTACACCAGGGTCACCACGGGTGCGCGACCCGTCGCCGACGCGGTCGGGGCACGGGCCCCACGGTGACGGGCGGCGGCCCGCGCCGGTCGTCGTGGGTCTCCCCTGACCGGAACGGGCACGGCTGATCAGAACGGGCATGACAGCCGGAAAGGCCATGACGGGCCCGGACGGCCACGACGACGAGAACGGGCGGTCACCCTGCGGTACAGGGGTGGCCGCCCGTCGGCCGGCTCGGGGCCGACCCTTGGCTCGTCGTGGATGCGAGGTGTCAGTGTTCCTCTTCACCGCCGCCGGCCGGTACGGCCGTCAGTCGGTCGGTCTCATCCTGTATTTCCGCGGCGATCTTCTTGAGTTCCGGCTCGAACTTGCGCCCATGGTGGGCGCAGAAGAGCAGTTCACCACCGCTGGACAGGAGGACGCGCAGATAGGCCTGGGCGCCGCACCGGTCGCAGCGATCAGCCGCGGTCAGCGGGCTCGCGGGGGTCAGAACAGTAGTCACGTCGCCTCTTCTCTAGCTCGACGAGCTGTCGTACCAGGGTCAACATCCAACCAGGCCGGAAACGTTCCCGCTCCCGGCTTTTCCTCGAATATTTCTTCCGTTGTGGCTGACTGCTGACGATTGGCGGCGAATGGGCCGTATTGCTCGCGGGGCTTCGCACTACGGGTTTCGCGTTGCTTGACGTTGCTTGTCAGGGGGATCGCCCTCGCCGGCCGGCTTGCCGGTTGTTGATGAGGACGTGCCCGGAGCCTAAATGGTTCATGCCTGGAAGGGAACGTGATGTGTGCTTCACTCCATCGAAGGATCGAACACCTATGCGACCTTGGACTAGCATGAGAATTCGCGAGGGTGGCGTGACAACGGCTCTACCAGGCCTCTGTACCCTCTGACCGGTGACAGACGCCGGGCCTTTACCCCACGGGGGCCCATCTCAAATTCAGCGAGGAGCGAACCGCGTGACCGCCGATACGTCCGTGCCGTCCACTGCGCTGCTGACCGCAGACCGTGACGGCTCCAACTACACCGCGCGGCACCTGCTCGTCCTTGAAGGGCTCGAAGCGGTCCGCAAACGCCCCGGAATGTATATCGGCTCGACCGACAGCCGCGGCCTGATGCACTGCCTCTGGGAGATCATCGACAACTCCGTCGACGAGGCCTTGGGCGGCTACTGCGACCACATCGACGTGATCCTCCACGAGGACGGCTCGGTGGAGGTCAAGGACAACGGCCGGGGCATCCCCGTCGACGTCGAGCCCAAGACCGGCCTCTCCGGCATCGAGGTCGTGATGACCAAGCTGCACGCCGGCGGAAAGTTCGGCGGCGGCTCGTACGCCGCGTCGGGCGGTCTGCACGGCGTGGGCGCCTCCGTCGTCAACGCCCTCTCCGCCCGGCTGGACGTCGAGGTGGACCGCAGCAGCGTCACGCACTCGATCAGCTTCCGGCGCGGTGTCCCGGGGATGTTCACCGAGCAGGGCCCCGACAGCCCCTTCGATCCGGCGAACGGGCTGCGCAAGGCCAAGCGGGTGCCCAAGAAGACCCGTAACGGGACGCGCGTGCGCTTCTGGCCCGACCGGCAGATCTTCCTCAAGGACGCCAAGCTCTCCCTGGACACGCTCCACCAGCGTGCGCGGCAGACCGCCTTCCTGGTGCCGGGACTGACGATCGTCGTCAGGGACGAGCGGGGCCTCGGCGAGAGCGGGGGCGACGGCCCGGTCGAGGAGACGTTCCGGTTCGACGGCGGCATCAGCGAGTTCTGTGAATATCTCGCACAGGACAAGGCCGTCTGCGATGTGCTGCGGCTGACCGGCCAGGGCACCTTCAAGGAGACCGTGCCGGTCCTGGACGACCGCGGGCACATGACCCCCACCGAGGTCACCCGCGAGCTGGGCGTCGATGTCGCCCTGCGCTGGGGCACCGGGTACGACACCACCGTCAAGTCGTTCGTGAACATCATCGCCACCCCCAAGGGCGGCACCCATGTGAGCGGATTCGAGCGTTCCCTGACCAAGACCGTCAATGAGGCGCTGCGCTCGGCCAAGATGCTGCGCGTCGCGGAGGACGACGTCGTCAAGGACGACGCCCTGGAGGGCCTCACGGCCGTGGTCACGGTCCGGCTCGCCGAGCCGCAGTTCGAGGGCCAGACCAAGGAGGTCCTCGGTACGTCCGCGGCCAACCGGATCGTCGCCAACGTCATCGCCAAGGAGCTCAAGGAGTTCCTGACCTCGACCAAGCGCGATGCCAAGGCGCAGGCGCGCGCCGTGCTGGAGAAGGCCGTCGCCGCCGCCCGTACGCGGATCGCGGCCCGCCAGCACAAGGAGGCGCAGCGCAGGAAGACGGCGCTGGAGTCCTCGTCGCTGCCGGCCAAGCTCGCCGACTGCCGCAGTGACGACGTGGAGCGCAGCGAGCTGTTCATCGTGGAGGGTGACTCCGCGCTCGGTACGGCCAAGCTCGCGAGGAACAGCGAGTTCCAGGCGTTGCTGCCGATCCGGGGCAAGATCCTCAACGTCCAGAAGTCATCCGTCTCGGACATGCTCAAGAACGCCGAGTGCGGGGCGATCATCCAGGTCATAGGGGCCGGCTCGGGCCGGACCTTCGACATCGACGCCGCCCGCTACGGCAA
Source organism: Streptomyces sp. NPDC039430 (assembly GCF_055639435.1). Taxonomy (NCBI): domain Bacteria; kingdom Bacillati; phylum Actinomycetota; class Actinomycetes; order Kitasatosporales; family Streptomycetaceae; genus Streptomyces; species Streptomyces sp. NPDC039430. The sequence continues at coordinate 89,368 of NZ_JBVKAK010000013.1, read as the reverse complement.
GATCGTGCTGCTGGTCGACGCGGATGTCGACGGCGCCCATATCCGCTGCCTGCTGCTCACGCTCTTCCAGCGCTACATGCGGCCGATGGTGGAGGCGGGCCGGGTCTTCGCCGCCGTGCCGCCGCTGCACCGGATCGAGCTGGTCCAGCCCAAGAAGGGCCAGGACAAGTACGTCTACACGTACTCGGACAACGAGCTGCGGCAGACGCTGCTGGAGTTCCAGCGCAAGAACGTGCGCTTCAAGGACTCCATCCAGCGCTACAAGGGCCTCGGCGAGATGGACGCCGACCAGCTGGCGGAGACCACGATGGACCCCCGCCACCGCACCCTGCGGCGGATCAACATCGGGGACCTGGAGTCGTCCGAGCAGATCTTCGATCTGCTGATGGGCAATGAGGTCGCTCCCCGCAAGGAGTTCATCACCAGCTCGGCGGCGACGCTGGACCGCTCGCGCATCGACGCCTGAGGCGCGCCCCCGGGACCCGTGGAAGTCCCGTGGACGTACGGTCTCCACCCGTGGGTGGAGACCGTACGTCCACCTGTGGTCAACCCCCGCGCCGATGCTCTGACCAGGTGTTTCTCCGTAGCGTCGAAGTCGTTGAACTTCTTCGTCCCCGGAGGCCCCGATGTCCTCGCTCGTCAATGTGCTGGTGGCCGTCGCGGTGGTCGCCCTGATCGCCGCCCGTCAGCTCAAGCCCCAGCGGATCACCGCCGACGGGCACCGCTGGCTGGTGCTGCCCGTCATCCTGGTCGTGATCGCGCTGCGCGAGCCCGGCCTCCTCGACGCACGGGATCTGCCGCTGTCGGCGCTGCTGCTCGGCGCCGAACTGGTCGTGGGGGCTCTGATGGGCGTCGGCTGGGCCCGCACCAGCCATGTCTGGACCGAGCGGGACGGCTCGGTGTGGTCGAAGGGCACGAAGGCCACCGTCGGGGTCTGGATCGCCGGTATCGCCCTGCGGCTGGGACTCATGGGCGTCGGCGCGCTGATCGGCGTCCGTCAGGGCACCGGCGCGATCCTGCTCGCGCTCGCCGCCTCGGTGCTGGTCCGCAGGGGGCTGCTGGTGCGGCGGGCCCGCGCGGGCCGGGCGTCGTACGGTGACGGCGTAGCCGCCGCACCGTGGAAGGACCGTGTGTGACCCCCGAGGCCTGGACGGACTGGCCCTCCCGGGAGGCTCTCTCCCGGGAGCGCCGCACCGATGCCCGGCGATGGCTGAGTCGCGGGGTGCGCGTGCTGGCCCTCGGCGCCCTGATGTGGTCCACCTTCAGCGAGCGCCGGGTGGACGGCTGGGCCGCGGTCGCGGCCGTCGCCGCGGTGCTGCTCACCGGGTTCCTCGTCTGGTGCTTCTTCCGTACCACGCTGCGCAACGATCTCTGGCCGTCGGTCGGGCTGCTCGTCCTGCTGATGGGCGGGACGGTCGCCGCGCGGCATGGCGGGTTCGAGGTCGCGGCGACGGTGCTGTGGAGCGTCTGCGCGATCGTCGCCATGGAACGGCTGCCGCTCGTCGCCGCGCTGCCCACCGCCCTCGCCGCCCTCGGCGGCCTCGTGGCGTACAACCAGGAGCACTGGATCACCACCACGATCACCACCGCCGGGCTGCTCCTCGCCGGATACGTCCTGCGGCTCGACGCGGAGGCGCGCGGCAACGCCCAGCGGCTGCTGGCCCAGGAACGCGCCGCCCGCGCCGCCGAGGCGGAGTCGGCCGCCCTCGCGGAACGGGCCAGGATCGCCCGGGACATCCATGACGTCCTGGCGCACAGCCTCTCCGCGCAGCTCGTCCATCTGGAGGCCGCGCGGCTGCGGATCGAGAGCGAGCCGCACAGCCCGTTCCGCGACCAGATCCTGGAACGGGTCGTCGCCGCGCGCTCCATGGCGCGCGAAGGGCTCGCCGAGACCCGCCAGGCACTCTCCGCGCTGCGCGGTGAGATGGCACCACTCGGCGACTATCTGCGCGAACTGGCCGCCATGGACGGCGCCGAGGTCGAGATCGGCGGTGCTCCGCGGCCACTGCCCGCGGAGGCGTCCCAGACGGTGCGCAGGGTGGTGCAGGAGGCGCTGACCAACGTACGGAAACACGCCCCGGGCGCGCGGGTGCTGATCCGGCTCACGTACGGCGCGGACGAGGTGACACTGGAGGTACGGAACACCGGCGGGAAGGGCGCGGCCCCGGCCGGGCTGGGCGGGTCGGGCTCCGGGTACGGTCTGCTGGGGATGAAGGAGCGCGCCGAGCTGCTCGGCGGCACTCTGGAGGCCGGTCCCGGAGGCCCCGAGGACCCCGGCGAGAAGGGTTTCAGCGTGCGTTTGCGAGTGCCCGCATGACGGCGAGGGTGATCGTCGCCGACGACCAGTCCGTGGTGCGCGAGGGCATCGTGATGCTGCTGGGGCTGCTGCCGGGCATCGAGGTCGTCGGTGCGGCGGGAGACGGCGAGGAAGCCGTGGCCCTCGTGGCCGAACTCGCTCCCGATGTCGTGCTGATGGATCTGCGGATGCCGCGCTGCGACGGCGTGGAGGCCACCCGCCGTATCCGCGCGGAACACCCCGGCACGCAGGTCGTGGTGCTCACCACGTACGCCGACGACGACTCGCTGTTCGCCGCGCTGCGGGCCGGCGCGCGCGGCTATCTCACCAAGGACGCGGGCGGCGAGGAGATCGTCCGGGCCGTCGACGACGTACTGGCGGGGCAGGCCGGGCTGGCTCCCGCCGTACAGCGCCGGCTGCTGGACCGGGTCACGGCCCCGCCCGCGGCGCCCGCCCCCGCGGAGCTGCCCGACGGGCTCACCGCCCGCGAGGCGGAGGTGCTCTCGCTGGTCGCCGAGGGGCTCTCCAACAAGGAGATCGCGCAGCGGCTGCACATCGGGGCGGCCACGGTGAAGACCCACATCAACAACCTCTTCGCCAAGACCGGCGTGCGCGACCGCGCGCAGGCCGTGCGCTACGCCTATCAGCGCGGACTCATCCCGCCTCCCGGGCCGGCCATCACCTGATGGAGTGAAGCCGGGGGAGAGGGGAGTCCGGGATCTTCCCCCTCTGTCCATCCTTCTTGCACGCGGCCGAAACGGTTCGCCGACAAGGAGAGTTGACCGGTGGAGAAGCAGGAAGTGCGTCACGCCGCGGCGGTGCGGCTCGGCGACCCGTGGTACGAGGCACTGTCCCCGGAGTGGCGCGAGTGGGCCGGTACGGGCGGCTCCGCGGCGCCCGCCGTGCGGGACCCCGGGGCCCCGGGCGGCGCGGCCGGGGCCGAGGCCGCCGGGATCTACGCGGAGATCCAGCGCGGCGCGGCCTTCCGGGAAGTGCGCGGCCGGTACCGCCGGTTCGTCGTCCCCGCCTCGCTCGCCTTCCTCGGCTGGTACCTGGTGTATCTGGTGGCGGCGACGGCCGCGCCGGAGCTGATGGCGCGGCCGGTCGCGGGCGCGGTGAATGTGGCGATGGTCGCGGGCCTCGGCCAGTTCCTCTCCACCTTCCTGCTGACCTGGGCGTACGCGCGCCATGCCCGGCTGCACCGGGACCGCGCGGCGCTCGAACTGCGCTGGGCCGTGTTCGACCGGCGTACGCCCGGCGGGGAGGGAGAGGGACGGTGAGCGGCGGCCACCAGACCCTCGCGCTGGTGCTGTTCAGCGCGTTCGTCGCGGTCACGCTGGGGATCACCACCTGGGTGAGCCGCCACCGGCGCGGTTCCGCCGAGGAGTTCTACGCGGGCGGCCGGCTCTTCTCGCCCATGGAGAACGGATTCGCCATCTCCGGGGACTACATGTCCGCGGCCTCCTTCCTCGGGATCTCGGGCCTGATCGCGCTCTTCGGCTACGACGGTCTGCTCTACTCGGTCGGCTTCCTCGTCGCCTGGCTGGTCGTGCTCTTCCTGGTGGCCGAACTCGTCCGTAACGTCGGCCGGTTCACCCTCGCCGATGTGGTCGCGGCCCGGATGCGGGAGCGTCCCGTACGGATCGCCGCGGGCACCTCCTCGGTGACCGTCTCCGTGCTCTATCTGGTCGCGCAGATGGTCGGCGCGGGCAGCCTGGTCGCGCTGCTGCTCGGCGGCACGAGCGGCGCGGCACGCACCTGGACCGTGATCGGCGTGGGCGCGCTGATGGTCGTCCACGTCTCGCTCGGCGGGATGCGCGCCACCACCTGGATCCAGATCGTCAAGGCCGTCCTCCTGATGGCCGGCGCGATCGCGCTGACGGTGCTCGTCCTGGTCCGTTTCCACGGAAACGTCAACGACCTGCTCAACACCGCGGCGGCACAGAGCGGCCACGGCAAGGATTTCCTCGCGCCGGGACTGCGGTACGGCGGGGACTGGACCGCGCGAGTCGACTTCATCAGCCTCGGGCTCGCGCTCGTCCTCGGCACGGCCGGACTGCCGCACATCCTGTCGCGCTTCCACACCGTGCCGACCGCGCTCGCCGCCCGCCGTTCGGTGATCTGGTCCATCGGGCTGATCGGCGGCTTCTATCTGATGACGATCGTGCTCGGGTTCGGCGCGGCGGCGCTGGTCGGCACGGACGCGGTACGCGCCTCCAACGCGGCCGGGAACACCGCGGTCCCGCTGCTCGCCCTCGATCTCGGCGGCGGGGCGGGAACGACCGGCGGAACGGTGCTCTTCGCGGTGGTCGCGGCGGTCGCCTTCGCGACCATCCTCGCCGTCGTCGCGGGCATCACGCTCGCGTCCTCGGCCTCCGTCGCCCATGATCTCTACGCCTCGTTCAAGCGCGCGCACACGAAGGAGCGTGACGAGGTGGCCGTGGCGCGCCTTGCGGCGGCCGGAATCGGCGCGGTGGCGATCGCGCTCAGCCTGCTGGCCCAGAACCTGAACGTGGCCTTCCTGGTCGGGCTCGCCTTCGCGGTCGCGGCCTCGGCGAATCTGCCCGTACTGCTCTACTCGCTGTTCTGGCGGAACTTCACCACGCGCGGCGCGGTCTGGTCCGTGTACGGCGGGCTGATCCCGGCGGTCCTGCTGGTGGTGGTCTCGCCGGTGGTCTCGGGGAGCCCCGAATCGCTCCTCCCCGGCGCCGACTTCGCGTTCTTCCCGCTCCAGAACCCCGGTGTGGTCTCCATTCCGCTGGGCTTCCTCGCGGGCTGGCTCGGTACGGTCACCTCCACCGAGCCGCCGGACGCGGCCAGACACGCGGAGACCGAGGTCAGGTCGCTGACCGGGGCGGGAGCGGTCTGAGGGTGCGAGTGGCATGGGAGCGGGTACGAGGGCGGGCCCCGGCGCGGCGCCGGTGACACGGCCCCGCCGCCCGGGGGACACACGGCCCTGTCCCCGGGCACGGGCCGGCGACAGGGCTTCTCAGCCGCTCGTCGCCCAGGCGTACCGGTGCTCCGGCCGCCCCGTCTCCCCGTACCGCAGTGTGAGCCGTACCCGCCCGGCCCGCTCCAGCAGCTTGAGATAGCGCTGCGCGGTCTGCCGGCTCATGCCCGCGCGCTCCGCGATCTCCTGCGCCGAGAGCGGTCCGTCGGCGCCCATCAGCACCTTGCGCACCACCTCGGCGGTGGTGGGGGAGTGGCCCTTGGGGAGGGCGGGGGCGCTCGCCGCGGAGAGCGCCCCGAACATCCGGTCCACCTCCGACTGTTCCGCCTCGCCGCCGCCCTCCAGGGTGCGGCGCAGCGTCGCGTACGCCTCCAGCTTGGCCCGCAGTCCGGCGAAGTTGAAGGGTTTGACCAGGTACTGGAGGGCGCCGTGGCGCATCGCGGACTGGACGGTGGCGACATCGCGCGCCGCCGTCACCATGATCACGTCGGTCTGATGGCCGAGGCGCCGCAACTCCCGTACCACCGCGAGCCCGTTCTCGTCCGGCAGATAGTGGTCGAGCAGGATGAGATCGACGGGGTGACCGGCGATCCGGTCCAGAGCCTCGGCGGCGGTGTGGGCCTGCGCCACCACCCGGAAGCCCGCGACCTTGGCCACATAGGCCGTATTGATCTGCGCGACCCGGATGTCGTCGTCCACGACCAGTACGTCGATCATCGCGTCTCCCCTGCCGTGGCCTGCTCACGGGCCGTCCCGGGCGCCGCGCCGGGTCCCGTGGTCCCGTCCGGCTCCATGCTCCCGCCCGGTCCGTCCTCCGTCAGCGCCTCCGGCAGCACGACCGTGAACTCCGCACCGCCGTGCGCCCCCGCGCCGACCCGTGCGCTGCCGCCCTGCCGTTCGGCGAGTCTGCGCACCAGGGCCAGCCCGAGTCCGCGTTTGCCGTGGGCCGGTGGCTCCTTCGTCGACCAGCCCTCGGAGAAGACCAGTTCACGCTGGTCGGGCGGGACACCGGGGCCGCTGTCGGAGATCACGAGCACGACCGTACGGCCTTCGGCGCGCAGTTCCACCTCGATCCGCGGATCCTCGGAGCCGGCCGCCGCGTCCAGCGCGTTGTCGACGAGGTTGCCGACGACCGTGACCAGACCCTGCGGGTCGATCAGCCGGTCCGGCAGCAGCGTGCCGGGGGAGAGCCGCAGCGAGACGCCCCGCTCCGCGGCGACCGTGGCCTTGCCGACCAGCAGCGCGGCCGGCAGCGGATCATGGATGCGCTCGGTGATCTGCTCGGCGGTGGCCCGGTGCACCCCGACGACCTCGGTGACGAACTCCACCGCCTCCTCGTGCATCTCCAGCTCCAGCAGCCCCAGCAGCGTATGCATCCGGTTCGCGTGCTCGTGGTCCTGGGCGCGCAGGGCGTCGATCAGTCCCTTGGTGGCGTCCAGCTCCCGGCCGAGCCGCTCCAGCTCCGTACGGTCGCGGAAGGTCACCACGGCGCCCCCGTCGTCCGTGGGCATCCGGTTGGCGACCAGGACGCGGCTGCCCTGGACGGCCAGCAGGTCCTCGCCGACCACCCGCCCCGCCAGTACCTCGGTGGTGCGCCCGGTGCCGAGCACCTCGTCCAGCGGCCGTCCGATGGCCTCGGGGCCGAGCCCGAGCAGCCGCTGCGCCTCGTCGTTCATCAGCCGGATCCTGCCGGTCCCGTCCAGCGCCACGACGCCTTCCCGCAGGCTGTGCAGCATGGCCTCGCGCTCGGTGAGCAGCGCCGAGATATCGGAGAAGGCCAGGTCGTGGGTCTGCCGCTGGAGCCGCCTGGAGATCAGATAGGCGGCGAGCGCCCCGGCGGCCAGCGCACCGCCCGCGTACGCGAGCAGCCCGGGGATCGCGGCCAGGAACCGGTCACGGACGCTGTCGTACGCGATACCGACCGAGACGGCCCCGACGATCCGCCCGCTCTCGTCGCGCAGCGGCACCTTGCCCCGGGCGGACCGGCCCAGCGTGCCGTTGTCCAGCTCCATGATGTCGTTGCCCGCGAGGGCGTCGCTGGGATCGGTGGAGACGACCCTGCCGATCTGGTCCAGGTCGGTGTGCGACCAGCGCACCCCGCGTCTGTCCATGATCACCACGTACTCGGCGCCGGTGGACTGTCTGATGCGCTCGGCCTCGGCCTGTACGGGACCGTCGGCCGCCGGGTCCGTGGCGACGAGGTCGGCGGCCACATCGGTGGACGCCGTGGTCTCGGCGATCGCCAGCGCGCGGCGCATCGCCTGGTCGTCCAGCTCGGCGCTGAAGGGCGCGAGGAAAAGGCCCGTGGCCAGCACGGTGACGCCCGCGGCGATGGCGAGCTGCATCAGCAGCACCTGCGAGAAGACCCGGCGTGGCCAGCCGAATCGCCGTCGTCTGCCCGCGGTGCTCGGAGCGGCGTTCATATGTACGAACGGTAGAGGGCTGGGCGCCCTTTTCGAAACTTCCACAATCACGCAAATGGCTTGCGTTATTTGCGGCGCGCTTACGCTTCCCTGCTGAGCGGCCGGAAACGGGCATGTGGGGCGCGCGGGCCGTCAACTCGGGTGGGGATCCTGGTGATTTCGTTCTGTCCGAGCGGTGGACGCACTCGCATTTCTCTGCAACTCTCTGACCGCAAAACGCAAAAGACTCTGTTCAGCAATGCAGAAATGCCTGTCATGCAGGTACGCAGCCAGAGCCGCGCCCTCGTCGCCCCCGCGCCGAGGCCGAAGATCGGGGATCCATGAGATCGCTACGCCGGAGATGGCGGGTCCTCTCCGCCGCCATAGCCACCAGTCTGTTGATGATCGGCTGGCCGTCGATGACCGCGATGGCGGCCGACGGTCCCAACATCGCCGCGGGGCGGACCGCGGCCGCGAGCACGACGTCGGGCGACGGGACCGCCCGGAACGTGACGGACGGGGATCAGTCCACGTACTGGGAGGGTGACGGCAAGAAGTTCCCCCAGTGGGTGCAGTCGGACCTGGGGTCGAGCAAGCGCGTCGACCAGGTGGTGCTGAAGCTCCCCGCAGGGTGGGAGTCCCGTAAGCAGACGCTCTCCCTCCAGGGGAGCGCGGACGGCACCAGCTTCGCGACGCTGAAGTCCTCCGCCACGTACACCTTCAGCAAGGGCGCGGGCAACAAGGTCACCGTGTCCTTCCCGGCCACCAAGGCCCGCTTCGTACGGGCGAACATCACGGGCAACACGGCGGGGAAGAAGGCCCAGCTCTCCGAGCTGGAGGTGCACGCGGCCGCCGCGGCGTCGGTGAACCTCGCCCTCGGCAGGACGCTCACGGCGAGCAGCTTCACCGAGGTCTACGGCCCCGGCAACGCCAATGACGGCAACAAGGCCAGCTACTGGGAGAGCAGGAACAACGCCTTCCCGCAGTGGATCCAGGCCGACCTCGGCTCCTCGGTCCGCGTCAACCAGGTGGTGCTGCGGCTGCCGGACGGCTGGGGAGCCAGAAACCAGACGCTGAAGATCCAGGGGAGCGAGAACAACTCCGCCTTCACGGATCTGACCGCGTCCAAGGCGTACACCTTCAACGCCGCGGGCGGACAGGCGGTGACGATCCCCTTCGACGCCGTCACCACGCGCTATGTCCGGGTGCTGATCACGGCCAACACCGGCCAACCCGGCGGTCAGCTCTCCGAGCTGGAGATCTACGGCCCCGAGACCGGTGACACGCAGGCGCCCAGCGCGCCCGGCGGGCTCGCCTTCACCGAGCCGGCCACCGGCCAGATCAAGCTGACCTGGAACGCGTCCACCGACAACACGGGCGTGACCGGCTACGACATCTACGCCAACAACGAGCTGCGCACCAGCGTCGCCGGCGATGTCACCACGTTCACCGACACCCAGCCCGCCGGTACGACCGTCTCGTACTACGTACGGGCCAAGGACGCGGCCGGAAACGTCTCGGGCAACAGCAACACCGTCACCCGCCAGGGCGACAGCGGTGACACCCAGGCGCCCACCAGCCCCGCCAACCTCGCCTTCACCGAGCCGTCCTCCGGTCAGATCAGGCTGACCTGGGGCGCCTCGACGGACAACAGGGGCGTGACGGGGTACGAGGTCTACGCCAACAACGTGCTGCGCCAGACCGTGGCCGGCGACGTCACCACGTACACGGACACCCAGCCCGCCGGTACGACCGTCTCGTACTACGTACGGGCCAAGGACGCGGCGGGCAACCGCTCCGGCAACAGCAACACGGTCACCAGGAACGGCAGCAGCGGCTCGGCGTCGAACCTCGCCGTCGGCAAGCCGATCTCCGCGTCCTCGGTGATCCACACGTTCGTCGCGGAGAACGCCAACGACAACAGCGTCACCACCTACTGGGAGGGCGCGGGCGGCAGCTACCCCAACACCCTCACCGTGAAACTGGGCGCCAACGCCGACACCCAGAGCGTCGTCGTCAAGCTCAACCCCGACAGCAGCTGGGGACCGCGGACCCAGAACATCCAGGTCCTGGGGCGTGAGCAGAGCGCCTCGGGCCTCACCAGTCTGGTGGCCGCCAAGGACTACGCGTTCAGCCCGGCGAACGGCAACGCGGTGACCATCCCGGTCAGCGCGCGCGTCGCGGACGTCCAGCTGAGGTTCACCTCCAACACCGGCTCGGGCGCGGGACAGGTGGCGGAGTTCCAGGTGCTCGGCGACCCGGCGCCCAACCCCGACCTCCAGGTCACGGCGGTCAGCGCGGCCCCCGCCGCGCCGGTCGAGTCGGACCCGATCACCCTGTCGGCGACCGTGCGCAACGCCGGAGCGGTCGCCGCGCCGGCCAGCACGGTCGAGTTCCAGCTCGGCGGCAGCAAGGCCGCCACCGCTTCGGTGGGCGCCCTGGCGGCCGGGGCCTCCGCCACCGTCACGGCGGACATCGGCCCGCGTGACGCCGGTTCGTACCAGCTTGGCGCGGTCGCGGACCCGGCCAACACGGTCATCGAGCAGAACGAGACCAACAACTCCTACACCAGCCCCAGCGCGCTGGTGGTGAGGCCGGTCTCCAGCTCGGACCTGGTCGCAGCGACCGTCTCCACCTCACCGTCCTCGCCCTCGGCCGGGGACACCGTCACCTTCTCGGTGGCGATCAGGAACCAGGGCACGGTGGCCTCCGCGGCCGGCGCCCATGGCATCACGCTCTCCCTGCTCGACTCCAAGGGCGCCACGGTCAAGACCCTGACCGGCGCGCACAACGGCGCCATCGCCGCCGGGGCGACCACTCCGCCGGTGGGCCTGGGCACCTGGGCCGCGGCCAACGGCTCGTACAGCGTGAAGGTGGTCCTCGCCGACGACGCCAACGAACTGCCGGTGAAGCGCGCGAACAACACCAGCACACAGCCGCTGTTCGTCGGGCGCGGCGCCAACATGCCGTACGACATGTACGAGGCCGAGGACGGCACGGCGGGCGGCGGCGCACAGGTCGTCGGCCCGAACAGGACCGTCGGCGACATCGCGGGCGAGGCATCGGGCCGTAAGGCCGTCACGCTCAACAACACCGGCAACTACGTCGAGTTCACCACCAGGGCCAGCACGAACACGCTGGTCACGCGGTTCTCGATCCCGGACTCCGCGGGCGGCGGTGGTATCGACTCCACCCTGAACGTCTATGTCGACGGCACCTTCCTCAAGGCGATCGACCTCACCTCCAAGTACGCGTGGCTGTACGGGGCGGAGGCCGGCCCCGGCAACTCGCCCGGCTCCGGTGCGCCCCGGCACATCTACGACGAGGCGAACATCATGCTGGGCAAGACCGTCCCGGCGGGCAGCAAGATCAAGCTCCAGAAGGACGCGGCCAACACCACCACCTACGCGATCGACTTCATCAACCTGGAGCAGGCCGCGCAGATCGCCAACCCGGACCCGGCCACGTACACGGTCCCGGCCGGATTCACCCACCAGGACGTGCAGAACGCCCTGGACCGGGTCCGGATGGACACCACGGGGAAGCTGGTCGGTGTCTATCTGCCGCCCGGCGACTACCAGACGGCCAGCAAGTTCCAGGTGTACGGGAAGCCGGTCAAGGTCGTCGGTGCCGGGCCCTGGTACACCAGGTTCCGCGCCCCGGCGACGCAGGACAACACCGATGTCGGCTTCCGCGCGGAGGCGGCGGCGAAGGGCTCGTCCTTCTCCGGCTTCGCGTACTTCGGCAACTACACCTCGCGTATCGACGGTCCCGGCAAGGTGTTCGACTTCTCGAATGTCACCGACATCGTGATCGACAACATCTGGAACGAGCACATGGTCTGCCTCTACTGGGGCGCCAACACGGACAACATCACGATCAAGAACTCCCGGATCCGCAACATGTTCGCCGACGGCATCAACATGACCAACGGCAGCACGGACAACCACGTCGTCAACAACGACGCGCGGGCCACGGGCGACGACAGCTTCGCGCTGTTCTCGGCGATCGACGCCGGGGGCGCGGACATGAAGAACAACGTCTACGAGAACCTGACCTCGACCCTCACCTGGCGGGCCGCGGGTGTGGCCGTGTACGGCGGCTACAACAACACCTTCCGCAACATCCACATCGCGGACACGCTCGTGTACTCGGGCATCACGGTCAGCTCGCTGGACTTCGGTTATCCGATGAACGGCTTCGGGACCGATCCGACGACGATCGAGAACGTGTCGATCGTCCGGGCCGGCGGCCACTTCTGGGGTGCGCAGACCTTCCCCGGGATCTGGCTGTTCTCGGCGTCCAAGGTGTTCCAGGGGATCCGGATCAACAACGTCGACATCGTCGATCCGACCTACAGCGGCATCATGTTCCAGACCAACTACGTGGGCGGTCAGCCGCAGTTCCCGATCAAGGACACCATCCTCAGCGACATCTCGATCTCCGGGGCGCGCAAGAGCGGTGACGCGTTCGACGCCAAGTCCGGCTTCGGGCTGTGGGCCAACGAACTGCCGGAGGCGGGTCAGGGGCCGGCCGTCGGTGAGGTCACCTTCAACGGTCTGACGCTCAACAACAACGCCGTCGACGTGAAGAACACCACGCCCAACTTCAAGATCCACATCAACCCGTAGGAGGGGGCAGGGGCCCCTGGCGGGCCGTAGTGTGGTGCCGGCCGGTCGCTTCCGGCCGGCACCTCGCTTACCGGCGCCTTTACGCTCGAATTACGCTCTCAAGCAAGTAGCTTGCATGCCTTGCGATAGTCTTGCGTGTATGACGCGACGACTTGCTCAGGTGGCGAAGAAGGTTGGGGTCAGCGAGGCCACGGTCAGCCGGGTGCTCAATGGCAAGCCGGGGGTCTCCCAGGCCACGCGCCAGTCGGTGCTGACCGCGCTCGACGTCCTGGGTTACGAGCGGCCGACACAGCTGCGGGGCGAGCGCGCCCGGCTCGTCGGTCTGGTGCTGCCGGAGTTGCAGAACCCCATCTTCCCCGCGTTCGCCGAAGTGATCGGCGGGGCACTGGCCCAGCAGGGCCTGACGCCGGTGCTGTGCACCCAGACCAAGGGCGGCGTCTCCGAGGCGGACTATGTGGAGCTGCTGCTTCAGCAGCAGGTCTCCGGGGTGGTCTTCGCCGGCGGGCTGTTCGCGCAGGCGGACGCCCCGCACGACCACTACCGGCTGCTCGCCGAGCGCAAGATCCCGGTCGTCCTGATCAACGCGCCGATCGAGAACCTCGACTTCCCCTGTATCTCCTGCGACGACGCCGTGGCCGTCGAGCAGGCCTGGCGCCACCTCGCCTCGCTCGGCCACGAGCGCATCGGTCTCGTCCTCGGCCCGTCCGACCATGTGCCCTCCCGGCGCAAGCTGGCCGCGGCGCTGGCGGCGGCGAAGGCCGCCCGGACGAAGCTCCCCGACGAGCACGTCGAGCGGACCATGTTCTCGCTGGAGGGCGGGCACGCGGCGGCGACACGGCTACTGGACCGCGGTGTCACGGGCATCATCTGCGCGAGCGACCCGCTGGCGCTCGGTGCCGTACGGGCCGCCCGCCGGCGCGGTCTCGACGTACCGCGTGAGGTGTCCGTCGTCGGCTTCGACGACTCCGCTTTCATGAATTGCACCGAGCCGCCGCTGACCACCGTCCGGCAGCCCATCGAGGCCATGGGGCGGGCGGCCGTCGAGATGCTGAGCGCCCAGATCCAGGGCGGCGCGGTGCCCTCCGGTGAGCTGCTGTTCGAGCCGGAGCTGGTGGTACGCGGTTCCACGGCGCAGGTCCCGCGCGGCTGACAAGGCGGGCACGCCACGATCCGGGCCCCGCACGCGAACAGCGTGCGGGGCCCGCCGCGTTGCGGGGTCGTTCCGCATATAGATGACCGGACATGCGCACCAACTGTCAAGTATTTGCGAAATCGGGGCGACATATTGCGGACATCCGTAGTTGGTGGTTGAGTGAGCGCCGCCACACAGCGAGCAGCTGTGGGTTTCCCACGCTCCTGCCCAAGAGGGGTCCCACCGATGAGACGTTCCGGGTTCCGCCGTACCTGCACCGCCGCCATAGCCTCCGCGCTCGCCCTCACTGGTCTGGCCGCGTGCGGCTCGGGCAGCGAGGACACCGCCGGGGGCAAGACGAGCATCACCGTGAACTGCATGCCGCCGAAGAGCGCCAAGATCGACCGGCAGAACTTCGAGGACGACATGAAGACGTTCGAGAAGGCGAACCCGGACATCGACGTCGTCGGCCGTGACGCCTTCCCCTGCCAGGACCCGAAGACCTTCGACGCGAAGCTCGCCGGCGGTCAGATGGAGGACGTCTTCTACACCTACTTCACGGACGCCAAGCACGTCGTCGACATCAACCAGGCGGCGGACATCACGTCGTACGTGAAGGACATGAAGGGCTACAGCGACATCCAGCAGTCGCTGCGCGACGTCTACACCGTCGACGGCAAGGTCTACGGCGTTCCGCGGACGAACTACTCGATGGGCCTCCTCTACAACAAGAAGCTCTTCCAGCAGGCCGGACTCGACCCCGCCAAGCCGCCGGCCACCTGGGAAGAGGTCCGCGCCGCCGCCAAGAAGATCGCGGGACTCGGCAAGGGCTACGTGGGATACGCCGACTACAGCGCGCAGAACCAGGGCGGCTGGCACTTCACCGCCGAGATCTACTCGCAGGGCGGCGACGTCGTCACCGCGGACGGCAAGAAGGGGAGCGTCGACACCCCCGAGGGCAAGGCCGTCCTGCAGACCCTCAAGGACATGCGCTGGACCGACAACTCGATGGGGACCAAGCAGCTCCTGATCCTCAACGACGTCCAGCAGATGATGGGCTCGGGCAAGCTCGGCATGTACATCTCCGCGCCCGACAACGTGCCGATCCTGGTCAAGGAGAAGGGCGGCAAGTACGAGGACCTCGCGCTCGCCCCCATGCCGGGCGGCAAGGGCACGCTCATCGGCGGCGACGGCTACATGTTCAGCAAGAAGGCCTCCCCCGAGCAGATCAGGGCCGGCCTGAAGTGGCTGGAGTTCCAGACGAACGCCCCGGGCACCGGGCTCAACAACTGGAAGCGCGCCGCCGATCTGAAGGCCCCGGTCGGTCTCCCCGAGCCCCGGCTGTGGACCGGCGCCACGGACGCCAAGGACCAGGAGCTGAAGAAGCAGTACGCCAACGTCCCGGTCGAGAACTACCAGGCGTTCCTGGACGGCAGCCAGCAGCTCAGCGCGAAGCTGGAGCCGCCGAAGGCCCAGCAGATCTACTCGGTCCTCGACGGAGCCGTCTCCTCGGTCCTCACCAAGAAGGACGCCGACATCGACGGTCTCCTGAAGGACGCGCAGTCCAAGATCGACGGAATCCTGGCGCGAGGCTGACGCGTCGATGAAGACTGCCCAGGCCCCCCACCGGTCCGCCGCCGCGCCGCCCGCCACCCCGGGGCCGCGCCCGGCGGGCCGCGCCGCCGCGGGCCCCCTCCGCCGCAGGCTGTCCCATCAGGCGCGCGCCTACGGGTTCCTGATCGGCGGCCTCATCTGCTTCGCGCTGTTCTCCTGGTACCCGGCGATCCGCGCGGTGATCATCGCCTTCCAGAAGTACACCCCCGGATCGGCTCCGGAGTGGGTCGGAACCGCCAACTTCACCCATGTCTTCGCGGACCCCGAGTTCGGGGCGGCCTGGCGCAACACGCTCACCTTCACCCTGATCGCCCTGCTGATCGGCTTCGCGGTCCCGTTCGTGATGGCGCTCGTCCTCAACGAACTGCGCCATGCCAAGGCGTTCTTCCGTGTGGTCGTCTATCTCCCGGTGATGATCCCGCCGGTGGTCAGCGCCCTGCTGTGGAAGTGGTTCTACGATCCGGGCGCCGGTCTCGCCAACGAGGCGCTGCGCTTCCTCCATCTGCCCACCTCGAACTGGACCAACGGCGCCGACACCGCGCTCCTCTCGCTCGTCATCGTCGCGACCTGGGCGAACATGGGCGGCACGGTCCTGATCTACCTCGCCGCGCTCCAGGGCATCCCGGGCGAGCTGTACGAGGCCGCGGAGCTGGACGGCGCGAGCATCTGGCAGCGCGTGCGCCATGTGACCGTTCCGCAGACCCGCTTCATCATCCTGATGCTGATGCTGCTCCAGATCATCGCCACGATGCAGGTGTTCACGGAACCCTTCGTGATCACCGGCGGCGGACCGGAGAACTCCACGGTCACGATCCTCTATCTGATCTACAAGTACGCGTTCCTCTACAACGACTTCGGCGGGGCCTGCGCCCTGAGTGTGATGCTGCTGATCGTGCTCAGCCTCTTCTCCGCCCTCTATCTGCGGCTCACCCGCACCGACGACTGAGAGAGGAGCGCGGCGCATGATCCGACGTACCTCGGCCGTACGTACCCCCGCTGTACGCACCCCGGCCGTACGCACCCTCGTCTCCCCGCTCGCGCTCGCGAGCACCCGGGGCAGGACGCTCTACTGGATCGTCTTCGGCGGTGTCGTCCTCGCGTTCGTCCTGGCCTTCCTGTTCCCGGTGTACTGGATGGCCTCCGGGGCCATGAAGTCCCCGGACGAACTGGTGCGGACGCCGCCGACGCTGATCCCCGACACCTGGCACCTCAGCGCGTACACCGACGCCTGGGACCTGATGCAGCTGCCCACCCATCTGTGGAACACGGTGGTCCAGGCCACCGGCGCCTGGATCCTCCAGCTCGTCTTCTGCACGGCGGCGGCCTACGCCCTGTCCAAACTGAAGCCGGCGTTCGGGAAGGTGATCCTGGGCGGCATCCTCGCCACCCTGATGGTTCCGGCCCAGGCGCTGCTCGTACCGAAGTACCTGACCATCGCCGATCTGCCGCTGATCCACACCAGCCTGCTCAACGACCCGCTGGGGATCTGGCTGCCGGCCGTGGCCAACGCGTTCAATCTCTATTTGCTGAAGCGTTTCTTCGACCAGATCCCGCGCGATGTGCTGGAGGCGGCCGAGATCGACGGCGCGGGTAAGCTCCGTACGCTCTGGTCGATCCTGCTGCCCATGTCACGGCCGGTGCTCGGGGTGGTCTCCATCTTCGCGCTGGTCGCCGTCTGGCAGGACTTCCTCTGGCCGCTGATGGTCTTCTCGGACACCGACAAACAACCCATCAGCGTCGCGCTGGTCCAGCTGTCGCAGAACATCCCGCTGTCGGTACTCATCGCCGCCATGGTGATCGCCAGTATCCCGATGGTCCTGATGTTCCTGGTGTTCCAGCGCCACATCATCGCCGGCATCAGCGCCGGCAGTACCAAGGGCTGACCAGGACCCCAGGGCCGAACATCGTGAAAGGAAGTCGCATGAAAGGCAGCCCTCTGGCGCCCGCCGACTCGAACTGGTGGCGCGACGCCGCCATCTACCAGATCTACGTACGCAGCTTCGCCGACGGTGACGGAGACGGCACCGGAGATCTCGCGGGTGTACGGGCGAGGCTGCCGTATCTCGTGCAACTCGGTGTCGACGCCATCTGGTTCACCCCCTGGTATCTCTCGCCCCTCGCCGACGGCGGCTACGACGTGGCGGACTACCGCGCCATCGACCCCGCCTTCGGCACCCTCGCCGAGGCCGAGAAACTCATCGCCGAGGCACGGGAACTGGGTATCCGTACGATCATCGACGTCGTACCCAACCATGTCTCCGACCAGCACGCCTGGTTCAAGGCCGCGCTCGCCGCGGGCTCCGGCAGCCCCGAGCGCGAACTGTTCCACTTCAGACCCGGGCGCGGCGAGAACGGTGAGATCCCGCCGAACGACTGGACCTCCGAGTTCGGCGGCACCCCCTGGACCCGGCTGGACGACGGCGAGTGGTACCTGCATCTCTTCGCCTCCGAGCAGCCCGACCTCAACTGGGCCCATCCCGCGGTGCGCCGGGAACACGAGGACGTCCTGCGCTTCTGGTTCGAGCGCGGCGTCGCCGGCGTACGGATCGACTCGGCCGCGCTGCTCGCCAAGGACCCGGCGCTGCCGGACTTCACCGCGGGCCGCGACCCGCACCCCTACATCGACCTCGACGAACTCCACGACATCTACCGGTCCTGGCGTTCCATCGCCGACGAGTACGACGCCATCTTCGTCGGCGAGGTCTGGCTGCCCGACACCGAGCGCTTCGTACGCTATCTGCGGCCGGACGAACTGCACACGGCGTTCAACTTCAACTTCCTGGCCTGCCCCTGGGACCCGGACCTGCTGCGGACCGCGATCGACGAGACGGTCGCCGAACACGCGCCCGTCGGCGCCCCGGCCACCTGGGTGCTCTGCAACCACGACGTGACCCGCACGGTCACCCGGTACGGACGCGAGTCCAGCGGCTTCGACTTCGCGGCCAAGGCGTTCGGCACCCCGACCGACACGGACCTCGGCACCCGCCGGGCGCGCGCCGCCGCGCTGCTCTCGCTGGCGCTCCCCGGCGCCGTCTATCTCTACCAGGGCGAGGAACTGGGGCTGCCCGAGGTGGAGATCCCGCGCGACCGGATCCAGGACCCGATGCACTTCCGCTCCGGCGGCACGGACCCGGGGCGTGACGGCTGCCGGGTGCCGCTGCCCTGGACGGCGGGCGAGCCGTACGCGGGATTCGGCTCGACGGCCGAACCGTGGCTCCCGCAGCCGGAGTCATGGGCCTCGTACGCCGCGGACCTCCAGGGGGCCGATCCGGCGTCGATGCTCACCCTCTACCGCGAGGCCCTGCGGCTGCGCCGTACGGAACCGGGCTTCGGGGACGGGCCGATGAGCTGGCTGGAGGCCGCTCCTGGGGTGCTGGCCTTCGCCCGTACCGACGGTCTGGTCTGTGCCGTCAACCTCGCGGAGGAACCGGCGGAACTGCCCGCCCACACACGTGTCCTGCTCACCAGCGGCCCGTTGGACGACGGGCGGCTGCCGCGGGACACGGCGGCCTGGCTGCGGAGCTGAGCCGCCGGACCCACTCGTCCGGGCACCCCGCCAGGCCCTGCCGTACGGCCCTCGTCCGCTCAGGACGGGGGCCGTTGTGCCGCCCGACGCGGTCGGCCGGAGCGCCCATATCCTGGAGCGGGCGGTGGATTCCACGATCATCCGCCCGGCGGCCCGGTACGTGGGACCGCCCCCGCCCCGCCGGTGCCGGCACGGCTGAGCGGGACGCACCGGACCCGGCACGGCACGGAGGCGCGCGCGTGAGCAGGAAGCAGATCCCGGTGGTCGTCCTCACCGGCTTTCTGGGATCGGGCAAGACGACCTTGCTCAACCATCTGCTGCGCCGCCGCGCGGGCAACAGGATCGCGGTGGTCGTCAATGACTTCGGCGCCATCGAGATCGACACGATGACGGTCGCCGGGCAGGTCGGCTCGACGGTCTCGCTCGGCAACGGCTGTCTGTGCTGCGCCGTGGACGCGAGCGAACTCGACGGCTACCTGGAGCGGCTGACCCGGCCGTCCGCCCGGATCGACATCGTCGTCATCGAGGCCAGCGGACTGGCGGAACCGCAGGAACTCGTCCGGATGATCCTCACCGGCGACCATCCGCACGCCGTGTACGGGGGGCTGGTCCAGGTCGTCGACGCCGCCGAGTTCGACGCCACCCGCGCGCGCCATCCCGAGATCGACCGGCATATCTCGATCGCCGATCTCGTCGTGCTCAACAAGACCGACCGGGTCCCGGAGGCGGAACACCGGCGCATCCTCGCGACCCTGGACGGACTGGGCCCGGGGACGCCGGTGGTCTCCGCCTCGTACGGCCGGATCGACCCGGAACTGCTCTTCGATCCCGCGGTCCGTCCCGACGAGGAGGAGAAGGTCCGCCAGCTCTCCTTCGAGGACCTGTACGAGGACCTGTACGAGGACCTGTACGAGGACACGCGCGACGCACACGACGACCACTTCGCACACGACGGACACGCCTCCCACGACGGCCACCTTCACGCGGCCTACGAGAGCGTGTCCTTCACCGCCGGGGCCCCGATGAACCCGCGGCGGCTCATGGCCTTCCTCGACTCCCGGCCCCCGGGGCTCTACCGGATCAAGGGATTCGTCGACTTCGGCGCGGCCGACCCGGCCAACCGCTATGCCCTGCACGCGGTCGGCCGGTCGCTGCGCTTCCACCCGGCGCCCTGGGGCGGCGGTGCGGAACGCCTCACCCAACTGGTGCTGATCGGCTCGGGGATCGACCGGGAGGCCCTGCTCAAGGAGCTGGAGGCCTGCGAGGAGCGGGAACCACGGGCAACGCCGGCGCGGGACGCCGTCGTCGACGAGAGCGGTATGTGGGGCGTCCTGCGCTACGTACCCGACCTGACCGAGCCCGAGGACGGGGCCGACCCCGGGTCCGATCCCGAGCACGGAGGCGACTCCGGGTCCGAGCCCGAAGGCCCGGACCCGGAGTCGCCGTACATGCCGTGAGCTGACCGGCCGCCGTCAGTGCGCGGGGCCCGCCAGTGTCTCGACCGCCTTCGCGAACGGCGTGCCCGAACCGTCCCTGCGCGGGTCGGGCTCCGGCAGCTCCACCGGAGCACCGGTCTTCGTCGCCGCCCGCGCCGGACTCGCGCCCGCCCAGGCCAGGACCAGCATGTCCTCGCCCTTCAGGAACCGGTGACAGCGCACACCGCCCGTCGCCCGGCCCTTGCGCGGGTACTGGTCGAACGGGGTGAGCTTGGCCGTACGCACCGAATCGTCCAGCGTGCCGTGCGACCCGGTGATCGTGAAGACCACGCCGTCCGCCGCCGGATCCACCGCGGTGAACGAGATCACCGAGGCGCCCTCGGTGAGCTTGACTCCCGCCATACCGCCCGCGGGCCGGCCCTGCGGCCGTACCTGCGAGGCCGGATAGCGCAGCAACTGGGCGTCGGAGGTGATGAAGACCAGATCCTCCTCGCCCGTCCGCAGCTCCGCGCCGCCGACGATCCGGTCGCCCTCCCTGAGGCTGATGACCTCCAGCTCGTCCTTGTTGGACGGATAGTCGGGCACCACCCGCTTGACGACGCCCTGGAGCGTGCCCAGCGCGAGCCCCGGGGACGACTCGTCCAGCGTGGTCAGACAGACCAGCTTCTCGTCACCCTCCAGCGCGAGGAACTCCGAGACCGGCGCCCCGCCCGACAGATTCGGCGCCGAGGCCGTGTCCGGCAGCTGGGGCAGGTCGATCACCGCGATCCGCAGCAGCCGGCCGGCGGAGGTCACCGCGCCGACGTCACCGCGCGCCGTCGCCGGCACGGCCGAGACGATCACATCGTGCTTGACGCGCTTGCCGTCGCCGCCCTCCAGCGGCTCGCCGTTGGCCGTACGGGCCAGCAGACCGGTGGACGAGAGCAGCACCCGGCACGGGTCGTCCGCGACCTCCAGCGGCACCGACGCGACGGACGAACTCGCCGACTCCAGCAGCACCGTGCGCCGCGGGGTCCCGAACTTCTTGGACACCGCGGCCAGTTCGGACGAGACCAGCTTGCGCAGCTCGGTGTCCGACTCCAGGATGCCGGTCAGCTCGTCGATCTCGCCGTTGAGCCGGTCGCGCTCGCTCTCCAGCTCGATCCGGTCGAACCGGGTGAGCCGGCGCAGCGGCGTGTCCAGGATGTACTGCGTCTGGATGTCGCTGAGCGAGAAGCGCTCGATCAGCCGCTCCTTGGCCTGCGCGGAGTTGTCGCTCGACCGGATGAGCCGGATGACCTCATCGATGTCGATGAGCGCGACGAGCAGTCCCTCGACCAGGTGAAGCCGGTCACGCCGCTTCGTCCGCCGGAACTCGCTGCGCCGCCGCACCACCGTGAAGCGGTGGTCGAGGTAGACCTCCAGCAGTTCCTTCAGACCCAGCGTCAGCGGCTGGCCGTCGACCAGCGCCACATTGTTGATCCCGAAGGTCTCCTCCATCGGCGTCAGCTTGTAGAGCTGTTCGAGCACCGCCTCGGGCACGAAGCCGTTCTTGATCTCGATGACCAGCCGCAGTCCGTGCGCGCGGTCCGTGAGGTCCTTGACGTCCGCGATGCCCTGGAGCTTCTTGGCGGAGACCAGATCCTTGATCTTCGCGATCACCTTCTCCGGACCGACCGTGAACGGCAGTTCCGTGATGACCAGGCCCTTGCGGCGCGCGGAGACGTCCTCCACCGTCGCGGTGGACCGGATCTTGAACGTCCCCCGGCCCTTCTCGTAGGCGTCCTTGATGCCGGTCAGCCCGACGATCCGGCCACCGGTGGGCAGATCGGGACCCGGCACGAAACGCATCAGCGTGTCCAGGTCGGCGCCGGGGTGCTTGATCAGATGGCGCGCCGCCGCCACGACCTCCCCGAGATTGTGCGGCGGCATGTTCGTCGCCATCCCGACCGCGATCCCGGAGGCGCCATTGACCAGCAGGTTCGGATACGCGGCCGGAAGCGTGACCGGTTCCCGCTCCTGGCCGTCGTAATTTGACTCGAAATCGACGGTGTCCTCGTCGATCGACTCCGTCATCAGTGACGTGGCGTCGGCCATCCGGCACTCGGTGTAACGCATGGCGGCCGGCGGGTCGTCGTTGCCGAGCGAACCGAAGTTGCCATGGCCGTCCACCAGCGGCAGCCGCATCGAGAACGGCTGCGCCATGCGGACCATGGCGTCGTAGATCGACGCGTCTCCGTGTGGGTGGAGCTTGCCCATCACCTCACCGACGACACGCGCGCACTTCACATAGCCGCGGTCGGGGCGCAGGCCCATCTCGTTCATCTGGTACACGATGCGGCGGTGCACCGGCTTCATACCGTCGCGGGCGTCCGGCAGGGCCCGGGAGTAGATCACCGAGTAGGCGTACTCGAGGAAGGAGCCCTGCATTTCATCGACCACGTCGATGTCGAGGATCTTCTCCTCGAAGTCCTCCGGCGGCGGGGTCTTCGTGCTGCGGCGGGCCATCGCTGCTGCGGCTCCTTCACAGGTTCTGAACGGCAACTTCTCTGACTGACGCGGACCATTGTGGACCGCGCCACTGACAACCCCGACCTCGACCCGTCGTTGAGCACGCGCCGGGGGTGTGCGGCACCGGGAACTTCGCCAGGTGCGAGCACGCTTGCATACAGTGGCAGGACTTCTCCATATCGCGATCGAAGGGACGTACATGCCCATGGGTCACACGGCCACAGCGCAGGCCGGTTCCGGCGGCCTGACAGCGACCGAGCACCGCCTGGCCAACGGCCTGCGCGTGGTGCTCTCCGAGGACCACCTGACCCCGGTCGCCGCGGTGTGCCTCTGGTACGACGTCGGCTCACGGCACGAGGTCAAGGGCCGTACGGGACTCGCCCACCTCTTCGAGCACCTGATGTTCCAGGGCTCGGCGCAGGTGAAGGGGAACGGCCACTTCGAGCTGGTGCAGGGGGCCGGCGGCTCCCTGAACGGCACCACCAGCTTCGAGCGCACCAACTATTTCGAGACGATGCCCACCCACCAGCTGGAGCTGGCGCTCTGGCTGGAAGCCGACCGGATGGGCTCGCTGCTCGCCGCGCTCGACGACGAGTCCATGGAGAACCAGCGGGACGTCGTCAAGAACGAGCGCCGCCAGCGGTACGACAACGTGCCCTACGGTACGGCCTTCGAGCGGCTGACCGCGCTCGCGTACCCCGAGGGCCATCCGTACCACCACACCCCGATCGGCTCGATGGCCGACCTGGACGCGGCGACCCTGGAGGACGCCCGCGCGTTCTTCCGTACGAACTACGCGCCGAACAACGCGGTGCTCTCGGTCGTCGGCGACATCGACCCCGAGCAGACGCTCGGCTGGATCGAGAAGTACTTCGGCTCGATCCCCTCCCACGACGGCAAGCAGCCGCCGCGCGACGGTTCGCTCCCCGACACCATCGGTGAGCAGTTGCGCGAGGAGATCCACGAGGAGGTCCCGGCCCGCGCCCTGATGGCCGCGTACCGGCTGCCGCACGACGGCACCCGCGAGTGCGACGCCGCGGACCTGGCGCTGACCGTCCTCGGCGGCGGCGAGTCCTCCCGGCTCCATAACCGGCTGGTGCGCCGCGACCAGACCGCGGTCGCCGCGGGCTTCGGACTGCTGCGCCTGGCGGGCGCGCCCTCCCTCGGCTGGCTGGACGTGAAGACGTCCGGCGGGGTCGAGGTCCCGGAGATCGAGACAGCGGTCGACGACGAGCTGGCACGCTTCGCCGCGGAGGGCCCGACCGCCGAGGAGATGGAGCGGGCCCAGGCCCAGCTGGAGCGCGAGTGGCTGGACCGGCTCGGTACGGTCGCCGGCCGCGCCGACGAACTGTGCAGGTACGCCGTGCTCTTCGGCGACCCGCAGCTGGCGCTGACCGCCGTGACCCGCGTCCTGGACGTCACCGCGGAAGAGGTACGGGCCGTCGCCGCGGCGCGGCTGCGCCCCGACAACCGCGCGGTGCTGGTCTACGAACCGGTCACCGCCGACGGCGACGACGCCTCCGCCGATGAAGACGAGACCGACGAGCACGAGGGGGCGGACCAGTGACCGACGCTGCCGTGACCATGGACTTCCACCCGCGTCCGACAGCCGGCGAGGCCAGGCCCTGGGCCTTCCCCGCCCCCGGGCGCGGCGCTCTCGACAACGGACTGACGGTGCTGCGCTGCGACCGTCCCGGCCAGCAGGTGGTGGCGGTCGAGATCAATCTCGACGCCCCGCTGGACGCCGAGCCCGAGGGGCTCGACGGCATCGCCACCATCATGGCGCGGGCCTTCTCCGAGGGCACCGACAAGCGCAGCGCCGAGGAGTTCGCCGCCGAGCTGGAGCGCTGCGGCGCCACGCTCGACGCGCACGCCGACCACCCGGGCGTCCGGATCTCCCTGGAGGTCCCCGTCTCCAGGCTGCCCAAGGCGCTCGGTCTGCTCGCCGAGGCGCTGCGGGCCCCCGCCTTCGCGGACAGCGAGGTCGAGCGGCTCGTACGCAACCGTCTCGACGAGATCCCGCACGAGACCGCCAACCCGGGCCGCCGCGCCGCCAAGCAGCTGTCCAAGGAGCTGTTCCCGGCCTCCTCGCGCATGTCACGGCCGCGCCAGGGCACCGAGGAGACGGTGGAGCGCATCGACGCCGCGGGCGTGCGCGCCTTCTACGAGGCGCATGTGCGCCCCGCCACGGCCACCGCTGTGATCGTCGGTGATCTCACCGGCGTCGATCTCGACAAGATCCTCGCCGACACCCTCGGCACCTGGACCGGCGACACCGTCGCCCCCCGTCCCATGCCGCCCGTGACCGCCGACGACACGGGCCGTGTGGTGATCGTGGACCGCCCCGGCGCCGTCCAGACCCAGCTGCTGATCGGCCGCATCGGCGCCGACCGGCACGACCGGGTCTGGCCCGCCCAGGTCCTCGGCACGTACTGCCTGGGCGGCACGCTCACCTCCCGGCTCGACCGGGTGCTGCGCGAGGAGAAGGGCTACACCTACGGCGTACGGGCCTTCGGCCAGGTGCTGCGCTCCTCGGCGCCCGACGCGCCGGGCGGTGCGGCCGGCGCGGCGATGCTCGCCATCAGCGGCTCCGTGGACACCGCGTCCACCGGCCCGGCGCTGGACGACCTCTGGAAGGTGCTGCGCACCCTCGCGGCCGAGGGGCTGACCGACGCCGAGCGCGATGTGGCCGTCCAGAACCTGGTGGGGGTGGCCCCGCTGAAGTACGAGACGGCGGCCTCCGTCGCGAGCACGCTGGCCGACCAGGTCGAGCAGTACCTGCCGGACGACTTCCAGGCGCAGCTGTACGCGCGGCTGGCCGAGACCGGCACCGTCGAGGCGACGGCCGCGGCCGTCAACGCCTTCCCGGTGGACCGGCTCGTCACCGTGCTCGTCGGTGACGCCGCGCAGATCAAGGAGCCGGTCACGGCTCTCGGGATCGGCGAAGTGACGGTCGTCACGGGCTGATCCGGCCTCTTCGTGGAACCCCGGTGGCTTCGGCCGCCGGGGTTTCCCTTTATGTCCCTCTTTGAGGGGGAGGGTGGTTGTCTGCCCTGTGGTGTGCGCTACAAAGGGGCCTGTCTGTTTGGTGATTGAAAGACCACCCGCTTAACGTCGGTCCGGCTGTCCGCCAGTTGCGCCGCGTCCGCGGCACCGGACAGTCATCGCCGAGTCCCCGTCAGGCGCGAGCCTGGGGAGCCGGGGACCCACGAAGTCCCTGGGGTGAATCGGGTGTCGCCGCCGTGAGTGGCAGGCACGCCCGTAGGAGACCTTCCTGCTCCGAACCCGTCAGCTAACCCGGTAGGCGAGAAGGAAGGAAAGGACCAGCCACCCCATGGCGTTCACCCGTGCCACCGGGAAGCATCGTGCCCGCAGCCGTATGAGCCGCAGGAGCGCGGGCGTCGCGGGTGCCGCGACCCTCGCCGCCACCGGCGTCATCAGCACCCTCGCCGCTTCCCCGGCGCTCGCCGCCGACACCGGCGTGGCCGCCGCCCGGCCGACCGGTCTTGCCCAGGCCCTGGTCATCAACGACTCCCTCGCCGGCACCATCGACGCCCAGGCCGACGCGCAGCGCCGGGCCGCCGCCGAGGTCAGGGCGAGGGCCGCGGCGAAGGCGGAGGCGGCGCGCAAGGCGGAGGCCCGCGCCCAGGAGCTCCGCGCGGAGAAGGAGCGCGCGGCGCGGGCCGCCGAGCGCGAACGCCTCAACGCCTTCCAGCTCCCCATCGCCGGCTCGTACGTCACCACCGGTTACCGGGCGGGCGGCTCGCTCTGGTCCTCCGGCAGCCACTCGGGCGTCGACTTCCGCGCCGCCTCCGGCACGTCCGTCGTGGCCGTGGGCGCGGGCACCGTGGTCGAGGCGGGCTGGGGCGGCTCGTACGGCAACAACATCGTGCTGCGGATGAGCGACGGCACGTACACCCAGTACGGCCATCTCTCCTCGATCGGCGTCGCCGTCGGCCAGAGCGTCACCCCGGGGCAGCGGATCGGCGTCTCGGGCGCGACCGGCAACGTCACCGGGCCGCACCTCCACTTCGAGGCCAGGACGGGCCCCGACTACGGCTCGGACATCGACCCCGTCGCGTATCTGCGCGCGCACGGCGTGAACGTCTGACCACTCCGCCCCCCCGAAGGCCCCGGCGCAGCGCCGGGGCCTTCGGCGTCGCGTCCGCGCCCGCCGCGGTCCGCTGGCCAAAAGATATCCATGGATTCCGGGCACCCATCGGAAATTCGCGATGATTGCAATAGAGTCACGGAACAGGCGTCGATCGGCAGCGTTTCGCGCGGATTAAGGCGGAGGTTCGGACATGCGCATTCCCGCGCACTCGGTATGCACGGCTATTCGCGACGACATCATCTCCGGCGTATTCGAACGCGGCAGCCGGCTCACGGAGGAGCACCTGGCACGGCGCTACGGCGTCTCCCGCGTCCCGGTGCGCGAAGCCCTGCGCACGCTGGAGTCGGAGGGCTTCGTGACCACCCGCCGCCATGTCGGCGCCTGTGTGGCCGAGCCCACGGAGCAGGAGGCGGCCGACCTGCTCGACGTGCGGCTGCTGCTGGAGCCGCTGGGCGCCGCGCGCGCCGCCCAGCGCCGTACGGAAGCCCATCTCAAGGTCCTGCGCGGCCTGGTCAGACTGGGGCAGGAGCGGGCCCGCAGAGGCCAGGGCGAGGATCTGCGCTCACTGGGCGCCTGGTTCCACGAGACGCTCACGCAGGCGTCGGGAAGCCCGGCGCTCACCGCCCCGCTCACCCAGCTCCGGCACAAGATCGCCTGGATGTACGTGGTCGACCAGCCCGCCAGCCCCCTGGAGTCCTGGGCGGAGCACGGCGCGATCGTGGACGCCGTGGCGCGTGGCGACGCGGAGCGGGCGCGGACGCTGACGGCGCTGCACGCGGAGCGTACGGCGGCGGCGCACCGGCTGAAGCGACCGGAGCGCGGCCGGGAAAAGGTGAGGGTTTCGCAACATGCCGTAAACATCGCGAGCGTCCGCAATTAACAATCACGCCGTATACAAAGAAGAGAAATAGCCCGGCTGTCCTTTTTGCTGCCCGCATGGAAAACGGAGCCGGGGTCCACTGAATTCAGTGGACCCCGGCTCCGTCGTGGAAATACGCTCAGACCGTCTCGGGAAGCTCGTCGAGCCCTTCCGCGACCAGCTTCGCCAGCCGGTCGAGAGCGGCGTCGGCGCCCTCCGCCTCGGAAGCGAGGACGACCTCCTCGCCGCCCTGCGCGCCCAGGCCGAGCACCGCGAGCATCGACGCGGCGTTGACGGGGTTGCCGTCGGCCTTCGCGATCGTCACCGGGACGCCGGCGGCCGTGGCGGCGCGGACGAAGATGGAGGCGGGACGGGCGTGCAGGCCCTCGGCCCAGCCGACATTGACGCGGCGCTCAGCCATGGTGTTGCCCTTCAAGTCTCAAAAACGATGTCTAGACCAGCGTCTCATGTGCCACGAATTGCTCCGGTGCCGCCCCGGGACGGACCACGCCCCCGGCACCGGACGGACCTCGCCCCCGGTGCCGTACCTGCCCCGGACCCCGGGCCGTGGCGGCGCCCGCGCCGTAGGCTTTGCCCATGGAGACGCCGCCGGACCATGCGTACCCCGATCACTGGGAAGCGGACGTGGTGCTGCGCGACGGAGGCACCGCGCGGATCAGGCCCATCACCACCGCCGACGCGGAGCGGCTGGTCAGCTTCTACGAACAGGTCTCCGACGAGTCGAAGTACTACCGGTTCTTCGCCCCCTACCCGCGTCTCTCCGACCGGGACGTGCACCGCTTCACCCACCACGACTACGTGGACCGGGTGGGCCTCGCCGTGACGGTGGGCGGCGAGTTCATCGCGACCGTACGGTACGACCGCATCGACGAGCGCGGGCTCCCGGCGGCCGCGCCCGCCGACGAGGCCGAGGTCGCCTTCCTCGTCCAGGACGCGCACCAGGGACGCGGTGTCGCCTCGGCCCTGCTCGAACACATCGCGGCGGTCGCCCGCGAACGGGGCATCCGGCGCTTCGCCGCCGAGGTCCTGCCTGCCAACAACAAGATGATCAAGGTGTTCCGGGACGCCGGCTACACGCAGAAGCGCAGCTTCGAGGACGGCTCCGTACGTCTCACCCTGGACCTCGAACCCACCGCGGAATCCCTCGCCGTGCAGCGTGGCCGCGAACAGCGCGCCGAGGCGCGCTCGGTGCAGCGCCTGCTCACGCCCGGCTCGGTCGCCGTCGTCGGCACCGGACGCGCGCCCGGCGGCGTCGGCCGCACGGTCCTGCGCAATCTGCTCGAAGCGGGCTTCACCGGACGCGTGTACGCGGTGAACCACGCCTTCGCCGAGGACCTGGCCGAGCTGGACGGCGTCCCCGCCTTCCGGTCCGTCGCGGCGATCGGCGACCCGGTCGACCTCGCGGTACTCGCCGTACCGGCGGAGCGGGTGCCGGAAGCGGTCGCGGACTGCGGCCGGCACGGTGTCCGCGGTCTGGTGGTCCTCTCCGCCGGTTACGCGGAGAGCGGCGCCGAGGGCCGGGAACGCCAGCGCGAACTGGTGCGGCAGGCCCGCTCGTACGGGATGCGCATCATCGGACCCAACGCGTTCGGGATCATCAACACGGCCGAGGCCGTCAGGCTGAACGCCTCGCTCGCGCCCGAGCCGCCCGACCGGGGCCGTATCGGGCTGTTCACCCAGTCGGGAGCCATCGGCATCGCCCTGCTCTCCGGGCTCTACCGGCGCGGCGCGGGCCTGTCGTCCTTCATCTCCGCGGGCAACCGCGCGGACGTCTCCGGCAACGACATCCTCCAGTACTGGTACGAGGACCCGGACACCGATGTCGCCCTCCTCTACCTCGAATCGATCGGCAACCCGCGCAAGTTCACCCGGCTCGCCCGTCGTACGGCGGCGCTGAAGCCGGTCGTGGTCGTCAAGGGAGCGCGGCACAGCGGCAGCGCGCCGCCCGGCCACGCGGTGCCGGTCACCCGTATCCCGGACGCGACGGTCTCGGCGCTGCTGCGGCAGGCCGGGGTGATCCGGGTCGACACGGTCACCGAACTGGTCGACGCGGGCCTCCTGCTCGCCTCCCAGCCCCTGCCGGCCGGCCCGCGCGTGGCGATCCTCGGCAACTCCGAATCCCTCGGCCTGCTCACCTACGACGCCTGTCTGACGGAGGGCCTGCGCCCCTTGCCGCCCCGCGACCTCACCACCGCCGCGACCCCGGAGGACTTCCGCGCCGCCCTCGCCCCGGCCCTGTCCGACCCGGCCGTCGACGCGGTGGTGGTGACCGCGATCCCGCACGTGGGGGAGACCGGTACGACGGACCCCGCCAACGGCGGCGCGCTGGGCACCGTACTGCGCGAGACCGTGACGAGCGCCCCGGGGAAGCCGGTCGCGGTGGTCCATGTGGAGATCGAGGGCCTGGCGGAGGCACTGGCGGCGGTGGAGGGCAGCGCGCGAGGCCCGGCCGGGTCCGCCCCCATCTCCACCGACGCGCCCCCGCCCGCGCCTGCGCGCCCCGCCGCCGCACCGCCCGCCCCCGCCTCACCGCCGACTCCTTCAGCCCCCGGTGTGCCGCCCGCGTCTGCCGTACCGCCCGCCCCCGCCGCCTCCGGCCGCATCCCCGCCTATCCCGCCGCGGAACGCGCCGTCCGCGCGCTCGCCGAAGCCGTCCGGTACGCGCAGTGGCGACGGCAGAGCGCCGAGCCGGGCAAGGTGCCCGAGTACCTCGACGACGCCATCGACGAGAGCGCGGCCGCCGCGCTCATCGCGCGGCTGCTCGGAGACGCGCCCGACCCCCACGGCGTGCCGCTCGGCGGGGCCGACACCCGGGAACTGCTCGGGCTGTACGGCATCCCCGTACGGCCCACCCTCCCCGCGCCAGGTCCCGACGACGCCGTGGCCGCCGCGCACCGGCTCGGCTACCCCGTCGCGCTCAAGACGACCGCGCCCCATCTGCGCCACCGCTCCGACCTCGGGGGCGTACGGCTCGACCTCGCCGACGAGGCACAACTGCGCCTCGCCCACCGCGAACTGACCGAGTCCCTCGGCGGCCCCGCCGAGCTGCGGCCCGTCGTCCAGGCCATGGCCCCGCGCGGCGTGGACACCGTCGTTCGGGCCGCCATCGACGCCGCCGCCGGAGCCGTGCTCTCCTTCGGGCTCGCCGGCGCGCCCTCCGAACTCCTCGGCGATCTCGCCCACCGGCTCGTACCGGCCACCGACCGCGACGTCGCCGAGCAGATCCGGTCCATCCGCTCGGCGCCCCTCCTGTTCGGCTGGCGCGGCTCCACCCCGGTCGACACCCTCGCGCTGGAGGAACTGCTCCTGCGGGTCTCCCGGCTGGTCGACGACCACCCCGAGATCGTCTCCGTCACCCTGGAGCCCGTGGTCGTCGCCACGCGTGGACTGACCGTCCTCGGCGCGAACGTCCGGCTCGCACCGGCGCCCGCCCGCGACGACCTCGGCCCGCGCAGCCTCCCCAGCTACTGACCGGCGCCGGGCCGCCGGTCCGGTCCCTGAGGTTCCGGCCGGATGAGGCCCCTGCGGAGCGTCTCCGGCAGCCACCCGGCCACCGTAGGATGGAGCCCATGGCGAAGACCGGTACGACGACCCAGGGGCTGCGCACGGCGATCGAGCGCAGCGGCTACTACCCGGCTCTCGTGGCCGAGGCGGTGGAGTCCGCCGTCGGTGGCGAGCCGATCGCGTCGTACCTGGTGCACCAGGAGACGACCTTCGACGCCAACGAGGTGCGCAGGCATGTCACCGTCCTCGTGCTGACGGCCCACCGCTTCATCGTGAGCCACACCGACGAGCAGGCCGCCGACTCCAGCTCGCCGACCCCGTACGCCACCACCTCCACCGAGTCGGTCAAGCTCGACCGGATCTCATCGGTCGTGGTCAGCCGCGTCGTCGCCAACCCGGAGTCGTACACCCCCGGCACCCCGCCGCGTGAGGTCGTTCTCACCATCGGCTGGGGCGCCGTCTCGCGGATCGATCTGGAGCCCGCCGCCTGCGGCGACCCGAACTGCGAGGCGGACCACGGCTACACCGGCAGCTCCACCGCCGACGATCTGAGCCTGCGCGTCAGCGAGGCCGGTGACGGCCCCGACACCGTCCGCCAGACGCTCGCGTTCGCCCAGGCCCTCTCCGAAGCCACCGCCGCCGGCACGGCGCCCGGCCGCTGATGGCCGCCGAAGCCCTCTGGCAGGACCCCGTCCCGCTCGCCCTCGACACCGCGCCGCTGCCCGAGTACGGCAGCGGCTCGCTCGCCGACCTGCTGCCCACCCTCGCGGCCGGCCAGGGCGTACCGAACCTGACCGCGGCCATCCCTGAACTGACCCCCGCCGACCGGAACTGCGTCTTTCTGATCGATGGCCTCGGCTGGGAACAGATCACGGCACATCCGGACGAAGCCCCCTATCTGACCTCGCTGCTCGGCAGCTCACGCGGCAACACGGGACGCCCGCTCACCGCGGGTTTCCCCGCCACCACCGCGACCTCCCTCGCCTCCGTGGGTACGGGCCTGCCGCCCGCCGTCCACGGCCTGCCCGGCTACACGGTCCGCGACCCCGCGACCGGCGCGCTGATGAACCAGCTCCGCTGGAAGCCCTGGACCGCGCCGCACGTCTGGCAGCCGTACCCCACCGTCTTCCAGCTCGCCGACGCCGCGGGCGTCCACACCGCCCAGGTCTCGTCACCGACCTTCGCCCACACCCCGCTCACCGAGGTCGCGCTCAGCGGCGGGACCTTCCTCGGCCGGCTCTCCGGCGAGGAGCGGATGGATCTGGCCGCCGAGCAACTCGGCGCGGGGGACCGGTCGCTGGTCTACACGTACTACAGCGAGGTCGACGGCAAGGGCCATCGCTTCGGCGTCGACTCCGATGCCTGGCGCGGCCAGTTGATGTATGTCGACCGGCTCGTCCAGCGCCTCGCCGAGCAACTGCCGCCCCGGGCCGCGCTCTATGTGACCGCCGACCACGGCATGATCGACATCCCCTTCGACGAGGAGTCGCGCATCGACTTCGACGAGGACTGGGAGCTGCGCGCTGGGGTGGCGCTGCTCGGCGGTGAGGGCCGGGCCCGCCATGTCTACGCCGTACCGGGCGCCGGGGCCGATGTGCTCACCGTCTGGCGCGAGGTGCTCGGCGAGCGCTTCTGGGTGGCGAGCCGGGACGAGGCGATCGCGGCGGGCTGGTTCGGACCGCCCGGCGCGATGGACGAGCGGGTGTACGGCAGGATCGGCGATGTCGTCGCGGCGGCCCACGACGATGTGGTGATCACCGCCTCCGTACGGGAGCCGCACGAGTCGGCGATGGTCGGGATGCATGGTTCGATGACCCCCGTCGAGCAGCTCGTCCCGCTCCTCGAAGTACGCTCTTAGCGCCTGACGGACCGCGCGTCGCGGTTTCCGGGCTCTCCTCTCTGCTCACCGAAAGGCCGTCACCCCCTCATGCCAGAGCTGGTGTTCTTCTCCGGAACGATGGACTGCGGAAAGAGCACCCTCGCTCTTCAGATCGAGCACAACCGCTCCGCGCGCGGGCTCCAGGGCATGATCTTCACCCGTGACGACCGCGCGGGCGAGGGCAAGCTCTCCTCCCGCCTCGGCCTGGTGACCGACGCCGTCGAGGCCGCCGAGGGCTTCGACTTCTACGCCTATCTGGTGGACCGGCTCTCCAAGGGCGGCCGGTGCGACTACGTCATCGCCGACGAGGCCCAGTTCCTCGCACCCGACCAGGTCGACCAGCTCGCCCGGGTGGTGGACGATCTGGAACTGGACGTCTTCGCCTTCGGTATCACCACCGACTTCCGCTCCAAGCTCTTCCCCGGCTCCCAGCGGCTGGTGGAGCTGGCCGACCGGGTCGAGGTCCTCCAGGTCGAGGCGCTCTGCTGGTGCGGAGCGCGCGCCACGCACAACGCGCGGACGGTCGGCGGCGCCATGGTGGTCGAGGGCGCGCAGGTCGTGGTCGGGGATGTCCACCAGAACGGGAACCAGGTCGGGTACGAGGTGCTGTGCCGGCGCCATCACCGCCGCCGGATGACGGCGGCCACCGCGCGGGCGGCCACCCTCTCCCCGGACGTCCTCCCGGTCTGAGCCGCGTCTCCGAGCCGCGTCGGCCGGGACGGCGGCGCCCCGTACGCCGCCGGTCAGCGCGCGGCCGACCGTACGATCGTGAAGACCGCGCCCTCCGGGTCAGCGACCGTCGCGAGCCGCCCGTACCGCTCCTCGCGCGGTGGCGTGATCACATGACCGCCCAGTTCCGTCACCAGCCTCGCGGCGGCGTCCGTGTCGTCCACCTCGAAGTACGTCATCCAGTGCGAACCGAGATCGCGGTTGAGCGACCGGCCCACGCCGTGCAGTGAGGCGACGGGACGCCCTTCCAGACGCAGTGTCATGAAATCGAGGTCGGCGGAGACGACCTCCTCCACGTCATAGTCGAAGAGCGCCTCGTAGAACTTTCCGACCGAGGATGTCTCACGCGTGATCAGTTCGTTCCAGATCGGGGTGCCATGGGCGCCGGCCACGGCCGTGCCGATATGCGCCGCCGCCTGCCAGATCCCGAAGACCGCACCCGACGGGTCCGCGGCTATGGCCATCCGGCCGGCCTCGGCCGCGTCCAGCGGTCCCACCCCGACGGTGCCGCCGCAGCTCCTGATCGTCTCGGCCGTCAGATCGGCGTCGTCCGTCGCCAGATAGGTCATCCAGGAGATGGGCAGCTGCCGGTCCGGCGGCAGCTGGCCGATGCCCGCGATCGCCTTGCCGTCGAGCAGTCCGCGGACGTACGGTCCGAGCTGCTGCGGCCCCGGCTGGAACTCCCAGCCGAACAGCGCTCCGTAGAACTCCTCGGTCGCGGCAAGGCCGTGCACCATCAGACTCACCCAACAGGGTGTGCCGGGTGTGCGCCGGATCGCTGCCTCGGTCATCGTCACTCTCTCCTCGGACCTTCGTGGTGGCGGCCCGGGGACGAGCGTGAGCCGCCTTGCGGGACATGGCCGTACGGCCGTGGAGATGCTGTCACCCACCGCCATCCGGTGCCGGACGGCCGCGCCGCATTTGGCGGGATCTCGATTCGCTGTTTACCCCCCGTTTCTCCACCGTTACGAGCGGCCCGGATCGTGCGCGAGGATGGCCTCCATGACAGCCATCATCACCGCAGCAGAACTCGCCTGCGAGTCGGACGGACCGCGCCCGCCCGTCCTGCTCGACGCCCGCTGGCAGCTCGGCGGTCCGCCCGGACGCGCGCAGTACGAGACCGGTCATCTGCCGGGCGCCGTCTATATCGATCTCGATCAGGAACTGGCGGGACCGCCCGGCGCGGCCGGCCGGCACCCGCTGCCCGAGATGGCGGCCTTCGGCGCGGCGATGCGCCGGGCCGGAGTCTCGCAGGACAAGCCGGTCGTGGTGTACGACGGCGGACAGTCCTGGGCGGCGGCCCGCGCCTGGTGGCTGCTGCGCTGGGCGGGCCACCCGGACGTCCGGGTCCTGGACGGCGGACTCGCCGGCTGGACCGGCCCGGTGACCACCGAGATCCCCGTGCCGGCGGAAGGCGATTTCACCCCGGCGCCCGGCGCGCTCCCGCTGCTGGACGCGGACGCCGCGGCGGCCCTGGCCCGCGAGGGGCTTCTCCTGGACGCGCGGGCGGCCGAACGCTACCGAGGTGACGTCGAGCCGATCGACCGCGTCGGCGGCCATATCCCCGGCGCGCTGTCGGCGCCCACGTCGGAGAATGTGGCTGAAAACGGCGGGTTCCGCCCGGCTCAGGACCTCGTGACCCGCTTCGCGAAGCTGGGCGTCACCGGTGATTCGAAGGTCGGTGTCTACTGCGGCTCGGGGGTTTCGGCCGCACATGAGGTGCTGGCCCTGGAGATCGCTGGCATCCCGGCGGCGCTCTACGCCGGTTCCTGGTCCGAATGGTCAGCCGACACCTCGCGTCCGGTCGCCAAGGGCCCGGATCCCCAGTGAGCCGGACCCCCGGCACGCCATGAACGCCGGAAGGGCCGGTACTCACCCGCTGCGGTGAGTACCGGCCCCTCCTTCTGCGCAGGGCCTAGTCCTGTTTCTTGCGGCGCGTACCGAACACGATCTCGTCCCAGCTCGGTACCGCGGCCCGGCGGCCCGGACGTACGCCGTCCGCTTCCGCCTGGCGGTCCGTCGTACCCGTGAGCCGGTCCCGGTGGCCGGCCACCGAACGCGGCATCAGCACATCCGCGTACGCCGACCCCGCACCGGCGGAGGCGGCGGGCGCCACCGGCTCCTCGGCCTCCGGCTCCTCCTCCTGGTCCGCCGCGGGGCCCATGGGCTGCTCGGGCACCACCATGTCGCCGCGGAAGCTCGGCACCGCCTCCAGCAGGCTGGTCAGCGAGTCGCGCTCGCTCGTGTCGTCCGGCTCCGGCGCGACCGGCCGCTCCAACTGCCGGTCGAGGGAACGATCCAGCGGCCGGTCGCGCGGCAGCCGCGCGATCCGGGGCACGAACGGGAAGCTCGGCTCCTTCGTGGCGACCGTGTCGTCGGTGTCACCGATCAGCGCGCGCGCCTCGTCGTCCACGGCCTGCACGAGCCGCCGGGGCGGGTCGTACGTCCAGCTCGCGGAGTGCGGCTCGCCCGCGACCAGATAGACCAGCAGGACTTCCCACGTACCGTCGTCCCGGCGCCAGGAGTCCCACTGCACGGTCTCCTTGTCCGCGCCGCGCAGCGTCAGCCGCTCCTGCACGGCCTCACCGAGCTGGGGTCCGGTGTTCTCGCCGGGGCGGCGTACGGCGGTCTTCCTGGCCCGCTCCGCCATGAAGGCGCGCTCGGCGAGCACCGGACCCTCGAAGCGGCGGACCCGGTCCACCGGGATTCCGGCGTGCTGCGCGACCTCCTCGGCGGAGGCACCGGCTCGTATCCGCGCCTGGATGTCCCGTGGTCTGAGGTGGCTCTCCACCTCGATCTCGATCTGGCCCAGTCGGGCACGGTCGTTGCGCACAGCCGCGCGCAGCCGCTCGTCAATCGGAAGCGTGTATTCCGTGCTGTCGGCAGCTTTGAGCACCAGTCGTGTGCCGTCGTTGGAGACGGCCACGACACGCAGTTCGGGCATGGGGACCTCCCGGGTGGTGCCTGCCGACGTCACGTGCGTCGCTGCTTCCGCTAGTCGAGTGTGGCCTGCCCGGGTGCAGCCTGCCACAACCTTTCCGTGCTGCCCGGCGTGTCGGGCATGGGTCCTGGATCGCCGATGACACGGTTACCTGTTTGCGACGCGGAGTGACGAACCCGGTCACTCTCTGCAGCAGGTGCCCGTACGGTGCCACGGCTCCGCCGGATCGAGTGCCACGTTCGGCCCCCTTCCCGTAGGTCCCGGACGCCCATGAGGGAGTCCGGCCCCAGGGCTCGCCACAGTACTCCATTCGGGCCACGGGGGTGGACCGGCGCGCCGCCCAAGTTCTCCCAGGGTAGGGGAGTTGAGTCGTGGTGACGATCCCGAACGGGTGTCCTGCTTCACAGAATCCCCGAAATCGGAACTATCCGTTTCGCTCAGTTGTCCTTTCCTGGTGCAAGGTGGGGCAGATGGGCGATCAGGGACTGTAGATGCATCAGAGGTCGGGCAGCGGTATACGGCAGGGCGAGAGCGAGGTAACCGGAGAGCGGCGGGAGCGGCTCGAACTGAGCGTGCCGCAGGTCGCGGGCAGCGCTCTCGCGGCGGTCGCCGCCGCCGTGCTCGCCTCCCGGCTCGGCGTGTACGGGACGATCGTCGGCGCCGGTGTGGTGAGCGTGATCGCCACCTGCGGCGGCCCGGTCTTCCAGCATCTGTTCCGGCGGACCGGTGAGCAGATACGCGAGGTCACCGTCCAGGCGAAGCCGGGGGGCAGGCAGCTGCCGGTACGGGACGACGGCCCCGGTCATCCGCCGCTGCCGGACGGGGAGTTCGGGGCGGCCACCACCCATGGCACCCGGGTCCGGGGCTGGAAGCGCCCGCTCCGCGCGGCCGTTGTCGTCTTCGTGCTGGCGATGGTCGGCATCACCGGCTTCGAACTGGCCGCCGGGCGGGATCTGAGCGGAAGCGGGGGAACGACCGTCGGATACGTCGTACGCGGGGGTGGCGGCGATTCCGCCCCGTCGAAGGACCCCGCCAACTCCCCTGATCCCGCCGGGGATCCGAGCGGGACACCGGACGGGCGGCCGTCGGACGGCACCGGCGGTACGGACCCGGGCCGCTCGCCCGGCACCGGACCGAGCACGGATACGGACCCGGGCCGGGGCGGCGGCACGGATCCGTCGCCCACCCCGTCCGGCACACCCTCGGCCACCCCGTCCGGCTCCGGCGGCTCCGGCCCGGGACCGACGCCCTCCGGCAGTACCGGAACGAGTGACACCGGCACGAGAGACACCGGGGCGGGCGGTTCCGGGGCGGGCGGTTCCGGGACGGCGGGCCGGTAGCCGTACCGTCCCGTGGGCCGGGGGAGCGCCGGCGCGGGAGCGGGCATCGGCACTCAGTCCCCGAGGACCCGGCGCAGATAGTCGTTCCCGAACAGCCGGTCCGGATCGAGCCGGTCCCGCAGCGCGGTGAACTCTCCGAAGCGCGGATACACCCCGGACAGATAGGCCGCGTCCCTGGTGTGGATCTTCCCCCAGTGCGGCCGGCCGCCGTGCGCGGTCATGATCCGTTCCACGGCGGTGAAGTAGGAGCGGTACGGAGTGCCCCGGTACAGATGCACCGCGATGTACGCGCTCTCCCGGCCCGACGCGGTCGAGAGCGCGATGTCGTCCGCCGGAGCCGTCCGTATCTCCACCGGGAAACTCACCCGCAGTGGGGAACGCTCGATCATCGCCTTGACCTCGCGCAGCGCGCCGATCGCGGCCTCGCGCGGCAGCGCGTATTCCATCTCCACGAAGCGCACCCGGCGCGGGGAAGTGAAGACCTTGTAAGGGATGTCCGTGTACGTACGGGCGGAGAGGGCGCGACTGGAGATCCTGGCGAGGACGGGGATCGTCGCGGGAACGGCACGGCCGAGCGAACAGGCCGCCTGGAAGGCTCCGTTGGAGAGGAGTTCGTCGTCGATCCAGCCGCTGAGCCGGCCGGGCGGGGCCGCGATGCCCGCGCTGCGGTTGTTGCGTTTGGTGTTGCAGTTGCCGGTGTGCGGGAACCAGTAGAACTCGAAGTGCTCGTTCTCCGCGACATGCTGGTCGAACTCCGCCGTGACCCGGTCGAAGGCCATCGGTTCCTCACGGGCCGTCAGCAGGAAGACCGGCTCCACCGCCAGGGTGACCGCCGTGACCACGCCCAGCGCGCCGAGCCCGATCCGGGCGGCGGCGAACACCTCCGGGTTCTCCTCCGCCGAGCAGCGCAGCAGCGAGCCGTCGGCCGTGACGAGATCCAGGGCCCGGATCTGCGCGGCTATGGAGGCCGAGTCCCGGCCGGTGCCATGGGTACCGGTGGAGGTCGCGCCCGCGACGGTCTGCTCCATGATGTCGCCCATATTGGTGAGCGACAGTCCCTCCCTGGCCAGCGCCGTGTTGAGGCGCTTCAGCGGGGTGCCCGCCGCGACGGTGACGGTGCCCGCCGCCCGGTCGGTCTCCCGGATGCCGGTCAGCAGATCGGGGCGTATCAGCACCCCGTCGGTGGCGGCGGCCGCGGTGAAGGAGTGGCCCGTACCGACGGCCTTGACCCTGAGCCCGTCCTCCGCGGCCCGGCGTACGGTCTCGGTCAGCTCCTCGACGGAGGCCGGGGAGACCACGCGGGCGGGACGGGCCGTGACGGTCCCCGCCCAGTTACGCCACGTTCTTGTGGCCGTCGTACGGTTCCTGGTCATCCGCCCCGCGCCCTCCCCGACTCGGTACCGGCCCGCGCAGCCGGCGAAACCCCAGGAACGCCACCACGGCCGCGGCCGCGCCCGCCGCGACGGGCACCCCGTACCCCGCCTCGGCCCCGGCCGCGTCGACCACCCAGCCTGCGGCCGACGAGCCGAGCGCCACGCCGACCGCGAGCCCGGTACTGGTCCAGGTCATGCCCTCGGTCAGCTTGGTGCGCGGTACGTGCGCTTCGACGAGGGCCATCGTCGTCACCATCGTCGGCGCGACGGAGAGGCCCGCGACAAAGAGCGCCACGGCCAGGAACGGCAGGTTCCCGGCCAGTTGGAGGGGGATCATACTCAAGGCCATCACGCAGATGCCCACCAGCCACCTGCGCGCGGGCGGCCCGGTGAGATGCAGCAGCCCGAACACCACCCCGGCGAGACAGGATCCGAGCGCGTACACGGCCAGCACCAGACTCGCCGCCGCCTTGTGCCCCCGCTCCTCCGCGAAGGCGACCGTCACCACATCGACCGCGCCGAAGATCGCCCCGGTCGCGACGAAGGTCGCCACCAGGACGCGCAGCCCGGGGGAGCGGAGCGCCGAACCCCCGGTGTGCTGCTCGCGCGGCTGCGGTACGGGCTCGGTGGCGCGCTGCGCGGTCAGCCAGACGACACCGACGACCAGGAAGACGGCCGCCAGCAGCGGGCCCGCCTCCGGGAACCAGGCGGTCGAGAGCCCGATCGAGACGATCGGGCCGAAGATGAAGCACACCTCGTCGACGATCGACTCCCACGCGTACGCGGTGTGCAGCTCGCGCGGTGAGCCCCGGTAGATCGCGGCCCAGCGCGCCCGCACCATCGCGCCGAGGCTCGGCACACACCCCGCGCCCGCGGCGAAGACGAACAGGATCCAGTCGGGGGCGGACTGCTGGGCGCAGACGAGCAGCCCCGCCACGGACGTCACCGCCACCAGGGTCGCGGGGCGCAGGATCCGCCCCTGGCCGTGCCGGTCGACGAGCCGGGAGATCTGCGGACCGAACAGCGCGGCGGACATCGCCAGCGTCGCGGAGAGCGCCCCCGCCAGCCCGTAGCGCCCGGTGAGCTGGGAAATCATCGTCACGATGCCGATGCCCATCATGGCCAGCGGCATTCTGCCGATCAGACCGGCCGCACTGAATCCCCTGGTACCGGGAGCGGCGAATATCGCGTGGTAGGAACTGGGCAACGGACGCTCCGGTAAGGAATGAATCTGGCGATACAGCTTACGGTCGGGGATCCGCCGCGCGCGCCCCGTTTTCCGGCCGGGCGACCCCAGGGGCTCCGGGCGACTCGGGCGAGCCCGGATAACGCCGGGCGGGGGCGGCGCGGGGCGCGGTTGCCGGGCGAGGAGCGCCGGGTGGGAGGATCGGACACATGCCAGAACAGCTCGCGACTTCCCCCTACGACGCTCTTCTCCTGCTGTCCTTCGGCGGTCCCGAGGGGCCGGACGATGTGGTCCCGTTCCTGGAGAACGTGACCAGGGGCCGTGGCATCCCCAAGGAACGGCTGAAGGAAGTGGGCAAGCACTACTTCCTGTTCGGCGGGGTCAGCCCGATCAACGAACAGAACCGCGCCCTGCTGGGGGTCCTGCGCAAGGACTTCGCCGAGCACGGCGTGGACCTGCCGGTCTACTGGGGCAACCGCAACTGGGCGCCGTATCTGACCGACACCCTGCGCGAGATGGTCGCGGACGGCCGGCGCCGTATCGCGGTCCTCGCCACCAGCGCGTACGCCTCGTACTCGGGCTGCCGCCAGTACCGCGAGAACCTCGCGGACGCGCTCGCCACCCTGGCCGGGGAGGGGCTCGCGGTGCCCCGGGTGGACAAGCTGCGCCACTACTTCAACCACCCCGGCTTCGTGCGCCCCATGGTCGACGGCGTGCTCGCGTCGCTCGCGGACCTGCCCGAGGACGTACGCGCGGGCGCGCACCTCGCCTTCACCACCCACTCCATCCCCGACGCGGCCGCCGACACCTCGGGGCCCGTCGAGGCCCACGGCGAGGGCGGCGCCTATGTGGCCCAGCATCTCGACGTCGCCCGGCTGATCGCGGACGCGGTCCGTGCGGAGACCGGCGTCGAGCACCCCTGGCGGCTCGTCTACCAGTCGCGCAGCGGCGCCCCGCACATCCCGTGGCTTGAGCCGGACATCTGCGACCACCTGGAGACCCTGCACGGCGCCGGAGTCCCCGCCGTCGTGATGGCCCCCATCGGTTTCGTCTCCGACCATATGGAGGTCCTGTACGACCTCGACACCGAAGCCACCGCCAAGGCCGCCGAGCTGGGACTCCCCGTACGCCGCTCGGCGACGGTGGGGGCGGATCCGCGCTTCGCCGGAGCCGTCCGCGATCTCCTCCTGGAACGCGCCGCCACCGAGCGGGGGCGCGCGGTGGAACGCTGCTCCCTGGGCGCGCTCGGCCCGAGCCATGACCTCTGCCCGGTCGGCTGCTGCCCCGCCCGTGCCCCCAGGCCCGCCGCGGCGGGCGCCGACAGCCCGTACGCCTGAAGGAGCCCGCTGTGACCGACGCCCCGAACGAGGACGCCCCGTACCAAGGCACCGCGCACCCAGGCGCCGCGCACCAGGACACCGCGGCCGACGACGCCCTGAGCGGGGAACTGCTCGCCCTCGCCCTGGAGGCGGCGAACCGGGCCGGCGCGCTGCTGCGTGACGGCCGCCCCGACGATCTCGCCGTCGCCGCCACCAAGTCCAGTCCCATCGATGTCGTCACCGAGATGGACATCGCGGCCGAGAAACTGATCACCGGCTATCTCTCGGAACACCGCCCCGACGACGGCTTCCTCGGCGAGGAGGGCGCCAGCTCGGCGGGCAGCAGCGGGGTCCGCTGGGTCATCGACCCGCTGGACGGCACGGTCAACTACCTTTACGGGCTGCCCACCTGGGCCGTCTCCATCGCCGCCGAACGCGACGGCGAGACGCTGGCGGGAGTCGTCGCGATCCCGCTGCGCCGTGAGGTCTTCCGTGCTGTGCGCGGTGGCGGAGCCTTCCTCAATGACCGCCCGATCGGCTGCCGCCCGGCTCCGCCGTTGGAGCGTGCGCTCGTGTCGACGGGCTTCAACTACGTCACCGCCGTCCGCGCCCACCAGGCCGGGATCGCCCAGCGGCTGATCCCCCAGCTGCGCGATATCCGCCGCGGCGGCTCGGCGGCGTCCGACCTCTGCGATGTCGCGGCCGGGCGGCTCGACGGCTACTACGAGCGCGGACTGCACCCCTGGGACCTGGCGGCGGGCGATCTCATCGCACGCGAGGCGGGCGCGCTCACGGGCGGCCGTCCCGGCACCCGGCCCGGCTACGACCTGGCGGTGGCCGCCACCCCCGGCGTCTTCGAGCCCCTCCAGGCGCTGCTGGAGGAGTACGGCGCCTGGCACGACTAGAACGTCCGTGTGCCGGCCGGACGGCGGGCACACGGAAGGGCCCCGGCACCGTTCCCCTCGGTGCCGGGGCCCTTCTCTGTAGGTATCTACGGCTCTGTAAATGTCGTGATTCTGTATGTCTGTACGGCTATGGCTGTACGACGGTGTCTGTGCGACCGCGGCGCAGGTCAGACGCCGGTGACGGCGCCGACCTCCACATCCACGCCATGCTCGGCGGCAAGCCGGCGAAGGTCTTCCAGCTCTTCCTGTTCGACATCCGCGAGGAAGTCGTCGCCCGTTTCACGGGCATGAGTGAGATCCGTTTCCGTGGCCCTTATACGCTGCAGAAGCCCGGCGGTGAACGCGTCCATTGCGCCCCCTCGTCGTGGGTCAGTGGCACGGGGGTGTGCCGACGTCGTGGTCGGTGGCACGGGGGTGTGCCGACGGCGGGAAGATCACGCACCCACTGCCTCTGGATGACAGATAAGGGTGTGGCATGCCACAAACAGGGCGTGATCTCGGGTGTGAAATCGTCTTCCCCACGGTCCGCCGTCGAGAAACCTCAACGCATCAACAAATCCGGTTCATTCCCGGATGTGCCAGGTCATCCAGCATCGTCTTACCGCCGGTTTATGGCCGTTAAGGGCAGGATGGCCCCGCACAGCCAGTGATACAACCTGCCCTGATCACGGGTGACGGGCCCAGAGGAAGGAACAGCGACGTGCGCGTACTCGTCGTCGAGGACGAGCAACTGCTCGCCGATGCGGTGGCCACCGGACTGCGCCGGGAGGCCATGGCCGTCGACGTTGTGTACGACGGAGCGGCGGCACTGGAGCGGATCGGGGTGAACGACTACGACGTGGTCGTGCTCGACCGCGACCTGCCCGTCGTCCACGGCGACGACGTCTGCCGGAAGATCGTCGAGCTGGGGATGCCCACCCGGGTCCTCATGCTCACGGCCTCGGGCGATGTCAGCGACCGGGTCGAGGGACTGGAGCTGGGCGCGGACGACTATCTGCCCAAGCCCTTCGCGTTCAGTGAGCTGACCGCGCGGGTACGGGCGCTCGGCCGTCGTACGACCGTACCGCTGCCTCCTGTGCTGGAACGTTCCGGGATCAAGCTCGATCCCAACCGCCGCGAGGTCTTCCGTGAGGGCAGGGAGATCCAGCTCGCGCCCAAGGAGTTCGCGGTGCTCGAAGTCCTGATGCGCAGCGAGGGCGCCGTCGTCTCCGCCGAGCAGCTGCTGGAGAAGGCGTGGGACGAGAACACCGACCCGTTCACGAACGTCGTGCGCGTGACCGTCATGACGCTGCGCCGCAAGCTCGGCGAGCCACCCGTGATCGTCACGGTGCCCGGCTCCGGTTACCGGATCTGATGTCGGTGTCCAGTACGCCCGCGCCCCCCGCGGCGCCCCCGAAGCCGACCTGGGACCCCAGACGCCCGGATCCTTCGCTCCCCTGGGTGCGTCCGACCATCCGGATACGGCTCACGCTGCTCTACGGCGGCATGTTCCTGATCGCCGG
This sequence comes from Streptomyces sp. NPDC039430, assembly GCF_055639435.1. NCBI lineage: Bacteria > Bacillati > Actinomycetota > Actinomycetes > Kitasatosporales > Streptomycetaceae > Streptomyces > Streptomyces sp. NPDC039430. The sequence goes on along the minus strand of NZ_JBVKAK010000013.1, from coordinate 45,219 downwards.
CATCCTGCTGCTCTCGATCATCTATCTGCTGGCCGCGCAGGCCCTGCACGTGGGCAGCGAGCTGCCGTTCAAGATCGTGACGGGCAAGGTCAGCAGCGAGGTCTGCAACTTCCCGGACCAGGCACCCCCGGAGGAGTTCAACGCGGCGATGAACGCCTGCGTCAACCACCAGCGTCAGCAGGCGCTCGACGACCTGCTCAGCCGCTCGCTCTTCGCGCTGGTCGGCCTCAGCGTCATCGCGTTCGCCTTCGGCTACGCGATGGCGGGACGGGTCCTCTCACCACTGGGCCGGATCACCCGTACCGCGCGTCGCGTGGTCGGCTCCGACCTGTCCCGGCGCATCGAGCTGGACGGCCCCGACGACGAGCTCAAGGAGCTGGCCGACACCTTCGACGAGATGCTGGAGCGGCTGGAGCGGGCCTTCAGCGCGCAGCAGCGGTTCGTCGCGAACGCCTCGCACGAGCTGCGTACGCCGCTTGCGATCAACCGCACCCTGCTGGAGGTCCATCTCTCCGATCCGGGGGCGCCCACGGAGCTCCAGCAGCTCGGCAAGACCCTGCTGGCCACCAATGAACGCAGTGAACAACTGGTGGAGGGTCTGCTGCTGCTCGCCCGCAGCGACAACCAGATCGTGGAGCGAAAACCGGTCGATCTCGCCGAGGTGGCGACCCGTGCGGTGGATCAGGCGCTCTCCGAGGCGGAGGCGAAGGGGGTGGAGATCCGCGGCGAGCGCGTGCCCGCCGTCGTGCAGGGGAATGGCGTCCTGCTGGAAAGGATCGCGCTGAATCTGGTGCAGAATGCGGTCCGGTACAACGTCCCGGAAGGTGGCTGGGTGGAGGTCACCACCGCGGTCGAGCAGGGCCAGGCGGTCCTGGTGGTGTCGAACACCGGTCCCGTGGTTCCCGCGTACGAGATCGACAATCTCTTCGAGCCGTTCCGGCGGCTGCGGACCGAGCGCACCGGCAGTGACAAGGGCGTTGGCCTGGGGCTTTCGATCGCCAGATCCGTCGCGCGCGCCCATGGCGGACGAATTCACGCCGAACCGCGCGAGGGCGGTGGACTCGTGATGCGTGTCACTCTCCCGGTCTGAGAGACTGCGCGGAGTGTTCAGGCAGGAAGATTGCTTTGTTCGCTTTGCGCGGAATTCTCGCCATCAGTTTTGGGCGGACCCATGTGTGATCGATCACAGGGGCGAATTCCCGCCTATCCACTCTGCGTGATCAAGCCTTCAACGGAAAGCCGGTAAAGTCCGGGTTTCCAGGGGTCGGGATCACGGGAAGTACACGGGGTGGCGCCCGTGAAGTACGACATTGGGACCGTGTACGGTCCCCTTCGCCACCCGAAGCCGATCACTCCACGTGAGTCCGGTTGGGTGTCGATTGAGTAACAGACCTTGATGTGAGGCAAAATCTCCGCCTCAGGTCGGGCACAAGTCCGGCCTCTCACGCGTTACCCGCGCTGAGACACCACAGACACCCAGAGGGGGAGAGCGACATGGCAACGGATTACGACACCCCACGCAAGACCGATGACGACGTCGATCAGGACAGCCTTGAGGAACTGAAGGCCCGTCGGAACGACAAGTCGACTTCAGCGGTCGACGTCGACGAGTTCGAGCAGGCCGAGGGCCTGGAACTGCCCGGCGCGGATCTCTCCAACGAGGAGTTGTCCGTCCGGGTGCTGCCCAGGCAGGCGGATGAGTTCACCTGCATGAGCTGCTTCCTGGTGCACCACCGCTCCCAGCTCGCCAGGGAGAAGAACGGTCAGCCCATCTGCCGCGACTGCGACTGAGGTCAGGCCGGCCGTGGCAGGCGACACACCGTTCCGGAAACGACGCTTCCGGCGTAAGAGTTCACCGGAGGTGTATGAGGGCGGCACAGGCCCGGCAGAAGGCGTTCAGCCCGCTGCCGAGCACTCCGCCCTGTCGCCCCGTTCCGGCGCGGGTGACGACGAGCGGGGCCGGCCGGCCTCGCTCGATGCGGACCGGGAAGACCACGGCGGCCCCAAGACCGGGGGCCGGCGCCTGGACACCGTCAAACGGGGTGTACGCAGGGGCGGCGACAGCGCCAAGGCGGCGCTGGCCCATCTCGCCGACCGGATCATCGAGAACGCTCCTCGGGTTCCGGTCCGCGATCTCGCCACCCTCCGCAAGCAGTTCCCGGGCCTGGGTCCCGAGGAGCTGGCGGACAAGCTGGTCGCGGGCGCCGCGAACAGCAGCTCGACGGTCGGCGCGGGTATCGGCGCCGCCGCGATGCTGCCCGTACCGCCCGCGATGCCGGCCGAGCTGGCCGCCGAGATCACCGCCGTCGCCGCGATCGAGCTGAAACTCATCGCGGAGCTGCACGAGGTCTACGGACTGCGCCCGCCCGGCTCGCTCAAGGAGCGCAGCGCCGCCTATCTGACGTCCTGGACGGAGGAGCGCGGGGTCGACATCACCAAACCGTCGACCTTCAACGGCGCGCTGAGCGGCCGGATGAAGCGCGAGCTGCGGCAGCAGATCATGAAGCGCACGGTCCGCAGTCTGCCGAACCTGGTCCCGTTCATGATCGGAGCGGCCGTCGGCGCGATGATGAACCGGCGGGACACCAAGAAGGTCGCCGAGCGCATCCGCAAGGACCTGCGGGCCCGCCAGATCCCCTGGGACGCGCTGCCCGCGCTGCCCCCGCTGGAGCGGCCCGCGGAGCTTCCCGTCGAGCTGCCCAGGGAACTGGGCCACTAGCGCGTGCCGCGAAAGCGAAAGCCCGCCCGGCACCGGAGCGGGCTCTCAGGCGGTCCGTACCGCGTTCAGCGCCGCCGCCAGCGCCTTCGGGTCCCGCGTCGACAGATAGACGTACGGCGTCGGGTCCTCCGGGTCCGTGATCTCCACGCGCAGCGCCGTCGGCACATAGCTGCGCAGCAGCATGAAGGCGCGCGGGTCGGCCTTGTGCAGCCGCCAGGCCCGCGCCTCCTCGTCGTCGAGCACCTCGGCCTCACCGAGCGCCGACACCGGGATCCTCGCCTCGCCCGCGACCAGCGAACCGGCCACCACCCGGATCCGCGCCGAGCCGTAGGAACTCACCCCGGCCGCGGCCAGCGCGCCCGCGGCGATCACCCCGCCGAGCATCGGCAGCAGCCCCATCGGCAGTGTGATCAGACCGCCGGAGACGGCGATCAGAGCGGCGATCCCCCACCAGGAAGGGGGGGCTGTCAGACGTTCGTCGTAGCGCGTGGCGGAAGGCTCCATGGAGCCAAGCTTGGCACGGTGCGCCTGCCGGGCGACCGCGCGGGTAAGGTCTGCGCCTGTGAGTAACGTGCCATCCCGGGGAGCGCCTCCCGGATCCCCCGCGGGGCCGGGGCCCCTGACACCGCCGGCCGACGCCGTACCGCCGGTACGGCACCCCGACGCTCCCGCCCCCGGTGAGCCGCTCGGGGCGCACTACGAACACTGTTTCGGCTGCGGCGAGGCACAGCCCCATGGACTCCAGCTGCTGGCGCGCGCCGGTGAGGGCGTCCGTATCACCGCGGAGTTCACGGTCAAGCCCGCCCACCAGGGAGCCCCCGGGCTCGCGCACGGCGGTGTGCTCGCCACCGCGCTGGACGAGACGCTCGGCTCGCTGAACTGGCTGCTGCGCGTGATCGCCGTGACCGGCCGGCTCCAGACCGAGTTCGTACGGCCCGTACCGGTGGGCACGACGCTGTATCTGGAGGCCGAGACGACGGCCGTCCACGGGCGGAAGATCTACTGCACCGCCACCGGCAGACTCGGTGGCCCCGAGGGACCCGTCGCCGTCCGCGCCGACGCCCTTTTCATCGAGGTCAAGGTCGATCATTTCATCGACAACGGCCGCCAGGAGGAGATCCGGGCGGCCATGGCCGATCCCGACCAGATCAAGCGCGCCCGCGCCTTCGAGGTGAACCCATGAGCCCTGCCCCTGCCGGCCCCCTGGACGTACTGATCCGCCGTGTCGATCCGGAGGCCCCGCTTCCGTCGTATGGACACCCGGGCGACGCGGGAGCCGATCTGGTCACCACCGAGGCCGCGGAGCTCGCCCCCGGTGAGCGTGTGGTCCTGCCGACCGGGGTGGCCATCGCCCTGCCCGACGGCTACGCGGCCTTCGTGCACCCGCGCTCCGGGCTCGCCGCCCGCTGCGGTGTCGCTCTGGTGAATGCCCCGGGGACGGTGGATGCCGGGTACCGTGGAGAGATCAAGGTGATCGTGGTCAATCTGGACCCGCGCGAGAGCGTTCGGTTCGAGCGGTTCGACCGGATTGCCCAACTGATCGTCCAGCGGGTCGAGAAGGTGCGCTTCCACGAGGTGGCGGAACTTCCCGGCTCCGCGCGGGCCGAGGGGGGCTTCGGCTCCACCGGTGGTCATTCCGCCGTGGGCGGGGTACAGGGTGGGAATCGATACGCTTCGGTCGTATCCGACCGGGAAGGACAGTGACGTGTTCGGACGTCGCAAGAAGAGTGGTTCCGCAGAGGACACGGCGGACGCAGCGGGCGAGGCCGGGCAGTTCACCGACGGCGTCGGCGTGGACGCCGATGACAGCGAGGCGGGGGACGCACCCCGCCGGGCGAACCTTCCGCCGGCGCCCAGGCCCGACGGTCCCTGGGACATCTCCGAGATCTCCAAGCCCGAAGAGGGCCGGGTGGATCTGGGGGGCGTCTTCGTCCCCGCCGTCGACGGCATGGAGCTGCGGGTGGAGGTCGCCGGTGACGCGATCGTCGCCGCCACCGTCGTCGTGCGCGACAGCGCCGTACAGCTCCAGGCTTTCGCCGCGCCCAAGAAGGAAGGCATCTGGGGCGAGGTCCGCGAGGAGATCGCCTCCGGCATCACCCAGCAGGGCGGCATCATCGACGAGGTCGAGGGCCCGCTGGGCTGGGAGCTGCGCGCCCAGGTCCCCGTACAGCTGCCGGACGGCACCGGAGGCGTACAGCTGGTGCGCTTCATCGGCGTCGACGGACCGCGCTGGTTCCTGCGCGGTGTGATCTCCGGGCAGGGCGCGGTGCAGCCCGAGGCCGCGGGGCTGCTCGAACAGATCTTCAGGGACACCGTCGTCGTACGCGGCGAGGGACCGATGGCGCCCCGCGACCCCATCGTCCTCAAGCTGCCGGACGACGCGCAGATGGTGGCCGAGGGTGTCCAGCAGGAGGAGCAGGAGGGATCCCGCTTCTCCGGTGGCATGGGACAGCTCCAGCGCGGGCCGGAGATCACCGAAGTGCGCTGACACCTGATCGGAAATAGCGTGGGCCGCACCCCTTCACGGGGGTGCGGCCCATCGTCGTTTCCCCTCGTCTTCTCACTGGTCACGGGTGTGACCGTAGGAAACGCGTCAAGCGGGGGCTCCCCTCCGTATGAGACCCGTCAACGGAGGCGGAGACCGCCGGGACAGCGGGTTTCCTCAGGGGGTCATATCTCCCCGCACTCATTCAGGAGCACCCGATGGCCGACCTGGCCTTCGTCGCCACCACGATCGCGGTCTTCGCGCTGGTGGCCCTCATCGCCAAGGGGGTGACGAAGCTGTGACCGCCGAGAACATCGTCGGCCTGGTCGTGGCCGTCGCCCTGCTGGGCTATCTCGTCCTCGCCCTCCTCTTTCCGGAGAGGTTCTGAGTGATGAGCCCCGTCCTCGCCGGTGTGCTCCAGCTGCTCGCCCTGATAGCGGCGCTCGCTCTGGTCTACCGCCCCCTCGGCGACTACATGGCCCGGGTCTACAGCTCGCCCAAGCACCTCAGGGCCGAGAAGTGGATCTACCGTGCCATCGGCGCCGATCCCGCCACCGAGATGCGCTGGCCCGCCTATCTGCGCGGGGTCCTCGCCTTCTCCGTGATCAGTGTGCTGTTCCTGTATCTGCTCCAGCGGGTGCAGGGCGGCCTCCCGGGCTCGCTCGGCTTCGCGTCGATCGACCCGGACCAGGCGTTCAACACCGCCGCGTCCTTCGTCTCCAACACCAACTGGCAGTCGTACTACGGCGAACAGGCCATGGGCCATGTCGTACAGACCGGCGGCCTCGCGGTCCAGAACTTCCTCTCGGCCGCCGTCGGCATGGCCGTCGCGGTCGCGCTCGTACGCGGCTTCGCCCGCTCCCGCACCGGTGAGCTGGGCAACTTCTGGTCGGACCTGGTGCGCGGCACCGTCCGGATCCTGCTGCCGGTCTCCGTCATCGGCGCGATCGTCCTGGTCGCCTGCGGCGCCATCCAGAACTTCGCGGGCATCCACGAGGTCGGTCAGTTCATGGGCGGCGCGCAGCAGTGGAACGGCGGCGCGGTCGCCTCGCAGGAGGTCATCAAGGAGCTGGGCACCAACGGCGGCGGTTACTTCAACGCCAACTCCGCCCACCCCTTCGAGAACCCCAACCCGGTCTCCAACCTCTTCGAGATCTTCCTGATCCTGCTCATCCCGTTCGCGATGACCCGCACCTTCGGCCGGATGGTGGGCAGTCTCCGGCAGGGCTACGCGATCCTCGTCGCGATGGGAGCGATCTGGCTCGGCTTCACCGCGCTGATGATGTGGACCGAGTTCCACCACGGCGGCCCGGCGTTCGAGATCGCGGGCGGCGCCCTGGAGGGCAAGGAGACCCGCTTCGGGGTCGGCGGCTCGTCGGTCTTCGCGGTGGCCACCACCCTCACCTCGACCGGTGCGGTCAACTCCTTCCTCTCCTCGTTCACCGGGTACGGCGGCGGCATCGCGCTGCTGGGCATGCAGCTCGGTGAGATCGCGCCCGGCGGCGTCGGCTCCGGGCTCTACGGCATGCTGATCATGGCCGTCATCGCGGTGTTCATCGCGGGGCTGATGGTGGGACGTACGCCCGAGTATCTGGGCAAGAAGATCGGCAGCCGCCAGATCAAGTTCGCCGCCTCGTACATCCTGATCACCCCGGCGCTGGTGCTCTGCTTCACCGCCGTGGCCATGGCGCTGCCCACCCCGGGCAACTCCATGACCAACTCGGGGCCGCACGGCTTCTCCGAGATCCTGTACGCGTACACCTCGGGGGCCAACAACAACGGTTCGGCCTTCGCCGGGCTCAACGCGGACACCCAGTGGTTCAACACCACGATCGGGCTGGCGATGCTGCTCGGCCGCTTCGTGCCCATGGTGTTCGTGCTCGCGCTGGCCGGCTCGCTCGCCGAGCAGAGTCCCGTACCCAGGACCGCGGGCACGCTCCGCACGGAGAAACCGCTGTTCAGCGGGGTTCTCGTGGGCACGATCCTGATCGTCGCCGGACTGACCTACTTCCCGGCGCTGGCGCTGGGGCCGCTGGCCGAAGGGCTGGCGTCATGAACACTCGTACGAAGCATGAGGACGCGATGTCCAGTACCACTCCGGCCCGCGCGCCGCACAGCGATGTTCCCACCGGGCACAGACCCGAGGACGGCCGCGTCGGCGGGGGCCTGTTCGACCCCAAACAGCTCCTGCGCTCCTTCCCGGAGGCGCTGAGGAAGCTCGACCCCCGGTCGATGGCGAAGTCGCCCGTGATGTTCGTGGTCCTCATCGGCTCCGTGATGAGTACGGTCTTCGCCGCGCTGGAGCCGGGCGACTGGTTCGGCTGGGCCGTGGCCGTCTGGCTCTGGCTGACGACGGTCTTCGCCAATCTGGCGGAGGCCGTCGCCGAGGGCCGCGGCAAGGCGCAGGCCGACACCCTGCGCAAGGCCAAGACCGACACCGTCGCCCGCCGGGTCATCGGCGCGCACGAGGAGCGGGTGCCCGGCACGGAGCTGCGCGTCGGCGATCTGGTCGTCTGCGAGGCCGGCGACATCATCCCCGGCGACGGTGATGTGGTCGACGGCGTCGCGTCCGTCGACGAGTCGGCCATCACCGGTGAATCGGCGCCCGTCATCCGGGAGTCGGGCGGTGACCGCTCGGCCGTCACCGGCGGTACGAAGGTCCTCTCCGACCGCATCGTCATCAAGATCACGACCAAGCCCGGCGAGACCTTCATCGATCGGATGATCGCGCTGGTGGAGGGCGCGGCCCGGCAGAAGACGCCCAACGAGATCGCGCTGAACATCCTGCTCGCGTCCCTCACCATCGTCTTCCTGCTCGCGGTCGTCACGCTCCAGCCGTTCGCCGTCTACGCGGGCCAGCGCCAGTCGATGATCGTGCTGATCGCGCTGCTCGTCTGTCTGATCCCGACCACGATCGGCGCGCTGCTCTCCGCGATCGGCATCGCCGGCATGGACCGGCTCGTCCAGCGGAACGTGCTCGCCATGTCGGGGCGCGCGGTCGAGGCCGCGGGCGATGTCTCGACCCTGCTGCTCGACAAGACCGGCACGATCACCCTCGGCAACCGCCAGGCCGCCGAGTTCGTACCGGTCAGGGGGGTCACGGAAGCCGAACTCGCCGACGCGGCCCAGCTCTCCTCGTTGGCCGACGAGACCCCCGAGGGCCGCTCCATCGTGGTGCTGGCCAAGGAGAAGTACGGGCTGCGCGAGCGCCACCAGGGCGAGCTGGCCGGCGCCGAGTGGGCGGCCTTCACCGCCCAGACCCGGATGTCGGGCGTCGACCTCGTCGAGAACGGGTCGCGGCGCAAGGTCCGCAAGGGCGCGACCGGTTCGGTCATCGCCTGGGTCGAGGAGCGCGGCGGCCCGGTGTCCGAGGACACCAGGGAACTCACCAACGCGATCTCGGAGGCCGGTGGCACACCGCTGCTGGTCGCCCTGGAGGACGACGCGGGGGCCCGGGTGCTCGGTGTCATCCACCTCAAGGACGTGGTCAAGGAGGGGATGCGGGAGCGGTTCGACGAACTGCGCCGCATGGGCATCAAGACCGTCATGATCACCGGTGACAACCCGCTGACCGCACGGGCGATCGCGGAGGAGGCCGGCGTGGACGACTTCCTCGCCGAGGCCACCCCCGAGGACAAGATGGCCCTCATCCGGCGCGAGCAGGCGGGCGGCAAGCTCGTCGCGATGACGGGCGACGGGACGAACGACGCCCCGGCGCTGGCGCAGGCGGATGTCGGCGTGGCCATGAACACCGGTACGTCGGCCGCCAAGGAGGCCGGGAACATGGTGGACCTGGACTCCAACCCGACCAAGCTCATCGAGATCGTCGGCATCGGCAAGCAGCTGCTGATCACCCGTGGCGCGCTGACGACCTTCTCCATCGCCAACGACGTCGCGAAGTACTTCGCGATCATCCCCGCGATGTTCGCGGTCGTCTATCCGAGCCTGGACAGGCTCAACATCATGCGGCTGTCCTCGCCGGAGTCCGCGATCCTCTCCGCGGTCATCTTCAACGCGCTGATCATCGTCGTCCTCGTACCGCTCGCGCTCAGAGGCGTGCGCTACCGGCCGATGAGCGCCGACCGGATGCTCCGCAGGAATCTGGGGATCTACGGCCTCGGCGGACTGATCGCCCCCTTCATCGGCATCAAGATCATCGATCTGCTCCTCTCCCTCATCCCCGGCATCGGGTGAACGGCATGACATCCATGAACAGCTCGGCACGCAACACCGCGCGGCTCCTCGGAGCCGGAGCGCGCGCTCTCCTCGTCCTCACCGTCCTGTGCGGGGTGCTCTACCCGCTGGCCGTCACGGGCGTCGCCCAGGGCCTCTTCCCCCATCAGGCGAACGGGTCCGAGGTCAAGGAGGCCGGCAAGGTCGTCGGCTCCTCGCTCATCGGCCAGCGCTACGACCTGCCGCTGAAGAAGGGCCAGGAGACCCCGGAGCCCGACCTCAAGTGGTTCCAGCCGCGCCCGTCCAACGGCCTGGGCGGCAACAGCGTCAACACGCAGTACAAGCTGATCCTCTCCGGTGCCACCAACCGGTCGGGCGACAACGAAGAGCTGATCACGTGGGTCAAGGACGCCAAGGCCGCCGTCATCAAGGACAACTCGACCCCTGGTTACCGGGTCCCGGCCTCCGCCGTGCCGCCGGACGCCGTCACCTCCTCGGGCTCCGGCCTCGACCCGGACATCTCGCCGGAGTACGCCCGGCTCCAGGTCCACCGGGTGGCCGAACGGAACCGTCTCTCCGTCGAGCGGGTGGAGAAACTGGTCGAGGACCACACCCAGCAGCGGGTTCTCGGCTTCGTCGGGGAACCCCGGGTGAATGTCCTCGCGCTCAACGTCGCGCTGCGGGAGATGGTCGGCTGACCATCAGAATCGTGTCAAGACCGACTCACGAGACCGGTGCCGCCCCTTTTGCCGCTTTTCCCGGCTGTACTTTCGACACAGCCGGCGCGTCGGACGCGGTGGCTCTTCTGGAAGACAATGGGGCCATGGGACGCGGCAAGCTTCGGATCTATCTGGGCGCGGCACCGGGCGTCGGCAAGACGTACGCGATGCTCTCCGAGGCGCACCGCAGGGTGGAGCGCGGCACGGACTGCGTCGTGGCGTTCGTGGAGCATCATGACCGGCCGCGTACGGAAGTGATGCTGCACGGCCTCGAAGCGGTCAGGCGGCGCGAGCTGGAGTACCGCGGGACGGTCTTCACGGAGATGGACATCGACGCGGTGCTGGAGCGCCGCCCGGCCGTCGCGCTGGTCGACGAACTGGCGCACACCAATGTGCCGGGCTCCCGCAACGCCAAGCGCTGGCAGGACGTCGAAGAGCTGCTCAAGGCCGGGATCGAGGTCGTGTCCTCGGTCAATATCCAGCACCTGGAGTCACTCGGCGATGTCGTCGAGTCGATAACCGGCGTACGGCAGCAGGAGACCGTCCCCGATGAGATGGTGCGGCGCGCCGACCAGATCGAGCTGGTCGACATGTCGCCCCAGGCGCTGCGGAGGCGCATGGCGCACGGCAATGTCTACAAGCCCGACAAGGTCGACGCGGCGCTCTCGCACTACTTCCGCCCCGGCAACCTCACCGCGCTGCGAGAGCTGGCGCTGCTCTGGGTCGCCGACCGGGTGGACGAATACCTCCAGCAGTACCGGGGTGAGCACAACATCCGCTCCACCTGGCAGGCGCGGGAGCGCATCGTCGTCGGTCTCACCGGCGGGCCGGAGGGGCGTACGCTCATCCGCCGCGCCGCCCGGATGGCCGCGAAGGGGTCCGGCAGCGAGATCCTGGCCGTCTACATAGCCAGGAGCGACGGGCTCACCGCCGCCTCGCCCAAGGAACTGGCGGTCCAGCGCAAGCTGGTCGAGGATCTGGGCGGCACCTTCCACCATGTCATCGGCGACGACATCCCCTCCGCGCTGCTCGAATTCGCGCGCGGCGTCAACGCCACCCAGATCGTGCTGGGCTCCAGCCGCCGCAAGACCTGGCAGTACGTCTTCGGGCCCGGTGTCGGCGCCACCGTGGCCCGGGAGTCCGGGCCCGACCTGGACGTCCATATCGTCACGCACGAGGAGGCCGCCAAGGGGCGCGGGCTGCCGGTGGCGCGCGGGGCCAGGCTCGGCCGCTCGCGGATCGTCTGGGGCTGGCTGGCCGGGGTCGCCGCGCCCGTACTGCTCTCGCTGCTGCTGACGGCGCTGGACAACTCCCTGGGGCTCGCCAACGACGTCCTGCTGTTCCTCTTCCTGACCGTGCTGGCCGCGCTGCTCGGCGGGCTGCGGCCCGCGCTCGCCTCGGCCGCCGCGGGCTCGCTGCTGCTCAACTTCTACTTCACGCCGCCCACGCACACGCTGACCGTGGCGGATCCCAAGAACCTGGTCGCCATCGTGATCTTCTTCGCGGTGGCCGTGTCGGTGGCCTCCGTGGTGGATCTGGCGGCCCGCCGTACCCACCAGGCGGCCCGGCTGCGCGCCGAGTCGGAGATCCTCTCGTTCCTCGCCGGCAGCGTGCTGCGCGGGGAGACCACGCTTGACGCGCTGCTGGAGCGGGTCCGTGAGACGTTCTCGATGGAGTCCGTGGCGCTGCTCGAACGTATGAGCGATGTCGACCCCTGGACCCGGGCCGGCAGCGTCGGACCGCACCCCGTCGACCGCCCCGATTCCGCCGATGTGGACATGCCGGTCGGCGACCACATGGCGCTGGCGCTCACCGGCCGCGTGCTGCCCGCCGAGGACCGCAGGGTGCTCGCCGCCTTCGCCGCCCAGGCCGCCGTCGTACTCGACCGGCAGCGCCTGGTGGGGGAGGCGGAACAGGCCCGCGCGCTCGCCGAGGGCAACCGCATCCGTACGGCACTGCTCGCGGCCGTCAGCCACGATCTGCGCACCCCGCTGGCCAGCATCAAGGCCTCGGTCACCTCGCTGCGCTCCGACGATGTCGAGTGGTCGGAGGAGGACCGGGCCGAGCTGCTTGAGGGCATCGAGCACGGCGCCGACCGGCTGGACCACCTGGTCGGCAATCTGCTCGACATGTCGCGGCTCCAGACCGGCACCGTCACCCCGCTGATGCGGGAGATCGACCTCGATGAGGTGGTCCCGTGGGCCCTCGGCGGCGTCCCGGAGAACAGCGTGGAGCTGGACATCCCCGAATCGCTGCCCATGGTGGACGTCGACCCCGGTCTGCTGGAGCGCGCGGTCGCCAATATCGTCGAGAACGCCGTCAAGTACAGCCCCGAGGGACGGCACGTCACCGTCGCGGCCAGCGCGCTGGGCGCGCGGGTCGAGGTACGGGTCGTGGACCGGGGCCCCGGTGTCCCCGACGACGCCAAGGACCGGATCTTCGAACCCTTCCAGCGCCATGGCGACGCGCCGCGCGGCGCCGGTGTCGGCCTCGGACTGGCGGTCGCCCGCGGCTTCGTGGACGCGATGGGCGGCACGCTGGCCGCGGAGGACACCCCCGGCGGCGGTCTGACCATGGTCCTCACCCTCTCAGCGGCGTCCGGACGCGAGCCGGTACGCCCCGAACCACCCGCCCGGTCCCTCACATGACCGGGACAGCAGAAAGGCAGGCCCCTATGACCCGGGTGCTCGTGGTCGACGATGAGCCGCAGATCGTACGCGCGCTGGTGATCAACCTGAAGGCGCGCAAGTACGAGGTGGACGCGGCATCCGACGGCGCGAGCGCGCTGGAACTGGCCGCGGCCCGCCACCCCGATGTCGTCGTGCTCGACCTCGGCCTCCCGGACATGGACGGCGTCGAGGTGATCAAGGGCCTGCGCGGCTGGACCCGCGTACCGATCCTGGTGCTCTCCGCGCGCCACACCTCCGACGAGAAGGTCGAGGCGCTGGACGCGGGCGCCGACGACTATGTCACCAAGCCCTTCGGCATGGACGAACTGCTGGCCAGGCTGCGCGCGGCGGTCCGGCGGGCCGAACCGGTCGGCGGCGACGGCGACGAGACGGTCTCGGTCGTGGAGACCGAGGGGTTCACCGTCGATCTGGCCGCCAAGAAGGTCCACCGCGAGGGCAGGGACGTCCGGCTCACCCCGACCGAGTGGCATCTGCTGGAGGTGCTCGTACGGAACACCGGCCGGCTGGTCAGCCAGAAGCAGCTCCTCCAGGAGGTCTGGGGCCCGTCGTACGGCACCGAGACGAACTATCTGCGGGTCTACATGGCCCAGCTGCGCCGCAAGCTGGAGGCGGATCCGTCGCACCCCAGGCACTTCGTCACCGAACCGGGCATGGGCTATCGGTTCGAGCGTTGATCCGCCGCGGCCATACCCCGGTACGCTTTGGGCATGAGTGCTGAGAAGCCGACCGGCCGTTTCCGCCGGATGCTCGACCGGCTCTCCAGCTCCCAGGAGGATCTGGAGTCGGAGGAATTGCAGGAGGACGCGCAGGCATCGGGCTGTACGCGCATCTCCGACTGCAACGACCGCCAGATCGTCCGGGTGACTGGTACGTTGCGGACGGTCACCTTGCGTCCGCGTGCCGGCGTGCCCGCGCTGGAGGCGGAGCTGTTCGACGGCACCGCGCCGCTGGACGTGGTGTGGCTGGGCCGGCGCTCGATCGTGGGCATAGAGCCGGGCCGCAAGCTGATCGCCTCCGGCCGGATCTCCCTGAGTCACGGCCGGCGGGTGCTGTTCAATCCCAAATACGAACTCCGACCACTCGGACAGGAGTAGCCGGTGACGTCACCCGACAAGCCCGCCGCCTCGACCGCTTCCCCCGCCGCTTCACCCACCTCACCCGCCACTTCCTCACCCGAGACCTCGGCCGCTTCGGACGGTGATGCGAAAGCCGTCACCGAGGCGGCTCTTTTCGAGGCGTTCGGCGGTCTGCGCGGCATGGTGGAGACGGTCCTCCCCGGTCTGCTTTTCGTCACGATCTTCACGGTCAACAAGGACCTGCACAGCTCGGCGATCGCCGCGCTGGCCGTCTCGCTGCTGCTCGTCATGGTCCGGCTGATCCGCCGGGACACCGTCAAGCACGCCTTCAGCGGGGTCTTCGGCGTCGCGTTCGGTGTCGTCTTCGCGATGATGACCGGCGACGCCAAGGACTTCTATCTGCCCGGCATGATCTACACGCTGGGGCTGGCGCTCGCGTACATCATCACCACGCTCGCGGGCGTGCCGCTGATCGGACTGATCCTCGGCCCGATCTTCAAGGAGAACCTCTCCTGGCGCACCCGCAATCCGGGGCGCAAGAAGGCGTACGCCAAGGCCAGCTGGGCCTGGGGGCTGATCCTGCTCGCCAAGTGCGCGATCCTCTTCCCGCTCTACTGGTGGGCGGACACCAGCCAGGACACCACCCAGTTCGGCTGGGTCCTGATCGCGCTCAAGATCCCGCCGTTCCTGCTGGCGGTCTATCTGACCTGGGTCTTCCTGGCGAAGGCGCCGCCGCCGATCGATGTGTTCGCCGAGATGGAGGCGGAGGAGCGGGCGGAGAAGGAGCGCGCGGCGGCCGTCGCCGCGACGACGACCGACGGGTCGGGGCCACGGCACCGGCGCTAGGGCGTGTCTTCGAAGTCCCGCCTGCCCGGCGGGCGGACGGCGCTACTTTGAAGTCACGCCCTGGGCGTGCCGGCCGGTCGCGCGCCGGCCGCTCGCGGTCGAGCGGACAGCCCTCGGGCGCCGGACGGGCGGGATTCCGCCCCTCCGGCGCCCGAGCGCTGTCCGGACCGTTCCGGACCGCTCCGGGCCCGTCCGGCGCCGGAGAGCGTCAGCCGGCCGTGTCCTCGCGGCGTACCGACAGCAGATCCTCCAGCTGCTCCTCACGGGCCTGGGCCGCCACGAACAGCAGCTCGTCGCCCGCCTCCAGCGTCTCCTCCGGATTCGGGGTGAGGACGCGCGTCCCGCGGATGATCGTGACCAGCGAGGTGTCCTCGGGCCAGGTCACATCGCCGACCTGCGTACCGGTCACGGCCGACTCCGGCGGCAGCGTCAGCTCGACCAGGTTCGCGTCGCCGTGGCTGAAGCGCAGCAGCCGTACGAGGTCGCCGACGCTCACCGCCTCCTCGACCAGCGCCGACATCAGACGCGGCGTCGAGACCGCGACGTCCACCCCCCAGGACTCGTTGAAGAGCCACTCGTTCTTGGGGTTGTTGACCCGGGCCACCACTCGCGGCACGCCGTACTCGGTCTTGGCGAGCAGCGAGACGACCAGATTGACCTTGTCGTCGCCGGTCGCGGCGATCACGACATGGCAGCGCTGGAGCGCCGCCTCGTCCAGCGAGGTGATCTCACAGGCGTCGGCCAGCAGCCATTCCGCCAGCGGCACCCGTTCCACCGAGATGGCCGTCGGTGCCTTGTCGATCAGCAGGATCTCGTGCCCGTTCTCCAGCAGCTCACCCGCGATGGAACGGCCCACCGCACCTGCCCCGGCAATCGCGACGCGCATCAGTTCACGCCTCCTTCCGGGCCCTCGGCGAATGCCGCCTCGACCTTCTCGATGTCGTCCGTACGCATCATCACGTGGACGAGATCGCCCTCCTGCAGCACGGTCTGGGACGTCGGCAGCATCGCCTCGCCCAGCCGGGTCAGAAACGCGACACGGACGCCCGTCTCCTCCTGGAGCGTGCTGATCTTGTGGCCGATCCAGCTCTCCGCGGTGTGCACCTCGGCGAGCTGGACGCCGCCGCTCGGGTCGCGCCACAGCGGTTCCGCGCCGGACGGCAGCAGCCGGCGCATCATCTGGTCGGCGGTCCAGCGGACCGTGGCCACGGTCGGGATGCCCAGCCGCTGGTAGACCTCGGCGCGCTTGGGGTCGTAGATACGGGCGGCCACGTTCTCGATGCCGAACATCTCGCGCGCCACCCGGGCGGCGATGATGTTGGAGTTGTCGCCGCTGCTCACCGCGGCGAAGGCGCCGGCGTCCTCGATCCCCGCGTCGCGCAGGGTGTCCTGGTCGAACCCGACGCCGCTGACGCGACGGCCGCCGAAACCGGAGCCGAGCCGTCGGAACGCGGTGGGGTCCTGGTCGATGACGGCGACGGTGTGCCCCTGCTGCTCCAGGTTCTGCGCGAGTGCGGCACCCACCCGGCCACAGCCCATGATGACAATATGCACGGCCCTACCCCGCACTCCTCATACCCCACCTGAACTGCGAATACATCGTGCTCATATCTCTTCTCTCGGCTCGCCGGGCAACACGTTGCGGGCACTTGGAGGCCCGCGGGGCACCATGCCGCGACGGGATGCCGGTCATGGGCCCGAGCGGTGCCGGGGATGTCGCCCTCGTCCGCGCTCACGCCCACCGTATCGGCAACCAGGAACGGGAGATCAGGTGTGTGCCCCGTCGGTCGTCATATGCCGCGCGGGCCGCCGCCGGACGGACAGGAGCCCGCCGGGTTCACCCATCCGTGTCAGCCGGTAGCTAGGATGAAGGGCAGTGCGGCCCGGTTCCATCTGGGCTGATCCGTCGTGCGAGAGGCAGAGGATGGCCGAGCCGGAGTCCGCGGAATCCTCATTGGCCGACAAGATCGACGGGCTGTTCAGAGCCGTACGCAGGCCCAACCGGGAGCAGTACAGCCACGAGGAAGTGGCGCGCGCCTGCCGGGAGGCGACCGGTGACAGCTTCTCCGCCACCTACCTGTGGCAGTTGCGCACCGGACGGCGTGACAACCCCACGAAGCGGCATCTCGAAGCCCTGGCGCGGTTCTTCGACGTTCCGGTCGCCTATTTCTTCGACGGCGACCAAGGGGCCGCGATCGCCCGGGAACTGGAGCTGCTCGCCGCGCTGCGTGACGCCGGAGTGCGGAGTGTGGCCCTGCGCGCGGTCAATCTCTCCCCCGAGAGCGTCGGCACGATCAGCGATCTGATCGATGTGATCGCCCGTCGTGAACAAGGCGGTTCGGAGCGGGGCGGTTCGGAGCGGGGCGGCTCCGGGCGGGGCGGCGGCTGAACCTCCGGGTGACGGAACGTCCGGACGAAGCCGAGGATGCCGAGGATGGGGAACGGTGCGTGGTGCGTGAGGACTGACCGGGATCTCAGACGGCAGTGGCAGCGCTGCCTGCGAACCGTCGAGGCGCTTGAGCTGCCCAGCCCCTTCGACGCGACGGTGTTCATCGACATGCTCGCGCGGACGCGGGGGCGCCCCATCGATCTCGTACCGGTCGTGGCCAGGCCGCACACCCCATGCGGGCTGCTGATCACCACGGACCGCGCGGACTGCATCCTCTACGCGGCCGACACCACGCCGCTGCACCAGCAGCACATCCTGCTCCACGAGGCCGCCCACATCATCCGCGGCCACCACGAGACCGCTCCCGCGGCGGCCGCGGCGGCCCAGGTCCTGATGCCCCATCTGCCCGCCTCGCTGGTTCAGCGCGTCCTCGGCCGCAGCGTCTACACCGAGCCGCAGGAGCAGGAGGCGGAACTCGTCGCCTCCCTCATCCTCACGCGCGCCGCCGGCCTCGACCGGGCGAGTCCCGCCCCGCCGCCGGCCGAGCCGGAGGGATCCCGGCTGCACACACTGTTCGGCACGCACGGGCGGCGGACCCGCGCGGATGGCTGACCTCACCGCCTATCTGGCGGCCGGTGTCTTCCTCGCGTACGCCCTGCACCGGCTCGTGGTCATCCGCCGCAAGGGCCCCGATCCCGCGCAGCGCCATGTCGTCGGCTTCGCGCTGTGCATGGGGCTGGCGATGCTGTTCAACGCACCGGCCACACTGAGCGCGCTGGACCGCCTCTTACCGGGGTCGGAGCCCGTCATGCTGCTCACCCACCAGCTGAAGACGGGAGCCTTCGGCTTTCTCGTGCTCGTGGCGCTCGCGCTCAAGGCACCGGGGTCCGGGCGCCCCGCCGTACGGCGCCAGGTGTCGCTTGCCCTCGCCGTCCAGACGGTGTCGGTCACGCTGTTCCTCGCCGCCGGCCCCAGGGTCCTCGGCGACTCCCTCGTGGTCCCGGACGGGCGGGGCCCGCTGCTCGCCGGGTACAACGCCGTCTTCGCCGGCTACGGCTCCTGGTGCCTGTGTGTCCTGGGCGGGGAACTGGCCCGCCACGCGCGGCGGACCGCACCGGGCCTGCTGCGCACGGGGCTGCGGCTGATGACGCTCGCCGCCGTGTGCGGCGTGGTGTGGACCTCGTGGGCCCTGCACGACGTCACCGTCAACCTGGCCGACGGGCGGCAGGGGCTGGGCGAGGATCTGGTGTCCAGCGTGCTGGGCGCGATCACCGCCGTCCTGGCCACCGGCGGCGCCAGCGCCACGCTGTGGGGCGGGCCGCTCTCGGCGCCGGGCAGATGGCTGCGCGCGTACCGTACGTACCGCGCCCTGGAGCCGCTGTGGGCGGCCCTGTACGGCGAACTCCCGGAGATCGCGCTGCCCGCGTCCGCGGCCGGCCGCCGCCCCGGTCCGCGGCGGACGGAGTTCGCCCTGTACCGCCGGGTCATCGAGATCCGCGACGGCCATCTGGCGCTGCGGCCCTACCTCCATCCGTACGTTCCGGTGTGGGTGGCCGAGGAGTTGCGGCGCGCGTACGAGCGTGATCACGACGCGGTCGTCGAAGCCGCCGTGATCGCCGCGGCGCTGGAGAACAAGCGGGCCGGACAGCGACAGGACAGCGCGCTCCTCGGCCGGGCCGCGCACACGCCGCCGCCGATGCCGGGGACGGTCGAGGCGGAGGCGGCCTGGCTGCTCCGGGTGACCGGTGCCTTCCGGCACTCCGCCGCGGTCCACGCGATCCGGGGACGGGTCCGCGCGGAGGCTTCGGACGTGCGCCGTTAGCTGAGATGAATGAGATGCAAAGTTACATCCATAACAGTTGACGTATCTCCCGGGCGCGCAACATGATGAGCGCGTCAACTCAAGCGCTCCATGTGGCAGTTGAGATCCCTGTCCGCGGAAGGATTTCTGTGTCAGTTCTTGCTCAGCGTGTCAATGACAACAACTCCCTCGCGACCATCCCCCTGCACACCACCGAGGTGCGGATGGTCGAGTCCCCGGACTCGGTGATCAGCACTCCGGCGACGGCCGCCGCCGTGGTGGTCGCCTTCGCCGCGGGATACGTCGCCGGTCACATCGGCTGATCCCGGCCCGGTCCGCGTCCGCGCGACCGTCCTGAGAGGAAAGGACGTTTCCGTGTCCGATCCGGTGCGGAGCGCCAATGACAGCGGCGTCCTGGCCGCTGTTCCCCTGCACGCCACCGCGGTGCAGAGGCCGGCGGAACCGAATCCCGTGATCTGCATCGCCAACACGGCCACCAACGCGGCCTCGGTCGACGTCGCTTTCGCGGCGCACGGGGGCTAGCCCCCGTGGCACCCGCCTCCGACCGCTCACCCCACCGTGTGAAGGAGTTCTCCCGTGTCCCAACTCGCCCGTCGTGTCAATGACAGCACCGCTCTGACGGCCATTCCGCTGCACAGCAACGAGGTGCGGAAGATGGCGGACTCCGAGATCGAGCCGATCATCTGCATCGTGCTCGTGACCGGCTGCATCAGCTTCGGGGTCTCCTACACAGGCTGATCCCGCGCGGTATCACCGCCCGGTACTACCCCCTCCAAGGAGAACGCGATGTCTTCTCTGTCCCACCAGGTGAACAAGAGCGGTGCGCTGGCCACGGTGCCGCTGCACACGACTCAGGTGCACCGGATGGAGCCCTCGGACTCCGCCGTCTGCTGCCCGGCCGTGCTCGTCACCTTCGCCGCCGGTATCGCTTTCGGCTACGCCCTGGGCGGTGGCTTCACCGAGGAGCAGTGACCCTCACCGCCTCCTTCGCCCTCTCCACCGACCACATATCCAGGAGCCCAGCATGTCCCTACTGGCCAGCCATGTGAACGAGAGCAGCGCTCTCGCGACCGTTCCGCTGCACACCACCGAGGTGCAGCGGGTCGACGTTCCCGACTCCGTCATCTGCTGCCCCGCGGCGGTCCAGGTCGGCGCGGCGCTGGTGGCGGCCTTCGTCGCCGGCTACAACCTCTGAGTCTCCCGGCCCAACCGGTGCGCCGGACCGTGCTGTCCGGCGGCTGTCCGCAGCCGGCCGGCGGTTGTCCGGCCCGGCGCACCGCCGACCGCGGCCGGCTCCTCAGCCGGCACGAAGGGGAAGATCTGCTATGGCGAGACTGCCGCGGCTGCTGCGTGCCGCCGTGTCGCCGCCCAGGGTGAGCCGCTCCTCGGCGGTCACCACCATGGAACGGCTCAGTGCGACGACCCACTTGGTGTCGAGCCTGGAATACCTGGTCACGGAGAAGGACCGGCTGCCCGGCGGGATGAACGACTGGCACGTCGGCAGGGAACAGTTCCGTGCCTGGCCTGCGCCGGTCCGCAAGGTGCTCGACGTGGTGTCGGGCCCCCGGGGCAGCCGGGTGCTGCACGGCGCTCGGGTCGTCGCGGCGGCGGCGCTCCTCGCTCCGCTCCCGAGGCGCGGCCGGCTCGCGGCCGACCTGGTCCTGTCGGCCACCTCGCTGGCGCTGTACCCGCGCAACCACTACGGCACCGACGGCTCCGACCAGGTGGCGTTCCTCGTCCAGACCACCGCGACGGTGGCGCGGGCCCTTGAGGACCGGCCGCGGGCGGTCGACGCCTGTCTGTGGTTCGCCGGCCTCCAGTCGGTGCTGTCGTACGCGACGTCCGGCTGGGTCAAGGTGTCCAGCCCGACCTGGCGCAGCGGCCGGGCCCTGCCCGGGGTGATGCGTACCAAGTCCTACGGCGAGGCCACGACCTGGCGGCTGCTCACGAAGTACCCGCGCACCTCGCACGCGCTGAGCACCGGTGTGCTCGCGCTGGAGTGCGCGTTCCCCGTGGTCCATCTGGCCAAGGGCCGGGCGGCCCCGGCGCTGGTGGCCGCGGTCGGCGGTTTCCATCTCGCCAACGCGGGCGTGATGGGGCTGGGACGTTTCCTCACCTCCTTCTGCTCCCTGCACCCCGCGGTGCTCTACATCGCCGGACCACGGTTCAGGACCTGGCCGGACGGCCGGGTGGAACGGCGCGACGACGCCTTCCCCGTGGCCGTCGGCGCTCTGCTGGCGGCCGCTCTCGCCGCGGGCGTCGTCTCCCGTACCCGGCAACGCCGGATCGTGCTGCGCGGGCGGGGCGACGAGCGGGAGATGACGACGGCGTCGGGCAACACCCTCTCGTACCGGTGGACCGGGGACCCGGCAGAGGCGCTCGACCCCGCCGCGCCGGTCGTCGTCCTGGAGCACGCCCTCAGCGCCACCCCCGAACGCGCCGAGTGGCTCGTCTCCGAACTCTCCGCGCGCCATCCGGTGGTCACTTATCAGCGCGCCGGTTACGGCCGGAGCGGCTACGCCGGATCCCGGCACTTCGACATCGACTCCGGCGCCGACGATCTGGCCGACCTCGTCGCGCATGTGGCGGGCGACCGGCCCGTCGTGCTCATCGGCCACTCCCTCGGCGGCTATCTGGTGGCCAGGGCCGCGCGGCGGCTGCCCGGACAGGTCGTCGGCCTCGGGCTGATCGACCCCAGCCACCCGGGCGAGATGAGCGAGAACACCGGCACGCAGGATCCGGACGGGCAGCGGGTGACCGATGTCCTCAACCAGATGGCGATATCCCTGCGCCTGTGCCTCGGTCCGCTGCTGAAGAGCCCGGACTGGCTGGGCCAACTGCCCTCCGGCGTACGCGAGCTGGCCGAGGCGCAGTACCGGGACCCGGCCGTGTGGTCGGCGGCGCTGCGCGAGTGGCGCGGCAGCCTCGCGCGGTTCCGGCTGTACGAGGGACCGCTGCCGGCGGCGGACGTACCGGTGTGCCTGGTCACCTGCGCCAGGACGAACGAACTGACCGAGGCCCAGAAGGATCTGCAGGACGAGTACGCGCAGGTGGCGCCCCGTTCGGTCCGGCATGTGCTGGACGTCCACCGCGACGCCGTGGTCGGTGAACGGGCCTCGGCCACGCGGGTGGCCGGGCTGATGACCGAGTTCATCGGCGGGCTGGGCGACGGCGCCGCCGATCGGGAGGAGGGGGCGGCCGATGTCCGTTCGCGGCTTTGACGGTCCGGTGCCGGGCGTATCGCGCGGGGCGGGCGGCGTACCGCGCGGCGTATCGCGCGGGGCGGGCGGCCGTGACGCGGTGACCGCGCTGACCATCGGCGGTCTGGCCGCGTGGTTCACCCTCACCGTGCTGAGTCAGCACCCCAAGCGGGAGTTCGACCGGCTCGCGGAGTACGACAAGACGGGCATCGCCGTACCGAACTGGCGCTTCTTCGCCCCCGAGCCCGCGCAGCACGACTACCACGTGCTGCTCCGCACGGAGACGGCCGACGGGCGGCAGACCGACTGGGAGGAGGCGTCGGCCATCACACCGCGCCGTCCGGTCCAGATGGTGTGGTTCCCCGGCCGCCGCAGGGAGAAGGCGCTCTTCGACATCTGCCATGAACTGATCGCGGTCATGCGGAAGTCCGGCGGGGACATGACGCGGACCACGGCCTACCGGATGCTGCGGAACTCGGTGGCCCGCTCCGTGCACGAGGCGACGGGCGACGGCGCCCCGCCCCGGGGCTTCCAGTTCGTGGTCGCGCGCCACACCGGTCACGACACGGAACACGAGCCGGACTACGTCTTCGTCTCCCCCTATATCCCGTACGACGCGTCCCGCCCGTACGTCTGAGACCACCGCGGCGGACGGTGATCGCCGCGACGTCCGTACGGGGAGCGGGCGCGGGGGGCCTACCCGCCGCCGGAGGGGGTACGGATCACCGGCGCCGACGGTGATCCGTACCGCGGCGGGGCCCTGTGGCCCCCGATCTCCAGGCACGTTGGGACACGGAGCATGGACCAGGAACAGGCCCGTACGGACGACCGGAACCGTACGGACGGCGGGGACCGTACGGACGACCGGGACCGTATGGACGGCGGGCGCGTCGCGGAGCTGCTGGCCCGGATGACGGTCGCGGAGAAGCTGGGCCAGCTCCAGCAACTGGCGTGGACCGGGGACACCGGCCCAGGCGGCGGGCAGAACCACCTCATCGAGACGGCGGCCCGCGCGGGGGTGCTCGGCTCCGTACTCAATCTGCACGGCGCCGCGCACACCAACGCCGTCCAGCGCATCGCCGTCGAGGAGTCACGGCTCGGTATCCCGCTGCTCTTCGGTTTCGACGTGATCCACGGTTTCTGGACCACCTTCCCGATCCCGCTCGCGCAGGCGGCCAGCTTCGATCCGGCGGTCGCCGAGCGGGACGGCGAGGTGGCCGCCCGCGAGACCAGGTCCAACGGGGTGCACTGGACGTTCGCGCCGATGATGGACGTGACCCGCGATCCGCGCTGGGGACGGATCGCGGAGAGCTGCGGGGAGGACCCGTATCTGACGGCCGCGTTCGCGACGGCCAAGGTCCGCGGCCACCAGGGCGACGACCTCCGCGATCCGCACCGGATCGCCGCCTGCGCCAAGCACTTCGCCGCGTACGGAGGCGCCGAGGGCGGCCGTGACTACAACACGGTCGATGTCTCCGAACAGCGTCTGCGCAATCTCTATCTGCCGCCGTTCAAGGCCGCCGTGGAGGCGGGCGCGGCGACGGTGATGGCCGCCTTCAACACCGTCAGCGGCGTCCCGGCCCACGCCCATCCGCATCTGCTCTCCGACATCCTCAAGGGGGAGTGGGGCTTCGACGGCGTCGTGGTGAGCGACTGGAACGGGGTCCATGAGCTGCTCGCGCACGGCTTCGCCGAGGACGCCGCGGCCGCCGCCGCGCTCGCCTTCGCAGCGGGCCTCGACATGGAGATGGTCAGTACGGATCTCGCCGACCACGGACGGGAGGCGCTGCGCGGCGGGGCGCTCTCGGCCGGGCGTCTCGACGACGCCGTGGCGCGCGTGCTGCGGCTGAAGTTCCGCCTCGGGCTGTTCGACCGGCCGTACGTGGACGAGGGCGCCGCGCTGACCGGCCCGACGGCCGAGAGCCGGGCGGCGGCCCGGGAGACCGCGGGCCGGTGCGTGGTGCTGCTCAAGAACGAGGCGGACACGCTGCCGCTGAGCCGTAGCCTCTCCTCGGTCGCCGTGGTCGGCCCGTTCGCGGACTCCACCGATCTGCACGGCACCTGGTCGGGGCCCGGCGCGTCCCGCTTCCCCGCGGTCACCGTCCTCGACGGCGTACGGGCGGCGCTCCCCGACGGCGCCGTCGTCCGGCACGCGGAGGACCATGAGGCCGCTGTGGCGGCGGCGCGCTCCGCCGACCTGACCGTGGTGGTGGCCGGCGAGCCCACGGAACTCAGCGGAGAGGCGGCGTCGCGCAGCGACCTCTCGCTGCCCACGGGCCAGGAGGAGCTGATCCGGGCGATCGCGGCGACGGGCCGGCCGTTCGTCGTCGTCCTCGTCGGCGGGCGCCCGCTGACCGTCGACGGCTGGCTCGACCGGGCGCCGGCCGTGCTGGCGGCCTGGCACCTGGGCGTGGAGGCCGGTCACGCGCTCGCCGACGTGCTGTTCGGAGACGTGAACCCTGGTGCGAAGCTGCCGGTGAGCTTTCCGCGCTCGGTGGGGCAGATCCCCGTCTACCACAACCATGAGAACACCGGCCGCCCGTCCGCACCGGACGCCCCGGGGGCGCCGTTCACCTCGTCGTATCTGGACATCGGGCGCGGACCGCGGTTCCCGTTCGGATTCGGCCTCAGCTACACCCAATTCGGGATCGCCGCGCCGGAGTTGAGCCGGGACATCATCGGCGTCGCGGAGCTGTCGGGCGGCGCCGAGGTGGAGGTGGCGGTCGCCGTGCGGAACACCGGGCAGCGCGCGGGTGACGAGGTCGTACAGCTCTACGTGCGCGACCGGGCGGCCTCGATCGTCCAGCCGGTACGGCGCCTGCGCGGCTTCCGGCGCGTCACGCTCGGCGCGGGGGAGAGCGCGGTGGTGCGGTTCCGGCTCGGGGCGGAGGACCTCGGGTTCTGGACGAACGACCCCGCGGGCCGTTTCCTCGTGGAGCCGGGTCGTATCGATCTCTACGCGGGCAACAGCTCGCGGGCGACCGCCCGGTGCACGCTGACCCTTACCCGGTGAGAACCGCTGACCCCTACCCGGTGAGGCCCTCGGATCCTCGCCCGGTGAGGCGCGCTGATCCTCGCCCGGTGAGGCCCGCGCACCGTGCGCGGGGGCCCGTGGACATGCCGGGCCGCGGGAGGGGGTGGTGCTCGCACGTGATGTTGTTCGAACGCATACGATCCCTTCCGTGTCCAAACTGACCGACGTGCCCAAACGCATCCTGATCGGGCGGGCGCTGCGTAGCGACAGGCTTGGGGAGACCCTCCTCCCCAAACGCATCGCCCTGCCCGTTTTCGCCTCCGACCCGCTGTCCTCGGTGGCGTACGCGCCGGGAGAAGTCCTCCTGGTCCTGTCCATCGCGGGTGTGTCGGCCTACACCTTCAGCCCGTGGATCGCGCTGGCCGTCGTGGTCCTCATGTTCACGGTCGTCGCGTCGTACCGGCAGAACGTGCACGCCTACCCGAGCGGCGGCGGCGACTACGAGGTCGCGAACACCAACCTCGGTCCCAAGGCCGGACTCACCGTCGCCAGCGCGCTCCTCGTCGACTACGTGCTGACCGTGGCGGTGTCGATCTCCTCAGGCGTGGAGAACCTCGGGTCCGCGATCCCCTTCGTGGTGGAGCACAAGGTCCTGTCCGCCATCGTGATAATCGTGCTGCTCACGCTGATGAACCTGCGTGGCGTACGCGAGTCCGGGAAGCTCTTCGCGATCCCGACGTACGTCTTCGTCGGCGGCGTGTTCCTCATGATCGCCTGGGGCGCGTTCCGCGGACTCGTACTCGGCGACACCATGCGCGCCCCGACGGCCGGCCTTGAGATCAAGCCCGAGCACCAGGGCCTGGCCGGCTTCGCGCTGGTCTTCCTGCTGCTGCGGGCCTTCTCCTCCGGCTGCGCCGCGCTGACCGGCGTCGAGGCGATCAGCAACGGCGTCCCGGCCTTCCGCAAGCCGAAGAGCAAGAACGCGGCCACGACCCTCGCCCTGATGGGCGGCCTGGCCGTCACGATGTTCTGCGGCATCATCGGCCTGGCCATGGCCACCGATGTGCGGATGGCGGAGTCGCCCGGCACGGATCTGCTCCGCGACGGCGTCCCGGTCGGCTCCGGCTATGTCCAGAACCCGGTGATCTCCCAGGTCGCCGCCGCCGTCTTCGGCAGCGGCACGTTCTTGTTCATCCTCCTCGCCGCGGCCACCGCGCTGGTCCTCTTCCTGGCCGCCAACACCGCGTACAACGGTTTCCCACTGCTCGGCTCGATCCTCGCCCAGGACCGCTATCTGCCGCGCCAGCTGCACACCCGCGGGGACCGGCTGGCCTTCTCCAACGGAATCGTCCTGCTGGCCGGGGCCGCCGCGCTGCTCGTCGGCCTGTACGGAGCGGACTCCACCCGGCTGATCCAGCTCTACATCGTCGGTGTCTTCGTCTCGTTCACGCTCAGCCAGACCGGCATGGTCCGGCACTGGAACCGCCATCTGCGGACCGAGCGGGACCCGGCCAAGCGCCGCCATATGATCCGCTCCCGGGCGATCAACACCTTCGGCGCCTTCTTCACCGGTCTCGTGCTCGTCGTCGTACTGGCGACCAAGTTCACCCATGGCGCCTGGGTCGCGCTGCTCGGCATGGTGATCTTCTACGGGACGATGACCGCGATCCGTAAGCACTACGACCGGGTCTCCGCGGAGATCGCCGCAGCCGAGGGGCCGTCCGACGACAGCGCCCGGCCGTCCCGGGTGCACTCGATCGTCCTGGTCTCCAAGGTCCACAAGCCCACGCTGCGCGCCCTCGGATACGCCAAGCTGATGCGCTCGGACACCCTGGAGGCGCTCAGCATCAATGTCGACGCGGCGGAGACGAAGCAGCTCAGGGACGAGTGGGAGCGGCGCGGCATCAACGTACCGCTGAAGATCCTCGACTCCCCGTACCGCGAGATCACCCGGCCCGTGATCGAGTACGTACGCGGTCTGCGCACGGAGAACCCGCGCGACGCGGTCAGCATCTACATCCCGGAGTATGTGGTCGGCCGCTGGTACGAGCATCTGCTGCACAACCAGAGCGCCCTGCGGCTCAAGGGGCGGCTGCTCTTCACGCCGGGCGTGATGGTGACGTCGGTGCCGTACCAGTTGGAGTCCTCGGAGCTGGCGAAGAAGCGGGCGAAGCGGCGGGCGGCGTATGTGGCGCCGGGCGCGGTCAGGCGCGGTCCCGTGGACGCGCGGCCGAAGGAGACGGACCGGGACCGGAAGGACTGAGCGGGCCGAGCGGACGGGGCCGAGCGTACGGAGCCGAGGAAACGGGGCCGAGCGGATGGAGCCGAGCCGACGGGGCCGAGCGGACGGAAGGGGGGATCCGGCTCGTGGCGGCCGGGAGGGTGACGCGCACGTAGACTGGTGGGCTGTCGTCCCCCTCCTCGTTTCCCTCCTCGTCTCCCTTCCCGCTCCCCCTTCCTACCGCTGATCTTTTCCTACCTCTGATCTTTTGGAGCCACCTCCCATGTCAACAGAACCGCAGGCTTCGCTGATCGGGGAGGAGTACGAGGTCGAGGTGGGCCCCGTCGCCCACGGCGGCCACTGCATCGCCCGTACCGCCGAGGGCCGTGTGCTCTTCGTACGTCACGCACTGCCGGGCGAGAAGATCGTCGCGCGCGTGACGGAGGGCGAGGAGGACTCCCGCTATCTCCGCGCCGACGCGGTGAAGATCATCGAGCCGTCGAAGGACCGGGTCGAGGCTCCGTGCCCGTACGCCGGCCCCGGCAGGTGCGGCGGCTGCGACTGGCAGCACGCCAAGCCGGGCGCGCAACGCCGCTTCAAGGGCGAGGTCATCGCCGAACAGCTCCAGCGGCTCGCGGGCCTCACTCCGGAGGAGGCGGGCTGGGACGGTACGGTCATGCCCGCCCCCGGCGACAAGCTGCCCGCGGGCGAGGTTCCGGCCTGGCGCTCACGCGTGCAGTACGCGGTCGACGAGGACGGACGCGCGGGACTGCGGAAGCACCGGTCGCACGAGGTCGAGCCGGTCGAGCACTGCATGATCGCCGCGGAAGGCGTCAGCGAGCTGGGCGTCGAGCGGCGCGAGTGGCCGCAGATCGTCACGGTCGAGGCGATCGCCGCTTCGGGCTCCGGCGACCGGCAGGTCATCCTCACCCCGCGCGAGGGCGGCCGGCTGCCACTGGTGGAGCTGGACAAGCCGGTGTCCGTGCTACGGGTCGACGAACGCGACGGGGGAGTGCACCGCGTCCACGGCCGCGCCTTCGTCCGCGAGCGCGCCGACGGCCGTACGTACCGCGTCGGCATGGGCGGCTTCTGGCAGGTGCACCCGCAGGCGCCGCAGCTGCTGGTGGAGGCCGTGATGCAGGGCCTGATGCCGAGGAAGGGCGAGACCGCGCTCGATCTGTACTGCGGAGTGGGCCTGTTCGCCGGGGCGATCGCGGAGCGCGTCGGGGAGACCGGCGCGGTACTGGGCATCGAATCCGGCAAGCGCGCGGTCGAGGACGCCAGGCACAACCTCCAGGACATGCCCCGGGTCCGGATCGAACAGGGCAAGGTCGACCAGCTGCTGCCGCGCACCAGAATCACCGAGACGGACCTCATCGTCCTGGACCCGCCCCGAGCGGGCGCGGGCAAGCAGACGGTCAAACACCTCACGGGCCTGGGCGCCCGCCGCATCGCCTACGTAGCCTGCGACCCGGCCGCGCTCGCCCGCGACCTGGCGTACTTCCGGGAGGGCGGCTACCGCCCGCGCACGCTGCGGGCTTTCGACCTCTTCCCGATGACGCACCACGTGGAGTGCGTGGCGATCCTTGAGCGCGCGGAAAAGGGTGCCTGACCTGCGGTTTTGCTGGTGCGCATTCTGTGCGGTGTGGGCGTTACGGGCGATATCTTGACGCTGAAATGACGCTCGGGACGCTCATTTGACGCTCGTTCTGATGGGGTGTCAGGAGATCTGTCGAGCAGGTCAGGGGTGGCGTATATCGATGAGGCTTGGAGAGAGCGCGACGCTGAGCGTCGACCTGCTGAGTCCTGCTGAGTCCTGCTGGTGGGGCCCCCTCTTCGGGAACAGCCCAAACTCACCGCGACGCTCACCACGGTGATGCGCCACCCGGAGGCGAAGGCCATCGACGAGGCGCCCGGCCTGTTCCAGGTAGCGATCCGGGTGGTTCTCGGAGCGTCTGACTAGAGAACAGCGACGGTGAACGGAACGTCAGCCGCGTCGTTGTTGTAGTTGGACGTCACGATCGTGATGGTGCGGCTCTTGCCGTTGCAGTTGCTGTTCGGAATGGCGGTGATCATGGACCGGTTGTTGTTGACCGTGGCAACCACCGCCGCGTTGGCCAGGTTGATGGTGGGGTCGGACACCGCCACGCAGTAGTAGCCCGCCGGGCGTCCGTTGAGCCGCTCGGCCGACGCGACGTTCTTGGTCGCCAGGAGCGTTCCGTCCGCGCCTACCTTGGCGGCGGCACGGGCGTACGACGCGTTCCGGGGCCGCCGAAGCGGAAACGGTCAGAAGCGGCACCGACGCCACTGCTGCAACGAGGGCCAGGATTCGCGTGCGCATGGTGTTGCCCTTCTTGGCCACGTCCGTCACGGACCGCGGCTCGTTCGACTGAAAGCGTGCTCGTTCAGGTAGCGGTGATCGCAACAGCACTGGACGGCTGCTGCCACGCCAGCACTTACGCTATGGGCAACATCCCTGCATAACTGCCCTGATCAGCCAAAATAACCTCGTTCGTGTGAGGTTGGCCCGCGCAGAGGCGGTCAGGTAGAAGCCACGCGGATCACCGGTGGGAAAGGCCGGTCCGCTCAGCCGGGTTGGTCCTCGCCGATTGTCCAACTCACCGGTGGGGGCTGGCGGGCGCTCTCCCCGCTGTCCCCGTACGCCTGGTCGGCGTCGGGTATCTCAGGGCGCGAGCAGGCTCGTCAGATCGGCGATCGCCTCGGCAGACGGCTTGAAGCAACGGCGCGTGTCCGCCTTCCGGTGCCGGGACTTGGCCATCAGCATCAGCAGCGACGCACCCTGCTCACCCACGTGCGCGAGCCCGGAAGGGCAGTATTCGTGGAGGCCCCAGCCCCTGGGGTGGGCAGGGCCATCGAGGCGGCCCCGCCCACCCCGAAGGGTCACCCGGTAGCGGTGATCTCGTTCACGAGCCACGAGCCGAGTTCTTCGGTCATGGCGGTGTGCCCTTCGTTGCGGCCGGCGCACGCGAAGGAGTCGAGTGCGCTGCTGTCCGGGGTGATCGGCTGGTAGAGGGCCTTCCGGTCGTCGATGTCACCCGCGCCGACGGCGCTGACGGTGGGGATGAAACAGGACGTGGTGATGACGTCCGGGTCCACGGTGTTGCCGAGAAGGCCCATGAGCAGGCCGGCCAGGCCGAAGCTCCCGGTGTCGCCCTCGGAGGACGGAACGCTGAACAGGCCCCCGGGAGCACCGTCGATGTCGGGCAGCCCGCTGGTACGGACCGATACGGGCCCGGCACCGGTCTGCTGCAAGCGGGCGACTTCCGCCTCGCCCTGCGCCTGGGTCTTGAGCCACGTGTCGGTCAGCGTGTCACCGCCGCACTTCACCGCGGTCGCGCCGGCCTTGATGCCGTTGCCGCTACCGGTGTCCACACCGTTGGCGACACCGATCTTGCGCAGGTTCCGCGGCCATCCCCCGACCTCGTCGAGCGCCCTCATGAACGCGGTCCGCTCCGATGCCTCCTCCGGGGTGGCGTCGGCCTTCTCGATGTGCCACCGCGCCATCTGCTTGGCGGCGGGGCTGTTGAGCAGCCCGGAGAACTGGCGCAGGACGGGGCCGATGGCGGGGGTGTCCCCCCAGTTGTCCGTCGCGAAGTGCGTGAACGCCTGGAGCGCGATGGGGAACCACGCACCCTGGTGGGGGGTGTCGTAGGAGAAGTAGAGGGACGTCTCGTGGTCGGCGAGCGTGGGGTCCTGCTCCATCCTCGCCAGGGCGTAGCGGGTGACCAGTCCGCCCATGCTGAATCCGCCCACGGTCAGCCTCGCGTTGCCCACCCGTTCGGCGGTGGCCCGGCGGATGCACTCGATGGCGGTGTCCGCGTTGTCCGTGATCGAGGCCGTCCGGTCGTGGTACCCGAGGATGATCACGTCCCGGCCGGTCGCGTGGAGTTCGGAGATGAAGCGGTAGTCGCCGTTCTCCTCAAGGCCGTGCCAGAGCTGGTCGAGGTTGCTGGACCCGCTGGAGAAGCCGTCGGAGAGGATGACGGGCCGGATGAGCTGCCGGCGGTTGAGCGGGCTGTAGTAGACCCAGGCCGCTCCGCCGGCGAGGGCCCATTCGTCATGCGGCTCCGGAGCGGGGGGAAACGAGGAACGGGCTCCGGGGGCGACCGGGCCCCAGACGTCAACGACGGGTGCGGACATGATCAGTTGGCTCCTTGCGCAGTTCACGGGTTCACGAAATGGCCGGTCGGTCACGACGTCATTGCGCGTAAGCGCGACCAGCCAGCACCATGATCACAGACTGTGAACGCATGAATACCCAGGGTGTTCAGTGGGTTGCCCGGCCTACCGCCTGCTGCCAGCCGGCGCGAGCAGACTGGTAACCTCGGCGATCGCCTCCGCCGAAGGATGGAAGGAGCGCCGTACGTTCTCGGGCTTCTTGTGCCGAGACTTCGCCATCAGCATCAGCAGGCTCGCCCCCACCTCGCCGAGGTGCGTGAGCCCGGAGTGCCGCCACTCGTGGAGGTCCCAGCCGCTGCCCGGCCCGGCGTGGGCGGTGTGCTCGTCCAGCAGCATGCGGGCCTGCCCGTACGACAGCCGGACCAGCCCGGTGTCCGGGCACACGTCACGCGGCGCGAGGACCTTCCCGGGGCCCGGCCTGCGGTGGGTGACGAACATTGGCCCGCGCATACGGCCCTTGAGTAGGCGGGGCAGCCGCCGGGCGGTGCCTGCTGGTTTTGACGGCGCGGACGAGCGCCTCGACGTCAGCTTCGAGTTGTGCCCGTTCGGGCTTCTCTGCCTGGCGGAGTTCCTTGAGCTTCACGATCTGCTCACGCGAGCGCACTTCGACGTCGCTCGGCTGGCCCCGCTCTGACGGCGATCGGCAGCTTCCGTCACCCGGCTATGTGCCTAACATGCCAGAGATCATGTGACGT
Organism: Streptomyces sp. NPDC039430; assembly: GCF_055639435.1. Lineage (NCBI taxonomy): Bacteria > Bacillati > Actinomycetota > Actinomycetes > Kitasatosporales > Streptomycetaceae > Streptomyces > Streptomyces sp. NPDC039430. The sequence goes on along the minus strand of NZ_JBVKAK010000013.1, from coordinate 13,010 downwards.
GCTTCACCTGGGTTTTCTCGCTCGACCTATTGATAACGACGGTGATGTGAAGCCAGCGGTCCTCCACACAGGTGATCGGAAACTCCCGCAAGACCGCCCGTCCCCGGGCGACGAGCGCCGCCAGCTCGCGGTCCTGATCGTGCGGGGTCAGATACACGTGGAGCAGGGTCTCGCAGCTGAGTTGGGTACGGTCCGACCGGCGGTCCGGTCGTTCGGCGGCGGAGGCGAATCATGAAGAGTGCGCACGTCGGGCTCGCGGCGTTCGAGACCAGAGCGGGCGAGGCCGCCCGGACCCTGCTGCACAACCAGGGGTACGACGGCGGGTGGGGCCTCACCCTGACCTCGGTCTCGTCGATCGTCAACACCAGCGAGGTCCTACCGATTCTGCGGGCCGCCGGCATCGCCGGACAGCCGGTTCGCCAGGGGCTCGACTTCCTCACCGGCGCCATCCCGGAGCACTCGCGGCCCCGCCCCAAAGGCGGTCGTGGCGAGCACACACGGTTCATCGCCTTCGGCCCTGGCCGGACTGCTGTCCCACCCCCGCTTCTTCCACCACAACGGCGTCGCGGAGACCGCGGCCTGGTGCGTCGGGTGGCTGGAGGACCATCAGGTCGACCACGGCTGGCCAGAAGTCCTCGGACTCGACGACACCTCGCTGCACCAGACCGCCCTGGTGGTGCACCGGCTCGCCGAGCTCAGAGATGCCCTCCACGACTTCGGCCCCGGACTCCTCTTACCCGGCGGGGTGGAGACCACCAGCCTCCTGGAGCGCGTCGAACCGCTGATCGACCACGGAGTGCACGGCCTGCTCTACCACCGGCGCCCCAGCGGGGCATGGGGGTGGCGTACCTACATCGACACCGACCCGAGCCCGAGCAAGACCGCGCTGTGCCTGCTCGCGCTGTCGACCGTCTGCTCGGGCACCGGGCCCGGCGGCGAGCCCGCCTACCGGGACGGCCCGCGGGAGGCGGGCGGGGTGCACGGCCCGGTGCAGCGGAAGCGGCTGTCCGACGTGGTCGCCGAGGCCGGCCAGTGGCTGCTGCACAACCACCACCGGTGGGAGGAGTTCGTCGAGGACGACAAGGACGTGCAGGGCACGGCCTGGGAGCACATGGCGTACGCGCTGTGCACCCAGGCCACCATCCGGGCCGGCGCCAGCCCGCGCGATCCCCGCCTCGCCAAGGCGTGGAAGCTGATGAACGACCTGTGGGACCCCGAGGCCGCACTGTGGAACGAGCCGGGCGCCTCGGGCAAGCGCGCCACCATCCGGGCCGCGTACTACACGGTGTCGGCCTACGAGGAAGCGATGCAGCGTCTGGCCCGAATGAACCTTGCCGACCCCGCCTCCGAGGACGCAAACAAGGCGTCGGCCGAGATGGTCATCGTCCATGTCGCCCTCGGTCCTGGCCGGACCGTCCTCCTCGGGACACGCGACAGCGAAGGAAGGGTGGCGTGTGATCTGTCGGAGCGCCTGTTCGACGTGGTGAAGGTCGCGTACGACGCTCCTGCGGCCGGAATGTCGACCGAGCGGATCGCGGCGAAGCTCTACGTCGCCCCGTCCTCGGTGCCCAAGTACCTTCAGCGCCTCAACCAGGTCGTCTCTGCAGCCTTCGGCGGCGCCCCGGCCCGGCTACTTCTGGCCAGCACAGTGGACGGGGCCAGCGGGTACCGCCTCGCAGGGCGGTAGGCCGCCTACGACGCGGCACGCTCCCCGGCCACCGGGTAGTTCAGCAGGGCGAACCGCGCCAGGGAACGGACCTGGTCGAAGGTCTTGAGGGTGTCGAGATCCTCCAGGCCGAACCAGGCAGCCCCGTGCACCTCTTCGAGCTGCGCTTCCACGGCCTGTTCCCGGGTTCCCGGCTGCCGCTGGACGTAGAAGAACTGGACCAGCGCCGGCGTCGGGAAGCCTTCGCGCTCGATGTCCACGTAGAACGGAACTGGTTCAGGGGTGGCGTTGTGGTCGGCCGGGTGGATGGCCGGCTGACTGGAGATCGCCTCCACCAGCAGCCCCGTCTCCTCCTTGAACTCGCGCACCGCCGTGCCCGCGAAAGACTCCCCAGGCTCGATATGACCGCCCGGCGGAACCCATTTGTCGAAGCGGTTGTGGTGAACGAGCAGCACTTTGCCACGCTCGACGAGGTAGCCCGAGCAGCAGTACACCAGACCGATGTCGCGAGACGTCTGGCCGTCATGGATCAGAATCGAGCGAGGCACCTCGCCACGATAGCCCACAGGAAATCACTCGAACTCCCTTCCAGGTGACGCGACTTCGCGCAGCGTCAGCGCCGCCCCGATGACATGTCATCGGCAATGACAGCGCGATGTCATCGCGTACACGTCACGGCGAGGCGGATCGTGGTCGTATCCCCGGCCTGCGGCTCCCGCTCGCGGTCGGCGATGCCCCTGTCCGTCGAGGAGAGGACCCCGATGCGCTCTCGCCCGTCCCGCTGGCATGCCCGGTACCAGCCGGTTTGCGGCCCCGCAGACCGTGGTGGTGCAGCCCACGACCTGGTGCAATCTGAACTGCCGGTACTGCTACTTGCCCTTTCGCAAGCTCAAGCACCAGATGTCCCCGGATGTGGCCGAGGCACTGGCGCAGGCGGTGGGCCAGCTCGACGACAGCGGCCACCCGATCGGCATCGTCTGGCACGGCGGGGAGCCGCTCGCCGTCGGACAGCAGAACTTCCGGGCCCTGCTGACACCGTTCGAGGGATTGCGCCGCGCGGGCCGGATCCACCACTACGTGCAGACCAACGCAACGTTGATCACCGACACGTGGTGCGAGCTGCTGCCCGGGTATGACGTCCGTGTCGGGGTGAGCGTCGACGGGCCGGCTGCGTTGAACGCCGAGCGCGTCGACCTTCGGGGCAAGCCCGCCTTCGACCGCATCCTTCGCAGAATCGCGCAGCTGCGCGAGCACGGCATCCCGTTCTCCGTCATCTCGGTGGTCGGCACCCTGGGCATCGCGATGCCGGAGGAACTGCTGGAGTTCCTGACCTCTCTGGGCGGCCATTCGGTGGGCTTCAACATCGAGGAGATCGAAGGGGTCAACACCGACCGGGAGCCGCCTACCGCGGGCCAGGCCGAGGAGTTCTGGCGCCGCATCCTCACCTGGACCCGCCAGCATCCTGGCGCCCCGGCGGTCCGGGAAGTCGAACGCCTCGCCGAGTACCTCCAGCTGATCCGGTCGGGCCGGTGAGCTGAGTGGGACGGGCGCCGCCTCGACTCGATCCCCACCATTTCCTGGAAGGGCGACGTGGTCCTGCTCTCCCCGGAACTCGCGGACGCGGCGGCGCCCGAGTACGGCGACTTCGTGGCTGGCAACATCCTCGACCGCCCCCTGCCCGAGATCCTCCGTGATGCCCACCGGCTGCGCTACGTCCGCGACTTTCTCACCGGCCTGGACCGCTGCCAGGCCGAATGCGAGTTCTTCGACTTCTGCCGCGGCGCCCAGGCCGCCAACCGCTACTTCGAGAACGGCGACCTCACGACCACCGAGACCGACTACTGCCGGGTCTTCCGGCAGGCCCTGGTCACGGCCCTGTCCACGCTCGCAACCAAGGAGGCTGTTGCATGAAGATCCTGGATCGACTCGCCACATCCGACACCACCCTCGTGATGGAGTTGATAGCCACGCACGACGTCCCGACCCCGGTGGTCGTTGAAGCAGCGTGGGACAACCGGCCCACGTGGGACAACTGGGCGAAGAACCCAGCCCCCTTCGACAACCGCCCGACCTGGGACAACTGGAACAAGAAGAAGTAGGCCGCGCCGCTGCTGGCACGCCCGGGGCGTGCCAGCAGCACCGGCGACCGAGCCACCGCGCTGAAAGGCTGTTGATGGACACCCGCACGATCCGCCGTACGAGCGTCACGCTCCCCGCCCTGAACGAGCCGGGCCTCTACCTCTCCAATGTCACCTCGCTGGAGGGCGGCCGTGGCCGGGTTGCGGAGTTCCACTACGCCGACGCCGACCTGCGGGACCTCGACCTGGCCGACACCCACCTGATGGACGGGCGGATCACCGGCCTCAAGGCCCAGCGCACCCGCCTGGAGAAGCTCCGCGTCGACTCCGTGGAGTTCACCGGATGCGACCTGTCCTCCCTGCAGTGGACCGACAGCAAGCTCTCCCGAGCCGTCTTCCGCGACTGCAAGCTCATGGGCGCCACCCTCGAAGACGTCACGCTCGACAACGTCCTGTTCGAGAACTGCAAGCTCGACTACAGCACCCTCACCCGCGTCCGGGCCACCGGACCCGTGATCTTCTCCAAGTGCTCTCTGCGCGAGACCACCCTCGCCGCCGCTGACCTCGGCGCCGCCCTGATCGACGACTGCGATCTACGGCTGACCGAGTTCGACGGCGGGAAGTACCGCGGCCTCGACCTCCGGGGCAACGACCTCTCCCAGCTCCGCGGCCTGGCCTCGCTCAAGCAGATCGTCATCGGCCACGCCCAGACACTCCAGCTCGCCGAGGTCCTCGCCGCCGAGCTGGACGTCACCTTCGGCGAAGACCTCGACGACAAGTAGCCCCGCACCTGCCCCAGGAGGCACGGCCATGGGCCCGCGACTCGTATTCGACACGTACGACGACATACGCGGCCGGTGCGACACCGCACCGGTCCGGCAGACCGGCAGCGAGCCCGGCCACGACCAAGGCGCCATCGTCCCCGGCGACGACTGGGTGCCCCTCACCGCCGAGGAGGCCGAGCGGCACCAGGCCGACGACTCGACGCCGGACAGCATCCGCATCGAGCTCGTACGCCGACCGCTGCCGCCGCTCGACCCGCACGACCTGTCCGGCCGGCTCGAAACCGCCGCCCGCCTCGACCCCCTCAACGGCTGCTGGCCCACCGAACTCCTGGGCTGCGCCGCCAGCCCCGGCAACTGGACTACCACCACGGAAGACTCCACCACCGGCCGACGCATCGGCCTGCACGTCGACAACTTCGACCGGCTGCCGTACGCCCGACGCCACCAGGGCCGCCGACGGCTCTGCCTCAATCTCGGCCCCGGCCCGCGCTACCTACTCATCGGCGACCGCGACATTCAGCAGATCTGCCGCACGCTCCATGCCGACCTGGACCGGCACCACCCCCACACCGAGGACATCCGCCGGTACGTCGCCGCAGGACACCCGTTGCGCTGCCTGCGCATCCGCCTCGATCCGGGGGACGGCTACATCGCTCCGACCGAGTTCCTTGCTCACGACGGCTCGACCGCCGGTATCGACCAGCCCTCCGTCGCCGCCTTCTGGCTCGGCCAGCGACCGAACGCGTCATGACCGATCAGGCACGAGACAGAGCTCAAGGACCGGGAGACCCGAGCATGGACGTGAAGGCGCCGCACCCTGCGCTCGACTCCGCCATCGCCTGGCCCACGCTCGGCATGTGGGTTCGATGGGACGGCGAGCGTCTCGACCTCGTGTCGCTGTCGCCCACACGCGGCGCCACGGCGGATCAAGTCCTGCTGCCGTGCTCTCCGGAACTCCTGATACAGCTCGGGAAGATCTCGCTCGGCGGCAGCCGTGCCGGCCTGTACGCCGCGTGCCTGACGAAGGACGGTGCCGACCACCGTCTGGTGCTCTGCCAGCGAGGTTGGGAAGGCGCAGTCCGAATCAGCGGAGCCGTGTCCTCGATCGCGGAGCCGCTGTACGGGAAGACCCGGGCTGCCATGCTCGCGGCAGGCCGGGAGCAGAGAATCGCGGGCAACCAGGCCCGGCAGCGCAGTGGAGCGCGATGGCCCGTCAGCTGCTGATGGCCAAGCGGGCGAGTCGGCGCGGACGCAGTGTCCGAACGGTCTCGGGCGGACTGCCGACACTCGGCAAGCATGGATGACTGGAAGGACGAACTATGGCAAACCTCCGGGCATTGCCGGGTAGGAGCGGCGGGTCACCCCGCCGCTCCCCCCTCAGAACCGTGCGAGCCACTCATCGCGGCACACGGCTCATGCAAGCCCCACAGGGCGATTCAGGAGAGCTGTGCTGTGCCCCTGCGTTGGCGGATGAGATATCCGCGGCGACAGGAAGCGTGTACGAGTCGGGTCCCATCATCGTTTGACCGCGATCCTGGTCTCCCGTGGTGAACGAGGTAGTCGGCCGTGATCGCCTGGCGGGCGATCCGCAGCCACCATCGTTCCCATTGCTCAGGAGACTCAGGGGGTTGTTCGGCGAAGAGCAGATGGTCGCCGCACAGTGGACAACGCGCTTCCTGCTTGGTGAGCAGGCGGAGCGTGTACTTGTCGAGCGGCGGCTTGACCTTCTTGCGCCGAGTTGCCCAGTAGTCAGTCAGGGAGGGGTCATCGGGCGATGCCTTCCCCTTGACCATTGCGTGCCGGACGATGTCAGTCCGGGAGAACTTCGTGACGTAGGCAGGGGTGCCAGGGGCACCGAACACCCACCGGTCGTTCCTGAACTTGTTGCGTTTACCGAAGTACTGATTGATGATCCAGTTCTTCGTCTTGTGGGGGTGAGTCCAAGTTGCCCATTTGTATTGCAGCCTCCACAGGTAGTTGTCGAGGGAGCTGAACATCTTGGACGACACCACGCCTCGGTAATAGGCCGCCCAGCCCCTGATGATGGGGTTGAGCTTGGCAACGACTGCCATCGCGTTCGATCCGCGCAAAGTGCGCATCTCCTCTGCGAGTCGTTTCCGGAGGCGCCCGACAGCCGCTTTGCTCGGTTTGATCAGCAGTTTGTGGCGGTAGCGACGGACGTTGAACCCGAGGAAATCGAACCCGTCTCGCAGGTGAACGATTTGCGTCTTGTCCTCGTTGAAGACAAGCCCCCGGGGTGCCAGCCACTCCGCCAGTTTCGCCTTGGCTCGGTGTGCCTGTTCGTGGCTGTGACAGAGCACGACCATATCGTCGGCGTAGCGGACCAATACCGGGGAGTCCTTTTTTGTGTCACCGGCTTGAGCGCCGTTGACGACATAGCGGACTCCAGCGGCTTCCTCTAGACCGTGCAGTGCGACGTTCATCAGCAGAGGGGAAATTACTCCGCCTTGGGGCGTTCCCTCTTCGGTGGGAGTGAACCCCTTACCGGGTTCGAACACTCCCGCCTTCAGCCAGTCGGCGACCATCCTTTTAGCAGGGAAGTGGCCGATTGCCTGTAGAAGGCGAGCATGGTCGATCCGGTCGAACGCCGCTGCCAGGTCCGCATCAAGCGCCCAGATGCGTTTGGCCAGGGGGCCCTTGCACGTCAGGTAGATGGCGCCAATTGCGTCCTGGCAGCTACGGCCCGGCCTGAACCCATATGATCTGGGTTCGAACCGGGCCTCCCACTCGGGTTCCAGTGCGTTTCGAACCCGCGCCTGGTGGCAGCGGTCCGTGAGTACCGGAATGCCGAGAGGTCTCAGCTTTGCGGGGTTTGATCCTTTCGGAATGTACACGCGCTTCACCGCGCGAGGTTTCCAGGAAGTGATGGACTGGTGCACGCGCACCGCCACACTAGCCCTGGCTTCGGAGGTCAGTGCGACCTCACCATCCACTCCTGCGGTCTTGCGCCCAGTATTTCGCTGCGTCACCTGTCGCACGCTGAGCAGCGTGTTGGACTGGGAACGTAGCATCAGCTTCTGAAGGTTCCTGACCTTGGGCCAGTCACCTTCCTGAGTCGCCTTGAATATTCGCTGCCGGAGCCGCTCTACCTCTCGCTCGACCGAGCGCCAGGCGATCCAATTCCAATCGTCGGCGTCCAGCTCCAACTGCGAGGGGCCTTCAGGTCCGTTCACCATAAGGTGTCTAACTTGCCCTTCGGTTCGGGTAGTTCCTGCAGTTCGTCTTCAAAGGCTCACCTGCCACACGTCAGCACGCTTTCGCGCCCCGACACGGAGTCGGGTATCCGGCCACTTTCACGGAACATCCGACAGGAGAGAGTCGGTCATGTCTGTCCCGCGTTTCGTGTTGCCTTTCGGCGGCCGGCGTTAGCTTCTTGGGCATCCTGTCCCGCCAGAGAATTAAGCCCCTCTTACGATCGGCTTACCGCTACGTTCGCGCACTGCGTTCGTATCGGACTCTAGCGGGGTTTCCATGTTCCGCATGTGTGAGGTGCGGCTGGGATTGGGTGTCCTCTATACCCCGAGGGCGGTGGTATCCACACGACCAAACTCTGTCTTTGGTCGCCACCTGTCGCCTTCAACGACAAGCCCCTGTCACCTTGTGATACATGCCGCCACAAAGCGTTGGAATTACGAGGCATCAGCAAGGATTCACTGGTATTCACCCCATGCCCAGCCTTCCCATCGCCTGTGGCCCCCGGGCGGAACGGAGACTCTTGGGCTTTCCCCCGAGCTTCACACCCGGCTGAGCAGGACCCAGCCACGCATGTCGGGGTAGGGACAGGCCACGGATACGGCCCGGACTACGTCTTCGACCTCAGTCGAACCTCCTTCGACGTCTTCACTCAACACAAGCGACCTCATGTCGCAACCGAGAGATCCAATATCCGACTCTACCGTTAAATGCATCGGCTGACTCCGACGAAATGCAAAGCAGACTCCGCAGGGTGCGCCCCAGCCACGCGGCCATGACCATCAGCTCCGTGCACTTGCTCGATTGCTCGATGTCGCGTCGAATGCCGACGCCAAGACGATCACCTGGGGGAATCCGGTTGCTGAACTCCGACTCGGTGGCGACACAGGCAGGACCTGACTTCGCGGGCAGCGGGCCGCAGCCAATGCGGCGGCTGCGGCTCGGCATCACCGTGTTGGCAGGTTTCTTTCCCGGATCATCCGGTGTTTCGCCTACCCCTCGATCACCGGCCAGGCATCTTCGACCACCCCGGCGTTCGCGCCCCTACGCGTTGGGCAGCGGCTCGTACCGCTCGGTGCTCGAACCGATTGCATCCAGGACGGCGCGCAGGAGGAGGGAGTCTCCTCGTCCGGGATAGATGCGAACCAGGTCCGCCAGCGGTAGCCCTCCCAGTCCTGGCCCATAGCAGCTCAGTGCGTCTCGCCGTGCCGCGCCAGCGGAAGGGGGAGCATGGAGGGTGAGCAGATCCGTCCGGGCGCTGCCGGTCATCCGATCCGATCCGACCCGCATCCCCGGGAGCACCGCTGCGAGTTGCTGGTGTCCTGCTGTGACGTCGTCGGCCCCGAGGCTGGCGCCGTAAACCGGCAAGGTCCCTCCCACTGCCCGGGTGACGGCCTGGTGCATGAGGATGTGGTCCGGGTGCCCTGTCAGGCCGTCGCTGCCGACGGTCAGTATCGCCTTGGGCGCGAGGTTGTTCACGTGCGGGGCGATGGCATCGGCCAGGTCGTCGACCGAGGCGCTGGTCAGTGAGTCCTCTGCCGGTGTCCCTCCGGTGTCGATCCATCGCCCCGGGGCGATCTGGTCCCAGTCCGCCAAGCCAATGGCCTGGCATGCCTGGTTGAACCGCCGAGATCGTCGACGACGTGCCTCCCGGACCGTGGCAGCCCCGAGTTCGGCTGCCTCGCCTTTGGTAGCGACCCGCAGCACGACACGGCAGCCCTGCCGGGCCAGGAATGCTGTAGCCGCGCCAGTGGCAAAGACTTCGTCATCAGGGTGCGCGTGCAGGACGAGCACCGTGCCCTTGCCCCGGACCAGCTCGCCGAACAGCTCTGTCGTGCCCGTGCTGAACAGCAGCTCACCGACATCGCTCACTTGGAGAACCTCGCCCACACGAGAGCCTTGTCGTCATGAACCTTGTACCGCGGATGCTGCCGGCCGTCAGGATCAGTCTCCTCATGAGCGTGGACGGCATCGCAGACGGACTGAGGGCCATTCTTGTCGCAGTCCTGAGCCATGGCGGTCCACGAGGAGAACAGTCCGTACTCCTCCACACCGCAGCTCACCCCGTCTGTCATGACCAGGAGGCTGGTGAGGTCGGCTGCCGGCCAAGACCTCACCGTCGCATGGTGCGCCGCCTCAGGGACTGCCTCGGCCACCCAGTAGGCGCCCTGCACCTGGCGGTTGACATGGTCTATCTGGATGGCCCGCAGCTCCTGGAGCAGCCGCCGGTGGTCGCCGGAGCCGAACCCCTCTCCGTCCTTCAGCCGTTGCTGGTACTCCCGGTACCGGGGCTGGACCGTGATCAGGTCGGCGAGCCGGTCGTCGCGCAACTCATCCACGCTTCCGTCACGCTGTATCGCGACGACGGGAGTGCCGGCCGGCACCAGCGCCTCCACCTGGTCGTCGCGCAGGCGCGCGATGGCGACGGTGGCGGCGGGGGACTCGCCCGGCACCAGGCCGCGGCGCGCCGTGACCGCACCGATGGCGCCCTCCAGGATCTCGCGCAGGTCCGCATCCGGAGCCTGGGTCAGGCCCGCTGCCAGCTCCATTCCGAGGCAGTCGGCGTACCAGCCTCCGAGCGGGGTCGTGGTGGCAAGAGTGGATACCCCGTCGAGTACGGCGATCGCATGGGGAGTGCGCACGATGCGGTCCTCGGACGGCCGGCCTCCGCCGGTGCGCTCACCTGTCGCCACGAACATGCCTGTCTCGTCCATTCCCTTTTCTTCCTTTCCTCTTGGGGCACTTCCCGCGTCGAAAAGACGGCGCAGGAAAAACATCGCGTAGCTGATTTACGGGCGCTCCCGAGAAATGATCGTCTGGCTTCCAGTTGGTCCCCCAATCGCGACCGACGGGAATTCCTGACCTCGGGGACGAGTATTCTTCTGGAGCGCCGCAAAGTAAACGGTATATCCGCCCGGGCCCCAGTGCACTCGATGTGACAAACTGTCACGACGCAACACCGATAAGGCGGATGGCGCCCGGGCAGACCGCCCTGACGTGGCATCCGCCGAGCATCCCGGTTGCCGCTCAGCCCGGGAGGGATCCGCTGCCAAACGCTGTTGCAGAAGATTGAGTGACGCTCGCCAGAGGCGGCGGGCCATGACACGGGCTGTCCTGTACCTGCCCCTGGCGTACGTCAATGCGGCGGCTGACTTCGACGAAATTCAGAGCAGACCCCGCAGGGTCCGCCTTAGTTAGTACTCCAGCGAGAATTCGTGTTCTGAGCTGGTTGTTCTTGTTGTCCGGTCGTGGAGAGGCTTGCTGAAGTCGAGGGCTGGGTTGCAGAGTTGGAGTGCGTCTTCGCGCGGGTGGCGGGCCAGTTCAGGCGGGCGGACCTGCGATGGCGGATGCGGGACTATGTCCGTGGCCTGCTGGCGCCGGTAGGCCGTAAGAACGGCTGGCAACTGGCCGAGTACGCAGGACATCGTGACCCTGCCGGGCTGCGGCATCCGCTCAACGGTGCCCGCTGGGACGCCGATGCCGCCCCGGACGATCTGAGGGGGTACGTCGGCCAACAGCTGGGGCCGGACGGAGTCCTGATCATCGATGACACCGGGTACATCAAGGAGGGCACCACGTCGGCCGGGGTGTCGAGGCAGTGCACGGGGACTTCCGGAAAGATCAACAACTGCCAGGTCGGTGACTTCGCGGCCTACGCCATCGTCCGTGGACGGGCCCTGGTCGACCGCGAGCTCTGCCTGCCCAAGTGCTGGATCAGGGACCGAGAACGGTGCCGGGAGGCAAAGATCCCTGACGAGCTCACCTTCGCGACCAAAGGTGAGCTGGCCAGGAATATCGTCCGACGCTGTCTGGCCGTCGGTCTGCCCGCCGTTTGGGTGACCGCCGATGAAGCCTAGGGACAGGACTGGTCCTTCCGCCGCCTGCTTGAACAGCCCGACGTCGGCTATGTCGTGGCGGTGCCGAAGTCTCAGCAGATCAAGTCCCTAATCGGGGCCGATGCCGCGGCATGATCGCGGCATCCCCTGCTCACCTTCTGGTGGCTTTCCGTCCTCGTCGCCGGCGCTGCGGGTGACCTCTCCGCTCTGAAGCACGCACAAATGACCGGAGAGACCAGCCAGGCACTGCAGCAGGTCATGCTCAGCAAGTCCTTTACATCTGCGCCGCCGCGCTGTCCATCGGCGTCGTCTGTCTGCGCGGCGGCATGCTGAAGCGCGCCGTGCAGGCTGCCCCGGCGTAGCAAGGCCGCCTGCACCTTCGGGTGGAGCGGTCGATCGGCGCAACAGGTGCTCGGCCGTCCGGGTGGACCAGTCCGGCTGTGCCCGCGCCGTCCGTCTCCGGCGGTATAAGGTCGCCGACTGACTGCGTGTTCCATCGGAAGGGACCCCTGGCTCGTGACCACCTCGATCATTGTCGGAGGAAGCGGCGCTCTGGGGCGCGTACTGGCACAGCGGTTCGCCGACCGTGGTGACAGCGTCATCGTCACCAGTCGCGCCAAGGAGCGCGCCGATGCTGTGGCCGCCGAAATCGCCGGCAGCGTCCGGGGTCTGGCCGTTGACCTATCGCGGCCGGAAACCATCGACGGAGCGCTCGCGGATGTACGGGACGTTGACAACTTGGTGATCACCGGCGTCTCAGAAGGTTTCAACACTCTCGCGGATTTTGACATCGCCAAGGCCGTGGAAGCTGTGACCATCAAGCTGGTGGGGTACACGGAGACCGTGCGAATTCTGCGTGACCGGTTCACCCCTGAGGCATCGGTTGTACTCTTCGGCGGCCTGGCCAAAGAACGCCCCTACCCAGGCTCCACCATCGTGACCGCCATCAACTCTGCCGTCACCGGACTGGTGAAGACCCTCGCACTGGAGATCGCACCTCATCGTGTGAACGCGCTCCATCCCGGCGTCGTGGGCGACAGCCCGAGGTGGCGCGACGTGCCCGACCACCCGCACGTACCGCGTACTCCCATCGGGCGCTTGGTGACCATGGAGGAAGTCGCCGACGCCACCGACTTCCTCCTCCGCAACACCGGCGTCAACGCCCAGGATCTCTTCGTCGACGGCGGACTACGCGTCACCTGACACGACCGTGTCCCGCTCGAATAATACGATTCTGGGTCTGAACTGCAGTTTCCGCAGCCAAGTTTAGGGCTCGCACGGCATCTGGGATCGTCCTCAGATGCTGCAGTCCATCACCGCACTCGTCCGGAATCTGACTAAGGCAGTGTCCTATGTGGTGAGTTTGATGAGTCGTTTGTAGCAGCAGAGTGCGGCGGCGAGGCCGAGGAACGCCAGGTAGTTGCGTGGTTGG